>NZ_JABBWU010000024.1:0-127617 GCF_012999525.1 Microbispora sp. H10836
AATTCGACCACCCCGTTTCCGGGGCAACCCCTCTAACTTACCCGAACCCCCAGCCCGGCGCAAAACCACCGACCCAGACAACCCGGAAAGAGAGAAGGACACCGGCGACCAGCCCGCGCACAGCCAACACAACCACCGAAGTGATCGAAGAGGAGTGCGCCGAACCGCGCCGACACCACAAGATTACCAGGGTCCGGCACTGCCATGACCCGGTTCGACTACAACGCCCCCATCGCCGGCGCTATTCCCGGCGACGCCGGCCTGGGCGGCGCGGCGTCGCCTGTTGCGACACACCGACCGGTCGTGAGTGTTCCCGCAGGTCACAGCCGGGAGCGCCCTCCACGTCCGGGGTGCGGCAAAACGTACGAGCGGGCAGGGACAACCAGATCCGGCTCTCAAGCATCTACTTAGCGCCGCGGCGATCACGTCGGCATGGCACGGACTATCGGGGAGGCACGAGGTGAGGGACGAACGCCGTGAGCGGCTGTCGTCCCCGTGCCGCGCGACGGCTCTGACAGGCCGTCGTCTTCCCACGCAACCGAACGTCAAGCCACTCGCAATCGCCCCGCGCTACGAACATGATGCGGAAGTCCCCGTACGGCGCCAACCCGGCCGCCCGGACTTCCGTCGCTGGAGGTGGCCATCATCATGCGGTCGGAGTTCGACGACATCCGTGCCCACATCACCGCCGAGCCGCCGCGCCCGGGCGACCTGCTCGAGCTCGCGCACTCCCTGCTCGACGACCTGGAGCTGTTGCGTACGCGCGAGGCGATCCTGCGCTCGCACTACCTCGCGTTGCTGACCGCCGCTCGCGCCTCCATGGCCGCGGACGCCGCCGGCCATCCGGCGCCGCTCACCTTCCTCCAGCACGAGCTGGCCGAGCACGGGCAGCTTCCCGACGGTGAGCAGGCGCAGCGGATTCTGTCGGACGCCACGGCGGCGCAGGCCATGTTGACCAACCTCGACGAGCCCACGCCCCGGCGGCCCCGCACCGCGCGCGGCCCTCACTGTGGCGGGGTCAGCCGCAGGCTGCGGGGCTGACCCCCGCGGCCTGCGGCTCAGCCGCCGGGGATGAGCTCGTGCACGAAGACGACGTTGGGGTAGGCCGGGTTGTCGGTGAACCCCTGGACGTTGCCCAGATAGGCCCGTTGATAGGTCAGCACCCACGGCACGGCCACCACCGCCTTCTCCTCGATGAGGCTGCGCTGGAGGTCGGCGTACGCCGTCTCGGCGGCGGAGCGATCGTTCGTCCCCAGTGACGGCAGTCGGTCGATCTTGGCGTCGATGTCTTTGTTCTTGAGGTAGGTGAGGTTGAAGGACACCGGCTCGGCGCTGTGGAAGACGTTGAGGAACCACGAATAGGCGTCGGCGTAGTCGGGGTACCAGTACATGACGAAGATGTCCTGGCGCTTGGCCGGGTCCGCGGCCTTGCCCCGGTCCCACTGGTCGTTCCACGGCATGGCCTTGGCGTCGAGCTGGACGTTCAGCTCTGCGAGCGTGCGCTTGAGCCTGCGCACCAGCAGTTCCTCGTCGTCGTCCCCCTCCGCGTAGGTCAGCGTCAGGCGCAGCGGGTCGCCGCCCGGGCCGTACCCCGCCTCGGTGAGCAGCGCGGTGGCCCCGGCGAGGTCCTGCTTCTGGGTCAGGCCGGGAGCGTGACCGAGCAGGCCCTCGGGCACCAGGCCCGAGGCGGGCGCCGCCGCCCCCTTCAGCCCGGAGATCAGACCGTCGTAGTCGATGGCCTTCTGCACCGCCTTGCGCAGCCGTATGTCGGCGAGTGGTCCGGAGGCGGTGTTGAACAGCACGAGCAGGTTCTGGAACGACGGCACCTGCAGGGTCCGCACGCCCGCGGTCGCCCGGGCCCGGTGGAACAGATCGGGGTTCAGCCGCTGCACGTAGCTCGCCTCGCCGCGCAGCAGCAGCCGGTACGCCCGGTCGGGGTCGGGGGTGACGCGGAACTCGATGTTCCGGTAGTGCGGACCCTCCCAGCCGCCCCAGTAGCGGTCGAAGGCGCGCAGCACCAGTTCCTTCTCGCGCCCCTTCTTCCAGCTCGCCACCGTGTACGGCCCCGAGCCGGCGTCCCGGCCGGCCTGGAACCACTTCTTGAGGTCGCCCGAGCCCGCCGCCTGCGTGTCGTAGATGAACGCCGCGTAGTCGGCGGAGGCGATCAGGTCGAGCGGAGCGGCGTACTTGAGCCGGAACTCCACGGTCAGCGGGTCCTTGACCGTGATCTGCTGCACGGGGTCCCAGATGTAGGCCGCGCCGGCGCCCATCCGCTTGGTGCGCTCGATGGACGCCTTCACCGCGGCGGCGTCCAGCGGCCGTCCGGTGTGGAAGACCACGCCGCCGCGCAGGGTGAACGTCCAGACCTTGCCGTCGGACGACGTCTGCCAGCGCTCGGCCAGGCGGGGCGCCGCGCGCCGCGTCCTGGGGTTGTACTTCGTCAGCGAGTCGTAGATGTTCTCCATCGCGACGACCTCGTTGGAATACGAGCTCGCCGGGTCCCAGTCGGTGACGATGTCGAGATGGTGCAGGTAGACGAAGGTGGAGTCCTTCGCCGACGGCAGGTTCGCGGCCGAGATCTCTCCGGCCTCACCGCCGCCGCAACCTGCCAGGGCCAGCACGGCCAGCACTCCCAGCACGAGGAAACGGCGCATGCGTGCGGGTCCTTTCCGTGTCTCCCATGATCGACGCTACTGCAAGATCACGATTGGACACGATATCTCCCGATAATTGATCACAGGGCCCTCATCCGGCTCGCCTCACTGCTAGTCTCTTGCTCTGTCTCAAAAAGGTCTTACGTGAGGCTTGTTCCTCACTGGCGAGGTGCCATGAGTCCGCGTAGGCGCGACCGGCCGATCCGGTCCCGGCTCATCGGCCTGCTCCTCGTCCCTCTCTTCTCCCTGGTCGTCCTTTGGGTGGTCACCGCCGGCGTCACCATCGGCGAGAGCCTGAGCCTGCGTACGTACAACACCCTGTGGTCCACACTGCGGCGGCCCGCCGACTCCCTGATCGTCGAGCTGCAGGCTGAGCGCCTGGCCACGGCCCGATACCTCGCCGCGCGCCAGAAGAACAGCCGCGACGCCATGGTCCTGCAGCGCCAGCGGACCGACAAGACCAGGGAGAAGGTCCGCACGCTGGCCCTGTCCGACTCGTCCCGGTCGGCCACCACCGCCGCGATGCGCACACAGGTCGACGAGATGCTGGCGGGGCTCAGCCGGATCGACGAGATCCGTGCGGAGATCGACGAGGGGCTGTCGGAGCGTCTGCGCGTCATCGAGACCTACAACCTGGTCAGCGACTCGATTTACCGGATGCACTACAGCCTGGCCCTGATCGACGACATCCCGATCTACCAGCAGTCGCGTGTGGTGATCTCGCTCGGGTACGCCAAGGAGCTACTGACCCGGGAGCAGGCGCTGGCGGCGGCCACGGGGGCGTCCGGCGGCCTCACCGACGAGGAGCGCAAGCTGTTCACCCAGCTCGTGGGCAACCGCCGGTTCCTCATCGACCAGGGACTGCCCGAGCTGGACGCGGGCCTGCGGCAGCTCCACGTCAACCTGATCACCACCCCGCTCTACCAGCGGCTGCGGCTCCAGGAGGAGCAGATCATCGCGGCGCCCACGATCTCCGCGCGTACGCAGCGGGTGTGGCAGTCGACCTCCGACGACCTGGCCGACTCGTTCCAGAAGGCGCAGACCGAGGCGGCGGCCCTGCTCGCCCAGCGCGCCGCGCCGATCGCCGACTCGATCCTGCGCCGGGCCGTGCTGGTCGGGGGCTTCGGTCTTCTGGCGGTCCTCGCCTCGATCCTGATCTCGCTGCGGGTCGGCGGACGCCTCGCCCGTGAGCTGGCCGATCTGCGGCAGGCCGCGCTCGACCTGGCCAACACGCGGCTGCCGGGAATGCTGGTCAAGCTCAAGCGGGGCGACGACGTGGACGTGGCCACCGAAGCGCCCCCGATCCAGACGGCGGGCGGGACCGCCGAGATCCAGGACGTGGGGCGGGCCTTCTCGACCGTGCAGAAGACCGCGGTGGAGGCCGCCATCGGGCAGGCCCGCCTGCAGCGGGGTGTCAGCCAGGTCTTCCTCAACCTGGCGCGGCGCAGCCAGACACTCCTGCATCGGCAGCGGACCCAGCTGCACGGCATGCAGCGCCACACGACCGACCCGGACATGCTGGAGGAGCTGTTCCGGCTCGATCACCTGACGACCCGCATGCGCCGCCACGCCGAGGGCCTGATCATCCTGTCCGGCAACGCCCCCGGCCGCGCCTGGCGCAAACCCGTCCCGATGTACGACGTCGTACGCGGGGCCGCGGCCGAGGTGGAGGACTACGCCCGGGTGAACGTGCTGCCCATGGAGGACCACGGGATCGACGGCGCCGCGGTGGCCGACGTCATCCACCTCATCGCCGAACTGATCGAGAACGCCACCATCTTCTCGCCGCCGCACACGTCCGTGTCGGTACGCGGCGAACTCGTCGGCACGGGCTTCGCGGTCGAGATCGAGGACCGCGGGCTCGGCATGACCAAGGAGCGGCTCGCCGAACTGAACGAGCGTCTGGCCGCTCCGCCGGAGTTCGACATCGCGGACACCGAGCGCATGGGACTGTTCGTCGTCGCGCGCCTGGCCGCGCGGCGGGACATCCGCGTGACCCTGCGGTCCTCGGCCTACGGAGGAACGACCGCCATCGTGCTGCTCCCATCCGCGCTCATGGTCGGCCCCAAGGATCCCGACCTCGCCCGTCTCGCCGCGGGAGAGGTCACCCCGGAGGACATCATCCTCGCCTCGCTGAAACGGGGGCCGCAGGACAACGAGAACACCGGCGAGGAGGACGAAACGTGACGGAGCGCATGCAGGACCAGTGGCTGGACGAGGAGGCCGGGCCGATCGTGCCGGCCTACGCCCTGACCCGCGGACGCGTGCGGCCCTCCAGCCGGGAGATCGACCTCGTCGCGATCGTCACCGCGGTCGGCGGGCCCACGCCGGTGAGCCTCGGTCCCGAGCAGTGGATGATCCTCAGCCTGTGCGCACGCCCGGCGTCGCTGGTCGACATCGCCGCGGCCATCGACCTGCCCCTCGGCGTCGTACGGGTGCTGGTGGGCGACCTCCACGAGCAGGGTCTCGTGAAGGTGCGCCCGCCCGCCAACGTCGCGCGCTTCCCCGCCGAGAAGCTCCTCGGCGAGGTGATCAGCGGCCTGCAGGCCCTGTGAGCGCCCTCACAGCGCGTGGGGATAGTGCCGCCGGGCGTGCTCGCCGGTGATGTAGCCCTCCCGCAGGTCCGCGCGCACGGCCTCGGGGTCGCGCTCACCGGGCGGGCCGTACCCGCCGCCGGAGCCGGTGCGCAGGTGCACGACCGCGCCCTTGGGCAGGAAGATCCGCGTCTTCAGCGAGAAGTCCTCGACGCGCCCGTCGGGATACTCCACGGTGAGCCGGTTGGGCCGGCCGGGCAGGCCGCCCTCCAGGCCCCAGGGCGCCAGCGCGGTCCTGGCCAGGCCCGATGTGAGGTACTGGTCCTCCAGCACGCGGAAGGACAGGTCGAGTCCCAGGCCGCCGCGGTGACGGCCCGGGCCGCCGGAGTCCTCGGCCAGGGCGAGCCGCTCGATCCGCCAGGGGTTGCGCGCCTCCCACACCTCGGCGGGCGTGAAGCGGGTGGCCGACTCCGAGATGTACATGAGCGCGCTCGCGCCGTCGGCCGACCGTGAGGCGCCCTGGCCCACCGGGTGCGGCGCGCCGTCCGCCCACGGCTCGCCGGTCGCCTCGCGGTTGCCCCACCACACCAGTGCGTTGATGTCACCGCCGCTGGCGGCCGGCACCGATCCCGGCACGGCCTCGGCCAGCGCCCTGATGATCAGTTCGATGGCGTGGTCGGAGGGGATGCCGTACATGAAGCAGGGCGCGGGCCGTACGGGGTGGAAGAGCGAGCCGAGCCGGGTGACCAGCTCCAGCGGCCGGAAGTGGCCCTCGTTGGGCTGCTCGCCCGCACCCGCGAGGAAGGCCACCGCGATCCTGACGGCCGCCACGGTGGACGGGAGCGGGCAGTTGACCGGCCCGCCGACCTGGTCGGGGCAGTCGGTCAGGTCGACGGTCACCGACGAGCCGTCCACGGCGACCTCCACGCCGAACGGGATCGGCGTGCCGTTCACCCCGTCGGAGTCGATGACGCTGGACGCCCGGTAGACCCCGTCGGGCAGGCGCTCGAACCAGTCGCGCACCAGCGCCTCGCCGTGGGCGTACATCCGGGCGACGCAGCGGCGGAAGGTGTCCAGGCCGTGCCGCCGCACCAGCGCGCCGAGGGCCTCGGCGCCGGTCCGCGCCCCGGCCACCATGGCGTTGATGTCCCCGATGACCATCTCCGGCATCCGGCTGTTGGCCAGGATCATCCGGTAGACGTCGCTGACCAGCCGCCCGGCGTCGTACAGCTTGACGCCGGGGAAGATCGTCCCCTCCTGGTGGACGTCGATCGTGTCGGTGCAGTAGGGGTCCTTGCCGCCGATGTCGAGCCAGTGGGCCTTGATCGCCGAGTAGGCGACGAGCACGTCCTCGTGGAAGATCGGCACCACCATCGCCGCGTCCTGGGGGTGGGAGCCCGTGCCGTACGGGTCGTTGTAGAGGATGACGTCGCCGGGGCTGAGCGCGGCGGGACCGCCGACGCCCTCGACGGCCTCCCGCACGCAGAAGCCGAGCGTGCCCATGAACGCCGGCAGTGTCGGCGCCTGCGCCAGCATGCACATGTCGGCGTCGTAGAAGGCGACGGCGAAGTCCAGCGCCTCGTAAATGATCGGCGAGAACGCGGTGCGGATCAGCGACTGCTTCATCTGGTCGGCCGCGGCGCTGAGCCCCTGCCGGATGATCTCGGTGGTCACCGGGTCCGCGCCGTCGCCCAGCCCCGGATGCACCTCGGTGTAGCGGGTGCGGACGATGGTCATGGCCGGTCCTTCCGTGTGATCAGGAGGCAGCCGCTCTCGTGCGCCTCCACCGCGAAGCCGGCGTCCACGTAGGCGGTCGCGGTCGGCTCCACAACCAGCAGCGGGCCCTCGGCCACGCCGGTCAGGTCCTCCCGGCGTACGACCGGGGCATCGGTCCAGGCGCCCCGGCGGAACGACCACAGCCGCGTCGTCCCCGCCTCGTCCTCGCCCTCGCCTGCGGACGGGGCCGGCACCAGGGGGCGCTCGTCGTCGAGCACGACCCGGCTGGTCGCCCGTACGGTGACGATCTCCAGCGGGTCGGGCAGGGTGTGGCCGAAGGCCCGGTGGTAGGCCTCGGAGAAGCGGGCGGACACGGCGGTCAGGTCGTCCTCGCCGAGCCGCACGGGGATCGTCAGCGTGTGCTCCTGTCCCCGGTGGCGCAGGTCGAGGTCCACCTCGCGTACGGCTCCGGGCCGCGCGAGCCGTTCGAACAGCGATCGCGCCACGTCGTCGACCGCCGGCAGCGCCGCGTCGTCCAGGGGGCGCACCATCGTGCGGGCGGCCGAGCGTACGACGTCGGTCTGCACCAGGCCGACGGCGGAGAAGTTGCCCGCGTTGGGCGGCACCACCACGGTGTCCACGTCGAGCTCGTCGGCGAGCAGGCAGCCGAACACGGGACCGGCGCCGCCGAAGGCGACGACGGCCGCCCCGCGCGGGTCGACGCCCCGCTCGACCGTCACGCCGCGCACGGCCTGGGCCATGTGCGCGGCGGCGATCCTGACGACGCCCATCGCGACGGCGTCCACGCCGTCGATGCCGGTCGGGGCGGCCAGCGGCGCCAGCGCACGGGCCGCCTCATCGGCCGACAGCTCGATGCCGCCGGAGATGCGCCCGCGGGGGATCATGCCCAGGTGCAGGGCGGCGTCGGTCACCGTGGGCTCGGTCCCGCCCCGCCCGTAGCAGGCGGGCCCGGGATCGGCGCCCGCGCTGCGCGGGCCGACCCGCAGCAGGCCGCCCGCGTCGGCGTACGCGACCGAGCCGCCGCCCGCGCCCACCGACCGCACGTCCACCCACGGGCTCTGCAGCGGCAGGCCGACGACCTCGCCCTGGTACAGCAGCGGGAGCCGCCCGTCCTCGATGAGCGCGGTGTCGAAGCTGGTGCCGCCCACGTCGGCGGCGACGGCCGTGCCGAGCCCCAGGGAGTGGCCGAGGGAGGCGGCCAGGCGCGCGGTGGCGGCGGCCCCGGCCACCGGGCCGGACAGGATCGTCTCGAACGGCCGGGCCGCGGCCTCCGTCAGCGCCAGCGCGCCGCCGCCCGACCGGGTCACGAGCAGCTCGCCCGCGAACCCTCTGGCCCGCAGCTCGCGGTCGAGGTTGTGCAGGTAGGGACCCATGCGGTGACGGACGAAGGCGTCCACGACCGTGGTGCAGGTGCGCTCGTACTCCCGGTACTCCCCCGAGACCTCGTGCGACAGCGAGACCGGCCCGGCGAACCCGGCCCGCCTGAGCAGCTCGGCCACCCGCGCCTCGTGCCCGGGGTTGGCGTAGGAGTTCACCAGCACGACCGCGACGGCGTCCACGCCCTCGGCCGCGAACGTCTCGGCGGCCCGCCGCACGTCCTCCGGCTCCAGGTTACGTACGACCGAGCCGTCGGCGGCCACCCGTTCGGCCACCTCCAGGCGCAGCCGCCGGGGCACGAGCGGCGGCGGCGGGGTCCAGGACAGGTCGTAGGGGTCGTCGCGGTCACCCCGGCGGATCTCCAGCACGTCGCGGAACCCGGCCGTGGTGATCAGGCCGACGGTCGCGCCGCGTCTTTCGAGCAGCGCGTTGAGGCCGACGGTGGTGCCGTGCGCGAAGTGGCGGCAGCGGGCGAGCAGGTCGCGTGGCACGGCCGCGTCGACCGCCGCGAGGACCCCGCGCTCCGGTGCGGCCGGCGTGGTGGGCTGTTTGGCGACCCTGATCTCGCCGGTCGCGGCGTCGTGCAGGACGAGGTCGGTGAAAGTGCCTCCGACGTCCACTCCGATGACCGTTGTCATGCCAGGCAACGTAGATGTGGCCGCGCGCGGCGTCGATGTGCCCTCACAACGACGAGAGCGGCGTTGTTGTGCCCGGGAGACAGTCGTGGCCGAGCACCACGTGGCAGGCGAGCTGGAGCGCGAAGCGGGTCTGCGGGTCGGACAGGTCGGCGTCGAGGGCCTCGGCGATACGCCTGATCCGGTGGGCCACCGCGTTGGGATGCAGGCTGAGCAGCTCGGCCGCCCGGGTCCGGGAGCCCCAGCAGTCCAGGTACGCCTTGAGGGTGGGCACGGCGTGCGCGCTGAGGGCCCCGAGGCGGTCCAGCGGGGCGAGCATGTCGCGGGCGGCGACCAGCGCGCTCTCGCTGCCGCTCAGCTCCGCGAGGATCGCCTGGACGCCGAGCCGGTCGAACCTGACGACCTGCCCGGCCGCGGCGCGGGCGGCGGCGGCGCGGGCCTGCGAGGCCGTACGGCGCAGCCCGTCGGGGCCCTCCTGGCAGGTGCCCACGCCCACGGCCATGCCCGTGATCGGGGCGTCCGGGCCGCCCGGTGCCGTCGGCTCGTCGGTGGTGAGCACGACGAGCACGCCGTCCTGCCATCGGGTGACCAGCGGCGCCGCGGACAGGCCGGCCGCCCCGCCGGGGCCCTGCGGGCGCGGCAGGATCGTGGCGGCCGTCCTGCGTATCTCGCGCAGCACGGGATCGGCCGCCCCGGCGCTCCCGGAACCCCGGACGGCGTCGGGAGCCGGATCCGCGGCGGGGTCGCGCAGGAAGACCGCGACGTGCCAGCCGTCCACGGGCACGCCCTCGTGGCGGGCGCGGCGGGCGGCGGCCCGGGTGTCCTTGGCGCCGAGCAGGGCCAGCAGCGCGCGTTCGCGGGCCGCCTCCGCCTCCCGCGCGGCCGCCCGCACCCGGCCGAGCGTGGTCGCGACGACCTGGGCGACGATCGCCGCCGCCGGGTCCTCGCCGTCCCAGCACACGTAGCCGTCCGGCCGCCCGCCGACCCGGATCACGGTCGCGTTGGCCGCCGGGTCGGCCAGGTCGGCGACCGCGTACGCGACCCCGACGGAGGCGGACGCCGCGCGCAGGATGTCGTCCTCGCCCGCGCCCTCCATCGCGCCGAGCCCGTCGATCGCCTCCCTCGTACGGCGCAGCAGCAGCCCGGGGTCGGCGCGTACGGCCGCGCTGAGGCCGAGCACGGCGTCCGACAGCGAGTGGTCGGAGGCGCCGGCGAGCAGGGCGACCCCCTCCCGCCTGGCCAGCTCCACGATCTCGGGCGTCGTGCCGGCCGGGCCGGGCAGCACGAGCCCGGCCAGGCGGCCGCGCCCGGCCAGGCGCAGCGCGTCGAGCACGTCGCACGACCGCATGGCGTGGCGGGACAGGATCGCCAGCGCGCCGGGGGCGGCCGAGGCCAGCTCGCGCATCTCGTCGACGAGGACGACGCTGTCGACCTCGCGGGCGTCCCACGGGCCGGCGATGAGCGTCAGCCTGCGACCGGCGGGCGTCCTGAGCAGGTCACTGACGCGGCGCATCGCGATCCTCACGGGACACGTGGCCCAGCACCTCCTCCGCGCGGTGGCACGCCACCCCGCGCCCCTCGACCTCGCGCGCCCGCGGCGCCTCGTCCCGGCAGCGGTCCACGGCGAGGGGGCAGCGCAGCCGGAACGGGCAGCCGGACGTGGCCGGCGCCGCCTCGGTCCGCCCGGTCGGGCGCGGGGGCTCGCCGCCCAGGCGTGGCACCGCGTCGCGCAGCGCCCGGGTGTAGGGATGGGCCGGCCGGGTGAGCAGTTCCCGGGTCGGGCCCGACTCGACGACCCGCCCGGCGAACAGCACCGACGACGTACGGCACAGCCGCCCGACGACGCCGAGGTTGTGCGTGATGAGCAGGTAGCCGAGCCCGTGTTCGGCGGCCAGCCGCTCCAGCAGGTCGAGGATCCTGGCCTGCACGGTGACGTCGAGCGCGCTTGTGGGCTCGTCGAGCACCAGCAGCCGCGGCTCCACGGCCAGCGCGCGGGCGACGGCCACCCGCTGCCGCTGGCCGCCGGACATCTCGTGAGGCCTGCGGGCGGCGAGCGCGGGGTCGAGCCCCACGTCGGCAAGGAGCGCGTCCACCCGGTCCCGCCGCTCGGCCCTCGACATGCGGTGGTGGGTGGTCAGCGCCTCGGTGATCGACGCTCCGGCCGTCATGCGGGGGTCGAGCGCCTCGCTGCCGTCCTGGAAGACCGGCTGCACGGCCCGGCGGAACTCCGCCCGGCCCGTCCTGCCGAGTCCGGCGAGGTCGCGCGAGCCGTACCGGACGACGCCGGAGCGCGGGCGCACGAGGCCGAGCAGGGCGCGGGCGAGCGTCGTCTTGCCCGAGCCGCTCTCCCCGATCAGGCCCACCCCGCCCTCGTCGACGGTGAGGCTCACGTCGTGGACCACGGCCGTCGTACCGTAGGCGAGGGTGACCTTCTCGGCGGCGAGCAGCGTCATAGGTCCTCCCCGGCTTCGGGTAGTGCGGGCCCGGCTTCCGGTAGTGCGGGCACTGCGGCGATCAGCTCACGGGTGTAGGGGTCGCGCGGCCGGGCGAACACCTCGGCGGCGGGCCCGCTCTCCACCACGGCCCCCTCGCGCATCACCACGACCCGGTCGGCGATCGTGGAGACCAGCGCGAGGTCGTGGGAGACCAGGAGCACGGCGAGCCCGCGCTCGTCGCGCAGCCGGCGCAGCACCGCGACCACCTCGGCCTGCACGGTCACGTCGAGCGCGCTGGTCGGCTCGTCGGCCAGCACGACCTGCGCGCCGAGCGCGAGAGCCAGCGCGATGGCGAACCGCTGGGCCTGGCCGCCGGACACCTGGTGGGGGTGGCGGCGCAGGATCTCCGGGTCGAGCAGCACCGCGCGCACCGCCTCCTCGGCCCGCTCGCGCGCGTCCGCGCCCTTGACGCCGTGGCGGGCGAGCGCGCGGCGCATGAGCGTGCCCAGGCGCATGGTGGGGTTGAGCGCGGCCTGCGGGCTCTGCATGACCAGGGCCGCCCGCGAGCCGCGGATCTCACGCAGCCGGGCGTGGCTCGCCGTGAGCACGTCCACGTCGCCGACGGTGATCCGGCCGGAGACGTCCGCGCCCTGGGTGAGGCCGAGGGTGGCGAGCAGGGTCGTGGTCTTGCCCGACCCGCTCTCCCCGACGATCGCCACGCACTCCCCGGCGCAGACGTCGAGCTCGGGGACCGACGCGATCACCCGGTCGCCGATCCTGACGGCCAGGTCCCTGACGCTCAGCAGGGTCATCGCGCCAGCCTCGCCCTCAGCCCCTCGCCGAGCACGTTGAACGCGAACGCGGTGACCAGGATGGCGAGGCCGGGGAAGGTCACCACCCACCAGTCGGTGGTGAACAGCGTCTGCCCCTGCTGGACCATCAGGCCCCACTCCGGCGTCGGCTCGTGGGCGCCGAGCCCCAGATACGACAGCGCGGCGGCGGTGAGGATGACCCCGCCGCCGTCCAGCGACAACTGGACCAGCACCGGCGTGAGCGAGTTCGGCAGCACGTGCCGCAGCACGATGAGCGGGGCGGGCACGCCGAGGCAGCGCGCGGAGTCGACGAAGCCCCGGGTGGCCACGGACGCGGCGACCGACGCCGTGAGCCGGGCGTACCACGGCCACCAGGTGACCGCGATCGCCACGATCACGGTGGTCACGCTGGGCTGCAGCACCACGGCGAGCGCCAGCGACAGCAGCAGCGCGGGGAAGGCGAGGAAGACGTCGGTCACCCGCATGATGACGTCGCGGGCCCAGCCTCCGGCGTACCCGGCGACGACGCCGAGCACGACACCGGCCACTCCGGAGACGGCCAGCACCGCGACGGCGATCAGCAGCGAGGTGCGGGCGCCGAACAGGACCCGGCTGAGCACGTCGCGGCCGACCTGGTCGGTGCCGAACCAGTGGGCGCCGCTCGGCGGCAGCAACGCCTCCAGGGGATGCGTGGCCGAGCCGCCGTCCTCCGGATAGGGGGCGATCCACGGCGCGAGCAGCGCCGCCAGCACGACGACCGCCAGCAGCACGGCCCCCGCCACCGCGAGGCGGTCCACGCCCGCCAGGCGCCGCAGGGGCGTACGGCGGAGCGCGGGCAGGGCCGGTGTGGTCATCGGGCCCTCACCCTCGGGTCGACCACGCCCTGGAGGAGGTCCACGGCGAGGTTGGCCACGACGTACAGCACGGCGACCAGCAGCGTCACCCCGGCGATGGCGGGCGTGTCGAGCGAGCGGATCGAGTCGGCGGCGTACCGCCCGAGGCCCGGCCAGTTGAACACGGCCTCCACGAGGAAGCCGTTCACGATCGAGTACGCGAAGACGAGCGCGATCAGCGACAGGACCGGGTTCAGCGCGGGCCGCAGGGCGAACCGGGTGAGCACCGCGGTCTCGCCGAAGCCGAGCGCGCGCTCCAGCCGGGCGTGGTCGCGCGACGACTCCTCGATGAGGGCGGCCCTGGTCATCTGGGCCACGACCCCGGCCGGGTACGCCGCGATCACCAGCGCGGGCAGCACCAGATGCGACAGCGTGCTCGTGAGGATCGGCCAGTTGCCGGTGATCAATGCGTCCACGGCGGTGATGTTGGTGTAGAGGTGCAGGGGGCTGGTCCGGTCGAGCGACGCGTCGTACTCCCCGGCGACGGGGAACCAGCCGAGCCCGCTGGCGAAGACCGTCTGCAGGGCCAGCGCCAGCCAGAACACCGGCACCGACACGGCCAGCATCGACGACAGCCGCACCGACAGGTCGGGCAGGCGGCCCTTGTAGCGCGCGGCGGCGATCCCCAGCGGGATGCCCGCGACCAGCGCGATGATCAGCGCGGCGCCCACGAGTTCCAGTGAGGCCGGGAACGCCTGGAAGAGGTCGTCGCGCACCGGCTGCCGGGTGTGCAGGCTGGTCCCCCAGTCGCCGCCCAGCAGGTCGCGCACGTAGTTCCACAGCTGGACCGGCAGCGGGTCGTCCAGGCCGAACCGCCGCCTGGCCTCGGCCAGCTCGGCCGCCGTCGCCTTCGGCCCGGCGTACGCCACGGCCGGGTCGCCGGGCACCAGGCGCATGACGGCGAAGGTGAGGACGATCACGCCGGCCACGACCAGGACGGCCTGGCCGAGCCGGCGGATCAGGTACCCCGGCATGGTGTCAGGCGCCGGGCTTCAGGTCGTAGACGAAGACCACGTTGGGGTAGGCCGGGTTGTCCACGTAACCCTGGACCGTCTTGGCGAAGGCCCGCTGGTAGTTCTGCACGTACGGCACCGCCACCGCGGCCTTCTCGCTGATGATCGTGTTCTGCAGGCCGGCGTACGCCTTCTCCGCACCGGCCTGGTCGGTCGCGGTCAGCGCGGGCAGCTCGTCGATCTGCTTGTCGACGGCCTCGTCCTTCAGGTAGGAGAGGTTGAACTGCACGTCCTTCTCGCCGTGGAAGACGTTGACGAACCACGAGTAGGCGTCGGCGTAGTCGGGGAACCAGTACATGACGAAGATGTCCTGCCGCTTGGACGGGTCCTTCGCCTTGCCCTGGTCCCACTGCGTGCTCCACTGCAGCGGCTTGGCCGACAGCTTGACGCCGAGCTTGTCGAGCGCCGAGGAGAGCAGCGTGACCAGCAGTTCCTGGTCGGCGTCGCCCTGGGCGTAGGTCAGCGTCAGTTCGAGCCGCTTGCCGCCGGGGCCGTAGCCGGCCTCCTTGAGCAGCGCCTCGGCGCCGGCGAGGTCCTGCTTGGGGGTCATGCCGGGGGTGGCGCCGAGCAGGCCCTCGGGGACCAGCCCGCTGGCCGCCACGCCCGAGCCCTTCAGCGCCGCCACGAGGCCGTCGTAGTCGATGGCCTTCTGCACGGCCTGGCGCAGCTTCACGTCCTTGAGCGGGCCGTCGGCGGTGTTGAGCAGCACGAGCAGGTTCTGGAACGACGGCGTCTGCGAGGTCTGCACCGTGTCCGTGCCGCCCGCCTGGCCGAACAGCTGTGCGTTGAGCCGCTGGACGAACGTCACCTCGCCGCGCTGCAGGAGCTGCCAGGCGGTGGTCAGCTCGGGCGTGACCCGGAAGGCGACCTTCTTGTAGTGCGGGCCGTTCCAGCCGCCCCAGTAGCCGTCGAACGCCGTGAGCGTGAGCTCGGTCTCCTTGCCCTTCTGCCAGCTCTCGATGGTGTACGGCCCGGAGCCCGCGTCGTGTCCCTCGCCGAACCACTTCTTCAAGTCGCCCGAGGCGGCCGTGGTGTCGTAGATGTACGACGCGTAACCGGCCGAGGAGATCAGGTCGAGCGGGGCGGGGTACTTGAGCGTGAACTCCAGCGTCGTGGCGTCCTTGGCCTCGATCTTGTCGACCGCGCCCCAGATGTAGGCCGCTCCCTGGCCCTCCTTCATCGTGCGCTCGATCGCGGCCTTGGCCGCGGCGGCGTCCACCGGCTTGCCGGTGTGGAACTTCGCGCCCTCGCGCAGCGTGAACGTCCACTTCTTGCCGTCGGGCGAGGAGGTCCACGAGGAGGCCAGCCGGGGCTCGGTCTTCTTCGTCTGCGGGTTGTAGCGGGTCAGCGACTCGTAGATGTTCTGCATCGCGATGATCTCGTTGGAATACGAGCTCGCGGGGTCCCAGTCGGTGACGACGTCCAGGTTGGGGACGTACACGAACGTGCTGTCGGCCGCGCCTCCGGCCGGAGCCGTCGTCGAGCCCGGCTGAGGGGAGTCTTCCGCGCCGCGGACCTTCCCGCCCGCGCAGGCCGCGGCGGTGAGGGTCACGGCGGCCACGGCTCCCGCGGCGAGAAGACGCTTGTGCCAGCGCATGTGAGGGGGTTCCTTTCCTATCCGGCCTGCCGGGCGAGGGGGCCGGCGGCCTTGACGTGCAGGCGCACAGCGGGCTCAGGAAGGTAGCTGAGAGGGATCTCGCTGAGCTCGACGATCTGGACGGATGCGGGGTCGGCCCCGGCGGCGACGGCCCGCGCGGCCGCCTCCTCCTTGGCGTTGTCGATCAATGTAGCCCTGGAGCTCCCACCTCCAGAAGCGGAAACGATCGTTTCGAACCTGCCGCCGGCGAGCGCGATGGCCGCGCCCACCGCGTTCGCGACCTCCGCGTGCGCCGGGCGGATCACCTCACACACCCCGGGCACCTCCGCGGCCAGCAGGAACGCGCCGCCGCCGACCGCCACGAGCGGCCGGTCCACCCTGCCGAGCGTCACCCGGTCCACCGCGTCCGCCACCGCCTCGTCCGCTCGCCGTACGGCCCGGGCCAGCCGTTCGCGCCACTCCCCGGGCACCGGGTGGATGCCGACGTCTCCCCGCCCGGCCGCCACGGCGGCGTCGGTCATCGTGGGGGTGGAGCCGCCGAAGACGAGCGCCTCCGTGCCGATCCGGTAGCCGACCGAGCGCGGCTCGGCCCCGACGATCGTGCCGCCGCCGAGCGCGATGGACAGGATGTCGGGCATCCGGAAGTTGGTCGCGACCCCGCCGATCTCGACCGCCGCGGCCGACTCCCGGGGGAAGCCGCCCGCGAGCACGCCGAGGTCGGTGGAGGTGCCGCCGACGTCCGCCACGATCGCGTCCGTCACCCCCGACAGGTACGCCGCGCCGCGCAGCGAGTTGGCCGGCCCGGAGCCGATGGTCAGCACCGGGTAGCGGGCCGCGTAGTCGACGGCCATCAGCGTGCCGTCGTTCTGCGCGAAGTACGTCTCGACATCCAGGCCCCTCGCCGCCAGGGCCTCGCGCAGCGCGGCGGTGACGTCGCGCGCCACGCCGTACAACGCGGCGTTGAGGACGGTCGCGTTCTCGCGTTCGAGCAGGCCGAGCGAGCCGATCTCGTGGCTGAGGCTCACCGGCACGTCGCCGATCTCCGCGCGGATGACCTCGGCGACCCGGTTCTCCTGGTCGGCGCTCGCCGGGCTGAAGACGCCGGTGACGGCGATCGCGTCGGCGGGCGTGGCGGCCACGAACCTCCTGACCGCGTCCACGTCGAGAGGCGCGATCTCGCGGCCGTCGACGAAGTATCCGCCGCGGACGATGGCGGTGCCCGCCGCCACGGTGTCACGCAGGTCGTCCGGCCACTCGCTCAGCGGCGGCACCGACGTGGTCGCCGGGGCGCCGAGGCGCAGCACGGCGACCCGGCCGAGCGCGCGCCGCTCCAGAATGGCGTTGGTCGCGTGGGTGGTGCCCAGCATGACCCGCTTCACGCGCTTTTCCAGGCCCGGCTCGGGCAGCTCGGCGAGGACCGCGTCGAGCGCCGCGCGCAGGCCCTCGGTCACGTCCGGGCTGGTGGGCCGCTTGGCGGCGGCCAGCACCCGGTCGTCGTCGTCCAGGACCACCGCGTCGGTGTTGGTGCCGCCCACGTCGATGCCGACCCGCAACGCAAGGCTCATGCGATCTTCTCCACGGGCCGGTAGTCCATGTCGTAGCCGAAGGCGCGCGGGCCCGCCGTCTCCAGGCCCTTCCGCGTACGCCACAAGGGGTCGCAGGGCCAGGCCAGCACGGTCACCCGCTGGCCGTACCGCAGCCCCTCGGTCTGGATCGCCGTGGCCGTCTGCGTGTCGACCACCGTGATCAGGTCGGGCACCATGGCCCGGACCCGGCCGTCCTCGACGGCGACGAGGTTCTCGTTCTGGATCTCCAGCCGCAGCGTCCTGCCCCGGTCGCCGCCGGTGCCCTCGATCGTCGCCGTGCCCCGGGCGAAGCCGCCGGTGGTCCTCCGCTCCAGGTCGGCCAGCTTGCCGGTGATCAGCCGTACCGCGCCGAGCTCGGCGGTCAGGGCGGCGAGGGGGTCCGCGGCGCCCTCGGTCGCCCGCCCGACCGCGATCGCCCGGCTCACCGTGCCCTCGATCACCGCGCCCGCGCACTCCCGCGCGGTCAGCACGTAGTCGGCCATCAGGGCGCTCGACCCCGCGGCCACGCAGACCGCGCGGGCGATCTGCTCCGACCACAGGCCGTCGACCGGCCGGATCGTCACCACGTTGCCGACGACGTCGGCCATGACGACGAGGTTGGCGGGGATTCCGGCCACGTACATCGAGACCATCTGGACCTCGGGGAAGGCCCGGCCCATCGCGTCCGCGTCGAGCAGCGGCAGCCCGAGCCGGGCCGCCCAGGCCACGGGAGCCACGCCGTTGCCGCCGCCGATCTCCGAGGACATCACCGCGGCGGGCGGCCGGCCCAAGATCCGCTCGATCTCCTCGGCGATCCTGACCGGCTCGTCCGTGCCGTGGACCATCTCGTTGCTGACCGTCGGGGCGCCGATTCCCGACAGCGGCAGCACGAGGGCGTCGCCGGGCAACTCGTCCAGGGCGACGAGCGGCACGTCGCCGTGCTCGCGGATCGCGCGCCGCGCGGCGATGGCTCCGGGGCGGACGTCGCCCCCGCCACCGGTGCCGAGCACGGCGCAGCCGCGGGCCAGGGCGGAGACGTCCTCCAGCGTGATGCGGGCCTGCATGCGGGGAGCCTTCACCACCGGACGGCCGCCCCTCAATGTCGCCCTGCGACAGTAATCGCCTATTTGTTGTGGCGCCGCGACAAACCGTCAGCTTTGTCGCGGCACCGCGACGGAGCCGTCAGCGCAGCGGATCGCACTCCCGCAGGGCGGCGGGCTGCTTGCCGGTGGTGATCTGCTCGGCGAGGAGCCGTCCGGTGACCGGGCCCTGAGCCATACCCCACATGCCGTGCCCGCCGGCCACGTAGATCCCCGGAGCGTTCGTCGCACCGACCAGCGCCCGCCCGTCGGTCGTGACCGGCCGCGGACCGACCCAGACGTCGGTGCGTTCCTCCCAGCGCACGCCCTTGAGCAGGGGGCGGGCGGAGGCGATGATCGCCTTGAGCCGGGCCTCGACGATCGGGGCGTCGGGGTCGCGGAACTCCATGGTGCCCGCCACGCGCAGCCCGCCCTGATAGGGCGTGCAGGCCACCCGCACGTCCGGCAGGTAGATCGGGCCGGGGACGGGGTGGTCCACCGGCACGGTGAACGAGTAGCCGCGGCCGGCCTGCACCGGGACGCGTACGCCCCAGCGGCCCGCCAGCCGGGACAGCCAGGCGCCGGTGGCCAGCACCGCCGCGTCGGCGGACAGGACGGCGCCGTCACGGGCCACCACGACGACCTTCTTGGTGTCGGTGCGCACGTCCGCGACCTCGAAGGTCTCCACGGTCGCGCCTCGGGCGACGACGGCCTCGCCCAGGGCGTGCACGAAGCGGCCGGGGTCGACGTAGCGCTGCCCGTTGATCCGCACCCCCGCGCCCAGGGCGCCGGAGGCGAGCGGCATCGCCTCGGCCAACTGCGCGGCGTTCAGGACGTCGTGGTCCACCCGCTGCCCGGCGGCGGCCATTCTGCGCAGCTCGTGGAGCAGGCCCGCGGCCTGGCGCGGCGTGCGGAATCCGGCGGTGATCGGCGCGTCCTCGACGGGCGCGGCCACGCCGTTCGCGGCGAGCACCTCGTACGCCTCGATGCACTCCTCGTTGAGCGGCAGGCCGGCACGGACCGCCCGGGTCCACGACGACCACCGGCAGTTGGCGGCGAATCGGGTCAGGAACGCCCACAAGCCCGGATCGACGGTCGCCGGGACGTGCAGCGGCGCGGCCGGGTTCACCAGCGAGCGCAGGCCGTAACGCAGCACGGAGGGCTCGTTCAGCGGGATGGCCAGGCCGGGCGCGATCCAGCCCGCGTTGCCCCACGACGCGCCGGCGGCCACGCCCCGGCGGTCGACCACGGTGACCTCCACACCGCGTTCCTGCAGGAACCACGCGGTGGACAGGCCCACGATCCCCGCCCCCACGACGATCACCGACCCCGGCCATTCGTTCACGCGCTCGGCGCCGGACATATCCCACCTCCACACAGGCGACTGCTCTCCCGTTCAGGATGGCCCGTACGGCGTCGCGGACCCTTGTAGGAGCCACACAATCGCGACGCTCCTGTTGTGGGGTGCTGACAACCTCCTAGTCGTCCTCCGCGGCGAGAGTGATGACCATGGCGAGGCGCTTGCGTGGGTCGTCGAGGTGCAGCGGGGTCACCTCGCTCATCCTGCGCAGCCGGTTGCGCACCGTGTTGGCGTGCACGCCGAGCCGTTCGGCGGCGACCGCGAGATCGCCCTGGGCCTCCAGCCACGCCCGCAACGTCGCCACGTAGTGGGTGTCGTGGAGGGCGTCGTGGCGGCGCAGCGCGCTCACCGGCCCGCGCGCGGGGGTGCGTGCCGCGCGCGCCGCGGCACGCAACCGCTGGAGCAGGATGTCGTCCCAGGACTCGTCGTACGCGGGCGGACCGGCGTGCGAGGTGTCCCTCTCATGCAGCGCCAGGCACTCCTCCGCCTCCTGCCGGGCGGCCGGCAGGTCCGCCGGCTGCGCCGCCGCGCCGATCCCGGCCGCGACGCGCACCCGCGACGGCAGCCCGGCCGCCAGGGTGGCCACCCAATCCCGTGCCGCCGCCGCCCCCGCGTCCGGCAGGACGGTGTAGAGCGTGTCGCCGAGCAGCGCGCTTCTCCCGGGCCTGGACCACCCGAAGCCGGTGGTGGCCCGTTCGAAGGCCAGCAGGAGCATGGCGTGCGGCTCCTCGGTGGTGTGCGTGCGCACCGCCACGACCCGCATCTCCCGCGCGGGCAGCCCCAGCCGGCTGACCACGGTCGCGGCGTCGGCGGTGCCCTCGAGCAGCCGGACGACCAGGTCGGACTCCACCTGCCGTTCCAGGTCCGCGCTCGCCCGGGAGCGGAGCAGGTGCAACGCGACGGTGCGCGCGCCGTTCGCGAGCGCGGTGTGCCGCGTCCCGGTCAGGGGGCTGCCGCACGTCACCCATACGGACCCGAGCAGCTCGCGGCCGGCCCGCACCGCCACCGCCATCCGCCCGGTCATGCCGTGCCGCGGGTCCGGTTCGACGAACATCGGCTCGTCCGTCGCCGCCAGCCGGGCGAACACCCCACGCTCGCGGAAGACCTCCCGCAGCCGCTCCGGGACCTGCCGCACCAGGATCGTCTCCAGCCGGGCCGGGTCGCCCGCCTGCTGCGAGCGGGAGTAGGCGAGCACCCGCGAGAGCGGGTCCTCGATGGTCACGGCGCCTCCGACGGCGTCGGCCAGGCTGTCGGCCAGCGCGAACAGGTCCGTGGGCCCGCGCCCCGACTCGGTCTCCCGCCCTTCGAGCACCAGTCCGTAGACCACGCCGACGAGGTGGCTCCACGAGACCGCGGGATCGACCAGCATCACCGCCACGTCGTTGCTCTCGCCGGCCACGGTCGCCTCGCGCGCGGTCTCGGCGCCCGCGCGCACCAGGACCACCGTGGCCTGCGCCGCGACCGCCCACCGCACCGCCTCGGTCACCGATCCGGCTCCCACGGCCACGAGCACGTCGCCGGTGACCCGGCCGTCGGTCGCGTCCGGTATCGCCACGCTGCGCAGCCGCGCCGTACGCCTGTCAGGCCGGCCGCACAGCCGCACGCCGTACACGCCCAGCACGTTGACCAGGCGATCCAGCGTGATCATGGGCAACTCCTGTCCGAGACCCGGTGGCGGTGCCCGTCCCGCCCGCGGCCCCTCCGGGAAACGCCGAAGGCCCGGTCTCCGTTTCCGGAGGCCGGGCCTTCATTTCTTGGTAGCGGGGACAGGATTTGAACCTGCGACCTCTGGGTTATGAGCCCAGCGAGCTACCGAACTGCTCCACCCCGCGTCGTTGTGTTTGTTAGCTTACCCCCACCGGGGACCAGTGCCAAATCGGTTTCCTCTCGAACGCACCGCGTCGGTCGCCAGGCCACCCGGGACCAGACCGATCCACCGGCGTCGTCCTGGTGAGCACTCCACGCGGTGGCGAGCGGATCACCAGCCACAGGCCCCGCCCACCGTCGGCGTCGACGTCCGACACGCGCACCGCCGGTGCGGCTGGTGGACAGCAGGAGCGGCACATCGTCGAGGACCGGAGCCCTGACCTGTCCGGCCAGCAGCCCGCGCCCTCAGCGGTCGGATTGTGCTTCAGTCCGTGGAGTAGGAGATCCAGAACTTCGGCGGATCCGCCAAAGGGTCGATCAATTGATAGCGGGCTTTCGGTGTCGGGTCGATGCTGCGCAGAGTGATCAGCCTCTGGCCGTTCGCCTCCTGCAACACGGCCAAGGCACCGGGGAGACCCGCAGCGACTGTCGCGATGGCAATCCCCATCCCTGCCAGGCCATGGTGCTTGTGTGGATACTCAACTCGATGCAGGCCCGAAGCCGCGATCGCCGCCACCTCCCGCGGACGCTGCATCTGCCGCCCGTCGTTTGTCACAACCACCTGGAAGCCCTCAGCCGCCGCCAGCGGGTAAAGGCTCTCGTCGCGGGTGCCGGACCAGCCAGGCATATCAAGCAGGTGAACGATCTCGTGATTCAGAACGAAGGCGGTGAGGGCCTGGTAGAGCGGCTTGGGGACGTTCTCATCCAGCAGCAGCCTCACGCGGTCCTCTCGGGGGGGTCGTAGCTGTCGACGTAATCGGCGAAATCCGCGGCCTGCAGCGCGGCCGTCGCGGTGACGCTGGGGTAGTAGACAGGAATCCGATCAGCCGGAACGCCGTCCCGGAGGAGCGCGGCGACCTCGTCATAAGGCACCCGCGTGCCCTCGATCACCGGGATTCCACCCCTGACCGCCGGATCCACCGTGACGTGGTCACGCGGGCGTAGGAGGTCGGGAATATGGCGACCGTCTCGATAGAACGGTCGCAGGACGTCCACCATCTCGTGAATGACGATGTTCTTCTTACTGCGGACCAGATCGACGGCCTGAGCCGGCTCCACC
Organism: Microbispora sp. H10836; assembly: GCF_012999525.1. Classification (NCBI taxonomy): domain Bacteria; kingdom Bacillati; phylum Actinomycetota; class Actinomycetes; order Streptosporangiales; family Streptosporangiaceae; genus Microbispora; species Microbispora sp. H10836. Next base: position 22,618 of record NZ_JABBWU010000024.1, read on the forward strand.
AAGTAGATGCTGCTGCCGTCGGCCACGAGGCGGTACTCCGAAAGGTGCTCACGCTCTCCCAGATCATCGCGGAGCGTGTCCAACGCCCTTCTGATCTTCTGCAGCGAAGCGTCGTTGCGCAGCTTGACGCAGGTTCGCAACGCCATGACGTCCCTGAAGGAGTACAGGACGGGACGGACAGCGGAGATTTCGGGAACCAGCAGAGCCCCACGACCCGAACCGGCCTTCCGCCAGTGGGCGAGCTGGCGAAGCGTGGCACCCGACAGCGCCGCGGCGAGCTTCGGACTGTAGGACAACCGCTTCACCTCCTCCTACCGGGCATGCGGACGCTACACGGCCCATCATGGCAAAGATCTCCCCGATGTTCCCGGTGTTCCCGGCGTCCTATGCAGCCGATCATCGCCCCTGTTCAGAGGCCCGGGCATATCCACTCAGGTGGCGCGTGATCGTGAATCATCGCCCTGACAAGCCGGTCCAGCATGGTCGTCGTGAACACGCCGATTCGGCGCCTAACGGCTTGCACCATGGCCGGTTACCGGCCATCGAACATGAAGAAGCCCTCGAACCCATGGGTTCGAGGGCTTCCATTTGGTAGCGGGGACAGGATTTGAACCTGCGACCTCTGGGTTATGAGCCCAGCGAGCTACCGAGCTGCTCCACCCCGCGTCGGCTCTACGAGGTTATCCCGGTATCGGGCGGGAGGCAAACCGGAGCCCCGCGCCGTGTGGGGCGCGGGGCTCCGGAGGGTTCAGCCGCTCGGTGCGGGGCTGGGAGTCGCACTGGCCGGTGGACTCCCACCCGGGCTGGCGCCGGCGCTCGGACTCGCGCTCGGGGCCGGAGACGCCGTCGCGGCGGGCACCGCGCCCTTCACCTTCGCCAGGTCGTCCAGCGCCTTCTTGAGCGAGGTCTGCGCGTCACCGTACGCCTTCCAGTCGGGCGGGTTCGCCGACAGCGCCTTCTGCGAGTCCTCGTACGCCCGCTGGGCCCGGTCGAGCGCCGACGTCAGCGCCGGGACGTTCTCCGGCGGCGTGACCTGGCCGGGCGGCTGGTTCGCCGTCTGGTCGGGTCTCTGTTCCGGCGGCCTGGCCACCGTGCCGCCGAACACCTGCTCCAGCGCGTCGCTCAGCGTGGCGCCGAAGCCGACCTTCTCGCCGTACAGCACGAGCACCCGGCGCAGGGTCGGGTACTTGCCCGAGGTTTCCGCACGCGGCTGGATGTAGACCGGCTCGACGTACAGGAGCCCGCCGCCGAACGGCAGCGTGAGCAGGTTGCCGTACAGCACGTCGGTGCCGCCGCCGCGCAGCAGGTTCAGCTCGGTCGACACCGTGGTGTTCGACTCGAACAGGTTCTGCGCCTGTGGCGGACCCTGGATGGCCGTCGTGCTCGGCAGCTGGAGGATCTCCAGTGGGGGGTTCGGCGTGGTGGCCGTCGCGTCGACCGCCATGAACGCCGCCATGTTCTGCCGCTGGTTGGGCACGAACGTGGTCGTGAGTGAGAAGCGCTCGGTGTCGCTGCCCGGCATCTTCATCGTCACGTAGTACGGCGGCTGCTTGCTCTTGCCGGTCGCCGGGTCCTCCGGGACCTTCCAGAAGTCCTGGCCGCTGAAGAACGCGTTGGCGTCGGTGACGTGGTAGGAGGTCAGGATCTCCCGCTGCGCCTTGAACAGGTCGGCCGGGTAGCGCAGGTGGGCGCGCAGCCCCTGGCTGATCTGCGAGGCCGGCTTGACGACCCCGCCGAAGGCCTTCTGCCAGGTCTTCAGCACCGGGTCGGACTCGTCCCAGGCGTACAGGGTCACGGTGCCGTCGTAGGCGTCCACGGTGGCCTTGACCGAGTTGCGGATGTAGTTGACCTCGTCCCTGGGCACCTGCGGCACGCCGAGCCTGCTGCTCTGGACGTCGGTGGTCAGCGACTCCAGGCTCTTGCGCTCCGAGTAGGGGTAGGAGTCGGAGGTCGTGTACGCGTCCACGATCCACACGATCCGCCCGTCCACCACGGACGGGTACGGGTCGCGGTCCAGCGTGAGGAACGGCGCGACCTGCTGGATGCGCTGCACCGGCTCACGGTTGTAGAGGATGCGGGACTCGTCGTTGATGTTCGAGTTGAGCAGCAGGTTGGTCTCGCCGTACTTCACCGCGTAGAGCAGCCGGCGGAAGAAGTTCCCGACGGAGACGCCGCCCTTGCCCTCGTAGGTGTTGTTGACCTGGCCGGTGTTGTTCGGCTGGTCGGCGCCCGCCTGACCCTGCTGGGGGTAGTCCAGCTCGATGGGCCTGGCCGAGCCGGGCCCGCCGACGATCGAGTAGTCGGGCGAGTTCTCACCGAAGTAGATGCGGGGCTCGTAGTCGCCGAGGTCTCCGACCGGCGGGATGTCGCGCTCGCTGAACTCCGGCAGGCCGCTGCTGTCCACCTTGTTGCCCGGCGCGGCGACGAAGCCGAAGCCGTGCGTGTAGACCAGGTGGTCGTTGATCCAGTTGCGCTGCCCGTCCGGCGGGCGGCCGATCTCGCGGACCGCCACCACCGTGTCGCGCGGCTTGCCGTCGACGGGATACCTGTCGATGTCGAGCTGCTCGGGGAACTGGTAGTAGCCGCGGATCTGCTGCTTCTGCTGGAACGTCGGCGACAGCAGGCTGGGGTCGAGCAGGCGCATGCCGGGGATGGCCGACGCCTCGGTCTGCAGCACGGAGGCGTCCGCGTCGGTCTTGGCGCTGTACTCCGTGACCTTCGCCGTATCGACTCCGTACGCTTTTCGAGTCGCGTCGATGTTCCGCTGGATGTACGCCTGCTCCTTGCTCTGCTGGTTCGGCTTGACCTGGAACTGCTCGACCAGCGAGGGATACACGGTGCCAATCAGGACGGCCGACAGCACGAGCAGCCCGAACGCCACGCCGGGGAACATCCCGCCGGGCCGGATGACGCCGGCGAAGAAGATCAGCGCGCAGATGAGGGAGATGACCGCGAGGATCCCCTTGGCCGGGAGCACCGCGTGCACGTCGGTGTACGACGCGCCGAACGTCTTCCCGCGGTCGGAGAAGACCAGGCTGTACCTGTCGAGCCAGTAGGCCGCGGCCTTGAGCAGGACGAACACGCCGAGCAGCACCGACAGGTGCGCCCTGGCGGCCCGGGTGGCGTGCACCCCACCGGGCGAGGAGATCCGGAACCCGCCGTACAGGTAGTGCACGACCACGGCCGCGATGATCGACAGGATCACGGCCGTGAACAGGAAGTTCAGCAGCATCCGCAGGAACGGAATCGTGAACACGAAGAACGACAGGTCGATGCCGAACTGCGCGTCCTTCTCGTTGAAGGGCGTCCGGTTCACGAACTTCAGCCAGGTCCCCCACTGCCCGGCCGTGGACGACCCCGTGAACAGGGCCAGCACGGCCATGCCGACCAGGAAGACCATCCGCCGGTGCGGATCGAGTGCGACCCGGTAGCGGTCGGCGCCCTGCGGCGCCCCGAACATGCCCGGCCCGAACATCGGCCGGGTGCGGTGCGCGAGCACCATGTTGCCGCCCACGATGACGATCATCAGGGCGGCGCCCACGACGAACAGCACCACCTGGGTGAGCAGCAGCGTGGAGAACACCGAGGAGAAGCTCACCGAGTCGTACCAAAGGTAGTCGGTGTAGATTCCCGAGAAGATCAGCAGTAACACGACGATCGCCACGACGGCGATAAGTACGGGTATCAGAAGGCGCGGCCGTCGGGGCAAGCGCACCGCCCGTCCGGCTCCGGGGCTCCGGAAGCTCAACGCTCAACCCCTTGTCTCGGATTGTGTAGGGCCAGGATTGTCAGAGGGCAACGGTCCGTGCTAGGAAACCTACACTGCGAGGAGCGCGGTCGTGGTAACGGATCTGATCGTTATCACGATGCCGCTCACAGCCAAGACCGGCAGGTCACAGGCCACGCGCCCCCCGCGTACGCTCAGGCGGCCGGGCAGGAGGGGACCACGCCCGAGCGGCCGCGCAGGGAGTCGATCGCCTTGATCGCGCCGTCCAGCGTCTCGACCCGCACCAGGCGCAGCCCGGAGGGCACGGCCTTGACGGCGGCCGCGCAGTTGCCCGCGGGCGTGAGGAAGACCGTGGCGCCGGCCCGGCGCGCGCCGACCATCTTCTGCTCGATCCCGCCGATCGGGCCGACGTTGCCGGCCGGGTCGATCGTCCCGGTGCCGGCGATCGACATGCCCCCGGTGAGCGCCCCGGGTGTCAGCTTGTCGTAGATGCCCAGTGAGAACATCAGTCCGGCGCTCGGCCCGCCGACCTCGCCGACGCTGATGTCGACCTTGAACGGGAACCGGTAGCTCGCCCGCATCTGCACGCCGACCCTGGCCTTGCCGTCCTTGCCCGCCACCGTGCCGACCGGCACCTCGGTCGAGGCGCCGCCGCGCCGCACGGTGAACGTCACCGGCTCTCCCGGCTTGTGGCGTTGCACGGACGCCGCGACGGACCCGAGCTCGCCCACCGCGGCGCCGTCCACCGCCGTGATCTCGTCTCCGGGCTTGAGCTTCCCGTCGGCCGGCGTCCCCTTGTCGGTCTGCGCGACCGTGACCACTTTCTCGATGGGGATCTTCAGCGCGTTCAGCGCGGCGGCGGTGGCCGACTGCTGCGAGTCGGTCATCTCCTGGACGTTCTGCTCCTCGACCTGCTCGGCCGAGGTCGACTTCGGGAACAGCGTCTCCTCCGGCACCACGGCGATCGTCGGGTCGAGCCAGCCGCGCAGCGCGGTGATCAGGTCGAGACGGTTGTCCGGCCCGCCCTGGTAGGCCACGGTGACCAGGCTCAGCCTGCCCTGTGTGGGGTAGGTCTCGCGGCCCGAGATCGCGATGACCGGTTTGCCCTTGACGTCCCCGATCGTGTTCTCGGTGGGGCCCGGGCTCAGCACGACGTACGGCACGGGGAGCATGGCGCCGATCACGGCCAACGCGAGCGCGAGGAAACCCGCGACCAGAAGGGTCAGAGCGCGTCGGGACATGGACGAACTCTATGCGTTCCGCGTCGCGCTAATCGCAGGCGCCGACCCACTCGGCGCCCCCGTCGGCGAACACCTGGTGCTTCCAGATGGGCACCTCGTGCTTGAGGTCGTCGATCAGTCTGCGGCAGGCCTCGAACGCCTCGCCGCGGTGCGGGCAGGCGGCCGCCACGACGACGGCGATCTCCCCCAAGCGCAGGTCGCCCACCCGGTGGACGGCCGCCAGCGCCGTCACCCGGTGGTCGGCCGCCACCTTCTCCGCGACCCTGCGCAACTGCTCCTCGGCGGACGGGTGCGCCGAATACGACAGGAGCGTCACCGGCCTGCCGCCGTCCTGCTCGCGCACCGTGCCGACGAACACCGCCGTGCCTCCCGCCGCGTGGTCCTCCACCGCGCCCAGCACCTCGTCCACGGACAGCGGGGTGTCGCGAATGCCCAGCAATCGGATGACGTCCACGGTCCGAGATTAGTGCCTGAGCAGGATCAGATGCGGCGCAGTCAGGTGCGGCGCTTGCGGCGGGCGGCGCGGACGATCGCGGCCGTGCCGATGACCGCGACGGTCGCGCCCGCGGCGGTGATCGTGGCCTCCTTGCCCGACAGGCGGCGGCCGACGACGGCGTGCCTGCCCGCGGACAGTTCGAGCAGTTCACGCAGGACCGCCTCGTTGGTCCAGGCCGCCTTCCAGCCCGCCTCCCGCAGCGCCACGCCGTCGACCACCCAGGGATAGACGACGTAGTGGAGGTCGGTCGCGGCGGTCGGCGTGATGCCGAGCCGGTGCAGCCGCTGCGCGGTGCCGAACGTCACACCCGCGGGCAGCTCGAACCGCTTCAGGCCGGAGATCTCCTCCACCTGCTCCATCTCCAGCCAGCCCTCCGAGCCGACCGCCACGACCCCGCCGACCCTGCCCAGGGCGGCGGCCTCCAGCGCGGAGACCAGGTCGTCGACGTGGCAGAACTGCCAGCGCGGCAGGCAGCCCTTCACCACCAGCAGCCGGGGCGCCTCGAAGTGGCGGGTGATGACCGTGTCGACGCCCGGCCCGACCAGGGCGGCGGGCCGCAGCACGGTCACCTCAAGGCCCGGGTGCGCCCGCAGCGACCGCCGTACCAGCGCCTCGATCTCCAGGTGGTCGCCCACCAGGCCGGTGTCGGGCTCGGCCGCGACCGGGGCGTCCTCGGGCAGGGGCACCGGGTTGTCGGCGGCGGCGCCGTACACCATGGCGCTCGTCACGAGCACGACCCGCCGCACCCTGGCCGCGGCGCAGGCCGTGAGCACGGTCTGGGCGGCGCGCAGGTTGTAGCGGCGGCGCTCGGCGGGATCGGTGTCGAGCGACTCGTCCATGCCGAGATGCACCAGGACGTCCACATCGGAGATCCGGTTCGCCAAGAGCGGATCACGAATGTCGAGGACCCGCCAGGTGACGTCCGGGACGTCGCCGCGTTGTTCGTCGATGGCCACCACACGGCGGAATTCCGCAGACGAGGCCACCTTCGCGAGGAACGCCCGGCCGAGACCGGAGGCGGCGCCGGTGACGGCGACGACGGGGGGACGCAGGCGTTTCGAGGTAGGCACGAGGTCCTCACTTTGCACTGATCCGCCCCACGGCGGATAACGTGGCGGATGTGGACTCCTCCATCCTGCACGAGGTGGCGCGGTGACTGACCTGCCAGGTCGCGAAAACGACCCCAATGACAATCCGTTCGCCATGTTCGGCAGCCCGGAGCAGATCGCCGCGGCCATGCGGCAGTTCGCCGACATGCTGTCCGCCTCCCCGGAGGCCGGGCCCGTCAACTGGGACATGGCGAAGAACATCGCACGGCACGCCGTGGTCGCCGAGGGCGATCCGAGCGTCATGGAGGGCGAGCGACGCCAGATCGTCGAGGCCCTCAACCTGGCCGACCTGTGGCTCAACGAGGTGACCACGCTGCCGAGCGGCGTGAGCGTCCCGCAGGCCTGGAGCCGGTCGGAGTGGATCGAGAAGACGATCCCGGTCTGGAAGCAGCTGTGCGATCCCGTCGCCGCCCAGATGGTGGAGACGATGGGCGGCACGCTCGGCGGGGCGGGCCTGCCCCCCGAGGCACAGGCCATGGCCGGGCCGCTCATGGGCATGCTCAGGCAGATGGGCAGCATGATGGTCGGCCAGCAGATCGGCCAGGCCCTCGGCTCGCTCGCCCGCGAGGTGGTCGGCTCCTCCGACATCGGCCTGCCCCTGTCCGACACCGCCGCCCTGCTGCCCGGGGGCGTCGCCGCCTTCAGCAGCGGCCTGGAGACGCCCTCGGACGAGATCCGGCTCTACCTGGCGCTGCGCGAGGCGGCGCACCACCGGCTCTTCCAGCACGTCCCGTGGCTGCGGGCGCACCTGCTCGGCACGGTCGAGGAGTACGCCCAGGGCATCACGGTGGACGTGTCCGCCCTGCAGGACAAGCTGCAGGGGCTCGACCTCAGCGACCCGGAGCGGATCCAGGAGGTCCTGGGGGGCGGCGAGCTGCTCAAGCCCGAGGAGACCGAGCGGCAGAAGGCCGCGCTCACCCGCCTGGAGACCGCGCTCGCGCTGGTCGAGGGCTGGGTGGCCACGGTGGTCGACGCCGCCGCCCAGGGCAAGCTCCCGTCCGCCGTGGCCCTGGCCGAGACGCTGCGGCGCCGCCGTGCCACGGGTGGCCCGGCCGAGCGGACCTTCGCCACGCTGGTGGGCCTCGAGCTGCGCCCGAGACGGCTGCGTGAGGCGGCGGCCCTGTGGAAGGCCCTGGGCGACGAGCGCGGGATCGAGGGCCGGGACGCCGTCTGGGGTCACCCCGACCTGATGCCGACGGCGGACGACCTGGACAACCCCGAGTCGTTCGTGAAGGGCGAGGCCGAGTTCGACCTGTCCGCCTTGGACGAGCCCGGAGAGCCCGGGGAGCCCGGAGAGCGGGGCCCGGAGGAGACCGGCAAGTAGGAGTCCGCCGGCTGTCGGTAGGCTGCGCCGGTGAGCCTGCACCGTGACGCGCACGCCGTACTGGCCGGATGGGTCGCGCCCACCCCCGAGGAGGAGGGGCTCCGCGAGGAGTTCCTGACGCACCTGCGCGACCACGACGACGCGATGTGGCGCGAGTGCGCTCCCGGCCACCTCACGGCGACGACGGCCGTGCTGTCGCACGACGGCGAACGGGTGCTGCTGACCCTGCACCCCAAGGCCGGGATGTGGCTGCCGATGGGCGGGCACTGCGAGAGGTCCGACACCACGCTCGCGCAGGTCGCCCTGCGCGAGGCCACCGAGGAGTCGGGCATCCCCGGGCTGGTCCTGCTGGACGGGCCGCTCGCCCTCGACCGGCACAAGGTCTGGTGCCACCCGCCGCACAGCTGGCATCTCGACGTCGAGTACGGCGCGGTCGCGCCGCCGGGGGCCGAGGCGGTGATCAGCGAGGAGTCCCTCGACCTGCGCTGGTTCCCGGTGGAGGAGATCCCGGAGCTGAGCGACGAGGCCACCCGGCGCCTGGCCCGCCGCGCCCGGTCCCTGTGCCGCGCCTGACTTCTGCACGGTTCGTGCACGTCTCCCTCACACCGCGTCGCACAACCGGTGGCTAGGGTCACCCCCATGACGAAGCTGGACGTGGGCGGCGAGATCGTCTCTCCCCCGCGCCGCGGGCTGCGGGTCTCCCCGCGCCTGGCGTGGGTCGCGGCGGCGCCGTTCGCGCTCTGGGCCGCGGCCCGGCTCGCCGGCGTCGATCGCATCGGGGGAGCCGCCGTCGCGCTGATGACAGGCACGCCGCACGTCGCGGCCGCGTCGCTCGCGGCGGTCCTGGTCGCGCTGGCCGCCCGCCGCCCGGCCGTGATCGCGGTGGCGGCGGCGTCGTCGGTCCTGCTGGCGGCCGTGGTCCTGCCCCGCGCGGCCGAAACGGCCCCCACGGCCACCGGGCCGTCGCTGCGGATCCTCACGGTCAACCTCTTCTACGGCAGCGGCGACGCCGCGACCGTGGTGGACCTCGTACGCGGGCTCGAACCGGACGTGCTCACCACCCAGGAGCTCACTCCCGAGGCCGTCGGGGCGCTGGACGCGGCGGGCCTGGGGAGGCTCCTGCCGTACCGGCACCTGGAGGACGGGCCCGGGCCCTCGGGCAGCGGGATATACGCGCGCCATCCCCTGACGAAGGCGCCCGGCTTCGCGCCCGAGGGCGGTCACAACATGCCGAGGGCTCGCCTCGCCCTGCCGTCCGGGCCGCCTGTGGAGATCGTCGACGTGCACACGCTCGCGCCGCTGAGCAATGGTGACGTCGCCCAGTGGACCGCCGAGCTGGCGGCGCTCCCGGCCGCTTCCCCCGGCGTCGTACGCGTCCTGGCCGGTGACTTCAACGCGAGCCTCGACCACTCGGCCCTGCGCGCGGTGCTCGGGCGGGGTTACGCGGACGCGGCCGACGCGACCGGCGACGGCCTGACCACCACCTGGCCGGCGAACCGGCGGTACCCGCCGTTGATCACGATCGACCATGTGATGTACGACCGGAGGGCGTCGGCCGTGCGGACCGGGGTCCACACGGTCCCGGGCAGCGACCACCGGGCGTTGTTCGCCGAACTCCGCCTGCCCGGACGCCTGTGACTCAGGTCAGCAGGGCCCGGGTGTTGTCCCAGCCTTCGAGGCCGGGGTCGAGGCGGGCCACGTCCTGCGGCTTCCTGAGCCGGTGCCAGCCGGGACCCGTGGCGACCATGCGGGGACCGGGCGCCCTGCGGCGCATCGCCGCGACGACGTCGGGCTCGTCGAGATCCGGCGCGGCCCAGCCGGGGACCGGCAGCCGCGCCGCCACGGCGACCGCGCCGCCGCCCTCCGCCGGGCAGACCGCGAGGTGCGCCCGGCCGAGTTCCCGGAAGAGCTTCCCGATCAGCAGGGGCGGCAGGTCGGGGGCGTCGGCACCGACGACCACCGCCTCCTCCCCCGGTGGAAGCGCCGCGAACGCGTCGGCGGGAGAGGCGATAGGCAGGACGGGCGTGCCCGGCCAGGCGATGTCCTCGAGCCCCGGCACTCCGGCCGACAGGATCACCGGCCGCACCAGTTCGAGCCCGGCGACCATCTCGTAGGTGTCCTCGGCGATCGCCGTCAGGAACGCGGCCGGATCGACGCCGGGCGGAGCCGCGTCCGCCATGCCCGGCGTGACCAGCACCGCGGCGATCCGGGTCAACACTCCTCCGGGGCGCCGTTGGCCGCCATCGAGAAGCCCTCCAGGAAGCCCCGCGCGCGTTCCGCCCGGGGATAGCGCTCGACGAGGGCCCAGAACCGCGGGCCGTGACTCGGCACGAGCAGGTGGACGAGCTCGTGCATGATGACGTAGTCGACGACCCAGGCCGGCATGCCCCGCAGCCGGGCCGACAGCCTGATCGTGCCGTGGTCGGGCGTGCACGAACCCCATCTGTGGAGCTGGTTCTCCACCCACCGCACGCTGGCCGGCATGGCCTTGCCGTCGAGGTAGCGCGCGGAGAGCTCCGTCGCCCGTTCGAGCAGGTCGTCGTCGCTCGGGCGTCTTCGCTGCTCCTTGGCCGCTAGGCGGTCGAGCATGCGGCGTACCCATTGCTCCTCGTCGGTCGTGCTCAGACCGGCCGGAAGCAACACGATGGTCTTGTCTCCATCGCGGTACGCGGAAACGGTTCGCCGCCGTCGTGCGCTCCGACGAACCTCGACTGTCTCGGGGGGCACATATGAAAGGTAGCCGACACGCGCCGAATTCCACAGGGGGTGATACACGTTCTCCCTGGTCAATCGGGCGAACGTGACCTTGCGGGCGTGAAAACTACGGGGTTGCGGATATTCACCAACCACGAACACCCCGGTAATTATCCACAGCCCCGCTGGTTCCGGCGCCCGGCCCGGCCGGTGTATGGCATGGTCTGGCGACTATGAGACCTCGTCTGAAGCCCGTCCTGCGCCGGATCGAGCGGGACGGCCGCACGCTGCAGTTCGGCGTCCATCCGCTGCGGGCCGTCGTGCTGACCGGTGTCGAGCCGCCCGTGCGCCGCCTGATCGACGGCCTGGACGGCACCCGCACCCTCCGGCAGGCGGTGGCCGGGAGCGGCCTCGACGAGTCCGCCGCCCAGGAGGTGGTCGCCCGGCTCGCCGCACACGGCCTGATCGAGGACGCCGCGGCCCGGCCGGAGCCCCTGGCGGACCTGCCTCTGGCCGATCGGGACCGCCTCCGTCCCGACTTGGACAGGCTGTCGCTGACCGCCACCGACGGCGGCATGAGCGCCCTGTCCGCGCGCAGGGCGGCGCGGGTTCGCGTGTACGGCGCGGGCCGGGTCGGCGCCCGGGTCGTCAGCCTGCTCGCCGCCGCCGGAGTGGGCCACATCTGCGTGGTCGATCCCGGCACGGCCACCGCGGGCGACGTGGTCCCGGGCGGAATCGGCCGCGCGGAGACGGGGATGACCCGCGAGGAGGCCGCCGTGCTCGCGGCCCGGCGGATGTCCCCCGCCGTCAACGCCTGGCCCGGCCGGGCCGCCTCCCGCCTGTCCGACGGCGGTGTGCACCCGGATCTCGTGATCCTCGCGCCCGCCGCCCCGCTCGACGCCACGCTGGTCCACGAGATCGTGACCGAGGGGGTGGCGCACCTGCTCGTCTGCGCGTTCGAGGGCCACGGCTCGGTTGGGCCCTTCGTCGTCCCCGGGCTCACCCCCTGCCTGCGCTGCCTCGATCTCACCCGCCGCGACCGGGACCCGTCCTGGCCCCTCGTGGGCGCCCGGCTCGGGGGTTATCCGGCGGGCGAGATCGCCTGCGACGTCGTGCTGTCCTGTCTCGTGGCCGCGCAGGCGGCGGGTCAGGCTCTGGCCTATCTCGACGAGGGACGCGTGCCGGAGGGCCTGCTGGAGGTGTCGCCCGGATGGCGCTGGCGGCACCGCGCCTGCGAGCCGCACCCCGACTGCGGCTGCGTCCGCAGCGACCTGATCGGCGCCGCCGTGATCGCGCCGCGCGCTCCCGGGCAGGCGGCGTGAACCACCGCCCGGCCGGCGCGCACGCCGCGCCGGGGCCGGCACCTCGTCGACCCCTCAAACTGCGCAGACGTCCCTGACCACCTCCAGGAAATTGCGGATAGCTGCACGCGTTCGAGCACGAGGCCATCGGCAGCGGTGACTCCTACACCGTCTTCGATACGCCCTGGGGCTTCCGCGCGGGCGTCCTCATCTGCTGGGACAACAACCTGGTGGAGAACGTCCGGGCGACCGCGCTGCTGAGCGCCTCGGTGCTGCTCGCGCCGCACCAGACCGGTGGCACCGCCTCTCGCAGTCCCCACGGCATGCAGCCGATCCCGCCGGAGCTGTGGCGGCGCAGGAGCAGCGATCCGGAGGCGATCGAGGCCGAGCTGCGCGGGCCGAACGGACGCGAGTGGCTGATGCGGTGGCTGCCCGCGCGCGCCCACGACAACGGCCTGTTCATCCTGTTCAGCAACGGGATCGGCCAAGACGACGACGAGTCCGCACAGGCAACGCCATGATCCTCGACCCGTACGGCAGGGTCGTCAAGGAGACCTCGGCGGCCGGCGACGACATGGTCGTCGCCGGCCTCGATCTCGGAATGCTGCCGCTGTCGACCGGCCGCCGGTGGCTGCAGGGGCGGCGGCCGGAGCTGTACGGCATCCTCACCCGGCGCTTCGGGGACGAGCGGGACCCCAGGACCGCCCGGTTCGCCGAGGAGCCCGTGCCGGTCACGCGCACCCCCGGACGTACGGACCGGCCCGGTTCCGCCTGAGCCGGCCGCGCGCCGCGCACGGCCGCCATACGGCCCGTCACGCGTCTCACCCGCGGATACTCGTGTCACAACAGCAATGGTGTGACCAATGTCATACGCGGCCTATTTCCCCGAAAGGCTCGCGACCGCCGAAGCCCGGGCGGCCGGACGATCGGAAATTGTGGTTGAAAGCGCCCTTCATCGCCGACAATGGTCGTGTGAGTGACCTTCCCCACCGTGCCGTGACCCGCTCGGCAAAGCTCGCGACACTCCCCCTCGGGTTCGCCGGCCGCACCGCGCTCGGACTGGGCAGGCGGCTCGGTGGCGCCTCCGCGGAGATCGTCACCCAGGAGATCCAGCGGCGTACGGCCGACCAGATCTTCAAGGTGCTCGGCGAGCTCAAGGGCGGGGCCATGAAGCTCGGGCAGGCCCTGTCGATCTTCGAGGCCGCGCTGCCACCCGAGATCGCCGGGCCCTACCGGGCGACGCTGACGCGCCTGCAGGAGGCCGCGCCGCCGCTTCCGGCCGCCACCGTCCACCGGGTCCTGACCGAGCAACTGGGCGACGACTGGCGGGAGAACTTCCTGGAGTTCGACGACCGGCCGAGCGCCGCGGCGTCCATCGGGCAGGTGCACCGCGCCGTGTGGCACGACGGCCGCCCGGTCGCCGTGAAGATCCAGTATCCGGGGGCGGGCAAGGCCCTGATCTCCGACTTCAACCAGCTCGCGCGGCTCGGCAAGCTCTTCGGCGCCATGTTGCCCGGTCTGGACATCAAGCCGGTCCTGGCCGAGCTCAAGGAGCGGGTCGCCGAGGAGCTCGACTACCTCAAGGAGGCCGAGGCCCAGCACGCGTTCGCCGAGGAGTTCCGCGACGACCCGGACTTCCACGTGCCCGCCGTGATCGCGGCCAACGAGCAGATCCTGGTCACCGAGTGGATGACGGGAACCCCGCTCTCCAAGATCATCACCGATGGCACGCAGGAGGAGCGCAACCACGCCGGCCTGCTGTTCGTCCGCTTCCTGTTCTGCTCTCCGGCCCGGGTCGGAATGCTGCACGCCGACCCCCACCCGGGCAACTTCCGGCTGATGGAGGACGGACGGCTCGGCGTGCTGGACTTCGGCGCGGTCAACCGCATGCCCGGCGGCTACCCCGTCGTGTTCGGCAGGCTCACGCGCATCTTCAACCAGGGCGACATGGACACGGTCGTGCGCGGGCTGCGCGATGAGGGGTTCATCCGCCCGCACATCGAGATCAATCCCGACGCCCTGCGGGCCTTCCTCGCACCGTACGTCGAGCCGACCCGGGTCGAGGAGTTCGCCTTCAGCAGGGAGTGGCTGCGGCAGCAGGCGGCGACCGTGGCCGACCTGCGGTCGAACAACGTGGTCCGCCAGCTCAACCTGCCCGCGTCCTACGTGCTGATCCACCGCGTGCACGCGGCCGGCGTCGGCGTGCTGTGCCAGCTCGGCGCCACCGCCCGCTTCCGCGACGAGGTCGTGCGCTGGGTGCCCGGCTTCGGCGACGAGGCGGGCGAGTCGGAGGACAGCGCGCTCACCCTGACCTGAGCGTCATCTGCCTGCGCCGCCCCGGCTCTCCACCGCCTTCAGGGTCTGGTTGATCACGCAGCGGTTGATCCCCTTCCTGCAGTTGCCGTTGAGCGTGTTGGTGAAGACGCTGACGCTCGACACCTGCTGGACGCCGGCGAAGGTGACGGCGCTGTTGGCCGCGGGCGCGTTCACGTTGCGCCGGCCCGCCGATATCTGTTTGACCGGGCTTTTGATGGCGGGCGCGTTCGAGGTGTCGGTTCCCCCGCTGATCTGGGTCGCTCCGTCACCATGACCGTCACCATGACCCTCACCGTGGCCGTGGCCGTTGGCATGGCGGGCCCGGAACGCTCCGGGCGTCGGTGCGGCCTCGGCTCCCGGTGCGGCCGGCCCCCACAGTCCGATCACGAAAGCGGCCACGAGGCCGATCCCGAGCGCGGTGGCGGCAGGCCCTCGCGCGCCCGCCGCGTGATCAACCGCACCTGGCGTCCGCTCGCCCATCCAAGTCCCACCCACCGCTCGCGCGTCGCTCCGCCTGCCCCGTACGGCCGTACGGCCCGGGGCGCTCCGGCTCATACCCCGCGATCGCGGGGGTCTCTCGCGACAGACGATCTTCTGTGCGTCCGGTGATCGCTTCTTTACCGGTTCGGGGTGGCGGCCGGGCGACCCACAGCACGACGATGGGCGGTCCCGCCGGGGACCGCCCATCTGAACGAGCTGTCGGACGATTTGGTGCGGTGGACGCTATCGCGTCACATGCGCGCCAGCGCGGAGCTCAGCCGCCGGGACGCGCGCTCGGCCTGCCGGCGTGCTCTCTGCACGCTCCTGATCCGGCCGGCCAGCCGCTCCTGCGCCGCCTCCTCGTGCAGGGTCCGTATTCGCTCGTGCGCCAGTTCTTGATTCAGATACATGGCGGTGGTCGGGGAGATGCTCATCTGGATCGGTTCCTTCCGGGAAAATCGCTGGAATTGCTGGTCAGGCGGCGACGGGAGACTTGCGCGGGCGCCCACGGGGACGCTTGCGGGGTACGACGACCCCCCTCAGGATGAGCTCCCCGCCCCAGACGCCCCACGGCTCCTCGCGCTCCAGCGCGCGGGCCAGGCAGGCCTTCTGGATCGGGCAGCCGCCGCAGAGCGCCTTGGCGAACTCCACGTCCTCGGGGGACTCGGCGAACCACAGGTCGGGGTCGGTACGACAGGGGATTTCGGCTTCGATCAGGTCCATGACCGGGGCCGCCATCTGCGTCACCTCTTCGAGTGTTTGGTCTGGGTGTCCTCGTTTTGGGGTGTGGATTCGTGGCCGACAAACAAGAAGGCCGCGGATCCTGGTGCGGATCCGCGGCCCGGAGATGGAGACCGGTCAGGGTATGACTGGTCCTCTCCAGGCGTCGTGCGGACCCTGCGCACCGCCGCGAGCGGCGGTGCGGATCTGCTCATCGCTCATCGGCCGGTTCACGTAGACCGGACGGTGGGCGGGGTTGCCGTGGCTGGCCGGGCGGGCGAACGCGCCGAAGGCGGCCGAGCCCGCGACTCCGGTGATCAGAGCCTGGGCAGGAGCGGCCTCGCCACGCCGCAGTTTCGTCGGCATGACAATGGCGGCCGGGCATGCGGAGGCGAGCCACAGCGTGCGGGATGTCGTCATGTTCCTCACTGGACTCACCTCCATTTCAGTGCGATCGCCGGACCGAAGCGTCCGGCTGACTTGTCCAAGACCCTAAACCGCCGTGGCAGGGCGGGCAACCTATTTTCTACCTGCGATTTTCACGACTTCGTGACATCGGGATGGAGCGCGGGCGACACCCGCACCAAGCATTCCTGAACCACGGATACGGCCAGGTCTCCGGCGGCGGTGAACATCTGCCCGCGGGCGAGCCCGCGGGCCGCCCCGGACCAGGGCGACTCCTGGGCGTAGAGCAGCCAGTCGTCGGCCCGGAAGGGCCGGTGGAACCACATGGCGTGGTCCAGCGAGGCGCCGGACACCGCCGAGGACCCCCAGGCGAGGCCGTGGGCCAGCAGCACGGTGTCCACCAGCGTGAAGTCGCTGGCGTAGGCCGCGAGCACGACGTGCAGCAGCGGGTCGTCGGGCAGGTCGGCGTCGTACCGGAACCAGACGTTGTTCTCGGCGGTGACCAGGGCGGGGTCGTGGGCGGCCTCCCAGGTCAGCGCGTTCACGTACCGCGCGTCGACCGGGCGCGGCTTGGCCAGCAGCTCGCGCCAGCCCGGCTCGTCGCCCACGATGTCGAGCATCCGCTTCTGGAAGGTCGGCAGGGTCTCGGGGGCCGGCACCTCCGGCATGCGGGCGGCCTGGTGGCTCACGCCCGGCTCGTCGATGTGGAACGACACCGACATCGAGAAGATGGCCTTGCCGTGCTGGATGGCCGTGATGCGCCGGGTGGTGAACGACCGCCCGTCGCGCACCCGCTCCACGTTGTAGACGATCGGGACGGCCGGGTCCCCGGGCCGGATGAAGTAGGCGTGCAGCGAGTGGACCATCCGGTCGGACGGCACCGTACGGCCGGCCGCCACGAGGGCCTGCGCCGCCACCTGGCCGCCGAAGACCCGCTGGATGCGCTCCTCCGGGCTGCGCCCCCGGAAGATGTCGAGCTCGATCTGTTCGAGATCGAGCAGGTCCAGCAGCTCCTTCAGGGCCGAGTTCACGGGAGCCTCCAGCACGCGCGGATATTACTCGTCGGTAACACTATCGGCAACACTGTCGGCGCCGCGGCAGAGCTCGAGGACCGCGTCGCCGTACCGCTCAAGTTTGACGCGTCCGATTCCGGCGATCGAGAGCAGGTCCTCCTCGGAGGTGGGCCCCCGCTCGGCGATGGCCTGGAGGGTGACGTCCGTGAAGACGACGTACGCCGGCACCTTGGCCTCCTTCGCCGCCGCGGTGCGCCACGCCTTGAGCCGTTCGAGCAGGGCCTCGTCGTAGTCCGCCGGGCAGGTCGCGCAGCGGCCCAGCTTCTGCTCCGCGGCGGCGGCGAGCGTCCGGCCGCAGATCCGGCAGTGCAGCGGCGCCGCCGACCGCTTCGCCCGTCCGCCGGCCCCTCCCCCGGGCCGCTCGGACCGGGCCGGGCCCGCCGTACGGGGGGACAGCCCGTCGAGGAAGCGCGACGGCCTGCGGGCGCGGCGGCCCCCCGGCGAGCGGGCGAGCGCCCACGACAGGTGCAGGTGCTCGCGGGCCCGGGTGATCCCGACGTACAGCAGCCGCCGTTCCTCCTCGACCTGGTCCGGCGTCTCCGCGTAGACGATCGGGACCATGCCGTCGGTCAGGCCGACGAGGAAGACCGCGTCCCACTCCAGGCCCTTGGCGGCGTGCAGGGACGCGAGCGTCACGCCCTCGACCGGCGGCGCGTGCTGCTCCATCGCCCTGCGCTCCAGCTCGCCGACGAAGCGGGGAAGGTCGGCGCCCTCGGCCGCCATGTCCTCGGCCAGGTCGGCGAGCGCCTTGAGCGACTCCCACTTCTCCCTGGCCTTGCCGCCCCCGGGCGGCTCGGCGGTCAGCCCGATCCCCGACAGGATCGCGTGCACGGCGGGCGCGAGCGGCTCGTCGCCCGCCGACCGGGCCGCGCCGCGCAGCAGCACCACGGCCTGGCGCACCTCGGGCCGCTCGAAGAACCGCTCCGCCCCGCGCAGCAGGTACGGCACGCCGGCGTCGGTGAAGGCCTGCTCGTACGCCTCGGACTGGGCATTGACCCGGAACAGCACGGCGACCTCGCGGGTGGGCACGCCGTCCGCCATCAGCTTCTTGACCGTGAGCGCGACGCCGAGCGCCTCGGCCTGCTCGTCGTCGTACTCGGTGAAGGCCGGCTCGGGTCCGTCCGGCCGCTGGGCGACCAGTTCCAGCCGGTGGGGCGAGCGCGCCATGACGCGGTTGGCCAGCGTGACCACCTGCGGGGTCGAGCGGTAGTCGCGCACCAGCCTGATCACGGCGGCCGAGGGGTGCTCGACGGCGAAGTTGGTCAGATAGTGGGGCGTCGCGCCGGTGAACGAGTAGATGGTCTGGTTGGGGTCGCCCACCACGCACACGTCGTCACGCCCGCCGAGCCAGGTGTCGAGCAGCAGCTTCTGCAGCGGGTTGACGTCCTGGAACTCGTCGACCACGAAGTAGCGGTACTGCTGGCGGATCTGGGTCGCGACCTCGCGGTGCTCGGTCATCACCGCCGCCGTGAGCTCGAGGATCGTCTCGAAGTCGATGAGGTTGCGCTGGCGGCGCAGGCTCTCGTAGCCCTCGTACAGCCGCGCCACCTCCTCGGGCGCGATCGGCGGGGTGCGGCGGGCCTTGACGGCGGCGGCCGGGTAGTCCTCGGGACCGACCTGGGTGACCTTCGCCCACTCGATCTCGCTCGCGACGTCGCGCAGCTCGCCGCGGTCGGGGTTCCTGCGCAGGCGCCGGGCCGCCTCCACGAGCAGCGGCAGCTTCGACTCGACCACCTGCGGCGGGTCGCCGCCGACCACCCTGGGCCAGAAGTAGCTGAGCTGGCGCAGGGCCGCCGCATGGAAGGTCCGGGCCTGCACGCCGGGCGCTCCGAGCCCGCGCAGCCGCTGCTTCAGCTCCCCCGCCGCGCGGGTCGTGAAGGTCACGGCGAGCACGCCCTGCGGCTCGACGACCCCGGTCTGCACGGCATAGGCGATGCGGTGCGTGATGGCGCGGGTCTTGCCGGTCCCCGCCCCGGCGAGCACGCACACCGGTCCGCGCACCGCCTGGGCGACCTCGCGCTGCTCGGGATCCAGACCCTCGAGGACGTCCAAGGAGCGGCTCCTGACATGCGTTGCGGACGTTGTTACTGGCATCATCCTTCCAGCAGCCGACCGAGCGTGTCCCGGCGACCGGTCGGCGCACGACGCAACATCGGGGAGGAACACGCCGTGGCCACCGCGGTCCGAACTGCTTTAGGCATGGGCACCGCCGCCCTCGCCGCCCTCATACTCGCTCCGCCCGCCGCCCAGGCGGCCGCGGCGGGCGACCCCGTCCGCCGCCCCTCCGCTTCCCCCGCCCCGTCCCCCACGACGTCCGCGAGCCCGTCGCCCTCGCCGTCCCCGTCGGCATCCCCCTCGCCGTCGGCCACGCCGTACGGCCCGAGGGTCCGCACCTACGCGTACGGCTCGCACGCGCGCCAGATCATGGACGTGTGGTGGCACACCGCCGGTCCGCGCCGCCCGATCGTGTTCGTGATCCACGGCGGCTGGTGGTCCGGGGGCGACAAGAAGTACATGACCTCGATCACCCGCAGCTACTCCGAGCTCGGCTACACCGTCGTCAACCTCGACTACCGCCTGTCGGGCGACGCGGCCTGGCCGGCCCAGCGCACCGACGTCATGTCCGCCGTCAACGCCGTGCGCAGGCACGCGGCGATGTTCAACGCCGACCCCAATCGCTATGTGCTGCTCGGCTTCTCCGCCGGCGGCCACCTCGCCACCGCCGTCGGCGCGTACGGCGACGGGCGGCCGGGCCTGCGCGGGGTCGTCGGGATCTCCCCGCCCGTCTCGCCGCTGTCGGCGTTCGCGGACGGCAGCGCGTTCGGCAGCAAGGAGCAGCAGAAGCTGCGCAAGGCGGCCATAAAGCTGGCCGGCGGCTGCGTGCCCGCCAAGTGCCCGCGCGTCTGGTCGAGCATGGAGGTGCCGTTCCACGCCTCGGCCGGCGACCCGCCCATGCTCACCATCCACTCGTCTGAGGAGTTCGTCCCGCCGTACCAGAGCGAGATGCTCAAGGAGTCGCTGCAGACCGTCGGGGTTCCGATGATCGTCAAGACGATGGCCGGCACCCAGCACAGCGCGCCGCTCTACCGGGAGCCGGGAGTGGCCGAGAGCGTCCAGGCCTGGATCACCGCCAGGCTGGGGCGCGTCGCGACGCCCGCGGCGTCCTCGCCACAGCGGTAGGCGGGAACACCCGGCGCGCCGGCGATGTTGCCATGACTGCTCTCGGCAACAGTGATGCGCACGAAAGGGACGACAGATGGCGCTGACGGTTTACACCACGAGCTGGTGCGGCCCCTGCAAGCGGCTCAAGGGCCAGCTCACGCGGGAGGGCATCCCCTTCAGCGAGGTCGACATCGAGCGTCATCCGGACGCCGCCGAGTTCGTCGCGAGCGTGAACAACGGCAACCAGGTCGTTCCCACCGTGGTGACGGACTGCCACACCATGACCAACCCCTCGGTCGCCGAGGTGAAGCGGCACCTCGCAGGCGCCTGCTAGTGCCGCCAGGGGCACTAGATCACCAGCCGGTGTCGGGGATCGGCGCGCCGTACCAGGTCTCGATCAGCCGCCGGGCGATCGAGACCTGGCCGGGCAGGACCAGCTCGCCCGAGCGGACCTGGATCTCCAGCTCCTCCCGGGACAGCCAGCGGGCCTCGGCGATCTCCTCCCGGTCGGGGCGCAGGTCGGTGGTGACGGCGCGGGCGAAGAAGCCAAGCATCAGGCTGCGCGGGAACGGCCAGGGCTGGCTGCCGAGGTAGCGCGGCGCGGTGACGGCGACGCCCACCTCCTCCAGGACCTCGCGGACCACGGCGTGCTCCAGCGACTCCCCCGGCTCGACGAACCCGGCGAGCACCGACATCCGGCCTTGCGGCCATTGCGGGCCGCGCGCCAGCAGGATCCGGCCCTCGTCGTCGTGCACCAGCATGATCACCGCGGGGTCGACACGCGGGAAGTGCTGGCTGCCGTCCCGCGGGCACACCCGCATGTGGCCCGACGCGGTGACGTCCGTACGGCTGCCGCACCGCGGGCAGTACTCGTGGCTCGCGTGCCACGCCTCGAGGGCCACCGCGTAGACGAGCAGCCCGGCGTCGCGGTCGTCGAGCAGCACCGCGGCCTCCCTGAGGCCCGCGACGTCGCCCTCGGGCAGGGTGGCGTTGACCGCGAAGTAGGCCACGCCGTCCTCGTCCACGCCCAGCAGGTAACGCGTGCCCTCCGGTGCCTCGGCCGGCGAGGTGAGCACCAGGGCCGCGCCGTCGCTGAAGCGGCGCACCACCGTGCGGCCGTCGTGGATGAGGAAGACTCTCGTCTTGTCCGCCTCCCACGCCCGCCGCAGCCAATCCTCGTCGCCGCGCAGGGCCGCCGAGCGGTCGATGGCGCTCCTCGCCAGGAGCAGGGGCCCGAGCAGTCCGTCCGCGATTTCCACGCCGTCATCCTTCCACCGCCGCCGCCCCGGCAATCTCCCCTCCCGTGGCGTTCACCCGTCGAATGACCGACGTTCGGGACTAGGATGCTCTCACTTAGGTTAGCCTTACCTATGGAGGGCCGGTGCGGCTGTACCTCACCACGCTCAACCCGACCGATTCCGTGACCGGCGGGTTCCTTCCCGCCGCGGCCGCGCTGGGCTGGGACGTGACGATACTCACCGACCAGCCTGATCGGTATCCGGGGCACGACGTCGTGGCGGCGGACGTCCGCGATCCCCGGGCCGTCATCGACGCCGTGGCCGCCCATCACCGGCCCGATGTGATCTTCTCCAATTCCGACCACCTCCAGGCCGCCACCGCGCTCGCCGCCGAGTATTTCGGCCTGCCGGGCAAGGACTGGCGGGCCTGTGTCACCGCCAAGAACAAGGCGCTGACCCGTCGCGCCCTCTCCGCCGTCGAACCGGTCAGGTCCGTACGGATCCCTCCCGGCGCGGACCTTCCCGAGGGCCTGCCGTACCCGGTCGTGGTCAAGCCCGCGCTGGGCGTGGCCAGCGAGGACGTCGTGCTGGTGGACGGGCGGGAGGCGCTGGCCGACGCCGTCGCGGCGATCAGGCGGCGGCGCCCGGAGGATGTCCTGGTCGCGGAGGAGTTCCTCGAAGGGCCGCTCCGCACGCTGGAGACGCTGGGCGACGGCTCCTCCCGGCGGATCGTCGGCGGGTTCGCCACCACGCTCGGCCCGCTGCCGCACTTCGTGGAGGAGCGCCTCGACTGGCGGCCTCCGGACCCGGACCACCTGCCCCACCTGACCGCGGCGCTCGACGCGGCGGGGGTCGGCTTCGGGATGTGCCACACCGAGTACGCCGTCACCCGGGACGGCCCCCGCGTCATCGAGATCAACTATCGGCTGATCGGCGACAACTGCGACTTCCTGCTGGCGGACATCCTCGGCGTACCCCTGCACCAGTGGATCCTGCGCGTCCACGCGGGCGAGCCGCTCTCCGCCTTCGGCCTCGACGCCCTTCGCACCGCGTACGGGGCCGTGGTCAGCCTCGTGGCCGAGCGGTCCGGCACGGTGACCGCCGCGCCGCCGGACCTCTGCCCGCCTCGTACGGACGACGGCGTGCGTCTGTGGCACCGGGCACTGCGCGAGATCGGCGATCATGTCGAGGTGACGGGGACCAACCGCGACTACCTCGGCCTGCTCCGCGCCGCCGGCCCGGACCGCGCGAGCGTCGACGCCGCCATCGACGCCTTCAAGAAGGAGCATCCTTGGGTGCTCACATGATCCGCGCGGCTCGCGATCACCGGGAGGCCACGGACCGGGAGCGCTACCTGGCCGCGCGGGTGCTGAACGCGCTGCTGCGGGAGGACTACGCCGGGATCTCCGCCAGGGTCACCCACGACAGGGACGGGGTCGCGATCGTCCTCGCCTCCGGACGGCGGATCGGGCTCGCGGCGGGCGACCCGTTCCAGGACTTCGCGACCGCGCCGCACGAGCGCCTGCGCCTGGCGGAGGTGCTGGAGACGCTGGAGGCCGTCGCCCACCCCGCCGACGCCGAGGGGGTCGCCGCCTTCGAGCGGGAGTGCGACGAGGCCCTCGCGGCCCTGGAGGCCCACCACCGCATGCGCGGCGAGGTGGCCCGGCGGCTGCGCGGGCGTCACGGCCTCATCCGGTACGAGTCGCTGGCCGCCGCGGTGGATCACCCGCTCTATCCGACGGCCCGCTGCCGCCTGGGGGTCTCCCCGGCCGGCCTGGCGGCCCACGCCCCGGAGTTCGCCCCCGAGTTCCGCATGCGGTGGACGGCGGCGCCGCGCGAGCGGGTGACGCTCTCCCGGCCGGACCTGCCCGGCTGGTGGCCCGTGCCCGGGGACGTCGGGCTGCCGGCCGATCTGGCCCGGACGCACGTGCTCTTCCCCGTCCACCCGCTGACGGAGCCGCTGGTGGCCGGGCTGCCCGGCCTGGTTCCCGGGCGGGAGCCGTACCTGACCGTGCGGCCGACCCTGTCCACCCGTACGGTCGAGGCCGGCGAGCGCGTCCACCTCAAGGTGCCGCTGGCGGCCAGCACGCTGGGCCTGCGCAACCGCCGGTCGATCAAGCCGGGCACGTTGAGAGACGGCGCGCTGGCCGAGTCGCTGCTGCGCCGGATCCTGGCGCGCGAGCCCGGCCTGCGCGTCGCGCTCGCCGACGAGCAGACCTACGGGCACGCGGAGCACGAATACCTGGGCTGGCTCGTCCGCCGGCTGCCCGAAGGGGAGATCGTCCCGGTCGCGGCCCTGCTCGCGCCGCTGCCCGCCTCCGGTGACCGGCTCGTCCTGCACGAGGTGGCCGAGCGCCATCACGGCGGCGACGCGGAGGCGTTGCTGCGCGACTACCTCGCGGTGCTGCTGGAGTGGAACGTCACGCTCTTCGTCCGGTACGGCGTCGCGCTGGAGGCCCACCAGCAGAACCTGGCGCTGCTGTTCGGCGACGGGCCCATGCGGCTGCTGGTCAAGGACGACGACGGGCTGCTGGCCTCGCCGCGGCGGCTGCACGCGGCCGGGATCGAGGCGCCCGGCTTCGGCGACGAGCGCATGCTGACCGACGACCCGTACGCCCTCGCCGACGTCTTCGTGACGATCACCCTGCATCTGGCCGCCATGGCCGTGGCCCACGGCGCGGTGCCCGGCTCCGGCGCCACGCTGGTCGCGCGGGCCCTGAGGGCCGCGCTCGAGCCGTACGGGGACGACCCGATGGCCCGGCTGCTGCGGGCCCGCACCCTGGACGCCGCCCGTCTCACCGGCAAGTCGATGGTCGTCGCGGGGACGCTCGTGGCCAAGGAACGCACCGGGGCCGGGGACGTCAACAAGTTCTACGGCACGACCGGCCCCAACTACCTGAGGGGTGCCTGAGCCGTGGACCGCCTCCTGCTGGACCCGCACGCCGCCCCGGCCGAGGAGGCGGCGCTCGGGGCACTGCTGCGCTGCTGGCTGCGCGAGGTCGGCGGCCCGCGCGGCGACGTGCGCGCCGCCGGGCCCCACCTGACGCTCCGCGTGGCGGGCACACCCGTGCGCGTACGCGTCCGCGGCGGCATCGCGCTGCGCTTCGACGGCCCGCCCGAGCAGCTGGCGGAGGGGCGGTGGCGGCCCCTGGACCTGCCCTCGCTCGTCGCGCTGGTGGAAGCGGAGCTGGACGGCGGCAACGAGGAGTTCGCCGCCCAGGTCCGCGCGGGACGCGAGGCGGTCGCGGCGATCCTCGCCGCCCGCGCGCGGGCCGTCCCGCCCGCCGACCCGTGGCTCGCCTCAGAGCAGGCGCTGGTGGCCGGGCACCCGTTCCACCCGGCGCCCAAGGCCCGCGAGGGCGACGGCTGGCTGGACTACGCGCCGGAGACGCACGCGCGGTTCGCCCCACGGCTGCTCGGCGTGCGCGCCGACCTGGTGGCCCAGGAGGGCGACACGACGGCGCTCGACGCGTTCGGCGGCGCGCCGGAGGGGTACGTCGCGCTGCCCGCCCACCCCTGGCAGCTCGACCTGCTCGCCGCCGACCTGCGCGGGCCGCTCGCGGACGGGCGGCTCGTCGACCTCGGGCCCGGTCCCCGCGCGGTCGTGCCCACGTCGTCGGTCAGGACGGTCTACGACCCCGGCAGCGGCATGTGCCTGAAGTTCAGCCTGGACGTGCGGATCACCAACTGCGTGCGGAAGAACGCGTGGTACGAGCTGTCCGGCGCGGTCGAGCTGACCCGGCGGCTCGGCCCCGTCTTCGACCGGCTGGCCCGGCGCTTCCCCGGCACGCGGTGGCTGCCCGAGCCCGGCTACCGGTCGGCCGCCCTCGGCACCCGGCTGCTCGAAGGGCTCGGGGTGATCGTCCGTACCGGTCCGTGGGCGGTGTGCGGGCCGGGGACCACGCCGGTCCTCGCCGGCGCCCTGGCCAGCGGCGCGGACGGCGTCCCCGAGGCCGTCCTGGCCCGCCGCGCGGCCGACCCGGTCGCGTGGTGGGAGGCCTACGTCGAGCGCGTGGCGTATCCGGTGCTCGACGCCTTCTTCCGCCACGGCGTCGCGCTCGAAGCGCACGTGCAGAACGTGCTGGTCGGCTTCGACGCCGGCGGGTGGCCCGTCGAGGCGGTCTTCCGCGATCTGGAGGGCACCAAGCTGATCGCCGGCCGGCACGACCTGACCGGCCTGCCGGGCGCGGTGGCGGGCCCCCTGTCGTACGACGCCGCGCGCGGCTGGAACCGGGTCGCCTACTGCCTGTTCGTCAACCACCTGGCGGAGGTCGCCGCCACGGTGGCCGACAGGGTGGCTGACACGGTGACCGACACGGTGGCCGACAGGGTGACCGACACGGTGGCCGACACGGCCGACGGCGTCCTGCGCGCGCTGTGGGCGGCCGCCCGGGAGACTTTGGGCCGCTACGTGGAGGACCACGCCGCCGGCCCGGCCGAACCGCTGACGCGGCTGCTGGCCGGGGCGCCGCTGCCGGCCAAGGCCAACCTGGGCGTGCGCTGGGCGAGGGCGGCCGACCGGACCGCCGGATACGTGCCCGTCCCGAACCCGCTCGGCGTGGAGTGCGTGGCGGAAGGAGAGCGCCGATGAGCATCGAGGTGCCGGTGGGCATGGCTCAGGTGGGCATGGCTCAGGTGGACGTGGTTCCGGTGGGCGTGGTTCCGGCGGGCGTGCGGAAGGTCGCCGAGTCGCTGGACGACGTCCCCGC
Organism: Microbispora sp. H10836; assembly: GCF_012999525.1. Lineage (NCBI taxonomy): Bacteria > Bacillati > Actinomycetota > Actinomycetes > Streptosporangiales > Streptosporangiaceae > Microbispora > Microbispora sp. H10836. The sequence continues at coordinate 48,613 of NZ_JABBWU010000024.1, forward strand.
CTACGTCTACGACCTGGCCGGGCTCGCCCGCCACGCCGCCGGCGTACGGGCCGCCCTGGCGGGAACGGAGATCTGCTACGCCGTCAAGGCCAATCCCGACCCGGAGGTGCTGCGCGCGCTCGCGCCGCACGTGGACGGCTTCGAGGTCTCCTCGGGCGGCGAGTTCGCCCACGTCAGGGCGGTGCTGCCGGAGATCCCGTTGAGCTTCGGCGGGCCGGGGAAGACCGGCGCGGAGTTGGCCCTGGCCCCCTCGGCGTACCGCTGGCACGTCGAGAGCCCGGCCGAGCTGCGGCGGATGCGGGAACCGGCGGACGTGCTGCTGCGGGTCAACCTCGACGTAGACGTCACCGGCGCGGCCCTCACCATGGGCGGCGGCGCCACGCCGTTCGGCATGGACCCCGGCGGGATCGCCGAATGCCTGGCCCTGCTCGGGTCCTCGCCGGTGCGGCTGCGCGGCCTCCACGCCCACCTCGCGAGCGGCCTGGCCGCGCCCGGCCTGCTCGCGCTCGCCGAGGCCGTCCTGACGTACGGCAGGAGCCTCGGCCTGCGCGAGTTCAACCTGGGCGGCGGCATGGCCGTCTCCTACATCCGGCCCCGCGATCGGTTCGACTGGGCGGCGTACGGCGCGGGCCTGCGGGGGCTGGCGCTGACGGGCGAGACGCTGCGCGTGGAGCCGGGACGCGCCCTGACGGCCTACTGCGGGTGGTACCTCACCACCGTGCTCGACGTGAAACGCGTCCACGGGGAGCGCTTCGCGGTCCTGTCCGGCGGCACACACCACCTGCGGACCCCCGTGACGAAGGGACACGACCAGCCGTTCGCCGTGCTCCCGGGGGGCGGGGAGGGCGAGGACGGGCCGGTGACCCTGGTGGGACGACTGTGCACCCCCAAGGACGTCTTCGCCCGCCGCATCACCGCCTCACTCGCCGTCGGCGACGTCGTCGCCTTCGCCATGGCCGGGGCGTACGCGTGGAACATCTCGCACCACGACTTCCTCATGCACCCGAAGCCGGCGTTCCACTACCTGGGGTGAGGGGCTACCAGGACAGCGTGAGCGTGCCGTCGAGGACCTTGGCGGAGTTGGCCAGTCGGGCCTGGTTGAGCGCCTCCACGACGCCGAGCCGTGCGCGGTTCCGGTCGATGACCCGCCTCTCGGCCTCGACGAAGACCGTGCGGCGCACGTCGGAGTAGCCCGTCTCGGCCCGGCATCGCGCGTCCGCGACCGCCGTGTCGATCTCGGCCCGCGTACCGCGCGGCTTGGGGGTGTGGCCGATCGAGTCGTCGTTGACGGTCGAAGCCCAGCGGGGGTCTCCGAGGGCCTGGTCGGTGCTCCGGTAGTCGAAGCCCTCCGACCTCATGCAGTCGCTCCACTCGCGCTCGGCCGCCGCGATCCGGGGGTCCTCGAGGGCGAGGTCGGTCGCGCTGTCGACATAGCGCGGGACCTCGTCGTCGTCGAACCTATTGCCGGCGTCGGCCGGGCCCACGCCCCGCGCTCCCCGGTTCAGCAGGGCGTCCGCCTTGGCCATGCACCCCCCGGGCGGCACCGTCCGTCCGTGGAACCGCCGGACCTTCCCTTCCAGCACGTAGAACTCCTCGTCCGTCACGGAGTACGACGGAATGCCGGTCATCTCATCAGGATTTCGCCTCTCCCCCATGTATCCCGATTCGGCGGAGTGGCGGGGATCGAGCCACCGGAGAAGATCGACGTTGCGCAGGTCGGTCACCGGTTCGACGGCGGGCAATCGGAAGTCGATTCCGACATGCCGCATGCATTCCTCCATCAGCATGAACCGGGCTCGTATCACCTGGGCACGATCCTTCGCACCGAGACTGTAGGCGTCCAGAGGGAGGGTGAGGTCCGGAGGATCCACCGCCGCCGAACATCCGGTCACCACCGCGACACAGGCCGCCGCCATCGCCATCCGCAAACCCGGCATAGGCCATTCATAGCCGATCATGAACAGCCTGCGTCAGTGAAAGAGGTAATCACTCTCGCGAAAAAGTCCGATCCCGTCACGAGAAATTTGCTGCAGGTGCGTCGCCTATGACCGATTCACAGAGCCGGTTTTCCCCTTCCCGGTAGGGCTTTCCTTCACCTCGTCACCCCTACCGAGGAATTTCCCTCCCATCAATCCGCTGTTACTTTCCGTGGCGATCCGGAAACGATCCGTACCATCAATGGAGGAGCAGGAGAGGATGGCGACATGGCCCTCACCAAGCCGACCAAGCGCGGCAGGCACGACCGCCCGGTCCCACAGAAGCAGGACGATCCCGTCCCGGACGATCTCGTCTCGGACGAGTACGAGCCCCCAGAGGCCGGGAAGCCCGAGGAGCCCCAAGAGCTCGCTGACGAGGTGCTGCACCTGTGCATGCAACTCAACGACGCCGGTTACCGGGCGGAGATTCGTCTCGGGCAGGTCGTCGTGAGCCCGTGGATGAGTGAGGAGACCAACGAGATCATCGACCGGGTCTCAAAGCTCCTGCTGCCCTTGGGGATGGCGAAGGGCTGGCGCTTCTTCTGCAACTGGGCGGTCCACATCCCGCCGATGCTCGACCATCGGCTACCCGACCTGCTCGTCCTACCTCGGAAGGCCGAGCGGCTCGATCGGATGCGGGTGCACGGGCGCAGCGTCCTGCTGCTCGTGGAGGTGTGCTCTCCCGGCACCCAAAAGGTCGACTGGCAGGAGAAGCCGCTCGACTACGCGCGGGCGGGCGTGCCGCTCTACCTGATCGTGGACCCTGTGACGTCTCCGCGAAGGGTGACGCTGATGAGCGATCCCCTCTCCGACCTGAAGCCCCTCGACTACCACCGGCAGGCGTACCGGCAGATCGTCACGGCGGAGGAGGGCGAGGCCCTGGAGCTACCCTGGCCCTTCGAAATCAAGATCGAGACGAGCGCGCTCTTCGATCAGGTGGTCAGCCCTCAGGAACCCGCTGAATGAGCGTGGTGAGGCCGTCCGCGTCGAGGAGGTCCACGGGGCGAACGGTCTCGTTCGAGCGGACGTAGTGGAAGGCCGCCCCGACCTTCTCCAGCGGCACCCCGGCCAGCGCGGCCCAGGCCACCCGGTAGGCCGCGAGCTGCACCGACGCGGTCTCGGCGGCCCTGCCCTGCGGCCGTTCGCCGGTCTTCCAGTCGATCACCACGTAGCCGTCGCCCTCACGGAAGACCGCGTCCATCCGGCCGCGCAGCAGGCGGTCGCCGATCATGGTCTCGAACGGGACCTCCAGGTCGACCGGCTCACGCGCGGCCCACTCGCTCTCCTCGAACCGCTCCTGCAGCTCGGCGAGCTGGACCTCGGTCTCCGACAGCTCGTCGTCGGCGGCGCCGGGCAGCTCCAGGTCGTCGATCAGGCGCTGCTGGCCCCAGCGCGACTCCAGCCAGCGGTGGAAGGTGGTGCCCCTGCGGGCCAGCGGCGCGGGCTTGCGCGGCACCGGCCGCCGCACCTGCCGGGCGAACGCCGCCGGGTCCTGGGCCAGCGTGACCAGCGACGACACCGACAGCCGCGACGGCAGCTCCACGACCGCCCCGGCCCGCCGGCGGTTCGTCTCCCGCTCACGCAACAGCAGGTCGGTGTCGCGCGCCCAGGCCCGCATCCGCTCCCAGTCCCGAATGTTGAGCAGGACCTGGTCGTCGGCCGCCGCGGAGGCGACGCCGGTCATCGCCTCCTCGACAAGGCGGGCGCCGTCCTCGACGGCGGCAGGCACCTCGATCGACGGCCAGTCGGCCGAGGCGGGCTCGGCGAGCAGCGGGTTCACGGCGTCTTCCGTGTCCTCCGCCTCGCCGGCCCAGTCCGCGACCTCGGCCCCGGCGTCCCGGATCTCCTCCAGGAAGCGGGACGGCGCGAGCGGCCTGGACGAGGTGCCCCAGCGGTAGCCGCTGGCGATCAGTAGGTAGTGCGCCCGGGTCACGGCGACGTACGCCAGGCGCCGCTCCTCCATCAGGTCGCGGTCGCGGCAGCGCTCGTCGAACTCGGCCAGCGCCTCCTTCTCCAGCCCGGCAAGGGCCGGCAGGTCCGCCGCGTCGCCGCGCAGTGGGTACGGCAGCTTGCGGGGGTTCTCCGTCCAGCGTGAGTTCGTCACCGGCGCCGCGGGGAACAGCGTGCCCTTCGTCGGCGCTCCGTCCTTCGTCGTGAGCTCCGACAGCCCGGGCACGATCACGACCGGCCACTCCAGGCCCTTCGACGCGTGCACCGTCATCAGCTTGACCGTGTTGCTGTCGCCGACGCGCCCCGCGTCCAGCCCGAACTCTTCGCTCTCCGCCGCCTTGAGGTAGGCCAGGAACGCGCCGAGCGTCGGGTCCTCGGAGTCGCCGGCGAACCGGGCCGTGGCGTCGAGGAAGGCATCCAGATCGGCCCGGGCGGCCAGCGGACTTCCGCCGCGAGCGGCCACCTCGACATCGAGCCCGAGCCTGCGTTCGATCTCGCTGACGAGGTCGGGCAGCGGCTGCCCGGTGCGGGAGCGCAGCAGGCGCAGCTCGCGGGCGAGCACGGGCAGCCGCTCCCCTGCGGCCGGGGAGAAGTCCGCCAGCCAGTCCGGCCGGTCCGGCAACTCGTCCAGCGCGTCGATCAGGCTCCCACGCTCCTCGGCGAGGTCGGCGACGACCTGGTCGAGCGGGTCCTGCGGCCGCGGCTCGCCTCGGCCGCCGCGAAGCTCCCTGTTCAGTTCGCGGGCCCTGTCGCCGAGCAACTTCAGGTCGGCCGGCCCGATCCGCCAGCGCGGCCCGGCGAGCAGCCGGACCAGCGCGTCACCGGCGGTGGGATCGTAGAGGACCCGCAGCGTCGCCACGATGTCGGCGACCTCGGGCACGATCAGCAGGCCGCCGAGCCCGACGACCTCGACCGGGATGTTCCTCTTCTCCAGCTCCCGGCGCAGCGCGGGGAACTGGGACCGCTTGCGCGCCAGGATCGCGACGTCCTGCGGCTGCAGGACGGGGCCACGCCTGCTCCGCTCACCCTCGCTCCAGGGCAGGCCGTCGGGGGCGTGCCCGCTCCCGAGCAGGTCCCCGATCTGTCCGGCGATCCACGCCGCCTCGTCCTCGGCCGTACGGTGGAACGCGCACCGCACCCGCCCGCGGCCCGCTCGGTTGCCGCCCGGCACCAGCACCGGGACCTGCCGGGCCTCCCGGCGCAGGGGCGTCTGGATCCGGGCCGCCACGTCGAGCACGCGCTGGCCGTTGCGGAAACTGACCGACAGCTGCCGCACCGGCGCGGGCTCCCCGGAGGCCGTGGGGAAGTCGTGGGGAAACCGGGACAGATTGCCGGCCGACGCGCCGCGCCAGCCGTAGATCGACTGGCAGGGGTCGCCGACCGCGGTCACCGGGTGGCCCCCGCCGTACAGAGAGCGCAGCAGCACGAGCTGGGCGTGGCTGGTGTCCTGGTACTCGTCCAGCAGGACGACCGCGAACCGGGACCGCTCCGACATCCCGACCTCCGGATGCCGGGAGGCGATCCGCGCGGCCAGCGCCATCTGGTCGCCGTAGTCGATGACCTCACGGCTCCGCTTCAGCCGCTCGTACGCCTCGACCATCGGCAGCAACTGCTCGCGTACGGCCTGGGTCTCCACCGGCTTGCGCTGGTCCTTCACGATCCGCCCGGTGAGCGAGGCCAGGCGCTCGCGCAGCCAGTCGCCGACCTCACGCACGTTCTCGGGGCCGCACAGGTGCTCGGCCATCTCCCCGGCCAGCTCCAGCACCGCGGCCGTGACGGTGGTGGGGGCGTAGTCGACCCGGTCCATCGGCCCGTCGTACCGCCCGACCACCCGCGCCGCCATCTGCCAGGCGACGGCGGGGGTGACGAGCCGCATGGTGGGCTCCAGCCCCTCCCGCAGCGCGTGGTCGGTCACCAGCCGGGCCGCGTACGCATGGTAGGTCGAGATCGTCGGCTCGGAGTCGAGCACCTGCGGGTCCTCGACGACACCGGCCTCCGCCAGCCCGGCCAGCCGCTGACGTACCCGCTCGGCCAGCTCGGCGGCCGCCTTGCGGGTGAAGGTGAGGCCGAGGATCTGCTCGGGCCTGGCCACGCCGTTGGCCACGAGCCAGACCACCCGTCCGGCCATCGTCTCGCTCTTGCCGGACCCCGCGCCCGCCACGACCACCATCGGCTCCGTGGGCGCCTCGATGACCACCGCCTGCTCGGGGGTGGGAGTGCGGATGTCCAGCCGTTCGGCGAGCTGCCCCGGCGTCAGCACACCTGGCCCCCCTTGTCGTTTACCGGGCAGGCGATTCTGGCCGCGCACGTGCGGCAGCCGTCGTTGACCGTGGCCTGGAACACCTTCGCCGACATGCCCGTCGCCACGGTTTTCACCAGTTCTTCGGCCCACCCGGGCTCCGGGTCGTCCGCGAGCGCCCCCTGCACCTGCTCCTTGGCCTCCTTGGTCCCCGCCGCCTTGCCCACGTGCAGGAGCGAGGCGCCGCCCGGCTCGGTCAGGCCGAGCTTCTCGAACGCCTTCAGCGTCGTGGCCAGCTGGTACACCCCGAGCTGCGGGTGCCGGCCGATCTCGCCGTCCTTCGGTTTGGAGGTGCCGGTCTTGATGTCCACGATGACCGCCCGGCCGTTCTCGTCGCGCTCGACCCGATCGACCCGGCCCTTGATGCGTACGCCGATCTCCGGCATCTCGACGGTGAACGCCTCCTCGGTCCTGACGAGATCGCGGTCGTTGTTCTTGTGCCACTGCACGAACCGTTCGACCATCTGCTCGGCGACGAGGCGCTGCTTGCGGTTGAACCACACGCCGCCGAAGTCCAGTTGGTCCCAGACATCGTCCAGCCGCCCGAACAGGTCGCTGCCGTCCTGCGTCGCCAGCACGGCGATCGCGTGGACCACGGTCCCGAGGCTCTGGACGACGCTGGTGTCGCGCGCACCCACCGCCGTCTCTAGCACCCACCGCAGCCCGCACCTGGTGAAGCTCTCCACCGCCGAGGGCGAGATCTGCACCATGTCGTCCGGCCAGCCCAGCGGCCGGTCGTCGCTGATCGGGGTCAGCGCGTACCACTCGCCGGGGTTCGCGCCGGGCACCCCTGCCGCGGCGAGCCGGGCGAGGTGCGCGGCGGCGGCCCGGCGCAGCGACTCGGACCTCTGTGGGTCGCACACGACGGAACGCAGGTCCGCCACGAGCGCGGACATGCTCAGCCACCGGGCCCGGTCGTCGGTGGTGGCCGGGGCGACACCCTGCGGCAGCAGCTCGGTAAGGAACCGGGAGGGCCGTTCGTCGGTGTCCTCGCCGCCGACGGCGGTGACGACGAGCCTCCTGCGGGCGCGGGTCGCCGCGACGTAGAACAGCCGCCGCTCCTCGGCGAGCAGCTTGGAGGTGATGGTCGCGGCCGTCACCTTCTCGGTGGCCGCCTCGGCGCCCGCGACGAGTTCGACGAGGGCCTCGGTGCCGAGGAGCGAGCCGCGCAGGCGCAGGTCGGGCCACAGGCCCTCCTGCACGCCCGCGACCACCACCACGTCCCACTCCAGGCCCTTCGACCGGTGCGCGGTCAGGATCCGTACGGCCTCGCCCTCGGGGGCGGACTCGGCGAGCGTGTCGCCGGCGATCTCCTGGGAGGTCAGGTCGTCAAGGAAGACCTCGACGCCGGCCTTGGGCAGCCGGTCGGCGAAGCGGGCCACGTGGTCGAACAGGGCGACGACCGCGTCGAGGTCGCGGTCGGCCTGCGCGCCCCGCGCCCCGCCCGCGAGGCTGGCCTCGGTCCAGCGCTCCGCGAGCCCGCTGGCCTGCCAGATCTCCCACAGCGTCTCCTCCGCGCCCCGGCCGTGCCGTACGGCCTCACGGGCGATCGCGATGAGCCGCGCGAGGCGTTCGGCCGGGGCCGCCACATGCTGCTCCAGGTCGACGCGTTCCCGGACGTCCAGCAGTGCGGCGACCAGCAGCTCGTCCGAGGGCCGCGCCGTCCGGGCGGCGGCCTCCGGACCGGCGACGCCGGACGCCGGTTGCTCGGAAAGCCGCTCGGTGTTCTCGGACTGCCCGGAATGCTCGGAATCCTTCGAGAGCGAGTCGTGCTCGGCGATCCGCAGGGCGCGGCGCAGCCGGCGTACGCCGATCATGTCGGTGCCGCCGAGCGGGCCGGTCAGCAGTTCCTCGGCGGTCGCCACGTCGAGCGCGGCCGGCGCGGCGGCGATCCGCAGCAGCGTGATCAGCGGCCGGACGCCGGGCTCCTGCACCAGCGGAAGCTCGTCGCCCGCGACCACCACGGGCACCCCGGCGGAGACCAGCGCCCGCCGCAGCAGCGGCACCTGCCGGACGGCGCTGCGCACCAGCACCGCCATGCGCGACCACGGCACCCCGTCGATCAGGTGCGCCCGCCGCAGCGTGTCCGCGACCACCGCGGCCTCCTGGGTGGCGCTGCCGGCCACCAGGACCTTCACCTCGCCGGGGTCGGCGTCCTCGACCGGAATCAGGTCGCGGTGGCCGCCCGCCCTGTTCTCATGACCCGGTACGGCCGGGAGGCGCTGGGCGACGCGGCGGGAGGCCTCCAGCAGGGCCGGGCCGCTGCGGCGGCACACGCGCAGCGCGACCACCGGGGCCGGATCGCCGTGCGGCGTCCTGAACCGGTCGGGGAACCGCAGGATGCCCTGCACGTCGGCGCCGCGGAAGCCGTAGATGGACTGGTCGGGGTCGCCCACGGCGATCAGGTCGCGGCCGTCCCCCGCGAGCTGCCCGAGCAGGAACTCCTGCGCCGGGTCGGTGTCCTGGTACTCGTCGACCAGCACCAGGTCGTAGGCGTCCCGCTCGCGCCGCCGGACCTCGCCGTCGGTCAGCAGGCCGGCCGCTTCGCGGATCAGCTCCGAGTAGTCGAGGGCGGGCACCGGATCGAGGTCGAACCTGTCCTGGTAGCGGTGGGAGAACCGCCCGGCGGCCTCCCAGTCGGGCCTGCCGTGCTCGCGGCCCAGCCGCACCAGCGCGTCGCCGTACAGGCCGCGCTCGGCCGCCCGCGACAGGAAGTCGCGCAGCTCCTCGGCGAACCCGCGGGTCTTGAGCAGCTCCCGCATGTCCGGCGGCCAATGCCGCGCGCCGTCCTCCAGCTCGCCGTGCAGCAGCCGCCGGATCTCCAGCAGCTGCTCGGGACCGGTGAGCAGGCGCGGCGGCGGCTCACCGGCCAGCACCGCCTCCCGGCGCAGCAGCGCGTACGCGTAGCTGTGGAAGGTGAGGGCCAGCGGGGTCCTGGTGGTCCTGCGCATCCGGGCGGTGATCCGCTCGCGCAGCTCGCCGGCCGCCTTTCGGCTGAACGTGAGGACGAGCACGCGCTCGGGGTCCACGCCCCGGCGCTCGACCCGGTCGACGACGGTCTCCACGATCGTGGTGGTCTTGCCGGTCCCCGGCCCGGCGAGCACGAGCAGGGGCCCGCTCTCGTGCCCGACGACGGCCCGCTGATGTTCGTCAAGCACGGGAGCCGAAGGGCGCCACACCCCGCCACGCCGTACCAGACGGTAGTTCTGACCACTCACAACACAGCATTCCACCAGATCACTGGGGCAGATCGTGCCCGAACGCCCAGTACAACCGTTTACACAGCCAGACGACGACCGTAGCCGAAGCGAGACAAGGCACCACGAGAATCGTTGGAAGGAAGCACACGCTCTAGGAGGAAATCGAATTCGCCGTGTGCCGCCGGGTGACTCGGGTCCGGACGAGACCGATGAGCGAGGGACCGCCCCAGAAGCACCACAGGGCGATGACGGGATCGCAGATGGCGCAGCCGAAGGACGAGTCGTGGGCGAAGGGAATGATCGGGCTGCCCTTGAGGTGGTGGAGGATGTCCCACCCGGTGTGCAGCAGCCAGGCGATCCCGATGAACGTCCACGACTCCAGGCCGCGGTAGGCGCAGTACGCGACGAGGGCGGTGAAGGGGAACTCCCAGCCGCCGAGGCCCCCGCCGCCGAGGTAGGCGGCCCCCGCTCCGGCCACCATGATGGCGTTGAAGCGACGTCGGTGCGGTTCGGGGATCAGTGACATCAGCACGGCGTAGGCGAGGCCGATCAGGATCGGCATGACAAGACTCATGATCGTGCGGCTTTCTGGAATGGCTCTCGATGGCGCGAGCAGACGGCCGGCACTGCGAACGGTGACGGCGAACCCGCGTCAGAAAGCCAACCAGCCGGCCGGCGCCCCTTCCCAGGGGAATTGACGACATATGCCGACGGGATCCCGCCAGGCGCCGCGGCCAAATGCCGCGCCCTGGGCCGCGTGGAGACGGGCCCGGGGCGTAGCAGGCTTACCGGCCAGGAGGAGAACCGCCGGAGCGGTCCGCCTACGCGGAGGGATGCGCCTTGTCAGGCACGCCCCCGAGGGGGACATCGCGCAGGCTCAGCAGCAGGAGGAGGGCGCAGCCGCCCACGAGCGCGATATCGGCGACATTGCCGACGAACAGGCCGCCGTAGTCGATGAAGTCCACGACATGGCCCTGGGCGAAGGCGGGCGGGCGGAAGAGGCGGTCGAGCAGATGGGATGTGGCGCCCCCGAGCAACGCACCCAGCACGATGGTCCAGGCCGGCGACCGCAGCCGCCGCCCGACGTGCAGGATGCCGGCGACCGCGGCGGCCGCCGTCAGGGTGAACACCCACGTCGCGCCCTCGCCGATCGAGAAGGCGGCGCCGGCGTTCAGCAACAGCCGCAACCGGATCAGCTGCGGGATCACCGTGATGCTCTCACCGCTGGAAAGCGCGGAGATCGCCCAGAGCTTGGAGGCCTGGTCCACGAGAAGAACCACCGCGGCCAGCACGAGCATCCGCCCATACGGCCGCATACCTGGTCTCGTCCCCTGCGAACCTCGTCCGTCCGACACCCCTACCTCGCAATCCGCGACGTTCTGCGGTCTTCGTCAGGACGTGAAGACGTGGTCGATGACGCGGGCGGTGGCCTTGCCGTTGTCGTGCGGCGCGTAGGTCCGCACGAAGGACGCGTAACGGTCGGCCAGCTTGGCGGTCACGGCGTCGATGTTCCGCAGGGCCTCGACGACCTCGGGCGAGGTCTCCAGGCGCGGCCCCGGGCGCTGTGACTCCAGGTCGAGGTACAGCCCGCGGGACGAGCGATACTTGCCCAGGTCCGGCGTGAACAGCACGACCGGCCGCCCGGTCGCCACGAAGTCGAACATCACCGACGAGTAGTCGGTGACGAGCACGTCGGCGATCAGCAACAGGTCGGCGGTGTCGGGGTAGGTCGTCACGTCGATCGCGAAGCCGTCGTGCGCGTTCACGTGCGGGAAGGCCTGCATCATGTGACCGCGCACCAGCACGACGTGGTCGGCGCCGAGCGCCCGCTTCGCGTCGGTGAGGTCGAGCTTGACCACGGCGTTCCTGCGGTCGTAGTCGCGGTAGGTCGGCGCGTACAGGACGACCCGCTTGCCCTCGGGGATGCCGATCCGGCGCCTGATCTCCGCGGCCAGCGCGTCACGGTCGCCGCAGACGAGCAGATCGTTGCGCGGGTAGCCCGACTCCAGGATCTCGCCCTCGTAGCCGAAGGCCTTGCGCAGCACGCCCGACGCCCACGGGCTCTGCGACAGCAGCACGTCCCAGCCGCGCACCTCCACGGCCTGGCGGTGCCACACCGGAGGCCGGGGCTCGCGCTTCATGTGGGCCTGGTCGCGGCCGATGTGTTTGACCGGCGTGCCGTGCCAGGTCTGCAGGCACACCTGGTCTTCGCGGGTGCGGAACCACTGCGGCAGGAAGCCGTTGGAGACGACGTAGCGGGCGCGGGCCAGCGCCTCGTAGTGCTCCCGGCTGCCCTCGCGGACGACCGTGGGCGTCACGCCGTCGCCGAGGCCCAGCTCGCGCGAGCCCGGCGGCACGAACGCGCCGTCCCTGACGACCCAGATGTGCTCGCTCTCGTCGCCGCGCCGCAGCCGCTCCTCGTAGATGGCGCGCGGGTTGTCCGAGTACGCGCGGCCGTCGAAGGAGACGTAGACGGTGGCCTCCCGCAGGGGCCGGGCCCGCTCGGCGGGGTAGAAGGTGCGGCTGAGCGCCCAGACACCCGCCGCGCTCCGCTCGTCACCCGGCCGGTCCTCGGCCGCCACCAGCACCGGCACGTCGTAACGGGTGGCGACGAACCGGTAGACCCGGCCGCCGATGGCCCGCGGGCTCTCGTCCAGGGCGTCGAGGCCGGCGTGGTCGAACCGGGCGGGCACCATGGCGGGGCCGTACCTGCCGGGCGGGGCCACCGAGATGTTCCAGCTGCCCTCGGCCAGCGGCACGGCCGACCCGAAGCGGGGCATCGCGCCGGGCGACAGCCGCACGGTGAACCGGTCGCCGTCGCGCTCGACCGGCACGCGGATCGTGAGCCCGCCCCGGTGCCGCAGCACGAGCTCGCGCGGGCCCTGGTCGGGGTCGGGGTAGCGGCCGGTGAGCGTGATCGACTCGTCGTGCCACTCGGCCGAGGTGATGACGGGCAGGATCTTGTGGCCGGAGATGACGACCCGGTCGCGCCGGTCGCCCTGAACCGTCACCTCGCGCTCGCCGACGAGGAGACGGGTCTCCTCCGCGCCCTCCAGCATCACGGCCGCGGCCGGGTCGCCCTTGGGCTCGACCCACAGCCGCCGGGACTCCGCGTTGAGCAGGGTGCCGACCGCGAGCGACAGCGAGAAGCGGCTGCCGCCCTCGACCGGGGTGAAGTCGGCCGACATGCGGTGCCCGCCGACGCGGGCCTTGCCCTTGGTGATGGGCCGGCCCGGCAGGAAGCCGGTGAGCTCGACGCTGTCGCCGTTCAGCCGCACTCCGGTCAGCTGGGCGCGGGTCGGCTGGTAGACCACCTGCAGCGCCTTGTCGGAGGTCCACACGGGCCGCAGCCACCAGCGCGGGCGCACCTGCAGCCCGGCCGGGCGCTCGGTGCGGCCGATCACCGGACCTCGCAGCACGCCCTTGGCGCGGGCGGCGCGGCTCCAGATCACGATCTCGGCCCGCCAGGTGGTGGTGTCCTGGACGATGTGGCGGCGGCGCAGCACCCGCTTCGTGCCGCGCACCAGGGCCCGCACGCCGGCACGCCAGCGCAGGGAGAAGGGGTGCACTTCGGCCGTGAAGCCCGCCCAGTCGTAGTTGCACCCGGGCTCACGGGCCGCGTGGGTGGCCTCCGGGCGGTAGGTCCTGCGGGTCCTCATCCGGACCCGGGGCAGCCACCGGGGGCCGTGCAGCACGACCGTGGCGCGGTTGAAGCGGCCGCTGCGGACCGACAGGCCCGCGATGTAGGCGTGCCCGGTCACCCGCAGGCGGTTGCCCACCCAGGTGATGTCGTCGATCTGCGTGACCGGCACGAGGTCGGCGGCCCGCAGGCGCAGCAGCGAGGGGTCGGCGACCTCGACCGGCAGGTCGGCGTACCACCGCAGGCCCCGCCTGACCCGGCGGGAGGGCTCGGCCGCCGCGGCGGCGAGCTTGCTCAGTGCGTCGCTCTCGGCGAGCTCGCCCGGGTCCTGGGTCTCGATCAGGTGGCAGGCCACCCGGCGCCCGACCGGAAGCTCCCCCTTGACCTTCGGGTCGACCTCCGCGAGGTACGGCCGGAGCACGTCGATCGCCTGGCGCCGGCGGGCGGGCCCGCGCTTGGCTGCGGCGTCGAGGCGCAGACCGAGGGGACCGGCGATCGCCTCGCGGTCGACCTCCCGGCGCTGCGCGGGGCTGAGCCCCTCCGCGCGTACGAGCGCGACCAGCGCGTCTATCGGCTCGCCCCGGTCGTAAAGCTCCTGGACAGCCCGCAGTCGCTCGGCGACGGCATCGCTCGTGGGTGCGGGTGTCATACGGGAGGCACCACCCTTCGCCAGACCTGTGTTCAGAAAATGGTAATGCCCTCGGAACACTGCCGGACCTGACTCGCGCAAGCCTGTGGATTTCCTGTGAATCACCGGGTGACACCCCTGTGGCACGGGGTGACGAGCGGCACTACGCGGGGACGGAGACGCTCGTCCGACCGATCACGGTGCGGCTTGTCATCCCTCCGGTCAGGGCCGCGGGACGGCTACGGTGATGACCACGACGGTCAGGCGCGGCCGTCCCAGCGCGCCGCGCGCATGTCGGCCCTGGCGCCGCGGACCGGGGTTCCTTCGTCGCGCCAGTGGGCCAGGCACTCGGCCTCCAGACCGGAGGCGGGGGTGCCGTCGGCGTGGATCACCCGCCACCACGGCACGGCTCCGCCCCACAGCGACATGACACGACCGACCTGCCGGGGGCCGCCCTCACCGAGATATTCGGCGACGTCCCCGTACGACATCACCTTGCCGCGCGGGATCCGCTCGACCAGGTCGAGCACCCGCTCCGCGTACGGCGGCGGCTGGCCGCGGCCGTCCCTCAAGCGCTCCACTCGGTCGGCCCGGCCGCGATGATCTCTTCGAGCTTGCCGAACTCGTACGACGACGATCCGTTGATCTGCTCGACGACGCCGTTCCTGATGCCGTACGCCTCGCCGTCCTCGCCCAGGAGCCGGGCCCCCATGAGGTCGGTGAGACGGGCCAGCTGGGCGACCTGCCAGTCCGATCCCGGCTGGCCGAAGAGCCGGCCCGACCAGGTCGCGACCGGGTGCACGGAGTCGCCGTGGCGCGCGACGATTTCGCCCGCCTCGTGCGACCCGCGCAGCTCGAATCCGGCCTGCGCCGAGACACTCGCGAGTTCGGCGTAGGCGAGCGGTGCATCACGCTCTACGCGCAGCTCGTACCCCATGAGCCGCGACCTTAGCGAAACTTGACCCGGCCGTGTCACCGGAAACACCAACATCGGGAGTACCGCGTCCGAAATGCTGCGAAACGGCTGCCAACATGTGATCACCGGCATTCGGTTATCGGCGGAGCAGCGCGACGGCGCCGGCGCAGAAACCGCCTATTCCGAGCAGGACGGCGATGCCGTAGATCCAGAGCCTAACCGGATCCGGCCCCGGGCGCGCGGGGCCCTGCGAGACCGGGCCCTTGCCGAAGTGCGCGTCGTCCTGGACCGCCGAGGCGGGGCCGTATCCGGTCAGTTCTCCGGCCTTCCGCAGGGCCGCCGCCGCGTCCACCACTCCGAATCCGATTTTGTCGTCATAACCCGCGGACGGGTGAGGCCGGGAGGTCGAGGTCAGAGCGCGCGACACCAATTCCGGCGGCAAATCCGGATATTTCGCCTTTATCAGTGCAATAGTTCCCGCGACGATCGCGCTGGCCACTCCGGTCCCCGACACGGTCCCGTGGCGGCCGCCGGCGAGAGCGACCGGCACCCGGTCCCCCGGTGCGGCGACCAGGACCGAGAGGTTGTCGCTGCTGCCCGCGGTCTTGGCGCCCCGGCGGTCGACGGCGGCCACGCCGACCACCCCGGGGTAGCCCGCGGGAAAGGCCCAGTAGGAGGTGCCGTTCTGCCGGGCGTAGGGCGACCGGCCCGCGTCCCCCGCCGCCGCCACGAGCACGACGCCCCTGGCCAGCGCGAAGGAGACGGCGTCCCGCTCCGCGCGGTCCACGGCGTATACGGGGACGGGCAGGCAGATGACCTTGGCTCCCCGGCCGATCGCGTAGCGGATGCCGCGCGCGATCGGGCTGTCCTGCGACTCCCCCGCCGCGCTCTCGGGATCGACGGAGCCGCCCTGCGGCCGCCCGGCCACCACGGGCAGCGACAGCACCCGCGCCTCCGGCGCGACTCCGGAGATCCCCCCGCCGCGCCCACTGCCGGCGATCACGGAGGCCATCGCGGTCACGTCGTCGCCCGAATTCACCGTCTCGTCGCCGAACATCGTGCCCGTCATGTCCGGTCCGCGCTCGACCCGGTCGCCCAGCTCGGGCACGCCGGTGTCGGGCTGCCCGGTGCCGAGCAGGGCGACGGTCACGCCCGCGCCCCTGCTGACCTTCCACGCGGCGGCGGCGCCGACGGCGTCGAGCGCCCACGTCGCGTCCTCGCCGCCCGGCGCCGCCGCCCAGGCCGCCGGCCCGGCCCCCAGGAGGACGGCCGTCAGCGCCGCGCAGAGAGAGACCGGCCTCAGCACACGTTCCCCTGAGTGCAGCGGGGGACGTCCGGGGGCTCTCCGAGGGCGCGCGCGATGCGTCCGGCCACGGTCTCGGCCACGGGCCACATCTCGCTGTTCACCTGTTCCTCCAAGGGGACGGAGGCACGAGTCCTGCCGTCGGTGTACCCCGCTGTGGAGAAGACGATGTACGGCCCCGCGCCCACCCATCCGGTGCGCTGGCGCTGGACCGCGCCGAAGGTGTCGGTGACCGTGCCGGGGAAGGCCACCGGCCGTACGCCCACCCGGTCGTCCACGGGCAGCTCGCCGGCCGCGTCGGCGCGGGCCTGCTCGCTCGGCAGCACGGCGACGCCCACGGTGACGGCGAACGTCGAGGACTGGTCGACGTAGGTGGCGCGCAGCACGGCCTGGCAGCCGTACTTGCGCAGCACCGACGCCACCGGCGAGTCGACCGCGGCCGCGCACGCCGCCTCGGGGGCGATGCCGACCCGGTGCGCGTACTGCTGGGCGCGGCCGAGCGCCGTGTAGGGAAGCTCCTCGGGGAAGACCATCCCTGCGGGCCACGCGCGCCATCGGCGGGCCACGTCCTCGGCCACGTAGCGGGCGCGCTCGGCGTCCGTGAGCGGCCGGGACCTGTTCTCCTGGATCAGTCCTACCGATCCCAGCAGCACGTTCACCGCCGCGACGGCGAGGACGACACCCATGATCGTGAGGTAGAGCGAGCGAAACCGGACGCCGCGCTCGAGCTCGGCCCGTTCCCTGGCCGCCCGCGCGGCGGCGGCGCGCCCTCTGGAGGCCGTCCAGGGCCGTGCGCGGGCGCGGCGGGCTGACGCGCCGAGCGGCAGTGCCCGCGGGCCCGCCCGCCGGAGGCCGGACGGCGTCCGTGCCGTCTTCGGGGTGCGGGACTGCTCGGGCGGCATACCTCGATGCTACGTCGGCAGGCCCGTCGGCCAAGGAGCCGGCGGCAGCGCGTCGTCCTCCTCCCGCTGCCGTCTGCGCGCGCGCCGTGTGAGCACGAGCAGCACGGCCAGACCCGCGCCGGAGCCGGCGAAGGCGCCGAGCGCGATGCCGCCGTAGAGGAGGATCGCCCCGGTGTCGCGCTGGACGACCACGATCGGGTCGTGGTCGTCGGTGGCCGAGCGGACGGGACGCGAGGGGCTCTGCACGCCGGCCCCCGACGCCGTGGCGCTGTGGCGGGCGAGGGTGGCCGCGACGCTCAGCGCCCGGTGCGCGTTGACCACCCCGAATCCGGTGCCGGTGTTGTACGGCCCCCGGCGGGCCGGCGACGACGTGAGCGCCTGCGCGACCAGGGCGGGCGACATGCGGGGGTAGCGCGACTTGATCAGCGCGGCGACGCCGGAGACGAGCGCGGTCGCTTGGGAGGTCCCCCGGCCGACCCAGTACTCGTCGCCCGGCCCGGCCCCGAGGACGTCGACGCCCGGGGCGGCCACCATGACCGAGGAGTTGCGGTTGGAGAACGAGGCCCGCCGCAGCGTGGACGTGACGGCGGCCACCGAGATCACGCCGGGGATCGAGGCGGGGTAGGAGTACGGCGCGGTCCGCTTGCCCGCGCCGTCGTTGCCGGCCGCGGCGACGAGGACGACGCCCTTGGAGATCGCGTAGCGGATCGCCGTGCGCTCGTCCTTCGTCGGCATGTCCTTCGACAGCGACAGGTTGATCACCTTCGCGCCGTGGTCCACGGCGTACCGGATGCCCTTGGCGACCACGGCCTCGTACCGCGTGTCGGAGTTGAACGTGCGGAACCCGGGCTCCTCGTCCTCCAGGATCACCCGCACGGACAGCACCTTGGCCTCCGGCGCGATGCCGATGATGCCGTCGGCGCCGCCCGGACCGTGCCCGTGCCCGGCGATGAGCGAGGCCATGTACGTGCCGTGCAGGCGCACCGGCTGCACCCCGCGCGGGTTCGCCCCGACCGTGAAGTCCCTCCCGGTGACGACCGACCCGGCGAGGTCGCGGTGGTCGGGATCGACGCCGGAGTCCAGGACCGCGACGGTGACGCCCCTGCCTCTGGTGAGCCGCCAGGCGTCGTCGACGTCGAGGGTGCGCAGCACGTCCTGCTGGCTGAGCCGTACGTCGTCGGCCCTGGCCGGGCCGGTGGCGAGGAACGCGCCGGCGGGCGGGGCGAGCAGCGCCGCGGCCGACGCGGCCAGGACCTTCCGCCGGAGCGCGGTCAGCACCGCCACTCCTTGGCGGTGCAGTCCGGGGACGCCGGGGCGGTGAGGATCGCGCCGACCTCCTCGGCCAGGTCCTCGGTGAACGAGAACATGGTGTCCCGTTGCTCCCCGAGCGCACGGGCCGGACGCCCGTCGACCTGCCCGGCCGTCGTCATCACGAGGTACGGCCCGGCCGCCCGCAGGGTCAGCGCCTGGCGTCCGCCCGCGGTGAAGCGGTCGGTCACCGTACCGGGGAACGCGAGGGCGCGCAGTCCGGGGGCGGCCGACCCGTCGCTCGGAAAGATGGGGATGGCCGAGCGCGCCCCGAGCGCGTCGGGGAAGGCCGCCACGCCGATCGTCACCACGATGCCCTGCAGGGCGTCGAGGTAGGTGGCCCGCAGGATCGCCCGGCAGCCGGCCGCCCTCATCTGGCCGGCGATGGCCGCGTCGACGGCGCCGCGGCAGTCGGTGCGCGAGGAGATGCCCACCCGCCGCGCCAGCTCACGCCCGCCCTGCTCGCTCGTGTACACCAGCGTGGCAGGGAAGATCCGGCCGGCCGGCCAGCGCTCCCACCGCAGCGCCGTCTCGGCCGCCTGGGCCTCGCGCAGCTCGGCGACGCTCGGTCCTCTGGTCAGTTCGGCGACGGCGGCGCTGGCGGCGATCCCGCCCACGATCGCGAAGACGAGGGTGATCGCGGAGGCCACGGCCACGGCAGGCCAGGTCCGCGTCTCGCCCACTGCGCCTCCGTCCCGTCGTGGCCTCCCTCCTTCAGTGACCTTAACGCGACCTACCGACCGGCATCCCCACAAATGCCATGGAAAGTACTTGACGCTTCGGAAAGAAGAAAGTACTTTCCACAGTGGAAAGAGTTTTGGAAGGGAGCCCCATGAACCCCGAGGAAGCGGCGCAGAGCCTGGCGGCGATCCGGCAGACCCAGGCGAAGGCCGTCAGATCCCAGCCCTGGTTCCCGGCCTGGTATGGCGTCGGGGTCGGGCTGTTCGTCACCGGCGTGCAGTTCGTCACCGAGCCGGGCACCCCCGTTCCGGTGACGGTTATCACGGGTGTCCTGCTGTGCGCCGGCATGGGTGCACTGATCGCCGTCTTCGTCCGGACGCGCACGATGACGACCCACCGCAGCCTGATGCGTGCGGACGCGCTCGCGGTCTTCACCGTCTGGCTCTTCCTGAGCATCGGGATCTGCTTTGCCGTCGCCTTCCGCCTGGGCTCGGCCGAGGTGGCCTACGCCCGCACCTACGCCGGCCTCGCCATGACGGCGTTCCAGCTCGTCACCGGGCCCTTCGTCGGGCGCTGGGTCTCCGCGCTGCTCGCCCGCGGGATCGAGAACCGCTGATGGAGCTCGATCCGGTCATCCACGCGCCGGCTCGCTTGCAGATCGTCTCGCTGCTCGCGGCGGCCGAGGAGGCGGAGTTCGCGTTCGTCCGCGACACCGTCGGCGTCAGCGACTCCGTCCTGTCCAAGCACGGCAGCGCGCTGGAGGCCGCCGGGTACGTCGCCGTTCGCAAGGGCTACGTGGGCAAGCGGCCCAAGACGTGGTTCAAGCTCACGAATGAGGGACGGGCGGCGTTCACCGCGTACGTCGAGAACCTGCAGCGCATCGTCGCGCCCAGCGGCCTCACGGTCGTGCCGGACAGACACGAATAGGGCGCGCCACGACGGACGGCCGCCGCCTCGTCAGGAGGCGGCGACCGTCATCGGTTCCGCCTCAGTAGGTCGGCAGGCTGGGGTCGACCGTCTTGATCCAGCTCAGCACGCCGCCGCCCACGTGGACGGCGTCGGAGAAGCCGGCGTTCTTCAGGACCGCGAGGACCTCGGCCGAGCGGGCGCCCGACTTGCAGTGCAGCACGATCTTCTTGTCCTGCGGCAGCGTCTCCAGGGCCGAGCCGTTGAGGAACTCGCCCTTGGGGATCAGCACGGCGCCGGGGATGTTGACGATCTCGTACTCGTTCGGCTCGCGGACGTCGATCAGCATGATCTCCTCGCCCCGCTCGCGCATCGCCTCGAGCTCGGCCGCGGTGATCGTGCTGCCCGCGGCGGCCTGCTGCGCCTCGTCCGAGATCGTGCCGCAGAACGCCTCGTAGTCGATCAGCTCGGTGATCGACGGGTTCTTGCCGCACAGCGGGCACTCGGGGTCCTTGCGGACCTTGACGTCCCGGTACTTCATCTCGAGGGCGTCGTAGATCATCAGGCGGCCGACGAGCGGCTCACCGACGCCGGTGATGACCTTGATGGCCTCGTTCACCTGGATGGAGCCGATCGACGCGCACAGCACGCCGAGGACGCCGCCCTCGGCGCAGCTCGGGACCATGCCGGGCGGCGGGGGCTCGGGGTAGAGGCAGCGGTAGCAGGGACCGTGCTCGGCCCAGAAGACGCTGGCCTGCCCGTCGAACCGGTAGATGGACCCCCACACGTACGGCTTGCCCAGCAGCACGGCCGCGTCGTTGACCATGTAGCGGGTGGCGAAGTTGTCCGTGCCGTCCACGATGAGGTCGTAGCCGGAGAAGATGTCCATCACGTTGTCGGTCGTGAGAGCGACGTTGTGAATGATGACGTTGACCAGCGGGTTGATCTCTCGCACGCTCGCGGCGGCGGACTCGGCCTTCAGGCGGCCCACGTCCGACTGCCCGTGGATCACCTGGCGCTGCAGGTTCGACTCGTCCACGACGTCGAAGTCGACGATGCCGAGCGTCCCGACCCCGGCCGCGGCCAGGTACAGCAGCGCGGGAGAGCCCAGGCCGCCCGCGCCCACACACAGCACCTTGGCGTTCTTCAGGCGTTTCTGACCCGCCATGCCGACGTCGGGGATGATCAGATGGCGCGAGTAGCGGCGCACCTCGTCAACCGTCAGCTCTGCTGCCGGCTCTACCAGCGGTGGCAACGACACAGTTCCACTCCCGTTTTCGTGCCAATGTCGCGCTCGGCTCCATGGGCCCATCACAAGCTCTTCTCACAACTTAACCGGGGTAGCCCCGCATTCCCCAATCAGGCTGTTCGGCGCAGAGATCCCCTGGTGTAGGCGAGCAGGCGTCGCGCCTCCCGGGCCACGAGCTCGGGATACTCCATTTGCGCCACGTGACCGGCGTGCGGAAGTGTGACCAGGCGCACGTCGTGGAAGACCCGTCCGGCCCGGTGCGCCATGCGGGCGTGGACCAGCCGGTCGCGCAGGCCGTATACGACGAGGGTGGGCGCGGAGACCCGCTCGGCCTGCCGCCAGAGGTTGTCGGGGCCCAGGCGGAAGTACTCCCGCACGATCGCGCGGGCGCAGCCCACCATGGCCGCCCCCGCGTGCGGCAGCCCGTCGCGGCGGCGCAGTTCCTCGACCGCCTCGCGCAGCCGCTCCGGGTGGACGCGCCCGACGTCGGCGTAGCACATGCTGAGCGTCGCATGGATGCGCCGCTCCGGCGGCAGCGCGCTGAGCCAGCGGGCGGCCAGCTCGCCCAGGCGCGGGGCGGCCGACATCGCGATCCTGGCCGGGCCGTACCTCGGCAGCAGGTCGGGCAGCGCCGGCGAGACCAGCGTCAGCGACCTGACGAGGTCGGGCCGTGTGGCCGCGACCCTGACCGAGACCGCGCCCCCCATGGAGTTGCCGAGAAGGTGGACAGGCCCCTCCCCCAGGGTCTCCACCAGACGGACCACCGCTCTGGCATGGGCGGGGACCGAATAGTCGCCGTCCGCCGGCTCCGGGGAGTGTCCCGCCCCGGGCAGGTCGAGGGCGACCCCCCGCACGTCGTCGGCGAGCTCGCCCATCAGGTCGGTCCAGTTGGTCGCCGAGCCCGCCAGGCCGTGCACGTATACGGCGGTCTCCGGCGGCCCCTCGGGGGTCGTCCGCACATGGATGCGCGCGTCCCCCAGATCGATGAGCCGGCCGGGCCACGGTGGAATCGGCTCGACACCCACGCGTCCTCCCCTGTTCGCCTCGCGTTTCTCGACCATAACCCCGCCCGTACGCCACCTCGCCGGGCACTCCCGCTACCCCGGGGGCGTGGGATCGATCATCCGGGTTCGCCCCGATCAGCGAGCGCGACATAGGGCCAATATCACCCCTATTCGGACATTTCGAAATGCGGATAGGAATCACAATTCGGACCAATGTGATGCTACCGGTGTCAACGATGCCAATAAAGCGATAAGTGAATGGCAAAAGCCGCTGATCGCCGTTTGTCGCTCGGACGGTGAGGAAAACAAGACAATGCAGGGATGATCCACCAAGGGTCATCAGTAAGGGCATTTTCCTAGCGACTTGGAAAACGCCGGAGTGTCGGGGCAACAATCCTTCAAGGAGGACATGAAATGCCCAAGTTCAACAACCTGGTCGGGATCCTCGCGATCAGCGCCGCGCTCACCGGCGGCGCCGTGACCCTGGGTACCGCTGTCGCCGCCACCAGCGCGAACGCCGCTACCGTCATGGGCGGCTACGTGGGCGGCGGTGGCTACTACCCCTACGTGAACTACAACCGCAACCGGAACGGGCAGCGGCAGAAGAACAAGGCCCTGAACGGCAACAAGAACAAGAACAAGAACAAGACGAAGCAGTGGCAGCACGAGCGGCAGAACCAGGCCCAGAACCAGTTCCTGCTGCGTGACTTCACGCTCGTCCTCACGCCGTTCCAGAAGACGGACACCGACGCGCGGGCGCTTCCGTACAACTGGCAGTACGGCAACACGCAGTCGTACCCGTACACGCGCACGAACAGCTACAGCGACCAGTTCAACAACCCGCGTCAGGGCCAGGACTCCCTGGCCGAGCCGAAGACGAACACGGCCACCGAGGTCAACCCGCGCATCAAGAAGAAGGAAATCGACGCGGACATCGACGTGGACATGCAGAAGGAGAAGGAGAAGAAGGGCGACGACCTCGATCCGCAGATCGCGCGCTGACCGGATCCGCACGAGCGGCCTCGGTGAACGTGCCGGCCACGGCGGGTGACGCGGCAACCGACGGCCACCCGTGACTCGTGACCGGCGGCCTCGCCTGAGCCGGATCCCGCGAGCGACTGAAGAAACACGCGAGGGATGGAGCGGCGGACACCGCCCGGCGGGACGGGCGGCGACCGGATGACCGCGAGACACGGCACCGGCGCCACCCGCGTCCGCCGCTCCGTCCGCAGTCCAGAGAGCAGTTGAGAAAGCAGAGCACCGGCGGCGTGTTCGAGGAGAGGACCGCCGGTGCCGGGCGAACGCATCGCGCCGCGTCACACACGACGGCGCCGAACCACTACCACCCGCCCCGGTTCCTCACCGGACCGGGCCGGGGTCGCGATATTCAGAGGAGAAACACCCAAATGTCCGCGTTGAAGAACATCGCCGGGCTTCTCGCCCTCGGCACCGCGCTGAGCGGCGCGGCCATCGCGCTCGGTGGCGCCACCGCCGGCACGGCAAGCGCAGCCACCGTCATGGGCGGGTACGTTCCCGCTCCGTCCGGCGGCGTCCGCTACGTCCGGCCGAGCTACAACCGCAACTACAACACCAACCGGCAGGCCCAGGGGCAGAAGGGCCGTAACAAGAACAAGAACAAGAACAAGAACAAGAACCACGAGTGGCAGCACGCTCGTCAGTCGGAGAACCAGAGCCAGTTCCTGCTGCGTGACTTCACGCTCGTTCTGACGCCGTTCCAGAAGTCGTCGAACGGCTCCGCCGCGGTTCCGTGGAACGCCCAGTGGTCGCAGAACTCCACGATTCCTTACACCAACACCAGCGACTACAACCAGATGCACAACCGGCCCTGGCAGGACCAGTCCTCGCAGGCCGACCCGCGCACGAACACGGCCACCCAGATCAACCCGCAGGCCAAGACCAAGGACGTCGACATCGACGTCGACGCCGACATCAAGAAGAAGGAAGAGGAGAAGAAGAAGGAGCAGGGGCCTAGCTACGAGGACGCGAGGCCCTGATCCGGGTCCTACCGCGCCGCCGGCTGACCGGCTGCGATGAGAACCGGGCCGCGGGCCCGGGGATCGATTGACGGGCGCCCGTGCTCACCGCGTCCGTGGACCTGTCCACGGACCTCCGGGGAGCACGGGCGCTTCTCGCTGCCCCGCCATCCCCTGTCCCCCACCACCCTGCCCGGCCGCGGGGCGCCCCCACGGGCGGACTACAGGCACGTTCTCCAGCGCCAGATCCGGCCGGGCGGACTTCAGACATGCATGTTCCCCCCAGCGGACCCGGAACAGGCCAGGCCGCCTCACGGCTCTCTCCGATCGGCACGGCGCTCGCCCGAATCTGCCATCCCAGACCCCGCTCCGGCGCCGCCTTCCACGACGCGTCCGCCGCGCGGCCTCACTCCGTCCGCCTGTGCCCCCGCCGACTCAAGATGGAAATCGGACATTCCAGGACAAGTCGCCCTTTATTGCTCTAAGTCCCGCCATAAAGCCCTAATAGCCGATCAAAAGCTACAGGAGGGCGTTTGTCGGGCTCACGCGTCGGACATCAACGTATCGCAGGAACCCGGCCCACGGGGGGCCATAGAGATATCTCTCGCGAATCTCCAGCGAGAAATATCGGAGGATGCGGGGAATTCCAATCCTTTTCAAGGGGGACAGCAATGCCTAAGTTCAAGAACGTTCTCGCCGGCCTCGCACTCGGCACCGCGATCGCGGGGGGCGCGATCGCCATGAGCGCCACGGCCGCGAGCGCCGGCTGTGGAGACGGCTTCTTCGGTCTCGGCGGTATGCCGCCCCAGAACAACTTCGTTCCCATCGGACTGGGCAACAACAACAACAACAACTGTGGCAACGGCTTCAACAACAACTGCAACAACAACAACTGGTGCAACAACAACCAGAACAACAACTTCTGGAACAACCAGAGCTTCTGGAACCAGAGCGCGTTCTGCGACAACCTGGACAGCGACTCCAACTTCGCCATCGTCGGCCCCTGCGCCACGATCGCCTTCAGCGACAAGACCAACCGCGAGAGCAACTGGTTCAACAACGGCTGGTTCCAGAACAACAACTGGTGGAACAACAACCAGAACAACTGCTGGAACAACAACAACAACAACAACTTCTGCAACTGAGAAAGGCGGGGCCGGCAACGGCCCGCGAGACGACCGCGCCGCTCGGAATCCTGACAGGTGAAGGGATGACGGAAACGGCCGGCCACACCGTCCTCCACCGCCTCGACAGGAGAACGGCGCCCTGAGGCGCAGTTACGTTCCCGCGGCGTCACAAGCTCCGTGAGCACTCCGCGCTCCGGGAACGGCCGTTCTATCCAGCAGAGACAAGGGCTCCGGCGAGACTCTCGCCGGAGCCCTGACTTTTTCACCGATACGGCGGACTCGGGCGCGGCACCCGAGGCGACGGGCTCGCGTGCGGCTTCCGGCGGCGAGAGGCCCGCCAGGACGCCTTTCCCGGCCCGGCCGGGCCGCATCAACGGTACGGGCCCGACGGCGCCCACAACGCCACGCCCGCTCCGGCCGCCGCCTCCGCATCCCTCTCCCTGCCGAGCTTCGATGCGTGAGCAACTCACTCGGCAAATCGGTCAATTGAGACATTTCTCTTCTAATACCTCTAAGTCAGTTCATAAGACTCTAACTAGTGATCAAAAGGCTTAGATGCTCGTTTGTAGGGCCAGCGCGCTGGAAATCATGACAGCACAGGAAGTTAGGGCTCAATTGGGGGCCCGAAGGGCATTCCTCACAATATTGAGAAATGCCCTAAACAAATTCAGGGATACTGAATCCTGTCAAGGGGGACACGCATGTCCAAGCTCCACAAGGTCATCGCTGGTATCGCGCTCAGCACCGCCGCCGTCGGCGGGGCGCTCGCCCTGGGCGCCGGTGCCGCCGGCGCCGCGACCGGGACCAGCGACGTCGACCGTCCCATCGTCCGAGACGGCCTGGCCAACGGCGTCGACGACAGCACAGGCGGCATCGCCCAGGGCAACCGGGGCATCGGCGAGCGCGGTGATCGGGAGAACGTCTTCCCTGTCTTCTTCAACCCGAACAACAACAACAACTTCGATCGCAACGACCGCAACCAGAACCTCAACCAGAACAACAACAACAACTGGTGGAACAACCAGAGCTTCTGGAACCAGGGGGCGTTCTCCGACAAGCGGGACGACTTCTCCGGCTTCGGCCTCGTCGCCAAGGACGTCGCGATCGGCTTCCAGGACAAGACGAACAAGGACAACACCTGGTTCAACAACGCCTGGTGGAACAACAACAACTGGTGGAACAACAACGACAACAACTGGTGGAACCACAACAACAACGACCGCGTGAACTGAGAAGGCAGGCTCAGCGGCTCCTGCGAGACGATCGCGCCATTCCTCCAAGGTGACGGATCCGGAGAACCTTTCACGAGGTCTCCATCCCCGGCACACGGACTGGCGCCGTTGGATGCAGAGACACGTTCCTCGACCGGCCGGCCGCTCGCTCACCGAGCGACGGCAGCCTGAACGGGAACGGCCGTCAATCCTCCTACAGTGACAACCAAGGGCTCCGGCGGGAAGGTTCCGCCGGAGCCCTGCTCTTTTCCCTGACCCACGTCATCGCCACCACCGGCCTCCCTCCACGCCTTTCCCCGCCCGCGATCGCAGCCGCTCCCGGACCTCCCCGGCCCGCCCCACCCCATCGCGACGCGGGTGGGCCGGCACCGTCGCTCTCCGAGCATCAGAAGGCGGCCGCACCAGAGGGGCAAATCGTACCTATCACTACATAAGGCGCATTATCCATCGAATCAAGCCTATACGCAGCTAATCATTAACTAAAAGCAGCAGACGTCAGTTTGTCGGGCCGCCCGGCAGGAAATCACCACTAGCGTCGGAAGCAAGGCTCAATAAGAGCCACGAAGGAATTCCCGTCCACAGCAGGAGGACGGGAAATGCCGACAGACGCAGGGCAATTCGAAATCGAATCCTGTCAGGGAGGAACCATAATGCCCAACCTCAAGAAGATCTTCGCAGGGCTCGCGCTGAGCACCGCGGTCATCGGCGGGGCCGTCGCCATGGGCGCCACGGCCGCCAGCGCCGACGACAACCCCTTCTTCTTCAAGAAGAACGAGGACCGCCCCATCGTCAAGGACGGCGCGGCCAACGGCGTCGACGACAGCACGGGCGGCATCGCCCAGGACAACAAGAAGGGGAACGACTTCTTCCCGCAAACCTTCTTCCCGAACAACAACAACAACAATCGGGAGCGCAACGACCGCAACCACAACATCAACGACCGCAACCAGAACAACATGTGGGACACCAACAACTGGTGGGGCCAGAACCTCTACAAGGACGACAGGGCTGGGCACGACGCCTTCGGCCTCGTCGCCAAGGACGTCGCCTTCGGCTTCCAGGAGAAGGACGACCGGGCGTTCAACTGGCTCAACAACAACTGGTGGGCCGACCAGAACTGGTGGGACAACAACAACAACGACTGGTGGAACCGCAACGACCGCGAGCACAACAACAACGGCAACAACGCCAACAGGAACAACGTCTGATCCGCGAGGTGTGACGCCTCGCGCGACACCGCGCCGTCCGGCCGGGTGAGGAAGCCGTTGGGCGGGACCGTCCACGCGGGCCTCTCCACCAGCGACCGGGGACGACGGCGCCGGTGAGTGCAGCCAGGAGTGTCCAGCGCATCCGCGCACCGAGCGACGGCAAGCCTGGACACGCCTTCCACCGGATGGCATGAGACAAGGGCTCCGGCGAGATCCTCGCCGGAGCCCTGACCTTTGCGCGCCCGGTCCCGCCCCGCCACCACCTCACCAGGCGGGTGAAGCGGTTCGCGCCGTCCCGCCCCACACCCCGCCGCCACCCTCCCCCGGACAGTGGCGCGACAGGGACGAAGCGCACGAGAACCGGGGATTGGGAACACCGCGCCGCGGACCAGGAGTCCGCCGTACCCCGCATCCCGCCGGAACGCGTCAGGCATGAACGTCGATCAGGTCAGCGGTCGCCTAACGTGAGACATCGCAGCACAACGCCGGCCCAAATCCCCTCCGGCCGAGTTTGCCGGCAGGCCACATCGGCAATTAAGACGCCACGGGCGATAGTCGGACATACGGGACATCGCTCGGACATTTCCGACAGACCCTGGAAATGTCGTACTCGGGCACTCCATCCTTCGAGGAGGACCTCAATGCCCAAATTCCGGAACGTCATCACCGGTCTGGCGGTCAGCACGGTAATGGCCGGCGGCGCGCTCGCCCTGAGCGCCACCGCCGCTCACGCAGCCGCCCCTGGCACCCCGACCATCACCAGCAACTGGGGCCACGGTGACCACTACGGACGTCGCGGGCGCGGCTGCCGTAACGCGGCCGTCAACCGCAACGACTTCCGCGTCTTCAAGCTCAAGAAGGAGAAGAAGGTCCACCGCAAGAACGTGGCCTTCGCATCCGGTGACGCCGTCATCGAGATCGACGGCGACGACGACGACTGACACTGACGGGTGACACCCACGCGTACAGGGCCGTCAGCGCGAAGCCGCGGTGTCCGGGCTCGCCCTGATCACGCCTCCGCCACCTTCGTGGCGATCGGGCGGCGGTGAACGGGCGGCCGAGAGCTCGCGGCCCTGTACGGATCGCCCACTTCCGTACCGTGAAAAAAAGCCCCGGCAGCCCGCCGGGGCTCCTCCGAACAGCCGGTTCAGGCGGACCGGCGGGTCTTCCGCTTCTTGGGCGCCTTCTCCTCCTCGTCCGCGCCGTCCGACGCGGCCTTCCTGGCGCCGGTCCCGGAGGAGGCTGCGGCCTTGGCCTTGGCGGCCCTGCCGGGCGCCTTGGCCTCCGTGGCGCCCTGACGCTCCCGTTTGGCCGCTTCGACGCTGGCCCGCAGCGCGGCCATGAGGTCGACGGCGGGGCCGGCCTCCGCGGGGGCCTCGGGGGCGACGAGCTCCTTGCCGGCCACCTTGGCCTCGATGACCTCCTGCAGCGCCTCCCGATAGGCGTCCTTGTACTCGGTGGGATCGAAGTCCGCGACCATGGTCTCGATCAGGGACTCGGCCATCTTCAGCTCCTGGGGACGTACGTCGACGTCCTCCTCCAGGAACCCGAAGTCGGCCTCGCGGATCTCGTCGGGCCAGAGCATGGTCTCCAGCACGAAGACGCCGTCACGCACGCGGAGGGCGGCCAGCGACTCGCGCTGCCGCAGGGCGATCTTCACGACCGCCACCTGTCCGGATCGCTCCAGCGCGTCCCGCAGCAGCACGTACGGCTTGGCGCCCTGTCCGTCCGGCTCCAGGTAGTAGGACTTCGCGAAGTAGATGGGGTCGATCTGCTCCGCGGGGGTGAACTGCAGCACGTCGATCCTGCGGGAGGTGGTCAACGGCAGGTCGGAGAAGTCCTCGTCGGTCAGCACGACCATCTCGCCGGTCGCGAGCTCGTACCCCTTGGCGATGTCGGAGTACGGCACCTCTTCCCCGTCGACCGAGCAGATCCGCTTGTACTTGATCCGCCCGCCGTCCTCCCGGTGCACCTGGTGGAACGCGACGTCCTTCTGTTCGGTCGCCGAGTACAGCTTCACCGGGATGGTGACCAGACCGAACGAGATCGCGCCTTTCCAGATGCTGCGCATAGCCACATTCTCGTCTCTGTGTTCGAACAACGCTATGGTGGGATTCAAGGGAGTTACCTGATGGGCAGGTACCCACTATGGCGGTGCCGTATCCGATCGAGCCGATGCTTGCCATTCCAGGAGAAATCCCCCTCGACCCCGAGGCGTACGCGCTGGAGGTGAAGTGGGACGGCATCCGCGCGCTCGCGTATGTCGACGGCGGCGTGCGGGTGACCGGGCGGCACGGCGCCGACTTCACCTCCCGGTATCCCGAGATCTCGGCCGCCATGGCGCCGCTGGCCGGCCGCAGGGCGGTCGTCGACGGCGAGGTGGTGGCCTTCGACCCCGAGGGCCGGCCCAGCTTCGCCCGGCTGCAGAAGCGCATGCACATCACCGATCCCGCCGGGGCCCACCTGCTCGGCCGGCTGCCGGTCTCCTACCTGCCCTTCGACCTGCTCCATCTCGACGGGCACACGCTGCTCGACCTGCCGTACCGGGACCGGCGGGCGCTGCTCGACTCGCTCGGCCTGGGCGCGCCGCCGTGCTTCCCCTGTGAACCGGCCGTGCTGGAGGCCACCAGGCGGCAGGGGCTGGAGGGCGTGGTCGCCAAGCGTCTCGATTCGCCGTACCGGCCGGGACGCAGGGCGGACTGGTGGATCAAGGTCAAGAATCTGCGCACCGCCGACGTGGTCGTCGGCGGCTGGCGGCCCGGCAGGGGCCGCCGCGCGGGCGGCGTCGGCTCACTCCTGCTCGGCGTGTACGCCGGGACCTCCCCTGCCGAGTTCCTCTTCGCCGGCCACGTGGGCACCGGGTTCACCGACGCGATGCTCGGCGACCTGCTCCGGCTGATTGAGCCGCTCGAGATCGGGCAGTGCCCCTTCTCGGACGGGCTGCCGAGGGAGATCTCCAGGAACGCCCGATGGGTCCGGCCCGAAGTGGTCGGCGAGGTGGCGTTCACCATGTGGACGCGCGACGGGCGGCTGCGCAACCCCGTGTGGCGGGGCGTGCGCGCCGACAAGGTCCCCGCGGACGTGCGGCGGGAGGAGCAGGGATGACCGAGAAGGTGCGGGTGAAGGTCGAGGGCCGCCTGCTGGTTCTGACCAATCTGGACAAGGTCCTCTATCCCGACACCACGTTCACCAAGGCCGAAGTGATCGACTACTACACCCGGATCGCGCCGGTCCTGCTGCCGCACCTGAAGGGGCGCCCGCTCACGGTCAAGCGTTACCCGAACGGCGTCGAGGGCCAGTTCTTCTTCGAGAAGAACGCCCCGGAGCACACGCCCGACTGGGTCCGTACGGTGACCCTGCCCGCGCCGGGCAGCACCAAGAACCGCGAGGAGATCGACTTCGCGGTCGTGGAGGACCTGCCGACCCTGGTCTACTACGCCAACCTGGCCGCCCTGGAGATCCACGTGCCGATGTGGCGGGTGGCCAAGGACGGCGAGCCGCAGCCGCCCGACACCCTCGTCTTCGACCTCGACCCGGGCGCCCCGGCCACCATCGTGGACTGCTGCCGCGTCGCCGTCCTGCTGCGGCAGGCCCTGGCGGACGACGGCCTGGACTGCTTTCCCAAGACCAGCGGGCAGAAGGGCATGCAGCTCTACGTCCCCTG
This sequence comes from Microbispora sp. H10836, assembly GCF_012999525.1. Classification (NCBI taxonomy): domain Bacteria; kingdom Bacillati; phylum Actinomycetota; class Actinomycetes; order Streptosporangiales; family Streptosporangiaceae; genus Microbispora; species Microbispora sp. H10836. Next base: position 79,800 of record NZ_JABBWU010000024.1, read on the forward strand.
GGACCGGGGACCGGGCACGTCCGACTACGCCAAGGCGCTCGCCCGGCGGATGCAGGCGGAGCACAACGAGTTCGTCACCAGCGTGATGGCGAAGAAGGAGCGGCCGGGCAAGGTCTTCATCGACTGGAGCCAGAACAACCCGGCCAAGACGACCGTCGCGCCCTACTCGCTGCGCGCCGCACGGCGGCCGACCGCGTCCGCTCCCCTGCTGTGGGGGGAGGTCGAGGCGTGCGACAGCCCGGACCAGTTGGTGTTCACCGCTCCTGACGTGCTGGAGCGGGTGGCGGAACACGGTGACCTGTTCGTACCCCTCACCGCTTAGCCCGGCCGCCGCCCTGGCCGTAGTGTTGAACCTGTCGCAGCCGACCTTCGAACGGAAGGACACGCAGATGCCCGAGATGGACCCCCTCGACGAGACGGTCGAGGAGATCTCGATCGAGGCGCCGGAGGCCGACGCGGTCGAGCAGCACCAGCTCCTCAAGGTCCCCGACGACCGGCGCTGGCCCGAGCACGTTCCGTTCGACGCCGACCCGGCCGACGTGGCCGAGCAGGAGCGCACGGTCGACATCGACGACGACGACTATCGTTGACCCGAGTTACCCACGCGTAGGATGAGGCCCCGGGGCGGGAGCCCCCGATGCGCATCTGCCAAGGAGACTGCCGTGACCGCTACCCCGGACGCCAAGCCCCGGGGCACCCGGCTACCCCGGATGGCCCGCCGCCGCCAGTTGCTGAGCGCGGCACAGGAAGTGTTCGTGGAGAACGGCTACCACGCGGCGGCGATGGACGAGATCGCCGAGCGGGCCGGTGTGAGCAAGCCGGTGCTCTACCAGCACTTCCCGGGCAAGCTGGAGCTGTATCTGGCGCTGCTGGACCTGCATGTCGACGACATGGTGACCCGGATCCGGCAGGCACTCGAGTCCACCAGTGACAACAAGCAGCGGGTGCAGGCCGCCATCGGCGCCTTCTTCGACTTCGTCTCCAGCCAGGGCGAGGCGTTCCGGCTCGTCTTCGAATCCGACCTGCGCAACGTCGCGCCCGTACGGCAGCGGATGGAGCGTTCGCTGCACGAGAGCGCCGAGGCGATCAGCCAGGTCATCCAGGAGGACACCGGCTGCTCCAGCGACGAGGCGCACCTGCTCGGCGTCGGCCTGGTGGGCATGGCCGAGGTCAGCGCGCGCTACTGGCTGAGCAGTCACGGCTCGATCCCCAAGGAGGCGGCGACCCAGCTGATGGCGCGCCTGGCATGGCGTGGCATCAGCGGTTTCCCGCGCACCGGCTGACCGGAATCCTGTTCGCTTGACGCGATCACAGGGCGCACCGCTCCCCAGGAGGACGACGATGGGTGAGAACCAGCCCTCGCGAAAGGGGAGCCCGATGGAAATAAAGATCGGTGTGCAGTCGGTGCACCGTGAGCTCATCGTGGAGACCGACCTGTCGGCCGAGGAGATCGAGGAGGAACTCCGCAACGCGCTCGCCTCGGAGAAGGGTGTCTTCTCGCTCACCGACACCAAGGGCCGCCGAGTGGTCGTCCCCGTGGCCTCGCTCGGGTTCGTCGAGATCGGCGAGGACGAGACGCGCCCCGTCGGCTTCGGCGGGACTCTCTAGCCCACCGCGGCAACCCACCGAGACGGTCCCCCGAGACCGCCCTCCGCGGCCTTCACCGGCCCGCCGGCGGCGCGCGCCCACCACGCGCGCCGTCCCGGCGGCTGACCGTGAGGTCCGATCCGGGCTCCATCGATCGGCCGCCCGGGAATCGCCGCGGGCTCAGCTGCGTCCGTAACCGCATCCGCGGGGACGGCGGGTCAGATCCGCGTGATGGGGATCCCGCCTCCCGCTGATCGTCGGACAGCCCGCGCTTCCTCTCCGCAACACCGCACGCGGAGTCCAGGTGTTCGGCCCACATCTCGTCAAGGAACTGCCGTAGCGGCGCGAGGCCCTCATGCTCGCACCGTACATCCGTTTGGCACGTGCGCGACCCATGAACGCCGGACCGGCCGCCGCGCGGGGCTGCCTGCCGTACCTCCCGGTCCCCGCCGCCCCAGGAGTCTCGCCAGGTCAGCGGACCGGCCGGCGTACAGCACCGGTGCCCGCGACAACCGCGGAACCCGTGAAGACTACGGACCCGGCGTGAGGCCGAGGGCCGCCATCCGCTTGCCGTGCTCCTCGGTCAGCCGGGCGAACATCCGCCCGACCTCGGCCAGGTCCTCACCGTTCTCGCCCACCAGCAGGGCGGCGAGTTGCGGCCGGGCCGCGGCGAGCCGCTGCCCCTGGCTCAGCGCCTCACCGACCATGCGGCGCGCCCACAGCGCCAGGCGGCCGCACAGCCGCGGATCGGCGTCCAGCGCGGCGCGCACCCGCTCCACCGCGAACTCCCCACGGCTCTCGTCGGTCAGCACCTCGTCCACCAGGGCGCTGATCGAGGGATCGGTGTGGCGTGCCGCCTCACGGTAGAAGTCCCCCGCGATCCCCACACCGACGTACGCCTTGATCAGCGCCTCGTACCAGTCCTTCGGCCTGGTCTGGGCGTGCCAGGCGTCGATCGCCTCCACGAAGGGAGCCATCGCCTCCTCCGCGTCGACGCCGAGCGAGGCCAGCCGGTCACGCAGCACCCGGAAGTGCCCGTACTCCGTGGCGGCCACGTCCCCGAGGGCGGCCCTGTCGTTCAGCGTCGGAGCCAGCAGTGCGGCGTCCTCGGCCAGCCGGAGGAAGGCGGTGAGCTCGGCGTACGCGAGGACACCGAGCAGGTCCACAGTCCCGGGAGAGGAATCACTCATGGGTGCAGCGTACGGCTCCCCGGCTCCTCGATCGGAGCGGCGCCCGGCCCCCGGCCCCCCGGCGACACAGCAAGAGCTTTTAGCGAGAAGACGCAGAAATCGGTTCCGTGTTGTGGTATCGAGTAGACTGCTTCGTGGAAGTGCGACCGCACTGTGCCGCTCACTGTGTCGATCCGGGGTCATCTCCCCGGACCCCCAGGAACCACTGAATGCAGCGGTCGCTGATCACGACGAGGGCGCGACTGTCCGCGAGGACCCGGACCGGGAAAGATCTGCCGGCCGGATGTCCCGGTAGGCCGCCCCTTCGCACTGATTGAGGCAGGCCACGCTGACAACGACGTTCCGAGACCTGGGAGTCATCCCGGAGATCGCCGATGCGCTCGAGACCGAGGGCATCACTTCACCATTCCCGATTCAGGAGATGGCGCTCCCGCTGGCGCTGGCCGGCCAGGACGTCATCGGACAGGCGCGCACCGGCACCGGCAAGACCTATGCCTTCGGCGTCGCCATGCTGCAGCTCGTCGGCAAGCCGAGGAAGAACCGCAAGAAGCCGCGCGGTCTCGTCCTCGTCCCGACCCGCGAGCTGGCCCTCCAGGTGACCGAGGACCTGGTCCTCGCCGCCGGCAAGCTGGGGTCGCGCATCCTCACCGTGTACGGCGGGCGCGCGTACGAGCCGCAGATCGAGGCGCTCAAGAACGGCGTCGACGTGATCGTCGGCACGCCGGGGCGGCTGCTCGACCTGGTCAAGCAGAAGCACCTCGACCTCGGCCAGATCACCATGCTCGTGCTGGACGAGGCCGACCGCATGCTCGACCTCGGCTTCCTGCCGGACATCGAGCGGATCATCAAGCTGGTGCCGGAGAGTCGGCAGACCATGCTGTTCTCCGCGACCATGCCCGGCGAGATCGTCAACCTGTCCCGCCGCTACCTCACCCGGCCCACCCGGGTCCGGGCGGAGAGCGGCACGGCCGAGGCCGAGACGACCACGCTGACCACGCAGCACGTGTACCGCACACACCGCATGGACAAGATCGAGATTCTGGCCCGCCTGATGCAGAGCAGGGGCGCCGGGCTCACGATGGTGTTCTGCGAGACCAAGCGGGCCTGCGACATGGTCGCCGAGCAGCTCAAGGACAAGGGCTTCGCGGTGGCGGCCGTCCACGGCGACCTCGGCCAGGGCCAGCGCGAGCAGGCGTTGCGGGCCTTCCGCAACGGCAAGATCAACGTGCTGGTGGCGACCGACGTCGCGGCGCGCGGCATCGACATCGACGACGTCACCCACGTCGTCAACTACGACTGCCCGCAGGACGAGAAGACCTACGTCCACCGGATCGGCCGTACGGGCCGGGCGGGCCGCACCGGCGTCGCGGTGACCTTCGTCGAGTGGACCGAGCTGACCCGCTGGAAGGTCATCAACAACGCCCTCTCGCTGGACTTCATCGATCCCGTCGAGACCTATTCGAGCTCCCCGCACCTGTACACCGACCTCGACATCCCCGAGGGGACCAAGGGCGTGCTGCCGCGCGCCCAGCGGTCCCGGGCGGGCCTGGAGGCGGAGGAGATCGAGGACCTCGGCGAGACGGGCCGCACCCGGTCCCGCGGCAAGTCCGGTCGCGGAGACCGGGAGGAGCGTCGTGAGCGCCCCGCCCGCACCCGCGAGCGGCGGCGCACCCGGGCTGGCCGTTCCCAGGACTCCGACACGACCTTCTCGGGGGAGACCGAGGCGGCGGCTCCGGTGGAGGCTCCTGTGGAACCGCCTCTGGAGACCACCCCGGAGGCCCCCGCCGAGGCCGCGCCGGGGCGCCGCGGACGCAGGGGCGCGAACACCGCGGCCCTGACCGGCGCGCTGGCCGACGTCGCGGCCGTGGGGTCCCGTGAGGACGGCTCGGAGGAGCAGGCCGAGTCCCCGGTGAACGGGGAGGCCGCGCCCTCCGGCGACGGGCACGAGCCGAAGGCGGCGGCCACGCGCAGGACCACCCGCCGCAGGACCCGCGCCGCCACCGACGCCGCTGACGCCACCAGCGACATCGCCGCCGACGCCGACGCCCGCGACCAGGTGCCAGTGGCCGAGGAGCCGGCGGAGGAACCGGCGGAGGAGCGCCCGGCGCGCCGCCGCAGGACCCGCGCCGCCGACGCCCAGCAGACACTCCCGATCGAGGAGCCGGCCGTGGAGGCGCACGTGAGCGAGGTCGCCGCCGAGGAGCCCGCCGAGCGGCCGGCGCAGCGGCCGGAGCCGGAGCGGATCATCCCGGCCAGCCCGTTCTCGATCGTGTTCAGGTCTCCCGACATCGCGACCGACGACGACGACCCCGCGCCGTCCGCCGCGAGCGAGCGCGCCCAGCAGCGGCGCCGCCCGCCCCGGCCGCGGCCCCGCCGTACGGGGTGAGGGGCCGGCACAGGCCCGCTCGTCGGTGAGCACGACAGCACAGGGGCAGGGAGAGCGCCGGACGGCCGGCGCTCGCCCTGCCCCCGTCGCGTCGGGGGCCGGTTCGCCCGCAGTGGGTATGACCTGGACAGGAGGCATGCGCAATGACCATCCGAAACCCGCGTAGTCGCTTCGGCAGTGTCGTCGGGATCTTTCCTGGGTATCGTGATGCCACGTGAGTGAGCGAGCCTTCAGCAGACGGTCCAGGACGTGGGGCCGGTCCGGCCCATCGGTTCCCGGGATCCGGGGTGAGGTGGAGGAGGCCTCGTGAGCACGCCACGGTTCCTGACCCTTCCGCCGGGTGTCAGCAGTGAGCAGATCGAGACGCCGCTGGGCTCGTTCGCCGCCCTCGAAGCGCTTCCGGTGAGTGGTGTCCCGGAGCGCTGGCCCGCCCTTCTCGTCCCCGGTTTGACGGGGTCGAAGGAGGACTTCATCGCCGTGCTGCAGACGCTCGCGCAGGCCGGCCGCCGGGTGATCGCGGTCGACATGCGCGGGCAGTACGAGACGCCGGGCCCGGACGACCCGGCGGCCTACACGTGCGCGGCTCTCGGCGCGGACATCGACGCGATCGCCGCGGCCGTCGGTCAGGGTGAGCCCGTCCACCTGCTGGGACACTCCTTCGGCGGGCTCGTCGCCCGGGACGCGGCGCTGAACGGCGGTGCCAGGCTCGCCTCGCTCACGCTCATGAGCTCGGGGCCGGCGGGCATCGTCGGGCCCCGGGAGCGGATGGGCCGGGTCCTGCTGGCCGAGCTCCCGGAGTACGGCCTGGACTACATGTGGTCGAACAGGCTGGAGCCCGAGGCGCTGGCGGCGGGCGTCCCCGACGACATCGTCGCGTTCCTGCGCAAGCGGCTGCTCAGCAACCACCCCACCGCCCTCCTGGCGATGGCGGAGGAGGTCCTGGGCGCCCCGGACCGCTGCGAGGAGCTGACCCAGTGCGGGCTCGACCTCCTGGTCCTGTACGGCGAGCACGACGACGGCTGGCCGCCGCTGCTGCAGGCCGAGATGGCCCGCAGGCTCGACGCGGAGTGCGTCGTGGTGCCGGGGGCGCTCCACTCGCCGGCCGTCGAGGCCCCCGAGACCACCGCGGCGGCCCTGACCCGCTTCTGGAACGCCGCGGAGAGCCGGCTGCTCCAGCACCAGCACGGATGAGCCGGTCGTCATGCCCGGCGCCAGCGGCCTGACCGCCCAGCCTCCGGAGTCCGCGACCTGGCTGGTCCACGTCGACCGGACCATGTGGGTGGGCGGCGTGCGCGGCCTGATGCTGCAGGCCCTGCATCCGCTGGCGATGCGGGGCGTGTGGCAGAACTCCAACTTCCGGGAGGACCCCTTCGGGCGGCTGCGCCGTACGGCGGACTTCGTGGGCCGGGTGACGTACGGCAGCCCCGAGGAGGCCGAGGAGATCGGCAGGCGGGTGCGCGCGATCCACCGGGCGTTGCGCATCCGCGATCCCGACACGGGCCGGACCCACCGCGTGGACGATCCCGAACTGCTGCTGTGGGTCCACTGCGCGGAGGTCATGTCCTACCTGGAGGTCGTCCGCCGCGCGGGCGCCCGGATCACCGACCGGCAGGCCGACCAGTACCTCGCCGAGCAGCGCGACAGCGCCGCATACGTCGGGCTCCACGCCGAGGACGTGCCCGGTTCGGTCAGTGAGATGGACGAGTATTTCGCGCGGATGCGGCCGGTCCTGCGGGTCATCCCCGAGTCGGCCGCCGCCGTGCGGTTCCTGCTCTGGCCGCGCCTGCCGGGCGACATGCGCTTCCTGTCCCCGGCCAAGCCGGTCTACTTCCCGTTCGGGGCGCTGTGCTACTACACGCTGCCCGACTGGGCCCGCAGGATGTACGGCGTGCTGCCCGAGGTGCCGCAGATCACGGTCACGGCGGCGTTGCGGGCCTTCCGGCTGACCATGAACACGATCCCCGACTTCGTCCACCAGCAGGTGCTGGACGAGCGCACCAGGGCCATGCTGCGGGCCTCGCGGGAGCGCCTGGGCGCCGCCGGATACGACGTGGGCAAGGGCCTCAGAGCCCTGGTCGACCCTCGCCGCCGTCCCCGCCGTACGACGGGCTGAGGCCGGGCGAGCCGGGCGTCTCCGGCAGGCCGTCCCAGGGGAGCTTGTCGGGGGAGGCGGCCCGCCCCTCGGGGCAGTGGCGGCGGAAGTCGCACCAGGAGCAGATGGGGCCCGGTTCGGGCGGGAACAGCCGGTCGACCTCGGGCGGCACCTCGACCCCCACGGCGCGGTCCTCCCGCCTCGGGGCCCATGCGCGGTAGGCGTCGTCGGCGTCGGCCGCCTCCGTCGCGATGTCCTCGGCCCTGCTCAGGTGGCGGGCGAGCGTTTCCTCGCTGTGCTCCCACTCCGCGACCGTCCCACTGGGCAGGTGGTGTAACTCCACCCGGCGGCAGGCCCGGCGCATCATGCGGGACGAGGCGATCGCGTAGACGGCGAGCGCGATCGAGGAACGGGCGTCGTCCGAGGTCGGCGGGCGGCGGCCGGTCTTGTAGTCGACCACGACCAGTTCGTCCCCGCGCCGGTCGAGCCGGTCCACCCGGCCCGAGACGGCGATCACCGACGTGCGCGTGGCGACGGTGCGCTCGACGCCCACCGGCTCGTCGCCGGGATCGAGCGTGGCGACGTAGGAGGAGACCATCGCGCGGGCGCGGTCACGCCACGTGGCCGACTGCTCCTCGTCCCTGAACCCCTCGCGGATCCAGCCGTTGGTGAGCAGCACGGCCGCCATGACCGGCGTACGCCGGTCGTACGGCTCCCGCCACCAGGCGGCCAGCGCGTTGTGGACGGAGGCCCCCACGCTGTTGTGCGCCCATGGGGGCCCCTTCTGCGGAGCGGGCCGGTCGAGGTAGGTGAAGCGGTAGCGACGCCGGCAGTCGAGCCAGGTGTTCAGGCGCGACGGGGTGCAGGTGTAGAGCCGCCTCGGCATGCCGTCGAGGCCGAGCTGCTCCACGGCCCTACTCGTCGAGGTTCAGCTTGATGCCGGACGCCCGGGTGCCGTCCACGAGCGGAGGCTCCGGGTCGGCCTCCTGGGCGCCGGTCAGCGACCCCGACAGCCAGCGGTCGAACTCGGGCTCCAGGTCACCGATCCTGCCCTCCTCGCCGTGCGCGGGCAGCACCCTCGTCTCGTGCGGAAGCGTGAACAGCCGCTCGCCGATCGAGGTGAGCTGGTCGGCGAGCGCGGGGTACTCCCCGCCGAGCTTGCCGGGGCCGTCCATCAGCAGGGTCTTGCCGGTGAAGACCGCGCCGAGGCCCTCGCAGTAGAGCGAGACGCCGCCCGGCGTGACCCCCGGCGTGGAGAGCACTTCCAGCTCGACGTCGGCCACGGAGAACAGCCCCTCGTCCTCCATCTCGATGTCGGGCCAGGTCTCCTCCCAGGTCTGCCGCCACAGGCGCTTGTCCTTGGCGTGCACGGCGATCACGGCCTCGTCCCTGGCCGCCACCTCGATCGCGGCGCCCACGTGGTCGGGCAGGCCGTGGGTGCAGATGACGGCGAGGACCTCGCGCTCGCCGACCTGCCCCAGGATCTTGTCGGCGTCCCGCGCCGGGTCGATGACGATCACCTCGTCGTCGTCACCCAGGATCCAGGTGTTGTTCTCGACCTTGTGCTCGTCGCCCTCGTAGTCCACCAGGCCCGAGGTCACCACTCGTTCGATGCGCGCTGTCACGGCTCAGAACCTTACTATCCCTCTCCGTCCAGACGCGGCGAGAAGGCACCGAAGGGCAGGTCGAGCGCCTGGTCCTGGTCCCGCAGATCGCGCAGCGACAGGTTGGCCAGCGCGATGAAGCAGCCGGCCTCGACGGGCCAGGCGACCGTCCACAGCCAGTTGCCGAGAGCCTCGCCCACGTAGACGGCCCGGTCCCCCGGCACCTCCCGTCCCGCGCACCACAGCGCCGTGGGGTGGCCACGTGCGTCGACCTTGGCGTGCGGCGGCCCGGCGTCGAACCCCGCTCCCGGGTCCGGGCCCGGCAGCCCGGCGTACGCGGCCCCGAGACCGATGCCCGGCTCTTCCGCGATGAGCAGCATGTCGGCGGGGCCGTGCGTGACCGACGGGCCGGCGAGGGCGACGACGCTGGCCCTGACACCGGTGCGCTCGTCACCCACCTCGGCGAAGCCAGTCACCAGCCATCCGGAGGGGAGCGGCCACGGGAGCCAGACGGGCACCCTGGCCGTTACGCAGAGGGCCTCCAGCGCGGCCTGCGAGGGCCGCCGGGGCGGCTGGAAGGGCAGGACGTCCCCATGGGCGTCGCAACGCCAGGAACTCGACCAGACATTCGGTTCATGCAGCGGCCCGAAGCACCGCGGACAAGTTGGCGCGGTTCTCACAAATATTCACGGTGCGTCCGTGATGTCCGTACGTCAAGAGTCTGCCCGTTATCTAGTCGTAATCTTGGTGATGTGCGGTGTATCAGATGTGTGGGCGCGATCGTCGCCGACGCCGAGGGACGGCTCCTGCTCGTGCGGCGGGGCCGCCCTCCCGGCGAGGGGCTGTGGTCCCTGCCCGGCGGCAGGGTCGAGCCCGGCGAGACCGACGAGCAGGCACTGCGCCGTGAGCTGCGAGAGGAGACCGGCCTCGACGTCACCGTCGTACGGCTCGCCGGGACCGTGCTGCGGCCCGCCCCCGGCGGCGCGACCTACGAGATCCACGACTACGTCGCGACGGCCTCGGGCGTGCCGATGGCCGGGGACGACGCCGCCGACGCCCGCTGGTGCGCGCCGTCCGACCTGGCACGGCTCCCGCTGACCGACGGCCTCGCCGACGCCCTCGCCGGATGGGGAATCATCCCCGGGGTCATCGTTCCGTGACCGTGCTGCGCCAGATCGTCAGATGGTCGTCGGCGTGGCCGGCCGACCTGCCGACGGCCACGACCCGGCTGCCGGAGACCGCCACCGCCCCGAGCCACTGCGCCCCCTGGCCGCCGAGGCCGTCCTGGGTGAGCGCCTGGCGCGACCAGTCCACCCCGTCCGCGGAGACCCAGGCCGCGCTGTCGCCCTCACCGCCCTCCGCGGACGACCGGTGCGACCCGACGGCGACGAGTCCCCGCCCGGTCGCGGTCACGTCGAGGACCGAGGCGGCGGCGTCGGCGGGCAGCGTGCCGTACTTCCACTCGGCGCCGTCGTCGGTGGACAGCGCCGAGAACGGGCGGGGGCCGTCCTCGGTCATCGCGGTGCCCACGACCACCATGCCCGCCTCGGTCGCGACCACGTGGCGCAGCCCGGCCGAGGTGGCGTCCGGCGGCAGGACCCGGCCCCGGGCGTTCCAGTTGAGGCCGTCGGAGGAGACCCAGACCACTCCCGTCTCCCGGTCGGCGGTGCCCGACCCGCCGACGGCCATGAACCCGTGGGGGGTCGCCGTGACGTCGTACAGGCGCACACCGGCCCCACCGGCCGGCATGCTGCCCGGCGAGGAGCGGGTGAAGCGCTTGAGGTCGGGGCTGAACCACAGGGCGGGCAGCGTTCCCGTGGCCGAGCGGTCCTCCCCCGCGAGGACGTAGCCCTTCGGCCCGGCGGCCGCCACACCCGGCGCGAGCAGGAAGTGGCCCGCGGGCACCTCGATCGCCGGACCGGGCCGCCAGTTCCTCCCGTCGGCCGAGGTGACGACCAGCGGGCGGGTCACCGCCGGGTCGGTCGTCGTGCTGCCGACGGCGAGCCATCCCCTGGGGCCGTGCGCGACGCCGCTGAGGGCCTGGCGTCCCGGTCCGCCCAGCAGGTCGGGGAACGCCGCGTCCTTCCAGTTGGCGCCGTTGTTGCCGCTCGTCCAGATCGCGGCGTCGCCGTTGGCCGAGCCCACGGCGACGAACGTGCCGCCGGCGGCGGCGAGGTCCGCGGTGTCCCTGGCGAGCCGGTTGAGCCCGGCGATCTCCCTGAGCGGCACGCCGCGCGCCGCCTCGCCCTTCTTCGCGCTGATCAGCACGGGAAGGTTCTCCACGTCGCCGGGCCCGCGCTTGTCGCCGCCCGCCACGAGCACGCCCGCGTCGGTGACGGCCAGCCCGCGCAGGGTGCCCGGGATGCCGCCGAGATCGGCGCTCCTGGTCCACTCGCGGCCGTCGCGGCTGGTGTAGACGGCGTACCGTTCCCAGGCCGACTCGGCGACCGCCGCGATCCCCGCCGCCGACGCGGCCAGGCCCCGCACGCCGGTCCCCTCCGCGCCGAGCGGCCCTATCGTGCCGCACTGGGTCCAGTCGGCGCCCTCGGGCGAGCAGTAGACCCGCACCTCGCCGCCGTCCGACTTCTGCCGGGTGGGCACGAGCACGAAGCCCTTCGCGGTGACGGCCAGCGCGCCGGGCTCGGGCCGTACGTCCGCCAGGGCCGCGGCCGTACGCAGCCAGGTGCGCCCGCCGTCGTCGGAGCGCAGGACGACCGAGACCGAGTCGCCCGACCCCGGGTCGGCGAGCGCCACCACGCGGTCGCCCCGGGCGGCCACCGCCCGCATCGCGCGGACCTTGTCGGGGGTGCCGATCTGGTCGGTGTCCACCCTCGTCCAGCCGACGCCGTCGGGTGACACCCAGGCGACCGGGCCCGCCGTGCCGTCCCGCAGGGTCGTGGCGCCCACGGCCAGGAAGCCGGTCGCGGTCCGCGCCACGTCGGTGATCCTGTCCTGGCTCCAGAACGCGGTCAGCCGCGCGGGGTCCACCGCCGTCCAGGACCGGCCGTCGGAGGAGACCCACATGCCGCGCGCGGCCGGGCCCGCCGAGCCGGGCGCGTCGGTCCCGACCGCGAGCCAGCGGCCGTCGCCACCCGCGACCCTGCCGACCGCCCCGGGCTCGGACTCGTACCCCGGGGCGTCGGCGACCCGGCCCGTCTGCCAGTGCGCGCCGCCGTCGGCGGACACGAGGAACAGCGGCCGGGTGAGCGGGCTCGTCGTGTCGCTGCCCGCCGCCACCACCGTCGCGCCCGCCGCCGCGAAGGCGTTGAGCACCTGGCTGGAGCCGTTGCCCGGCAGCCCGGGCGCCGCGAACGCCGCGTCGCCCGACTGGCCGTCGCCCGCCGCGAGGCGCAGTCCCGCCGTTGACGGGCCGCCGGCCCATTTGACGACGGCCACGCCCAGCACGGCGGCGGCGACGAGGACCACGGCGATCACCGCGGGAGCGACCAGCCGGGGTAGGCGCGGCGGGAACCGCCGGACCGGCAGCACCCGTCTGTGGCGGCGTCCGCCGCCCGCCCGGGGCGGGCCGACGGCCACGAGCGTGTCGGGACGCGCCGGACGGCCTCCCGGCGGGCGCCCGATGCGCTCGACCGGCTCAGGCGGCGTGTGCGTCCACACGTGCTCCCCCCGCCCGCCGGGGTCCTCCTCGCGCAGCGGCCCCGACGGCGGGGTGTCGATCTCAGGGGCGCCCGGCCCGTCGGGGTTCTCGCGCGGGATCTGGGCGCGCCGCCGCCGTGGCGGCCCAGAGGCGACCAGCTTGTCCGGCCGGTTCACGATGCGGCGTCCCCGGCCCTCCTGGCCGGAGGACGCCGCCTCCCCCGCCGACCCGGCACCCTCGCCGTGCCGGGGCGCGGGGGAACCCGCGGGACCGGGCGGACCCGTCGCGCCCGCGCCGCCGGGCCTAGCGCGGTCCTCGGAGCGGCTGTGGCGCGGTTCCCCGCCCTCGTAGGGCGCCGCGTACGGCCTGCGGCCCGTCCGGGGTCCGCGGTCGCGCGGCGCGTCCTGCTCGGGGCGCGGCGCCCATGTCTCCGGCACCGTGTCCGGGCTGCCGCCGCGTAAGTCCGGGTCGCCCGAGTCCGGGTCGCCCGCGTCATCGGGCGCGTCGTCCGGCACGGGGGCGGCGAACGGAGGCAGCGCCCACGGGGACGGACCGGGCGGCCGGTGGTGTAACTCCGGCGGGGGCGAGGGAGGGGTCGCCTGCTCGTCTGCGGCGTGCCGGCGGTCGCGCTCGTGGGGGCCCGAGGCCACGCTCAGTACCTCCTCCCCGGAGAGGTCGATCCGGACCGTTCCACCTGTGGTACGGCAAAGCGATCACAGTGATACCCCATCACGGATCCAGAGCAACACGGGAAGAGCCCCGGGGCCATACCTCTCTAGTGAGATTTATCGGGAGAGGGTCTGAATTGCCCACTTTCGGGCGATTATCAGCACGCCGACCCCGAAAACCGCGAACTGCACGGCCGATCCGATCAGCGCCTCCCAGGGCACCTCGCCCTGTTCCATCGCGCTGCCCATGTCCCCGGAGGCCGCGACGACTCCGAACGCCACGACGTTGTTGGTCACGTGCAGGGCGATCGGCGCCTCCAGCCCGCCCGTGCGGACCGCCAGCCACCCCATGAGCATGCCGAACGCGAAGACGTAGACGATCCCCCAGCCCGTGTAGCCGTGTGAGGCGGCGAAGGCCGCCGCGCCCACCAGGATCGCCGGCCACGGATTTCGCAGGTACGCCCCGAACCCCTGGATGATCCAGCCGCGGTAGGCGTACTCCTCGGCCGCCGACTGGAACGGCACCAGCAGCAGGATCACGACGATGGCCGGGAGGAACCGCTCCCAGCCCGCCCAGCGGAGTCCGGGATCCACCCCCGCGGACATCAGCGTCACGGCCTCGACGGCCTGCCCGAGCACGACCGCAACCAGCGCGACCAGCAGGCACATCCCCAGCCACCGCCACCGCAACCGCAGGGCCACCGACGACAGCGACCCCGGCGGTCGTCGCTGGAACAGCCACGCCGCGCCGAGCACCAGCGGCAGCAGCAGCGCGATGACCCCCAACTGGAACCCGAGGTCGACGACGGGATCGGCGAACAGCCGGGTTCCCGAGCGCACCATGGGCACCCCGGTGACCAGCGACACTATGAAGGCCACCAGGCCGGCGGCGATCGAGAGCGCCAGGAAGGCCACGATGATCGCGAGCGTGCCCGCGATCGGCCGCCACCAGCGGTGCGACGGCGTACGCGCCAGGCGGTCGTACCGGGTGCCGGGCGGGGGCGGAACGTCCCAGCGGGCACGCGGCGGCGGCCCCCACGGATAGGGACCGGGATAGGGGCCGGGGTACGGCCCCGCATATGGCCCCGCATATGGCCACTGCGGCCGGGCCGCAGGGTGTGGCGGCGGCTGCGGCTGCGGCGGACCGGCCGGCCAGGCCGTCCCGCCGGCGTACGGTCCCGGCGCCAGATAGGGACCGGGCAGCTGGGGCGGCCCGGCGGCCGGATCCGGGCCCGGCTGTGGTTCGTTCATATGTCCATTCTTCGCGTACCGCGGCCGATCAGCTGGGCGGGGTGAAGGAGCTGGAACGGGGAAGTCCGGCGGCGCGGCCCTTGGCCGCCACCACCAGGGCCATCTTCCGTGAGGCCTCGTCGATCATCTCGTCCCCCAGCATGACGGCGCCCCGATTCTCGACCGTCGTGTAGTACTCGTACGCGTCGAGGATGAGCTCGGCGTGGTTGTAGTCCTCCTGGGACGGCGCGAACACCTCGTTGGCCGCCTCCACCTGCGACGGATGGAGCACCCACTTGCCGTCGAACCCCAGGGCGGCCGACCGCATCGCCACCCGGCGGAAGCCGTCCAGGTCGCGGATCTGGAGGTACGGCCCGTCGATCGCCTGGAGGCCGTGCGCGCGGGCGGCCATCAGGATGCGCATGAGGATGTAGTGGTAGGCGTCCCCCTCGCCGTATCCGGGGGGCTGCTCGCCCACGACCAGCGTCCGCATGCCGATCGAGGCCATGAAGTCGGCCGGGCCGAAGACCAGCGTCTCCAGCCGGGGCGAGGACGCGGCGATGTCGTCGGCGTTGACGAGCCCCCGGGCGTCCTCGATCTGCGCCTCGACGCCGATGCCGCCCTCGGGCAGGCCGGTGGCCCGCTCGATCTGGCCGAGCAGGGTGTCGAGCCAGACCACGTGGGAGGCGTCGGAGACCTTCGGCAGCATGACGCAGTCGAGCCGGTCGCCGGCGCCTTCGACGACCTCGATGACGTCCCGGTAGGTCCAGCGCGTGGTGAGGTCGTTGACCCGGACGACGACCGTCTTGCCTGTCCAGTCGCCCTCCCTGAGCGCGGCGACGACGTTGCGGCGCGCCTCGTCCTTGGCGCCGGGGGCGACGGAGTCCTCCAGGTCGAGGAAGACCTCGTCCGCGGCGAGGCCCTGGGCCTTCTCCAGGAAACGGGGGTTGCTGCCGGGCACCGCCAGGCACGAACGTCGAGCGCGCATGGGCCAACGGTAGCGCGGTGAATAGGCTGTGCCTCATGACCCTGGCGGTGATCG
The DNA here is from genome assembly GCF_012999525.1 of Microbispora sp. H10836. Taxonomy (NCBI): domain Bacteria; kingdom Bacillati; phylum Actinomycetota; class Actinomycetes; order Streptosporangiales; family Streptosporangiaceae; genus Microbispora; species Microbispora sp. H10836. Next base: position 95,197 of record NZ_JABBWU010000024.1, read on the forward strand.
AAGAGGGCGCGAAGAAGTCCGGTGTGCTGTGGCTCGGCCTGCCGTCCGGGCCGCGGCTGGCCTGGCACGTGTGGCACGACGGGGCGCTCTACGTGGTGACCGGCGGCGAGGAGCGGTCCCTGCCCGGCCTGGCCGAGATCGCGGCCGAGCGCGGCGAGATCGAGGTCGTGCTGCGCAGCAAGGACAACGGCGCCGAGCTCGTCCGCTTCCCGGCCGTCGCCGAGGTGGTGGACCAGGCGGCCGCCCCCGAGGCGGTGGCCGCGCTGGCCAAGGAGCGCCTGAACGCCCGCGAGGCCGCCGGCCTGACCGCCCGCTGGGCCGAGCGGTCCACGGTCGTGCGGCTCACCCCCGCACCTGAACCAGCCGGCGCCTGAGCCTCACACGCGTACGGTCTCCGTCACCTCGACGGCGTGGCGCTCCGGGCCGATCCTTGCGGTCGCGGTCTGGGCCAGCAGGGCCCCGGCGAGCACGATCAGGCCCCCGGTGATCTGGGCGGTCCCCAGGCGCTCGCCGAGCAGCACCCAGGCGATCACCGCCCCCGCGATGACCTCCACCGACGCGACCGTCGCGCCGACCGCGGCCGACAGCCGCCGCACGGCGGTGACCCCCGTCGCGTACGCGATGACCGTGGCGACCACGACCAGCACCACGGCGGCCGCGGCGACCGGGATCGTGTGCCCGGAGACGTCGACGGCGCGGGCGAACGCCGCCCAGTCGACGGCCCAGGGCCGGGCGACGGGCAGCAGGACCACCGCCGCCCCGAGCATGCCCCAGGCGATCAGGCCGAGCGTGTCCACGTCGTCGCCGAACGAGTCGCTCATCAGGAAATATCCGGCGCAGCAGGCGGCGGCGACCAGGGCGAGCAGCAGCCCGAGCGCGTCGAGGCGCAGCCCCTCCCAGACCTGCACGACGATCGCCAGCCCGACGACCGCGATCAGCGCCCCCAGGTAGGCCGAGCGCGGCAGCCGTAGCCGCCGGACGAATCGCACCCACAGGACCACCATCACCGGAGAGGTGTACTCGATCAGCAGCGCCACACCGACCGGCAGCCGGGTGATGGCCACGAAGAACAGGGCCTGCACGGCCGCCACCGCGATCACGGCGTACGCGGCGAAGAACAGCAGGCGGTCGCGGGGGATGCGCAGCGCGCGCGGCCTGAAGACGGCCAGGACCGCCAGCAGGAGCACGCCGGCCCCCGCCATGCGGACCCATACGGCCTCCAGCGGCGCGAGCCCCGCCGCGCCGAGGATCTTCGCCATCGGTCCCGAGAACCCGAAGCAGAAGGCCGAGACGCCCGCGATCGCCAGGCTGGCAGCCCTCATCGTCACCTGCCCATGTAATGACCAATAAACGGCTTGGATCCTGTCATAACACCGAGCGGTGCGCATCCTTGCGTAACCTGACAGAGTGGATCGGATCTTCGTGGCCCGCCTGGCGGGGCTGGCGGTCTTCGACCCGGCCGGCGACCAGATCGGCCGCATCCGGGACGTCGTCGTCTCGCTGCGGGGGCCGCTGCTCCCCCGGGTCCACGGCTTCGTCGTCGAGGTCCAGCCACGCCGCCGGGTCTTCCTGCCGATCACCAGGATCACCAGCATCGAGGCCCGCGCCGTCATCTTCACCGGCAAGCTCAACATGCGCAGGTTCGAGTGCAGGGACGCCGAGACGCTCGCCATCGGGGAGATGCTCGACCGCGCCGTCGACTACAAGGGCGAGCGGGTGACCGTGCAGGACCTGGCCATTGAGCAGCCGCGGCCGTCCGACTGGCTCATCACGAAGGTCGCGGTCCGCCGCGGGACGCGCCGCAGGGGCGAGACGCTGATCGTGGACTGGGACGAGGTCACCGGCTTCGCCGGGATCCAGAAGGACCAGGGCGCGGCCAACCTGCTCGCCGTCTTCGAGGCGCTGCGCCCGGCCGACCTGGCGAACATGCTGCACGAGCTGCCCAGCAAGCGGATGGCCGAGGTCGCCGCGGCGCTGGACGACGACCGGCTCGCCGACGTCCTGGAGGAGCTGCCCGAGCGCGACCAGGTGCTCGTGCTGAGCCGGCTGCACCGGGAGCGCGCCGCCGACGTGCTGGAGGAGATGAGCCCGGACGACGCCGCCGACCTGCTGCAGGAACTGCCCGCCGAGCAGGCCGAGGGGCTGCTGCGGCTCATGGTGCCGGAGGAGGCCGCGCCGGTCCGGCGGCTGCTGACCTACGGGGAGTACACCGCCGGCGGCATGATGACGACCGAGCCGGTCATCCTCCCGCCGACCTCGACCGTGGCCGAGGCCCTCGCGCACATCCGCCAGCAGGAGCAGACCCCGGCCATCGCCGCCCAGGTGTACGTCACCCGCCCGCCGACCGAGACCCCGACCGGGCGCTTCCTGGGGGTGGCGCACTTCCAGCGGCTGCTCAGGGAGCCGCCGTCGACGTTGCTCGGCAGCGTGATAGACATCACCGTGGACCCGATCAGACCCGAGCTGACGGTGCACGAGGTGGCGTCGTACCTCGCGACGTACAACCTGGTCGCGGTCCCCGTCGTGGACGAGCTGTCCCGCCTGCTGGGCGCGGTGACCGTCGACGACGTGCTCGACCACATGCTGCCGGAGGACTGGCGGGAACGCCCATGACAGAACGCCTCGACCAGCCGCGTGAGCTGACCCCCCGCCTGCGGCTCTACTACGACCCCGAGGCGTTCGGCGAGTTCTCCGAGCGGTTCGCGCGCTTCCTCGGCACCGCGCGGTTCATCGTCTACATGACCGTGTTCGTCGGGGTGTGGCTGCTGTGGAACGTGTTCGCGCCGGCCAAGTTCGACCCCTATCCGTTCATCTTCCTGACCCTGATGCTCTCGCTCCAGGCGTCGTACGCCGCGCCGCTGATCCTGCTCGCGCAGAACCGGCAGGCCGACCGCGACCGCGTCCAGTACGAGCAGGACAAGACGACGGCCGAGCGCAACCAGGCCGAGATCGAGTACCTCACCCGGGAGATCGCCGGCCTGCGCATGGCGCTCGGCGAGGTGGCCACGCGCGACTACATCCGCTCGGAACTCCAGCGCCTGCAGGAGGAGTTGAGCGAGGCCGCGACGAGATCGCCCGGGGCGGGTTCGGAGGACACCCGCTGAGTCCATAGCATGGATTCATGGCACCATCCCCTGAACTGGTCATGGCCGCGCTGGCGACGGTCAACGACCCCGAGATTCGCCGGCCGATCACCGACCTCGGCATGGTCGACAAAGTGGACGTCTCCCCCGACGGGGTGGTGCGCGTCGGCGTGTTGCTGACCGTCGCCGGCTGTCCGCTGAAGGACAAAATCACCCGCGACGTCACCGAGGCGGTCTCCAAGGTCGACGGCGTCACCCGCGTTCAGGTGGACCTGGACGTCATGAGCGAGGAGCAGCGCAAGGGGCTGCAGACGAAGCTGCGCGGCGACCGCGGGCCGGAGAAGGAGATCCCCTTCGCCAAGCCCGGCTCGCTGACCCGGGTGTTCGCGGTCGCGAGCGGCAAGGGCGGCGTCGGCAAGTCGTCGGTCACGGTGAACCTCGCCGCCGCGATGGCCGCCCAGGGCCTGAAGGTCGGCGTCGTGGACGCCGACATCTACGGCCACTCGGTGCCGCGCATGCTCGGCGTGAGCGAGCGTCCCACCAAGGTCGAGGACATGATCATGCCGCCGGTGGCGCATGACATCAAGGTCATCTCGGTCGGCATGTTCAAGCCCGAGGGCAACACGCCGGTGGTGTGGCGCGGCCCGATGCTCGACCGTGCGCTGTACCAGTTCCTGACCGACGTCTACTGGGGCGACCTCGACGTCCTGCTGATGGACCTGCCCCCGGGCACCGGCGACATCGCCATCTCGGTCGCCCAGCGCATGCCCACGGCCGAGATCCTGGTCGTGACGACCCCGCAGCAGGCCGCCGCCGAGGTGGCCGAGCGCGCCGGGTCGATCGCCGCCCAGACCCACCAGCAGATCGCCGGCGTCATCGAGAACATGGCGTGGCTGCCCTGCCCGCACTGCGACGAGCGCATCTCGGTGTTCGGCGAGGGCGGCGGCCAGACCGTGGCCGACGCGCTGACCCGCACGCTGGGGGCGCGGGTGCCGCTGCTCGGTCAGGTGCCGATCGACATGCGGCTGCGTGAGGGCGGCGACGAGGGCAAGCCGCTCGTGCTGACCGACCCCGACGCCCCCGCGGCGGCGGAACTGCGCCGGATCGCGTCCGGTCTCGGTAAGAAGCCGAGCAGCCTCAAGGGCCTGAAGCTCGATATCTCACCGGTCAAGCACTGACCGGTCAGGTCGCCTCGTTGTCGTACGGCGGGATCTCCCCCACGCCCAGCTCCGGCATGGGGGAGGCCGCCGGCTCCGGCTCCACTCCCGGGGTGGCGTTCCAGTCCTTCTCGACGTCGTCGAGCAGGTGCTTGCGCACGAAGTTCTTGGGGTTCAGGTCGGCCGGGTCGAAGTTGGCGAACTCGGGCCCCATGTTGGCCTGAAGGTCCTCTTTCGCGCTGTTGGCCATCTGCCGCAGTTGCCGGAGCGTACGGCCCGCCTGCGAGGCGGCCTGGGGGAGCTTCTCCGGCCCGAACACGAGCAGGGCGATCACCACCAATGCCAGGGCCTCTGCCCAGCCGAGTCCGAACATGGTGATCTCCTCCTGCGCGTACGACTGAAATCAGACTAATGCCCGCGCCCCAAGCTGTGGACAGGTGATGGCCTGTTCACGAGGGACGTGCGCTGGGAACCGGTGCCGCGCCGACCGTGACCGTCGCCGTCCGCACCTCACCGTCGTGCCGGAACTTGATCCGCACCTTGTCGCCGGGGGCCTTGCTGCGGATGGTCACGATCAGCTCCCGGCTGTCGCCCACCGGCTGGCCGTCGACCTCGAGGATGACGTCCCCCGGGCGCAGCCCCGCCTTCGCGGCCGGTCCGCCGGGGGTGACCGGCAGGGCGCCCCCCGCCGTCTGGGTGGCGATCCGCACCCCCTGGCCCTGGTAGGTCTGGTCGATCGTGATGCCGATCCTGGAGGTACGGGCCGCCCCCGTGGTGATGAGCTCCTGGGCGATGCGGCGCACCTGGTTCACGGGGATCGCGAAGCCGAGGCCGATACTGCCGGACTGCTGGCCCAGCAGGGAGCCGCCGACCGTGGCGATCGCCGAGTTCACCCCGATCACCTCGCCCGAGGCGTTGACCAGGGGGCCGCCCGAGTTGCCGGGGTTGATGGCGGCGTCCGTCTGGATCGCGTTGATGAGCGCGTAGTCGGACCCGGTGCTGCCGCCCGCCTCGACGGGACGGTTGAGCGAGCTGATGATGCCGGTGGTGACCGTGCCGCTCAGGCCGAGGGGCGAACCGACCGCGATGACCGGGTCGCCGACGACCGCGCCGTCGGAGTTGCCGAGAGGGAGCTCCGGCGCTCTGATGGGCGCGTCGGGCTTAACCACCGCGATGTCGGAGTTCGGGTCGCGGCCGACGACTCGCGCGCCCGAGGAGGTGCGGTCGTTGTAGCGGACGCGGATCTCACCCACCTGTCCCGCGACGGCCACGACGTGGTTGTTGGTGACGATGTAGCCGCCCTTGATGACGAAGCCCGAGCCGGTGCCGGCCTCGCTGTTGCCCTTGACCTCCAGCGAGACCACGCTGGGCAGGACCTTGGCGGCCACCCCCGCCACCGACCCCGGCGGACGGGCCGTGGGCTGCTTCGACGGCGCGCTGAGCGAGTATCCGGGGTCGATGCCGGATGCCGGACGGGTCAGCAGGAAGGTCCCCCAGCTCGCCACCCCGCCCGCCACGAGCGCGATGACCACGGCCAGGGCGGCGTACAACGCGATGTTGGGGCCGCGCGGCTCGCTCTGCGCAGCGGCGGGATACAGCGGCGGCGGCGCCCAGCCGGGACCCATGCCGTACGCGCCGGTGGGCGGCGGAGGGCCGCCCGGGGCGGTCTCCTGCCCGGGAGTGCCCCACGGGCCCGGAGACGGCTCCTGGGAGGGCTCCTGAGGGGGCTCCTCGCCCGCGGGAAGGAACTCGGGCCGGTCCGACGCGCCGAAGGAACGCGTGTTGTCGGTCATCGCGGCACTCACTCCTCGCGCCCGGGGTCATCCGCTGGCAGCCACGCGGTACCGGCACCATGCCGGAAACCCTGAGGACAACGGCACACGACGGCTGCGGTGTCCGATCGTATGCCGTCTCCTCGGCTCAGCGCGAAAGCCCCCTGGTGACGCTCGGTGACGGGCTGGGCGACACGCTCACCACGGGCGCCCTGTTCTGGGCGGGATGCTGTACGAACATCTGCCCGGGCGTCGGATTCGGGGTGGCGGTGGATCCGCCGGCCATGAGCATGGTGCCGAGGGCGACGGCGGCGCCGGCCATTCCCACGGCGACGTATCCCGCGCGTCTGATCCTGCCGGGCCGCCCGGGGCCCGATCGTCCGCCGTCCCTGCCCCTGGGCCGGTTGTCCATCGGCCCGGCGGCGTGCATTCCGGGAAGCCGCCCGGCGCCGAAGGCCGGATGGTCGGGAAAGGGCCGCATCCGCGGCGGCAACGGCCCTCCCGGCTCCGCCATCCGCAGCAGCGACATGGTGAGGTCCGCCGGCATCGCGGGCGGGTCCATGGACCGCAGACGGGTCTTCAGCGCCCGCATCGCCTCGACCTCCGCGCGGCAGTCCGCGCAGAACGTCAGGTGCGCGAGCGCGCGTTCTCGCTCGTTGTGACTGAGTTCGCCGTCGATGAGCGCGGAGACGCGCTCGCCAAGATGACTCACAGTCCCTCCCTGCTGAATGAAGGGGGGGTTTGATCGCCGTTCCGGTTCGCCGAGGGCGCCCGGTGGTCGAGCGCCTCCCGCAGTTGGGCGCGGCCGCGGTGGATGCGGCTGCGCACCGTGCCGAGTTTCACGCCGAGCGTCGCGGCGATCTCCTCGTAGGACAGTCCCTCGATGTCGCACAGCACCACGGCCGCCCGGAACTCCGGCGCCAGGGCGTCGAGCGCGGCCTGGATGTCGGGCTCCAGGTGCGCGTCGTCGTACGCCTGCGCCGGGGACGGTTCACGCCCGTGCAGCCGCTCGGCGGCGTCGTCCGCGAGTCCCTCGAAGCGGATGCGCTGCTTGCGCCGCGCCATGTCGAGGAAGAGGTTCGTCGTGATCCGGTGCAGCCACCCCTCGAACGTGCCCGGGGTGTAGCTCGACAGGGACCGGAAGACCCGGACGAAGACCTCCTGAGTGAGGTCCTCGGCGTCGTGGACGTTGCCCGTCAGCCGATAGGCCAGCCGGTAGACCCGGGCGGAATGAGTTCGGACGACCTCCTCCCATGTGGGAGGCGTCCAGTCGGACACCGAAGTCTCCGCCTGGTGGTCGTGCTCGTCCACCGGCATTCCTCTCTGCAGGATCGTCGCTACAGCCATAGTGCCTGGTTTCGCCCCTTCCTGCGCACCGCGGGCCGAGCGGTCTCGAACAAAGACCGTTCAAAGCGTGCAACGTCCCCGTTGTGGCGTGAGTTCCCGTTCCGGTCCGACTCCCCTAGGCTGCGACCAAGATGAAGCAGGGGAGGGAGAGGCCGATGGCGACACCGGCCAGCCTGGAGTACGCGGAGGAGTTCGTCCCGGAGGACGACATCCTGCGGACCGCGCGCCGGCGGGGCATCGAGGTCGGGGCGCACCCGATCCTGCCCGGGTGCGGAGCGGCGCTCTGCTTCCTCGCCACCGTGGTGAACGCGCGCTCGGTGGTGGAGGTCGGCACCGGGTGCGGGGTCTCCGGCCTGTGGCTGCTGCGCGGGATGCGCCCGGACGGCACGCTCACCAGCGTGGACGTGGAGCCGGAGCACCAGCGCATGGCGCGCCAGACGTTCGCGGAGGCCGGGTTCTCCGGCAGCCGGATCCGCCTGATCGGCGGCCGCGCGCTCGACGTGCTCCCCCGCCTCGCCGACGGCGGCTACGACATGGTCTTCTGCGACGCGGCCAAGCAGGAGTACATCGACTACCTCACCGAGTCGGTACGGCTCCTGCGCCAGGGCGGGGTCGTGGTCTTCTGCGACGCCTTCTGCGGCGACCAGGTGGCCGACCCGACCCAGCGCGACCCGGACACCGTCGCCATCCGGGAGCTGGGCAAGCTCGTCAGGAACGACGAGCGGCTGCGCCCGCTGATGCTGCCGCTCGGCTCCGGCCTGCTGGCCGCCGTGAAGCTGACCTGAGGCACACCGCCCTGAGCGGGCGTCAGGCGGTCAGATAACGCAGGAGCAGGCGGACGCCGAAGCCGGTGCCGCCCTTGGTGATCTCCCCCTCGTCCGAGCCGGCCCGCGCGGGCCCCGCGATGTCCAGGTGCGCCCAGGGACGCTCGCCGGTGAACTCGCGCAGGAACAGCGCCGCGGCGATCGACCCGGCCGCGCCCGACATCGCCTTGTCGACGTTGGCCAGGTCGGCCACGTCGGAGTCGAGCATCCCGCGGTAGTCCTCGACGAGCGGCATCCGCCACAGCCGTTCCCCGCTGGCCTCACCGGCGTCGACCAGCGCGGCGGCCAGCGAGTCGTCGGTCGAATAGACGGCCGCGAGCGACTGGCCGAGCGCGACCTTGGCCGCCCCGGTCAGCGTCGCGATGTCGACGACGACGTCCGGGTCCAGCTCGGCGTCCGCGTACGCCAGCGCGTCGGCCAGCACCAGACGGCCCTCGGCGTCGGTGTTCAGCACCTCGACGGTGCGCCCGCCGTACTGGGTGATGACGTCCCCGGGCCGCTGCGCCGAGCCCGAGATGGAGTTCTCCGCGCACGCCACGAGGCCGGTGACCCGCACCGGCGCCTCGAAGGCCGCCAGCGCGCTCATCGCGGCGATGACGGCGGCGCCGCCCGCCATGTCCGTCTTCATCGCCTTCATGCCCTCGGTGGGCTTCAGGGACAGGCCGCCGGTGTCGAACGTGATGCCCTTGCCGGCGAGCACCACGTGGGCGCGCGGGTTCTCCGGCGTGTAGGAGAGCTGCACCAGCCGCGGCGGGCTGATCGACCCCTGCCCGACCGCCCTGATGCCGCCGAACTCGCCGAGCTCGGACTCCTCCCACACCCGTACGGCGAGCCCGGACTCGGCCGCGACCGCCTTCGCCTGGTCGGCGAGCCACGCGGGCGTCTTCACCGAGGACGGGGTGTTGACGAGGTCGCGGGCGAGCGCGGTGGCCCGCGCGACCGCCTCGCCGCGCTTCAGCTCCCGCTCGTCCCCGCCGACGAAGACGATCTCCCCCACCGGCTTGGTGCGGCCGTTGCCGATCGTGAACGTGTACGCCGCGAGCAGCGCCCCCTCGACCAGGGCGGCGGCCTCCCCCTCGGACGGGACGACGACCGACAGCGAGGCACGGCCCTTCGCCCGCCTCGCGACGGACGCCCCGGCCTTGCGCAGCGCGGCGGCCGAGCCGTCGCCGGTGCCGTACAGCAGGACGCGGCGGACGGCGCCGTCCCTTGCCACCGGCACCTCCACGACCTCGCCGGGCTCCCCCTTGGCCTCGTAGTGCGCGAGCAGCGCGTCCACCGGCACGGGCGACTCGAGCCAGGGCGCCGCGGCAGGGGTCAGATCGGGGCCGAAAGGCACGGCCACCAGGTCGGCGTCCGGCGCGGGCCCGGCACCCCGACTATCGTGAGCACCTCGAGGACCGGCGAGCACCGGCGTGGTCTCGATGGGCACGTCCACCTCCAACAGGGCGGCCCCGGGGCGGGATCACCCGCCGCCAGGGCCGTGAATCGAACAGGTCGGCTGATCAGATCAGCCGACCACCTTCTTCAGCGCGTCACCGAGGGCGCTGGCCTCGTCCGCGGACAGCTCCACGACGAGTCGGCCGCCACCTTCGAGAGGGACCCGCATGACGATGCCCCGTCCTTCCTTGGTGACCTCCAGCGGACCGTCACCGGTCCGCGGCTTCATCGCCGCCATGCGTGTATCCCTTCCCGCGTTGTCGGCCGCCCCGGAGGGTAACCGGCGTATTCACGTTTCTGTGATGTTCTATTATCCCGCCTCCGAGCTCAAAAAGGTAACGGCCCGGCTCCGGTCAGTGGATCAATGCGGGGCGGCACGCGTTGTGGACGGACCGGACGTGACCCCACACTGGGTGGGGTGAACGCCCGAGCCGCGCTTTTCGATCTCTATGGGGACCACCTTCGCACCCGTGGCGGCCGCGCCTCCGTGGCCGCGCTCGTGAGGCTGCTCGCGCCGCTCGACATCGCGGCGCCTGCCGTGAGGACCGCGATATCCCGCATGGTCAGGCAGGGCTGGCTCGACCCCGTACGGCTGCCGCAGGGACCGGGGTACGCGGTCACCCCGAAGTGCGAACGCAGGCTCGACGAGACGGCGGCCCGCGTCTACCGCGGGGGCGACGCACCGTGGGCCGGGCGCTGGCACGTCCTGGTGCTCGACCCGGTCAGGGACCGGGCACGGCGCGAGCGACTCCGTGCCGACCTCGCCTTCCTTGGATACGCGCCGCTGTCGGAGACGACCTGGATCGGCCCTCGGCCCTCGCCGGAACTCGACGCGTTGCGGGTGCCCGGCCATCGGTTCGACGCCGCGTACGAGGGCGACCCGCGTGACCTGCTCGCCCGCGCGTGGGACCTGGACGCCATCGGCGACGCGTACGAGGATTGGCTGGCCAGCGCGGCCGACCTGGTCGGCTCGCTGCCGGACGACGCCCCGGACGACCGGGTCTTCGCCGTCCGCAGCAGACTGGTGCACGGCTGGCGCAACTTCCTGTTCCGCGACCCCGGACTGCCCGCCGATCTGCTGCCGCCGGGCTGGCCGGGCGACAAGGCCCGCGCCTTCTTCGAGCAGGAGGCCGCGCGGCTGCTGCCCGCCGCCGCCGCGTTCGTGGACCGCACACTGAATGGAGCCACCTGAGATGACCGTGACCTACGACGTCGACGAAGCCGTCGCCACGATCACGCTGAACCGCCCCGACGCGATGAACTCGCTGACCGTCGCGATGAAGACCGACCTGCTCGCGGCCGTGCGGCGCGCCGCGGACGACGCGTCGGCGCGGGCCGTGCTCCTCACCGGCGCGGGCCGGGCCTTCTGCGCGGGACAGGACCTGCGCGAGCACGCCGACAACCTCGACCGGGGTCTCGGGCTGGCGAACACCGTGCGCGAGCACTACAACCCGATCGTGCTGGCCATCGCCACGATGGGCAAGCCCGTCGTGGCCGCCGTCAACGGGGTCGCCGCGGGGGCGGGCGCCTCCCTGGCGTTCGCGTGCGACTTCCGGGTGGCGGCGGAGGGCGCCAGGTTCTCGATGGCGTTCACCGGGATCGGGCTCGCGCCCGACTCGGGCGCGTCGTGGACCCTGCAGCGGCTCGTCGGTCCCGCGCGCGCCCGGGAGATGCTGCTGCTCGGCGACGTCGTGGACGCCGCCAGGGCCCTGGAGCTCGGCCTGGTCGCCGAGGTGGTGCCGGCCGACCGGCTGGCGTCCGCCGCCCGCGACCTCGCCGTACGGCTCGCGCAGGGGCCCACGCGGGCGTACGCCGCCACGAAGGCGGCGCTGGACCACGCGGCGTCCTGCTCCCTCGCCGACGCGCTGGAGCGGGAGGCGGAGCTTCAGGACGAGTGCGCGGCCACCGCCGACCACGCGGCGGCGACCAAGGCGTTCCTCAACAAGGACAGGCCTGCCTTCGAAGGCCGATAGGCGCTTCGAAGCAAGCAAACACAGCGAAGGCCGATAGGCGCTTCGAAGCAAGCAAGCACAGCGAAGGCCGGTAGGCGCTTCGATGGCGTCAAACACGGCGCAGGGCGCTGACGGCCTCTCGGACGTGGCAGTCGGCCACATGGTCGTTGACCAGGCCGATGGCCTGCATCAGGGCGTACGCCGTGGTGGGCCCGACGAAGCGGAAGCCGTGTCTCTTGAGTTCCTTGGCCAGCGCCGTGGAGCCGGCGGTGCTGGCCGGGACGTCGGCGAGGGTGGCGGGCACCCGCCCGGGCTCCTCGGCGTACCGCCACACCAGCGCCGACAGCCCGCCCGGCACCTCCAGAGCGGCGCGGGCGTTGGCGACGGCCGCCTCGATCTTGGCGCGGTTGCGCACGATGCCGGTGTCGGCGAGCAGCCGCTCCACGTCGCTCTCGCCGAAGGCCGCCACCGCCGGGATGGAGAACCCGGCGAACCCCTTGCGGAAGTTATCCCGCTTGCGCAGGATCGTCAGCCACGACAGGCCGGACTGGAACGCCTCCAGGGTGATCCGTTCGAAGACCAGGTCGTCTCCGCGGACCGGACGGCCCCACTCCTCGTCGTGGTAGGCGACGTAGTCGGACGTCGTGCCCGCCCACCCGCAGCGGACCAGCCCGTCGTCCGCCGTCACCACGCCTCCTCAGCCTCGGCGCGGTCACGCTCGGCCCGGCTCTCGTCGGCGTCGTCGGTCTGCTCCGCCTCGGCCTGGCGCGTTTCCTGACGCACCTGCGGCCGGGCGTACGATAACTCGGCCACGCGCTGCTCCAGCACGGCGATGCGGGTGTCACGCTCCCCCAGCGCGACCGAGACACGGTGCAGGGTCTCGTCGACCGCCTGGGTGCTGTAGCCCACGAAGCCGATGGGGAGCTGAAGCGCGATCAGGTCGGCGGAGGTCACCTGGCCGGCCGCGGGCAGATCGAGCGGCGGCGTGTCAGGGGGGAACTCCGCCATCTCGCCGCCGTGTCCCAACGAGACCATGACCACGCAGACGATCACGGCGAGCCCGGCGATGACGAGTACGACCAGCACATACGAATCGTGCCACAACTCTCCGGCGTGCGAGCATGGAAGCATGACGCGCGTGATCGGACCCGACGACGAGACCGAGCCCGGCTGGGTCGAGGCCGCCTCGCTGCCGGAGGTGTCCGCGCTGGCCCGGGCGGGACGCACCGTCGTGGTGACGCTCCCCGGCGACGAGACCGAGGCCGTCGCGGCCGCCGCGGCGTTCGCCTGGGCGGGCGCGAGCGTCTTCCGGACGTCCCACGACGTACGGCAGGCCCTCGACATGACCGAGGCCCTGCTGGGCCGCAGGCCCCCCGCCCTGACCCGCCGCGGCCTCGCCTAGCTCTCGCCGAGTTCCTCGCCCGTGGGGCTGAGGCGGAGCGCGGGGCGCTCGATCATGTCGAGCGCCTCCTCCACCGTGGTCGCCCACGAGATCGCGTCGAACACGTTCGGCCGGGTGAAGCCCTGCTCGTACATGCCGTCGACCAGGTCGCGCAGCGGCCCGTACAGGCCCCACGGGTCGAGGACGACCAGCGGCCGTTCGTGCAGGCCGAGCACCCGGGTGGTCCAGATCTCGAACAGCTCCTCCAGCGTGCCGATGCCGCCGGGAAGCACGAGGAAGGCGTCGGACCTGGCGTCCATGACGCCCTTGCGCTCGCGCATGTCCGCGGTGACGATCAGCTCGCCGGAGGCGGTGTCGGCGATCTCGACGTCGACCAGGGCCTGGGGGATCACCCCGACGGTGTGACCGCCGCCGGCCCGGACGGCCCGGGCGACCTCGCCCATGCAGGAGACGATCGCGCCGCCGCTGACGAGGCCGTGGCCGCGGTGGGCCAGTTCCGTCCCCACCTCCCGGGCGAGGTCGAGGTACTTGCGGTCGATCTTCTGGCTGGACGAGCAGTACACACAGACGAACACAGGGCAACCCTACTGAGTGGCGGCCCGCCGGTCGGCCTCCACGATGATCCGCACGGCCTCGTCGGGGTCGTCGGTGACCGAGATCAGGTCGACGTCCTGCGGCGAGATCTTCCCGGTGGCCACCAGCGTGTCGCGGATCCAGTCGATCAGCGGCGACCAGAACGCGACACCCATCATGATCACCGGGAAGTAGGTGACCTTCCGCGTCTGGACCAGAGTCAGCGCCTCGAACAGCTCGTCGAGCGTTCCGAAGCCGCCGGGCAGGGCCACGAACCCGCTGGCGTACTTGACGAACATCGTCTTGCGCACGAAGAAGTAGCGGAACTCGATGCCGAGGTCCACATAGTCGTTCATGCCCTGCTCGTGCGGCAGCTCGATGCCGAGGCCGACCGAGACGCCACCGGCTTCGAGGGTGCCCTTGTTGGCCGCCTCCATCACTCCGGGGCCGCCGCCGGTGATCACCGCGTAGCCGGCCTTGGCGAGCGCCGAGCCGACCTTCACCCCGAGTTCGTACTCGGGGCTGTCGGGACCGGTGCGGGCCGAGCCGAAGACGGTCACGGCGGGGGGAAGCTCGGCGAGGGCGCCGAAGCCCTCGACGAACTCGGACTGGATGCGCAGCACCCGCCAGGGATCCTCGTGCAGCCAGCCGGTGGGACCGCGGCGGTCGAGCAGGCGCTGGTCGTGGGTGGATTCGGGGACGAGGCCGCCGCGGACCAGGGACGGACCCTGCCGGCGTTCGGGTCGGGTGTGGTTCATGACGGTCACGCTAACGGTCGGAATCGGTAACGGTGCAAGTCACGCGAAGTACCCGATTAGTTATGCCCCAAACGTCATATTGCGTCCCAATGATCAGCCCAGCCTCAATAGCATCGGAGCCCGTGAGAGAGCCACACCCCACAAGCACAGCCGTCTTCGTCGACCACAGCGGACGCAGGAGCAAGGTGCTGACCGTCACCGCGATCGTCACCGGGGTGCTGGTCATGGCTCTCACGGTGACTCTGCTGGTCGGCGTGCTCGGAGGCATGGTCGGCGGCTCCGGGCTCCCCGCTCTGAACTGGCCGGGGCAGGCTGGCCGACCGGACGCGGCGCATCCGCAGCCGCGCTCGCCCAGCCCCTCCCGCTCACCGAACACGAGCACCTCCGCCCAGCCTCCGGCGCCGACGCCCGCCGCCCGCCCCACGCGGACGGCCACCTCGCCCGTCGCTCGGCCGTCCGCCTCCCGGCCGCCCCGCGCGTCCGCCTCCCCATCCTCCGCCCCGTCCCGCCTCCCCTCCTCGGTGCCGACCCGGCGGCCCTCGCCGTCCGAGACGGCGGAACCACCTGCGGAACCGTCGCCCGAGCTCACGGAAGCGCCGGCGGCGAACCCCGGCCACGGCGGCACACCGCCGGGTCAGGTCGACCGGACGCGCGGACCCAGGTGAAGAGGGTGAGCACACGGTGATGGCAGGACGACGCGGCAAGCGGGCCGACCCCCGCGGCCACTGGTTCCTCGTGGCGATCGCGGCCCTGCTGACGACCGGCGCGCTGATGCTCAACGGCTTCGCGCACAACGTCGTCGGCGAGACGCACGCGCCCCCTGCCGCGGGCGAGGAGCACTCCGCCGAACTCGACCGGGTGCGCTCGGGCGGGCCGGTCGTGAACGCTTCGGGGCCGCACCCTCGCAGCGTACGGCCGGCCGCCCGGACGGTCGCGCTGACCTTCGACGACGGCCCCGACCCGAAGTGGACCCCTCGGATCCTCGACGTGCTGCGCAGGCACGGTGCCAAGGCGACCTTCTTCGTGGTGGGCGCCCACGCGGCCGAGCACCCCGAGCTGGTCCGCAGGATCCTCGCGGAGGGTCACGAGCTCGGCAACCACACCTACACCCACGCCGACCTGACGACCGCCCGGGTCTGGCGCACCCGGCTGGAGATGTCCCTCACACAGAAGGTCCTCGCGGGCACGACGGGGGTGCACACGCGCCTGGCGCGCCTGCCGTACTCCTCCTCGCCGTCGGCGGTCGGCGGCGCCCAGCTCGCGGCCATGCACGCACTCGGGGACGAGGGATACCTGGTGGCACTCACCGACCTCGACTCGCGGGACTGGAGCCGTCCCGCCGTCGACCGGATGGTGAGGGACACGCTCCCGCGCCGTGGCCGGGGCGCGGTGGTCATGTTCCACGACGCCGGAGGCGATCGGAGCCGGACCGTGGCCGCCGTCGACGCCTTGCTGGACGCGCTGAAGAAAAGGGGCTACTCGGCCACCACACTCACGAAGGCCGCCGGGCTGCCCTCGGCCCACACACCCGCCGGGACCATCGAGCGCTTCCTCGGGAGCGTTCTCGCCGTCGCCCAGCGGGTCTCGGCCGTCTTCACCGGCTCACTGGGCTGGATCCTCTCCGTCGCCGGGGTGCTCACCCTCGCCCGCCTGGCGTTCTTCGTCTCGCTGGCCTGGGTCCACGCCCGCAGGACCCGCCGCAGGCGCCCGGAGAACACCCCCAGGCGCAGGCGCGACCGCGTTCCCGTATGGCCGGCCCCTCCGGCCGTGTCCGTGATCGTCCCCGCGTACAACGAGGAGGCGGGGATCGAGGCGACCGTCCGCTCACTCGTGACGACGGACTACCCGGGGCAGATCGAGGTGCTGGTCGTGGACGACGGCTCCAGCGACCGCACGGCGGAGATCGCCGCCTCGCTGAATCTGCCCGGCGTACGCGTCATCCGTCAGCCCAACGGCGGCAAGCCCGCCGCGCTCAACACCGGCATCGCCCACGCCTCACATGACATCCTGATCATGGTGGACGGCGACACCGTCTTCGAGCCGTCGACCATCGGGAACCTCATCCGACCGCTCGCCGACCCCTCGGTGGGCGCGGTCAGCGGCAACACGAAGGTCGGCAACCGCCGCGGCATGATCGGCCGGTGGCAGCACATCGAGTACGTCATCGGGTTCAATCTCGACCGGCGCGCCTTCGACCTGCTCGGCTGCATGGCGACGGTGCCAGGCGCGATCGGCGCCTTCCGCCGGCAGGCGCTGCTGTCGGTCGGCGGCGTCAGCCTCGACACCCTCGCCGAGGACACCGACCTCACGATGGCGATCTGCCGGTCGGGCTGGCGGGTCGTCTACGAGGAGCGGGCCCGGGCGTGGACCGAGGCGCCCACCTCGCTGCGACAACTGTGGCGCCAGCGTTACCGCTGGTGCTACGGCACCCTGCAGGCGATGTGGAAGCACCGCGGGGCGGTGCTGGAGCGAGGACCCTTCGGCCGCCGGTGCCTCGGGTATCTCACGCTCTTCCAGGTGATCCTGCCGCTGCTGGCCCCGGTCGTCGACATCATGGCCGTCTACAGCGTGGCGGTGGCAGACCCGCTGCCCGTCGTCGCGGTGTGGGCCGGATTCGTCACCGCCCAGGCCCTCAGCGGGTGGTACGCGCTGCGTCTGGACGGAGAACGGGCGTCGGCGCTGTGGGTGCTCCCCCTGCAGCAGTTCGTCTACCGGCAGCTGATGTACCTGGTGGTCATCCAGTCCGTCGCCACGGCCGTTCTCGGGGTGCGCCTGCGCTGGCACACCGTCCGGCGGGAGGGCACCTTCAACACTCTGAAGAATCTTGAAAACATTCCCGCGAACGTGGAACCGGTCTTCGCCGAGGCTCCGTCTAAGAAATGAGGGTGCTGCTCGGGACGAAAGTGGCTTTCCCCGCCAAATGGCCGGCGAGGAGAGCCACTTTCTTCTATCTACGGGTTATTCGGTCAGCCAGGCCGTCATGCGGCGCTCGCTCTCGACGATCTTGGCCAGGCTCACGTTCTCCCCGGCCGTGTGCGCGATGTCGGGGTTGCCCGGGCCACAGTTGACGGCGGGCATGCCGAGGGCAGAGAACCGCGCGACGTCGGTCCAGCCGAGCTTGGCCCGGGGCGTGCCGCCGATCGCGGCCGCGAACGCCGCGGCGACCGGGTGGGTCAGCCCGGGCCGCGCGCCCGGCGCGCCGTCGGTGAGGCGCACGTCGAAACCGTCGAAGACCTCCTGGACGTGGGCGAACGCCTCCTCCAGGGTGCGGTCGGGGGCGAAGCGGTAGTTCACGGTCACCACGCACTCGTCCGGGATCACGTTCCCGGCGACCCCGCCGCGTACGCCCACCGCGTTGAGCCCCTCGCGGAACCGGAGGCCGTCCACCATCGGGCTCCGCGCCTCGTAGCCGGAAAGGATCTCCAGGATCGGCGCGATGCCGTGGATGGCGTTGACGCCCTCCCACGACCTGGCGCTGTGCGCCCGCACGCCCTTCACCGTGATGTCGGCCCGCAGCGTGCCCTGGCAGCCGCCCTCGATGAGCCCGTCGGTCGGCTCCATCACGACCGCGAAGTCACCCGTGATCCACTCGGGGTGGGTGCGGGTGAGCCGCAGCAGGCCGCTCCGCTCGGCCTCGACCTCCTCGCAGTCGTAGAAGACGAAGGTGAGGTCGCGGTTCGGCGCGGCCAGCAGGCAGAGCTTGAGCTGGACGGCCACGCCGCTCTTCATGTCGGAGGTGCCGCATCCGTGCAGCACGCCGTCCTCGACCCTGCTGGGCAGGTTGCCCGCCACCGGGACCGTGTCGATATGCCCGGCGATCACCACGCGCTCGGCCCGGCCGAGATCGGTGCGCGCCACCACGGCGTCGCCGTCCCGCAGCACCGTCAGGTGCGGCAGCGGAACGAGCGCCTCCTCGATGGCGTCGGCCAGCGCCTTCTCCGCGCCGCTCACCGATTCGATGTCCACCAGTCGCGCCGTCAGCGCGCCCACGTCCTGGGCAAGGTCAAGCCGCATGCCACCCGACCTTAACCGACCGGTTCACGCTATCTGCACGGTGGCGACGGGCTTGGCGTCCTTGCGCCAGCCGTCGTGCCCGCTGGCGGCCGTCCAGGTGACGCCCTCGAAGCGCACCTGGCGCAGGTGGTACTTCTGGGCGTGGGTGACATACCAGGCGGCCACCAGCCAGCCGCGCTTGGGCGCGGAGTCCGTCCCGAGCGCGCGCACGAGCTGCTTGCGCGCGGCCTCCGGCTGCGGCGAGACCGGCTTGTCCGAGGGCGGGTACCAGCAGTGGACGGCCTGGGGCACGCGCCCGATGAACGCCGCCGAAAGGATCTTGGCGGACTGCTCGTGTTCGGCGTAGGCCGAACCGTCGGCGGAGCGCTGCACGGCCTGCGCCGCCTCGTGCAGCGGCAGGGTCCGGTAGTGCTTCACCTTCTCCAGGGCGGCGAAGAACTTCCGCGTCGCGTAGACGGGGTCCTGCAACTGCTCGGCCGTCCCCCAGCCCTGTGAGGGCCGCTGCTGGAAGACGCCCACCGAGTCGCGGTCGCCGTACGGCAGGTTGGCCAGCTTGGACTCCTGGATCGCCGTGACGTAGGCGATCTGGAGGGCGCGCTCGGGCAGCTTGCGCCGCACGGCGACGGCCGCGATGGTGGCGGCGACCTGGGCCTGCTCGATGTCGATGTCGAGCGTGCCGTCGGAGGTCTCGACGACGCAGTGTTCGCCCAGAGCGAACGGCTCGGTCCGCTTCAGCAGATGGTAGGCGCCGTAGAAGATGGCCGCGCCCAGCAGGACGACGATGACCATGACGGTCACGACAGGTTTGGTAAGGCGCCGTTCCACGAAGCGAACCTACCCCGGTGATCAGGGCAGCCGATCCACCCGGACCGAACCGGGGGTGAGCGGGCGGGCGTAGGACGCCTCCCACTGACCACCCTGGACACGCTGGAACGACAGCAGGCGGCCGTCGCCCGCCCGGTAGTCGGCGAAGTCGAGCAGGCCGCGCTCGGGCAGCCCGGTCGTCCCCTCGGAGCGGAAGGCGGCCGTGCCGCGCTCGATCGGGGAGAACTCGACACCGTCCACGATCAGCATGTGCTTGGCCGGCACCATGCCCTGGGTCGGCACGTCGGTCCACAGCAGGACCTCCAGGTGGAGGGGTCCGCCCTCCTCGCCCGGCCGCTCCTCGACCGACAGCCAGTTGTAGCGCCGGGCGCCCTCGTCCAGCAGGTACTCCGTCCACTTCTCGCCCTGCATGGTGCAGTGCAGGGCGCCGGTCGCCCGGTAGCGGGCGGCATCCACGTAGACGATGTCCCCCACCCTGATCGTGCGGGGGTCGAAGAAGTCGGGGTCCGCCGCGGGGTCAGGCGGCGAGGACCCTTCCACGGGGGCGGGCGGGGTGCGGACGGGCCGGCGCGCCCGGGTGCGCCGGGCCGCGGCGAAGACGCCCAGCACGACGACCGTGGCAAGGCTCAGCACGATCACGATCGCTGTCGTCATGGCGCGCGATCCTACTGGAGGCGGCTGACCGCCGCATCGACGCGCTCGTCCGTCGCGGTGACGGCGATGCGGACGTGGCCACGCCCGGCGTCGCCGTAGAACTCGCCCGGCGCGACGAGGATTCCCCTGTCGGCCAGGGCGCGCACCTGGTCCCAGCAGCCGGAGCCGTTCGTGGCCCACAGGTAGAGCCCCGCGGCCGAGTGCTCGACCCGCCAGCCGGCCCGCTCCAGCGCGGGCCGCAGCACCGCCCTGCGCCGGGCGTACCGCTCGCGCTGCTCGTCGGCGTGCGCGTCGTCGTCCAGCACGGCCGCCGTCGCGGCCTGGACCGGGGCGGGCATCATCATGCCGGCGTGCTTGCGCACCTCCAGCAACCGCCGTACGAGCCGGGGGTCGCCGGTGACGAAGCCCGCGCGGTATCCGGCGAAGTTCGACCGCTTCGACAGCGAGTGGACCGCGAGCAGGTTCTCGTGGGAGCCCTCGCACACGTCCGGATGGAGGACGGAGACCGGGTGCTGCTCCCAGCCCAGCTCGATGTAGCACTCGTCTGACGCGACGACCGCGCCGCGCTCGCGCGCCCACGCGACGACCTTGCGCAGGTGCTCGGCGGGCAGGACGCGCCCGGTGGGGTTGGACGGCGAGTTGACCCAGACGAGCGGGACCCGCTCCGGGCCCAGCGCGAGGAGCCCGTCGGACGCGTAGGGCTCGGCCCCGGCCAGCCTCGCGCCCACGTCGTACGTGGGATAGGCGAGCTCGGGGAAGACCACGCGGTCGCCGGGGCGCACGCCGAGCAGCGTCGGCAGCCAGGCCACCAGTTCCTTGGAGCCGATGGTCGGCAGCACGTCGCCGGGATCGACCGTGACGCCGTGCCGCCGCCGCAGCCAGCCCGCGGCCGCCTCACGCAGCCGCGGCGTGCCGTACGTCAGGGGATAGCCGGGGCTGTCGGCGGCGGCGGCGAGCGCGTCGCGGGCGACCGGGGGAACCGGGTCGACCGGCGTGCCGACCGAGAGGTCGACGATCCCGCCGGGATGCGCCCGCGCCAGGTCCTGATAGGGCACGAGCCGATCCCATGGGAAGTCCGGCAACGCAAGCAAAGAAAATCCCCCAGTCGTCACGGACCACGCCGGTCAGGCGTCGGTCAGTGGTCCTCACCCTGCGGCGGGAGCGCCGCGACCAGCGGGTGGTCCTTGTTGATCTTGCCGACCTTCGAGGCGCCGCCGGGCGAGCCCAGCTCCTCGAAGAAATCGACGTTGGCCTTGTAGAAGTCCTTCCACTGCTCGGGAAGGTCGTCTTCGTAGAAAATCGCCTCTACGGGGCACACCGGCTCGCACGCACCGCAGTCCACGCACTCGTCGGGGTGGATGTAGAGCATGCGTTCGCCCTCGTAGATGCAATCGACGGGGCATTCCTCGATGCACGCCTTGTCCAGGACGTCCACGCAAGGCTGCGCGATGACGTACGTCACCTCGGGCTCCTTCTGGGTTGCACGGCTCGACCGCGGGTTGCTAGCCCTAGTATTGCGGTGCCTGCCGACTAGCCGGAACAGGAGGGGGGCAATCGTGGTGGCCCCTCGGCTCGGAGCCCGTCTCGTGGTCGCCGTCACCCCCGCCGACGTGGGCAAACGGGTGACGACGCGGCGCAGGGTGCCCGGTGGGTACCGGGACGCGGTCGGCGTGTTGGAGTCCTGGCACGATGGGGTGCTCATCGTGCGGAAGCGGGACGGAAGCCTCGTGGAGATCGCCGAGGACACCCTGGCCGCCGCCAAGATCGTGCCGCCCGCGCCGCCCGCCCGGTAATCCCCGCGCCCGGTAATCGGCGTGCATGGTGCGGACGCCGACTCGGTAATCCCCCAGCGCGCCGACGCGAACGGCCCCCGCGACGCGGGGAGCATACGCGGCGTGACCATACGTGCCTGCGTCGTGACGATCTCCTCGGCGGCGATCCTCCTGTCCGCGGCCTCCGCGTGCTCGAAGCCGTCGTCGCCGTCCTCGTCGGACAAGCCGCTGCCTCCTCTGAACCCTCGCGCCGACAGCCTGGAGTCCGGGTTCGGGACCATGGACAGGCTCGTCGACGCGGCCAAGAAGGAGGGCGCGCTCACCGTCGTGGGCCTGCCGGGCGGCTGGGTGGGCTACAAGGAGATCATCGCCAGGTTCTCCGACAAGTACGGCATCAAGGTGACCTCGATCGTGCCGGAGGCGAGCAGCAAGCAGGAGATCGAAACCGCGGCCAGGCTGAAGGGGACCAAGCAGGCGCCGGACGTCTTCGACCTCACCCTGGAGGTCGCGGTCGCCAACGCCAAGCTCTTCGCGCCCTACCGGGTGACCGGCTGGCCGGACATCCCCGACGACGTCAAGGAGCAGAGGGGACGCTGGTTCGCCGCCTACGGCGGCTACATGTCGATCGGCTACGACCCGCGGAAGGTGCCCGCCCCCGCGTCGTACGGCGCGCTGGCCAGGCCCGGGACCGTGGTGGCGCTGCCGGGCGACCCGCGCCGGGTGGCGTCGGCGTTCGACGCCGTGATGGCCGCCTCGCTCGGCAAAGGACTGCCGGACGCCGCGCGGGGCGTGAACCTGTTCGCGCGGCTGAAGAAGGGCGGCATGCTCGGCCGGCCCGACCAGGCGACCGCCGTGGTGGACTGGGACTTCATGAACGCGGCGCGGGCGGCCTCCGGGCGCGGCGCCGCGGCCTGGCGGGTGACGATCCCCAAGAACGAGGTGCTCGCCTCCTACTACATGCAGGCGGTCAGCGCCGAGGCGCCGCACCCCGCCGCCGCACGGCTCTGGGAGGAGTTCCTGCTGTCCGACGAGGGTCAGAACCTCTTCCTCAAGGCGTTCGCCCGCCCCGCCCGCCTCGAGGCGATGGAGATGCGCGACACGCTGGACGGGGACGCCGCCGCCAGGCTGCCCGAGGTGTCCGGCGACCCGGTCATCCTGAGCGTCCCCGAGCAGGACCAGGCCAAGTCGTACGTGGCCGCGAACTGGGCCCGGATGGTCGGCTGAGCCACCTGATCTCGCGGGGGCGACGGAAGCCGTAAAGTGTGTCGTCAGCCCAGCAGTCTCACAAGTCGGCATGAGACTGCGGCAATCCCGACACAGGGCACCACGTGTCAGAATGCGAGCCGATCTTGAGGTACGAAACTCCCAGTCTCACCCGATGGAACGCTCGCGCCTACGACAGCTCCTTCGGCTACGTCTCCGCTCACGGCGCCCCGCTGGTGGAACTGCTCGACCCTCGCCCCGGTGAGCGCGTGCTCGACCTCGGATGCGGCACCGGCGTGCTCACCGCCGACATCGCCAGGCGCGGCGCCCACGTGCTGGGCATCGACGGCTCCCACTCCATGATCGAGCAGGCCATCGCGCACCATCCCGGACTCGACTTCACCGTGGGCGACGGTTACGACTTCACCGTCGCCCAGCCGTACGACGCGGTCTTCTCGAACGCGGCCCTGCACTGGATGAGCCGCGACCCCGACGCGGTGATCGACTGCGTGCGGGAGGCGCTGCGGCCGGGCGGCCGGTTCGTCGCCGAGATGGGCGGCGCGGGCAACTGCGCGGCCCTGACCGCCGCCGTGTTCACCGCCTGGCGCGAGTACGGCCTGCGCGAGCCCGAGCTGCCGTGGTACTTCCCCAGCCCCGCCGAGTACGCCCTCCGCCTGGAGAAGGGCGGCTTCACGGTCCGGCTGCTGGAGTATTTCGACCGCCCCACTCCCCTCGACGAGTGCCCGAACGGCGCGGCCGACTGGGTCCGCATGTTCGCCGGATCGCTGCTCGACCGGGTTCCCCCGGCGGCCGTGGAGCCGCTGCTGCGCCGGGTCAACGAACTGGCCGCCCCCGCCCTGCGCCGGGAGACCGGCTGGATGGCCGACTACGTCCGCCTCCGCTTCGCGGCCGAACGCCGCTGAGTCGCGTGCACCCCGAACCTCCACCACAGCGGGGGCGATTTGCCAGACTATGGACTGGTCTCTGTGAGTGATGAGGAAAGCATGAACTTCTGCCTGAGTGACCTCGTGCCACCGCTGCGCTGGAGTGACGCTGCCCGTATCACCGCGCTGACCGACCGGCCCGGCCTGCCGGACGCCTGGTGGCGGACGCTGCCCCTGCACCGCGTGCTCGCCGTCCTGGGCGCCGAGGCGCTCGGCGACCTGCTCACCGGGCTCGCGCTCGACCACTGGCCGGCGGCGGCCGTCGGCGACGTGCTGCCCGCGCTGCACGTGATGGACCCTGACGAGGCCGACGACCCCCAGGTCGCGATCGCGCTCGACCGGGCGGGGTCGTGGCACGGCCTGCTCGCGCTGTCCGGCCGGGAGCTCGCCGACCAACCGTTCGTCAAGGCCCGGCCCGTGCTGACGGCCCTCTTCACCGCCGTGTTCTTACAGATGTCCCCCGAAGAGACCGCCCCCGAAGAGACGCCCCCGGAAGAGGCGCCCCCGGAGGAGGTGGCCCCGGAGGAGGTGGCCGAGCCGGCTCTGGAAGAGGACCTGCCCGCGCTGATCGACGCGGCGTTCGGCGACCTGGACGACCAGACCTGGATGGTGGCGCAGAACCGGGTCTTCACCGGCGAGCCGTCCGCGCCCGAGCAACTGGCCAAACTGCTGGCCGTCCCTCCCGCCGTCATCCACGAGTTGGAAGCGGCCCTGCGCGACCGGCTGTCGCGCTGGCTCGCGCTGCCCGCGGCGACGCCGTACAACGAGCACCTGGCCCGTCTCGCCGACGAGCTCGGAGCCGCGGTCCCGAAGGCGCGGTTCGTCGCGGCGGCCGGGTGGCACGAGCGCGAACTGCGCTCGCTGGAGGTGCCCGCCTGGCGGTTCGTGCTCGCCACGCTCCCCGGCCACCGCCTCTCCGGCGACTGGCTCGTGGCCGGCGACATCGAGGAACTGCGGGAGAAGACGCGGAACCTGATCGCCTCGGCCGAGCGCCCGCCGACCGTCTCCCAGGCACTGGAGATGATCTCCTCTCTCGGCGTACGTCCCGACGTGGCACGGCAGTGGCTGGAGAGCGTGCCGCAACTACGCGCCCAGAAGGCGGACCGGCAGCAGAGCGGGCTCAAGGACGTGGCGCTGACCCGGCGGTGTTTCCGGCAGCCGGACGGCAGGTGGTGGCTCAGGGTGGACGTGTCCGGCCGGCACCTCGACGGTGTCGAGGTGCCGCTGCCGAGCGGGTTCGCCGCCTACATCGGCCTCGCGCCGGGCGACGACCGCACGGTGCACAGCGCGGCCGGCGAGGTCGGACTCTCCTGGCGCGCGCGGCCGGCGCTGAGCTCCCTCCAGCGGATTCTCAGCGAGATCTCCGCGGAGGAGGGCAGCCACATCTTCCTGACCCTGTCCGAGGAGGGCATGCTGCGCGTACGGCACCTGCCCGCCGCCGACGGCGGCGACCAGGCGAGCCGGGCCCTGCGCCTGGTGGGCTACACCACGCCGAGCGACTCGCCCGAGCAGGCGGAGCAGGTGATCGCGACGCGCGTCGGCCTCACCGGAGCCGTCGAGCGGCCGGAACTCCTCGCGCGGCTGCGTGAACGCGGGGACCGCGACCTGCTGACCCTGCTGGGATAGCCCATGCCCCGGCTCGCGATCTCCCCGGAGTTCCTGCGCGGGCTCGGCGCGCTCACCCGGCCCGTCCGCCGGGACGTCGCCGTAGCGGTACGCCGGTTCCTGCTGAACGCGTCCGCCGCGCCGCACCCCGAGAGGGTGCGCAACAGCCGCGATTCCCGGATCGCCACGCTCCGGCTCGCCGACCGTCACCGGGGGGTGGTGGTGCGGCAGGAGGACGTCTACTGGCTGCTCACCGTGCTCCCGGACGCCGAGGCGTGGTCGTACGCCCAGCGGCACAGGGTCGGCGTGAACACGGCGATCGGGATCGTCGAGACCTGGGACGCCGAGGCCCTCGATCGGATCGAGCCCGCGCTGCGCCGCGCGGCGGGGACCGGCGGCCGGCCGCTCTTCGAGAACTGGTGCGACACCGACCTGCTGAACATCGGCGTCGACGCCCGCCTGCTGCCGCTGCTGCGGCTGATGACGTCGGAGTCGCATCTCGCGGCCGTGGAGCCCATGCTCCCGCAGAGTCAGTACGCGCCGCTCGCGGCGCTCGCCCGCGGCGGCTCGCTCGCCGCGGCCTGGCGCGAGCTGGACGCCTACCGCTCGCGCGTCGCCGACGACGTCGACCCCGAGGACCTGCTCGCGGCGCTGCGGCGCAGCCCCGACCGGGCCGCGTTCGCCGCCGACGCCGCGGAGCTCGAGCGCGTCCTCACGCTGCCCACCTGGTGCACGTTCCTGTACCCGCCGCAGCACACGTACGCCAACTGGCCGGCGTACGAGCAGCCGGTGCTGATCACCGGGGGCGCGGGCACCGGCAAGACGGTCATCGCGCTGCACCGGGCCGCCCTGCTGGCCCGCGCGGCCACCGGCCCGGTGCTGCTCGTCACGTTCTCGCAGGGCCTCGCGACCGAGCTGTCCGCGCGGCTCGACGTGATCATCGATGACGAGCTGGTCCGCAAGCGCGTCGAGGTGGGCAACGTCGACAGGATCGCCCACCGCATCGTCGCCGCGGCGGAGGGCCGCGCCCCGGCGCTCGTCTCCTCCGACGACCTGGCCGACCTGTGGCAGGAGGCGGCCGTCGGGCGCTTCGGCAGCGCCTTCCTGCTGCGCGAGTGGGAGCAGGTGATCCTCGCGCAGGACCTGCGCACGCTGGAGGAGTACCAGGCCGCGGCCCGGCCCGGCCGCAGCGTCCGCCTGGACGCCGAGGCGAGGACCGTGGTGTGGGAGGCCGTCCAGCACGTCGTACGGCGGCTGCGCGAGTCCGGCCGGCGCACCCTGCTCCAGCTCGCCTCCGAGGCGGCGGGCCTGCTCGGGCGGGCCGTCGGCGATCTGCTGGGCGACGAGGCGCCGGGGCGGGAGCCGTACCGGCACATCGTCGTGGACGAGGCGCAGGACCTGCACCCGGCGCAGTGGCGGCTGCTGCGGGCGGCGGTCCCCGCCGCCCCGAACGACCTGTTCATCCTGGGGGACCCGCACCAGCGGATGTTCGACACGCGCGTCGCGCTGGCCGACGTCGGCATCCCCGCCCGCGGGTTCCGCCTGAGGATCTCCCACCGGCTGCCCGCCGAGATCCTCTCGTGGGGGGTGCGGCTGCGGGGCGGCGGCCCGGTGGACGGTCTGGTCGCGGGCAACGCCGCGATGTACGGCTACCGCGCGCTGGAGCACGGCCCGCGTCCGACGGTGCGCGAGTACGTGAGCGCGGAGGCGGAGATCGCCGGGCTCGTCGCCACCGTGGCCGAGTGGCTGGAGGAGGGCGTGCCGACCGCACAGATCGCGGTCGCCGCACGCACCCCCGACCTCGTGCGTACCGCCCGCACCGCACTACGCGAAGCGGGCATCACGGTCAAAGTCACGTCCCTCCATGGCATGAAAGGGCTGGAATTCCGTCGGGTGGCCGTGATAGGCGTGGCTGACGGAATCGTGCCGGCGCCGGACGCGCTGACCCCGGCCGACGAGGACCCGACGGCCCGGGCGCACGATCTGCAACGCGAACGGGGGCTGCTCTACGTGGCATGTACGCGGGCGGGGGAGTTGCTCTACGTGTCCTATTCCGGCCGAGCCAGTCCCTTCATCCCGTCCTGACGTCGGATCCCCTAGTCTGAACTGCGGATATATTCCCCTTGCCGGTTGGACCTGCATGAACCTCAGCCTTAGCGACATCGTGCCTCCGCTGCGCTGGACCGCGCCCAGCCAGGTAGAGCCGATCGCGAGCGACCCCGGTCTTCCCGACGCGTGGTGGCAGGCGCTCCCCCTCGACCGGGCCTGTGCGGCGGTGGGGACCGGCCAGGTCGCCTCCCGGCTCGCCGACCTCACGATCGCCTGCTGGGCGCACCTGGTCCTCGGCGACATCCTGCCGCTGCTGAGGTTCACCCACCCCGAGGAGAGCCTGCAGACGCCCGGCCCCCGGGAGAGCGTCCACGAGCTGTACGTCGACGTGATCGACAAGCTGCTGGCCACCGAGCCGGCGCGGGAGCCGGCCGGGGCCGCGGTCCCGCCCGCCCTCCCCGAGCGGCCGATGCCCGAGATCATCGACGAGATCTTCGCCCGGCTGGACGACCGCCAGCGGGCCATCGCGCGGGACCGGCTCTACTTCGACGCGTCCCAGCAGCCGGGCCAGGCCCAGCGGGCCACCCTGGATGAGCTGGCCCAGCGCTTCTCGGTCACCCGCGAGCGCATCCGGCAGATCGAGCGCGACCTGCGCGACCACGTGAATGACTGGCTGAACGGCCCGGCGGCCGCGCCGCTGAACGCGCACCTGTCCTGGCTGCGCACCCGGCTGGGCTCGGCCGTGCCCGCCGACGACCTCGCGGCGGCCGTGCCGTGGCACCGTACCGAGCTGGTCACGCTCGCGATCCCCGCCTGGCGGTTCGTCCGCACGCTGCTCACGGGGTACGAGCAGGTGGACGGCTGGCTGGTCGCGGGCGGCGCGGACGAGATCAGGGAGAAGACGCGGCAGCTGTTCACCGACGGCCCCCGGCCACTCGACGAGGCGGTCTCCCTCGTCGCCCAGCTCGGCATCCGGGAGGACGTCGCCGAGCGCTGGCTGGCGTCGGTGCCGCACCTGCGCGTACTGGACGGCCACGTCGTCCCCTGGCCGCGCAGCATGGGCGACAAGGCGGAGGCCGTGCTGGCGGTGACCCGCGCGCCGCTCACCCCTGAGGAGATCCAGACACGCATCGGCGAGGACTACAGCCTCGTCGGCATCCGCAACCAGCTCGCTTCCGACGAGCGGTTCATCCGGCTCGACCGCAGCAAGTACGGCCTGCGGCGATGGGGCGGCGACGAGTACCTCGGCATCCGGGAGATGATCATTCGGGAGATCGAGCGCGCGGGCGGCGAGGCGTCCGTGAGCACGGTGGTGGACAACCTGACCTCCCGCTACGACGTGAGCGAGAGCTCCATCAGGGCGTACGCCGGAGGGCCCGGGTTCGAGCGGACCCAGCGCGGCTACATCAGGGTGGCCGGGCAGGACCAGGCCGAGCCGTACCAGCCGCGCCGTGACGTGTCGATGACCCGCCGCTGCTTCCGCAGCAGGGACGGCCGCTGGTGGCACCGGGTGGACGTGAACGCCGAGCACCTGCGCGGCTCGGGCTCCCCGCTGCCGACGGGTTTCGCCGCGCACCTCGGCATGGCGCCCGGCGGCCAGCTCACCGCCTCCACCGCGTCTGGCGAGGTGGTGATCAGCTGGCACAACCAGCCGACGATCGGCTCGATCAGGAACGTGCTGGCCGAGTACAACGCGTCCGAGGGCGACCACGTCTTCCTCACGGTCTCCGACGGCGGCGAGCTGCTGACCCGTTTCCTGCCCGCCGCGGGAGCCGGGCTGCCCGCGATCAACCAGGCGCTGCACCTGATCGGGTACACCGCTCCGGTGGCGTCGGAGGCCGAGGGCCTGCGGCTCATCGGCGCGCGTATCGGCCTGCCCGAGGGAGTCGCCCGCGAGGAGGTCCTCGACCGCCTGCGCGACCGCGGCGACCGCGACATCCTGACCTTCCTCGCCTGACTCTGGGCAAAGGGATGTCGGGGGCAGCACATAGGCTCAGACCATGTTGCGGCTCCACGACACCCTGACCCGGCAGGTCGTGCCTGCCGCCCCGACCGGCTCGCGGATCCTGCGGGTGTACACCTGCACCGCACACGAGACCGCCGGTATCGCCGACCTAAGGCCCGCCCTGCTCGCCGACCTGGTCCGCCGCGTCGCCGAGCGCGCCGGACTGCGGGTGCTCGCCTGCCGCAACGTCTCCGACCTCCGTGGCGGAGACGGCGCCTCGCTGGACGCCGACACGCTCGCACTCAACATGCGCGCCCCCGAGCACTCCCCCCGGACCAGCGAGACCATGGGCCTGGTGATCGAGCTCATCGGACGGCTCATCGAGCGTGGCCATGCCTACGTGACCCCCGAGGGGGCGGTGTTCTTCGACGCGGCCTCCTTTCCCGCGTACGGCGACATCTCCGGCAAGCCGGGCTCGGTGTCCGACTGGCCCCTGTGGGAGCCTCTGGGGGATGCGGCGGGCGGCGGTGCCGGGGCGGTCTGGGACGCGCCCTGGGGGCGCGGTCTCCCCGGCCGCGACATCGAATGTTCGGCCACGCCGCTGCGGTTCCTCGGCGCGCGCTTCGACCTGTACGTGGGCGGGGCCGACCTGTGCTTCCCCCACCACGAGAGGGCGCGAGCCCAGTCCAACGCCGCGACGGGTCAGGAGGCCGCCGCCCACTGGGCGCACTCCGGGCGCCTGCTGTTCGACGGCCGCCCGGCCGGCGCCGGTGGCGTCGCCTCGCTGTCGGGCGTCGCCGCCGCCGGCCTCGACCCCCTCGCCGTACGGCTGGCCCTGCTCGAGCACCACTACCGGCGACCGGTCGATCTCACCTGGGACGCCCTCCGCGCCGCCGACGAGGAACTGCGGCGGCTTCGGCGGCGGGTGGCCGAATGGGCCGAATCGCCGAGCCGCCCGATCGACGACGCCCACGCCGAGCGCGTCCAGCGGGCACTGGACGACGACCTCGACACGCCGGGGGCGCTGCGCCTGCTGCGCGACCTGGAAGCCGACGAGTCGGTCGCGCCGGGCTCCAAGTTCGAGACCTTCCTCCACTTCGACCACGTGCTCGCCCTCGGCCTGCCCGCCGACATCGGCCGGATCTGACGGCATGGTGCGCCGCCCGAGGCCGCGGCCTGCTCAGGCCATCCTGGTGGGGACGGCCTGAGCAGGCGTGGGATCTGTCGGACAGGCGGAGCTCAGCCGCTGACGCGCAGCACGCCGTTCACCGGGGACGGTGAGCCGGTGGGCTGGTTGTCGTAGATCCGCTCACCCTTGCTGTTCCAGACGACCAGGTGGAGCTGGTCGGGCTTCCCGGCGCCGGGGTCGGTCGCGGTGATCTCGTAGGTGACCGTTCCGGCTCCCTTGACCTTCCCGGTGCCGCGCAGGGTGGCGGTGCCACCCGTCGCCGACAGCACTCTGTGAGAGGCGTCGCCCAGGGCGAAGCCGGGCGCGGTGTAGGTCAGCTCACCGGTGGGCGTGGCGCCCTTGCCCGGGTAGCGGGCGGTGAGGGTGAAGGAGGCCCTGCCCTCTTCCTTGGCGCACTCGGTGGTCAGCGTGCACGCCCTGGCGGGGGTCGCGATCGTGCCGGCCCCGGTCACCGACGCGGTCCGGTCGTAGACCAGCACCCGCACCTTGGCACCCTCGACCATGTCGGCCGTGGTCCGGCCGCCGTGATCGTCGGCCACCGTGACCGCCACCTCATACAGGCCCGGCTCGGTGAACACGTGTGGCAGGCTCACCGTGCCCTCGACCCTGCCCCCAGCCGGTCCCCCGACCTTGCCCTTGCTCTCGGCCTTGTTCTTGCCCTTGGGCGTGGTCTGGTGTCCGGCCACCGCTCCGGCGATCTGCCGGCCGCCGACGGTCCAGGTAGCGGTATGGGAGTCACCCGTGCCCGCGTCGGTGAACGAACCGGTGAACGTCACCGGCTCACCCACCTCCACCACCGCCGGCGGCGCCTTCAACGCCACCTGCGGAGCGGCGTTGGTCACATGGACCACCACCTGCGCGCTACCGGCACCGCCCTTGTCATCGGTGACCGTCAGCACCACCGTGTAATCACCGGCCGAAGCGAACACATGCTCCAGCTTCAACTGGCCGGCGGTTGGCGTCAGCGGCTGCGGACCCGACCCGTCCCCGTAGTCCACCGTGTAGGACCAGTCACGGGAATCGGGGTCGGTGAACGAACCCAGCCCAAACCAGTCGGCACCCGCCTCGACGGTGTCCATCGACGTCCGCACCGTCACCTCGGGCGCCTGGTTCGGCGTCTGCCCCGCGGTGACCGTGACGGTGAACGTCGCCGTAGCCTCCAGCCCGCCGTCATCGGTGACCTTCACCGTGACCGGGTAGGTCCCCGCGGTCGCCCACTGGTGCTCCAGCGCGATCTGCTTGGCCGCCGTGGGCGTGACCGGCTGCGGGCCGGACCCGTCGCCGTAATCCACCGTCGCCGTCCACGAGGTGGAGTCCGGATCGGTGAACGTCACCGTCCGCTGCAACGCCTCACCCGTGCTCACCTCCGCGTCCGGCCCCGCCGACACCACCGGAGCCGTGTTCGGCCCTGCCTCCTCGATCACATACTCGACGTTCGCCCCACCGACGGCGCCCTTGCTGTCGGTCACGATCACAGTCGCGCGTCCACGCGTCGGCGCGGTGAACGTCTTGGCCTTCGAAGTGACCGTCCCGCCACCCGAACGCTGAGCCACCGTGGCCGGCTCCGGAGCAGCACCCCACGCCACCTGCGCCGTATGCGTGTCACCGGTATCGGCGTCGGTGAACTCCACCGTCAACGTCAACGGCTTGCCCACCACACCCCGCACCGGACCAGACGGCGCCACAACCACCGGCGTGGCATTCGCCGCCGCCCCCGTACCGGTCAACGGCAGCGTAAAGGCCGGCTCGGCACCATCAGCCGTGGTGAACGTCAGCGCACCACTGACCGGACCCTCCTGCGCCGGAGCGAACCTCACCTCCACCACGCAGCTGTGACCGACCGCCAACTCCACCGGGCAGGCGTTCGTCTGCGCGAACGGCCCGCTGACCGCGATCGCCTTCAACGGGATCGG
>NZ_JABBWU010000025.1:0-124541 GCF_012999525.1 Microbispora sp. H10836
CTTCAGGACAAGGTGTGGGTCCACGGCCCCGGCGGCGAGCCCTGGGAGGTGTACGTGGTCAAGGCGGACGCCGACACCCTCACCAAGCAGACCGACTCCGTCCGCCGCGCCACCGACGACGCCGAAATGGAGGCGGCGAGCGCGAGCAAGTCCTGCTGCTAGGCAAGACGGAAAGACGCCCCGGCGGCCATCACCAGCGTGATCAACGATCCAGGACGAGCCGAGCGTGAGCCGGTGATCCCGAGACGCACCGGTGGCCGCTGCGGCAGGCATGGCTCACCTGGCCGGCGTCGGCCGCTCAGGTGCGGCCGGCCGGTTGGCGCCCGATGAAACTGACAAGATCACCTGATGGGTGCTCTTCGGAGAGTGGATCGCGGTCGGTGCTCACGTCTCTACCTCGCATCGAGTACGCGCGTCATCCAGATCGTGTTGCCGTGTTCGGCGTCCTCGGTGATGCGGCCGCTCCGGTGGAAGCCGAGCTTCTCGAGAACGCGGAACGAGGGTGCGTTCCACTCCCGCACGGTCGCCCAGAGGCGTCGGCGTCCCGTTCGCGCCGCGGCTTCGATGACCGCACGGGCGGCTTCTGTCGCGTAACCATGGCCGTGAGCTCGTTGTGCCAGCTCGTACGCGATCTCAGGTTCGTCGAAAGATGCCTGGCCGACAGTCAGTCCGCAGTATCCGATGAACTCACCGGTGTCTCGCAACTCGATCGGCAGCAACCCGAGCCCCTGATGCGCCATCAGCGGGTTGTCGAAGAGCCGGCCGCGCATGTCCTCGACCGTGGGGCGTCCCTCGGCGTCGATCCGCCGTACCGGAGGCACTCGTGGATCCCGCTCCAGCCATAACCCGCGGTACTCCTCGGCATCCGACGGCACCCATCGCCGCAACCGCAGCCGCTCGGTCACCAACTCCGCCGGTAGATCCTCGTAGGTCCCCACCGGACAAACCTAACCCCGTGCCGACCAAGACCGGAGATGACCGCAGGAGACGGACGTCGACCTGCTCAACGGTTCGTGGTGGACGCAACCTGGTCAGCCTGGCGCTCGTGGTCGGGCCAGGTTCTCCGGTCGGCACAAGACCGAGTGTCAGCGCGGAAGATCTGCAGGGAAAGTTTCAGCCCTTGTCCGGTATAGCCGCAGATCACCTCGTCGGGGAACACCGACGAATAACGTGACCTGTACTGATATCGCCCGCGCTGCAATGCTTCGCGGTGGAAGTCCGGCACGACATCCGCTGCAAGGAGGGTAAGTGCGGAAAATCAGAGCTTTAGCCGTCGCCGGCGCCTTGGTCAGTGGGCTGGCAGTCGGCGCGAACGCCGGTCCCGCGCACGCCGATACGCTTCGTAACGTCTACTACTCCTCGTACGACTGCTATCGCTACGGGGACTACGGCGTCCAGAACCACCTTTGGACCTGGTATCGCTGTGATTACCAGTACAACCTGTGGTTCCTTTGGAGCGTCCCGTAGAAGTTCCTCCACGGCCGCGACCGAATTCAACCGGCTCAGCTTCACTGATCGCCGGGCGGAACGGATTCCACCCGGCGATCAGCTCGTTCACCTGATGCTCATCGGACGGTGGCCCCGGTCGCCGGCTGGTGCACTGACCGGCGAGTTCTTCACCAGATAGGTGGTCAAGGCCCCTCTGTCGTCCGGGCGCCGCGCTGTTTACAAGCAAGATCGGCGATGTCCACCGGCGTCCACATTCGACACGAGCACCTGTTGGGCCGCTCCCTCCTGGGAACCATCAACGCCGATGCCCCGGCAAGACCAGCAGGGTGATCGAATTCGCCGGGTACGTCGCATTGACCCGGCCCTGGTGCACCTTGAGATCGTCACCGCGCACGATCGAGTTGAGATCAGCCGGGCTGTAGGTGAACCGCTGCGCCGTGGCGTTGCCGTGCAGTCCGGCGATCGACAACGGTGAGGTCAGCTCACCGCCGGTCTTGTTGATCACCATCAGGGTCAGCGCCTTATCGCGCGAGCGCTGCGCCCCGTACACCGCCAGCCGCCCTTGATCGCTGCTGGCCGCCGACACGCTCACGTCGCCGAATCGGCTCCCCGCGCCGTCATAGTTGCGATACATCCGGAACGCGTAGGCGCCGGGCTGCGTCGGCTGGGGTTCGCCCCAGATGGTGGCGAGGTCGAGACCCTCGCGCCCGAAGATGCCGAGAACGTCGGCCTGCGCCAGGGCGCCGTTGATGTCGTCCAGCGCGCCCCAGTTGTACTCGGTGATCGCGGTCTTCGTGCCGGGGTAGTACTGCGCGACCCACTCCTTCATCTTGCGGATGAACTGCAGCGGCGGCGCGTTCACGCCCGTGGGGCCGATCCAGGACTCCTCGACGTACGTCGGGTCCCACAGCGAACGCGTGGACCGCAGCCGCCACGCGTTGGACTCGGGGTCCTTCCCGCCGTTGATCTGCGGGTAGTAGTGCTGGTCGAAGTAGTTGAGCATGCGCTTGCCGCCGTGCGCGTCGCTGTAGTCCTTCATGTTCTTCAGGAACCACTGCGACAGGTTGAGCCCGCCGTGCGCGGCCGCGTCGGCGCCCGGCGCACATCCGTCCACCCCGGACGCGACCCACTCGCAGTATCCCCAGCCGGACGGGCCGAGCACCGCCGCGCTCGGGTCGGCGGCCTTGATGGCCGCGGCGGTCGCGGTGCTCTTGCTGCCCAGCTCGTCGTACGAGACCGCCTCGGGGTGCACGTCACGGTGGGTCGAATTCCACAGCACCGGCTCGTTGTCGAGCTCGTAGATCGACACGCCGCCGCGGGCCGCCTTGCCGAACTGGCTCACGAGATGCGACACCATCTCGCCGTCGAACGAGGCGTCCACCGGGATCGAGGTGTCCTCGGGCACCGCCCCGGTGAGGTTCGCGTTGTTGAGCCTGCCGTTGCCGCAGCCGGCGTCCCACTGGTCGAATCCGTCCTGAGCGGGGAACCGGCTGGCGGGGAATCCGCAGGCGAACGGGTGCTGGGCGGGCGAGTCCTTGGCCACCCACCCGCTCATCGGGACGGTGACGACCTGTTTGATGCCGCGATCCCGGTTGGTCTTGACGAACGCCTCGACCGTGTTGTCGGGCCCGGCGACGATGTTCTCGAAGTACCAGTCGCTTCCCGTGTTGTAGGTGTGGTTCTTGAAGTTGTAACGCGTGCTCGAATTGCCGCCCCAGCGCGCCACCGGCAGGCCGATCTCGGCGGCGAACGCCGGGTCGGCGCCGTTCATGCCGTAGATGTCCGGACTGATCGCGTGCCGGGCGGCGGACAGGTCCACCGACAACGTCGGGCCCGCTGCGGCCACAGCCGGGTCCAGGGCCGCCTGGGCGGTCAACGTCCCCGCCACGAAGGAGACCGCTACGCCGAGCGTCGTGGCCGATCGCAGCTTCCGCCGCCGTTGAGCACCCATCCTCGACGCTCCCGTCAATCGATCCATCGGTCAACAATCGAGGAGCCTGACCGGATGCTTCACGCGAGTCAAGGCGCTGCAGTCGCGCGGAGGCGGGCGGCCAGGCGGTACCAAGAAATCTTGGCCACCCTGACGTGGTGCGTCTCCTGGTCAAGCCTTGGCCGCCCGGTAACGACCCGGCCGCGGTTCAAGAGGACAGCCTGAAAGTTGCACACAGCCCACGAATTCGGCCTCTCGACTGCACGGCGACCTGCAGATCGACTTCGTGGGCTGGGTGGACCTCGGTGGCGCACCTGCTCGGGACTCGCACAGCGCTGCCGCCGCTGGGCGATCCGCTCCGCCTCCTGCTCGTCAGCGGCCAGCGCATCGTCCCAGCTGTCGGGCAGGAACAACCGCCAGTTCAGCGCGGCCGAACGGTGTGGGTGGGCCGTTAGCAAGAGAGGCCCTCTCCACGGCGGAGAGGGCCTCTGAGCTGGAGCCGCCTTGGGGAATCGAACCCCAGACCTTCTGTTTACAAGACAGATGCTCTGCCGATTGAGCTAAGGCGGCCTGCTACCCAGACGAGTTTAGTGGGCCGAGGGCCCTACCGTCACGGTGAAATCACCGGCGGCGGAGGCGTGCGACCTCGTAGAGGGCGATCCCCGCGGCCACACCGGCGTTCAGCGACTCGGCGGCGGCGTTCATTGGGATCCGGGCGATCTGGTCGCACGCTTCCCTGACCAGGCGGGACAGGCCCTTGCCCTCCGAACCGACGACCACGACGAGCGGCTCGGTCGCGAGCTCGACGTCCGCGATGTCCACCGTGGCGGTGCCGTCGAGGCCGACCACGAACAGGCCCTCCTCCCGGTACGCCTGAAGGGTCTGGGTGAGGTTCGACGCGCGGGCGACGGGGAGGGTCGCGAGCGTGCCGGCCGAGGTCTTCCAGGCGCCGGCGGTGACGCCCGCCGAGCGGCGGGACGGCACGAGCAGCCCGTGCGCGCCGAAGGCGGTCGCCGAACGCGCGATGGCGCCGAGGTTGCGCGGGTCGGTCACGCCGTCCAGGGCGACGATCAGCGGCACCTCGGCCGCGTCCCTGGCCCGCTCCACGAGCTGCTCCGGGTGCGCGTAGTCGTACGCCGGGACCTGCAGGCCGATGCCCTGGTGGACGGTGCTCTCGGTCAGTCGGTCGAGCTTGTCCCGGCTGACCTCGAGCAGCGCGATGCCACGGTCAGCCGCGATCTTGATGGCCTCGCGGACCCGGTCGTCGTTGTCGACCCGCTGCGCCACGTACAGGGCGCTGGCGGGGACGCCGGCACGCAGTGCCTCGACCACGGGGTTGCGTCCGCCGATGACCTCGGGGGCGTCCTCCCGGCGCGTACGGCTCGGCGCACGGGAGGCCGAACTCCCACCGCCCCGCGACTCGCGCTCGATCCGCTCGGCGCGCGCCTTGTCCTTGTACCAGTGCCGCATGTGCGCGGGCGGCGTCGCTCCCTTGCCTTCAAGGGAGCGCCTGACCTTGCCGCCCGTGCCCTTGGTCGGCCCCTGCTTCTTCGACGGCTTCCCTGAAGCCCTTCCCGCCATGGTCTCTAGCGTAGGGCCACGCCTACTGTGCCAGCTCCCATCGCGGACCCTGCGGGGTGTCCTCGACCACGATCCCGGCCGCCGCGAGCTGGTCGCGGATCGCGTCGGCCGCCGCGTAGTCCTTGCGGGCACGCGCGGCCTGCCGCTGCTCCAGCGCCACGGCCACGAGCGCGTCCACGACCTCACGCAGCCCCGAGTCGCCGGTCGACCGCCACTGCTCCGACCTGGGGTCGAGGCCGAGCACGTCGAGCATGTTCTGCGTCTCGGCGAGCAGCCGGGCGACCTGCTCCTTGTTGCCCTGCGCCAGCGCGACGTTGCCCTCGCGGACGACCTCGTGGATCACGGCGAGCGCCTGCGAGACGTTCAGGTCGTCGTCCATCGCGTCCACGAACGCCTGGGGCAGCGGCGCGGCGGCGTCCACGTCGTGGATCACCTCGGCGGCCCGCGTGACGAAGCCCTCGATCCGGCGGTATCCGGCCGCCGCCTCCTGGAGCGCCTCGTCGGAGTAGTCGATCGCCGAGCGGTAGTGTGCCGCGACCAGGTAGTAGCGGAGCTCGACCGCGCGCACCTTGCGGAGCATGTCGGGAATCAGCAGCGAGTTGCCGAGCGACTTGCTCATCTTCTCGCCGCCGAGCTTGAGCATGCCGTTGTGCAGCCAGTAGCGCGCGAAGCCGTCGCCCGCCGCCTGCGACTGGGCGATCTCGTTCTCGTGGTGCGGGAAGATCAGGTCGACCCCGCCGCCGTGGATGTCGAACGTGCCGCCGAGGTACTTGGTCGCCATGGCCGAGCACTCCAGGTGCCAGCCGGGACGGCCCTTGCCCCACGGCGTCGGCCACGTGGGCTCACCGGGCTTGGCGCCCTTCCACAGCGCGAAGTCGCGCGGGTCGCGCTTGCGCGAGTCGGTCTCGGTGTCCGCGGCTGCCCGCATGTTCTCTAGCTTCTGGTTGGAGAGCTTGCCGTACCGGTCGGCGTAGGAGACCACGTCGAAGTAGACGTCGCCGCCAGACGCGTACGCGTGCCCCTTGTCGATCAGCCGTCGCATCAGCTCGACCATCTCGGGCACGTGGCCCATGGCCCGGGGCTCGACGGTCGGCGGCAGGCAGCCGAGCTGGTCGTACGCCCAGGTGAAGGCGCGCTGGTTGCGCTCGGACACGACGAACCAGGGCACGCCCTCCTGGGCGGCGACCCAGATGATCTTGTCGTCGAGATCCGTGACGTTGCGGCAGAAGGTCACGTCGTAGCCCTGCCGCGTCAGCCACCGGCGGAGAACGTCGAAGTTGACTCCGGACCTGATGTGCCCGATGTGCGGCGGAGCCTGAACGGTCGCACCACACAGATACATCGAGACCCGGCCGGGCTCGACCGGTACGAATTCACGGACCGTACGCGTGCTGGTGTCGTAGAGGTGCAGGCTCACGAAGGCAAGGCTAACGCCTGACGGCATGGCACAGGGCTACTTGGGCGCCTGTGAACGGCATGGTGTGGCCGATCATGGAAACTTCTGGCACATAAGTCCCGATATAACCCGAAACAAAATCCGTAACGATCCCGTACGGCAGTCGGCGTGACCGTCGAGCGTCCAGCTTCGCGCCTGCCGGACACGCACCGTAACGGGACCGCACGCCGCGACCCGAGGCGCCCGGCGGAAGGACGCGGCGGGAGCGTCCCGCAGATGCCGCGTCGCTTCCGGCGAGACCCACGCCCACGATCCCGCGAGGTCCCCGCACGCCCGGCGGTGCCGCGCCGGAGGATTCCGCCGTTACCCCCCGCCTCCGACACGAAACGGGTGATCACGCAGGTGCGATCAATCGTCACTCCGATTCTGTAGGCTCGAAACGCCATGGACGTGACTCCCCCCGGCGCGGCAGGCACGGCCTCCCGCCCGTCTCGAACCACCCCCTCCGGAATCCCGCTGGTGCTGCGGCGTCTGGCCATCGGCCTCGCGGGTGCCGCCCTCGCGGTGCTCGCCGGGGTGGCCTGCGCGCTGTCCTTCGACGACCTGCGGGCTCTGGCCGTCTCCGGGCGGGCCGAGCCCCGGCTCGCCTACCTGTATCCCGCGGCGTTCGACGTCCTGCTGGTCGTCGCCCTGGTCGGCGTGCCGTTACTGCGGGCCGCGCGGTTCCTGGTCCGGCTGCAGGCGGGCTTCGTCCTGATCCTGCTCCTGGTGTCAGCCGCCGCCGCGAACGCCGCGACCGCCGTCGGCGTCGCCTTCGATCCCGACGTCACCGCTCTCGTCGTCGCGCTACTGCCCTGGGTGATGCTCGCCGTCGGGTTGTGGCTGCTGCTGCTCCTGCTGAAGCACGTGCGCACCAACCGGGCCGACCTGGACGGCGACACCGACGACGACCTGGTGCCCTTCGACGGCGAGCGGGAGCCCCGGGCCGCCGCCACCGCCCCCTATCCGGTGGCCGTGCAGGAGCGGCCCGCCCCCGCGCACGCCGTGACGCAGGAGCACGCCGTCACCGAGGAGTACGGGGCGCCACCCCTGCAGCCGGTCCCCGAGGCCGTGGCGCCCCCCGACTATGTCCCCCCGCTGCCGGTCAGCCCGGTGTCCGAGACCGTCGCGCCTCCCGAGTACGCCCCGCCGTTGCCCGCCACCCCTCCGCAGCCCGAGGACGAGGCCGCGGCCCCCGCCCCCGACGAGGACGGCGTACGACTGCCGCACGAGGCGATCGAGGAGACCGCCGCCGCGGCCGAACCGGGAACGACGGACCAGGTGCCGGACGAGGCCGAGGCCCTGCCGGTCGTACCTCCGACTGCGGCGCCCGGCACCCCGCCCGTGACCGAGCAGGCCCCGCGACCCGCCCCGCGAGCGGACGCCGAGCCGGCGACCGAGCCAGTGGCAGACGAGACGGTGGCAGACGAGACGGTGGCAGACGAGACGGCGACGGACGAGCACGCTCGCGACACGGAGCCTGCCGAGACGCCCGCCGCGCCCACGCCAGATGCCGAAACGGATGCCGAAACGGATGCCGAAACGGATGACCGCCCGGCGCGGGAGCCCCGCCGGAACCGCCCGGTGCGCTGGGGCGACCTCGTACGGCCGCACACCGGCGACGTCCTCGTGCACCCCCGGCCGAAACCGGAAGACGACTCCGCCGGCATCGAGGCGGATCGGCCCGAGGACGAGTCGGGTGTCGACACCCAGCCGCTCCGCCAGATCAGGGACGTGCCCGATCCCGCCCATGCTCGGGACAGCGCCGACCCGGACGAGGTGAGCGGGAGACGCTCGCCGCAGGCCGCGGAGCGCGGCGAGCAGGACGCCGCGGAAGAAGCCGGTGAGGGCGGCGTTCCGATCGCACCTCCCTCCGGCCGGATGCGCAGCACGCCACGCCCGCCCGCCTGACAACGGGCCACGCAACACGCCACGCGCGCCCGCCGTGCGACGAGCCGCACAGCGCACAGGCCCGCCCGGCTGGGGAGCCGGACGGGCCTGTGCGCGCTACGGGGTGAGGGCGGGGGCCGCCCTACCGAGCGAGTGCGTTACACCCGCGTCCCTCGACGGAGACCGGCGACGATGCCGACACCGACGACGGCCAGTACGACCTGCATGACCAGTTCGATCCAGTCGATGCCATCCGTCGTGGCCACGCCCAGGACCTGGGCGATCGCCGTACCGATCAGCGCCGCGACGATACCGACGACGATCGTGAGCAGCCAGCCGATCGGCTGCCGGCCCGGCAGGAACAGGCGGCCCAGAGCGCCGATGACCGCACCGATGACGATGGCGCCGAGAATGGACTCGATTGTCATATCGACCTCCCGATGAGGGTGACCCTTTCATCCTCGGACTGTGGGATACCCCATGGAAGGGAAATATGCGTCCCATGAAAGAAAAAAGAGGGCGGCGGCTCGATTCCGCGCCTTGGTCCGAGCCGCCGCCCACGTGTTAGTGAGACGCTCCTGGTCTCATTCAGGTTGGCATGTCCGCTTGGAACGGGACATTCACGCCGGGAGTATCAGGGCGGTCGCGATGGCCGCCACGCCCTCGCCGCGCCCCGTGAGCCCGAGGCCGTCGGTCGTGGTCGCGCTGACGCTCACCGGCGCCCCTGCGGCGGCCCCGAGGGCCTTCTCCGCCTCCGCACGGCGAGGCGCGACCTTCGGGCGGTTCCCGATGATCTGGACGGCCAGGTTGCCGATCTCGAATCCGGCCGCCCGCACCTGGCGGGCCGCCTCCTCCAGGAGAGTCACGCCCGCGGCGCCCGCCCAGCGCGGGTCGGAGGTGCCGAAGAGCGCCCCCACGTCTCCGAGGCCGGCGGCCGACAGCAGCGCGTCACAGCAGGCGTGCGCCGCCGCGTCACCGTCGGAATGGCCGGCCAGCCCGGTCTCGCCCGGCCAGAACAGTCCGGCGAGGTGGAGCTCCCTACCGGACGCAAAAGGGTGGACATCGACCCCGATGCCCACCCTTGGCGATGTGATGTTCAGGAGTTCAGCACCTCGTCGAGCAGGGCCTCCGCCTTGTCCTCGTTGGTCTTCTCCGCGAGCGCGAGCTCGCTGACAAGGATCTGGCGGGCCTTGGCGAGCATGCGCTTCTCACCGGCGGACAGGCCGCGCTCCTTGTCGCGCCGCCACAGGTCGCGCACCACCTCGGCCACCTTGTTTACGTCCCCCGACGCCAGCTTCTCAAGGTTGGCCTTGTAGCGGCGGGACCAGTTCGTGGGCTCCTCCGTGTGCGGCATGCGCAGCACGTCGAACACCCGCTCGAGTCCTTCTTGGCCGACGACGTCGCGCACACCGACGAGCTCGGCATTTTCCGCTGGTACCTGTACGGTCAGGTCGCCCTTGTCGACCTTCAGCACCAGGTAGGTCTTTTCCTCACCCTTGATGGTTCGGGTCGTGATGGCCTCGATCCGAGCAGCCCCATGGTGGGGGTAGACGACAGTGTCGCCGACCTGGAAAGTCATGTGACGAGTACCCCTTCCGCTGTACTCCAGAGTACCACGCGGTTACCGCCTCCCGGAACAGTGAAAGAAACATAACTGCAGGTCAAAGCCTCGTTTTGGGGCTTGACAAGCCATCCACTCTGTGAATCGACATATAGGACATACCAGGTGACCTGCACTGCTGCGGCCCATGGACCGGGAGCCGACGCCGGACCGGTGACCGGCGCGGATAAGGTGATTGCTGCCCATACACGTGCGTACCAAGGAGACCTCGAACCGTGACCAGTAGCAGCCGTCGCAGGGCGATCGCCATTGCCGCGCTCCTCGCCGCCGCCATCCCTGCACTGGCCGCGTGTGGCGCCGGTTTCGACGCCAACACCGGCGCGCCGTACGCCCCGAACGAGGCGGGCGTCCTCTTCGACGGCGACGGCCCCGGCAAGGCCTACGGCAAGAACGGCGTCATGATCCCGCAGGCGTTCATCCTGGGGCCGGACTCCGGCCAGCAGCTCGCCGCCGGGAACTCGGCGCCGCTCTATCTGACTCTCCTGAACAGCACGGGGACCGCCGACCAGCTCACCAGCATCGTCCCCGAGGAGCAGAAGGCGACCTCGGTCAAGGTGCAGAGCCCCATCGACCTCCAGCCGGGCACGCTCGCCAAGACCCCCGGGGTCACCGTCGAGGGCCTGAAGACGGCGCTGCGCGGCGGGGAGAGCATCAAGCTCACGCTCCAGTTCAAGAACGCCGGAGACGTCGCGCTCGACGTGCCGGTCGTCGCCCGCAGCCGCGAGTTCGCGACGCTGCCGCCCGCGCCGACGGCCGCCCCCACCGCCTCGCCCCTCGCCACGGGCAGCCCGGCGCCGTCCGACACCGCGATCCCGGAGGCCACCGGAGCGGCCGCCTCCGAGTCGCCCGCCGCGGGCGCCGAGTAGCGACCGTGTAGACGTGCGGGAGCCCCTGTCCGGCCGGACAGGGGCTCCTGAGCGCGAAAAGGGCCCGTACGGACTCAGTCGTCGGCGGGGTCGAACTTGTAGCCCAGGCCGCGCACGGTGAGGATGCAGCGGGGGTTGGACGGGTCGGCCTCGACCTTGGCCCGCAGCCGCTTCACGTGCACGTCGAGCGTCTTGGTGTCGCCCACGTAGTCGGCGCCCCAGACCCGGTCGATGAGCTG
Source organism: Microbispora sp. H10836 (assembly GCF_012999525.1). Lineage (NCBI taxonomy): Bacteria > Bacillati > Actinomycetota > Actinomycetes > Streptosporangiales > Streptosporangiaceae > Microbispora > Microbispora sp. H10836. The sequence continues at coordinate 11,012 of NZ_JABBWU010000025.1, forward strand.
ACCGCGGGTCAGCACCCGCCCGGCGTTGCGCAGCAGCACCTCGAGCAGCTCGAACTCCTTCAGCGGGAGCTGCACCTGCAGGCCGCGCACGGCCACGATGTGCCGGTCGACGTCCATGCGGACCGGTCCCCCGGTCAGGACGGCCGACTCCACCTCTTCCACGTCGCCCTGCCTGCGCAGCACGGCGCGGATGCGCGCCACCAGCTCGCGGGACGAGAACGGCTTGGTCACGTAGTCGTCCGCGCCCAGCTCCAGGCCGACGACCTTGTCGATCTCGCTGTCCTTCGCGGTCAGCATGATCACGGGCACCTTGGAACGCTGCCGCAGCGAGCGGCACACCTCCGTTCCGGGCAGGCCCGGGAGCATCAGGTCGAGCAGGACGAGGTCGGCGCCGTTGCGGTCGAACGCGTCCAGGGCCTCCGGACCGGTGGTCGCCACCGCGACCTCGTACCCCTCTTTCCTGAGCATGTACGACAAGGCGTCCGAGAACGACTCTTCGTCCTCGACGACGAGTACCCGAGTCACTTAGCGGCCTCCTGGGGGATGGTCGTGCTTGGTACGGGGACCGCCTGACCGCCGAACGCGGGAAGGCGAAGAGTGAAGGTCGAGCCGGAGCCTTCCTTGCTCCACACCGTGACCTCGCCGCCGTGCGCGACCGCCACGTGCTTGACTATCGCGAGGCCGAGGCCGGTGCCGCCGGTGGCCCGCGACCGGGCGGCGTCGACCCGGAAGAACCGCTCGAAGATGCGCTCCTGCGCGGTCTCCGGGATGCCGATGCCCTGGTCGCTCACGCTCACCTCGACGGCGTTCCCGGCCGGCCTGGCGCTGATGACGACGCGGGTGTGCTCGGGGCTGTAGGCGACGGCGTTGTCGATGAGGTTGCGCAGCGCGGTGACGAGAAGCTCATCGTCGCCCCAGACCTTCAGGCCCTCCGTGCCTCCCGCGACGAGCGTGATGTCCTTCGCCGACGCCTTCGTGTTGCACCGGTCGATGGCCTCGTGGACGGCCTCGTCCACGGGCACCTGCTCGGGCGCCGGGATGGGCTCGCCGCCCTGGATCCGCGACAGCGTGATCAGGTCCTGCACCAGGTAGGTCAGGCGGGCCGCCTCGTGCTGCATCCGGCCGGCGAACCGCTTCACGGCCTCGGGGTCGTCGGCCGCGTCCTGGATGGTCTCGGCGAGCAGGCTCAGCGCGCCGACCGGCGTCTTGAGCTCGTGGCTGACGTTCGCGACGAAGTCCCTGCGCACCGCCTCGACGCGTTGCCGCTCGGTCTGGTCCTCGGCGAGCACGAGCACCTGCCCGTGGGAGCCCAGCGGGGCCACCCGCACCGCGAACGACGTGGACTCCTGCCCGAACTTGCGGCCCGCCGTCTCAATCTCGCTCTCGCGGATCTCGCCGTCCCTGCGGACCTTCCTGGCCAGCGCGAGCAGCTCGGCGGCCATGAGGGACTCCCCGCGTACGAGGCCGAAGGCGCGGGCGGCCGAACTGGCGCGCAGCACCCGGTCCTCACGGTCGAGCACGACCGCCGAGGAGGGCAGCACGGCGAGCACCGACGCCACTCCCGGAGGCAGGCCGTCGTCGACCGGCTCCGGGATGCGGGGCTTGTCCCCCTGCCGCCGGATCGCGAGCATGACGAAAGAGCCGGCGACGAATCCGCCCATCGCCGCCAAGCTCGCCAGCAACTCGTTCACATTCAGCAGCCTAGGCGGCATTTCGGGTTGGTCCACCTGCCCGACCTGGCCGGACTCCCTGTTTCCGGAAAAGTTCATCCGGCGGTCGGAATTCGTTCATCGGCCCGCGCGTAGCGTGGCGGCCATGCGCGACGCTTATCACGAAGATCTTGCAGCCCTGACCGACCGCCTGGTGGAGATGACCCGCCTGGTGCGGTCGGCCATGTCGAGGGGGACGACCGCCCTGCTCGACGCCGACCTGCAGCTGGCGGAGAGCGTCATCTCCCAGGACGCCGAGGTCGACCGGCTGCACCAGGAGCTCGAGGCCTCGATCTTCGAGCTGATGGCCACGCAGCAGCCGGTGGCGGTCGACCTGCGTACCGTCATCACCGCGCTGCGGATGGCCGCCGACCTCGAGCGCATGGGCGACCTGGCCGAGCACATCGCCAAGCTCGCCCGGATGCGTCACCCCGAGTCCGCCATCCCCGCCGAGCTGCGTGACACCTTCGTCGAGATGGGCGCCATCGCCGAGAACCTGATCACCAAGGCGGGCAGTTGCATCGCCTCCCGCGACATCGATCTCGCCAAGGAACTGGAGGAGGACGACGACGCGATGGACCGCCGTCACCGGCGGCTGTTCCGCGTCCTGCTCTCCAAGGACTGGGAGCACGGCATCGAGGCCGCCATCGACATCACGCTGGCGGGCCGGTACTACGAGCGGTACGCCGACCACGCCGTACGCGTCGCGCGCGACGTCGTGTACCTCGTCACGGGTACGCGCGACGCGGACGCCCTCGCCGGCTGACGCGGCGGCGTACGGGGGCGCGCAAGCCCCGGTCCTCGGGGGGCCGGGGCTTTCGCGTTGCTCGGCCCCGCGTGCCTGGACGTGTGGGGGCCGCCCGAGCTGCTGTCCCGGCAGATCGGGCTCGGGCTCTACGGCTGCCTTCCGCCGTTCCTCGTCCTGCTCGCCGTACGCGCTCCCCGGCGCGTTTTCGTACGCCGCGGCCCGGTCGTCCGCGTGACGGCGGCCGTCCTGGCGGTGACCGCGGTGCTGCTCCCGGCGGCGCCGGCCCCGCCGGGGAAGGTGCGCGCGCAGTGGGAGCTCGGCTGTCCCGGATTCGGCGACGGCACCGCCAAGGGCCTGAGCGTGGCGGAGGAGCGTTTTCTCCGCGCCGTCCGCAGCCACAACAACCACCGGTACAACTCAGGCCTGGAGCGGTGGGACGAGGTCTCCGACAAGGCGGTCCTGGATCAGGGACGCCACCTGTGCGCGCTGGCGAGACGCGTACGTCGCCCGGAAGGAGCGGGCCTGCGCGGCGCGTTCCCGGCACCGCCCGAAGGTCAGACCCGTACGGCAGCGCCTGGCGTCCGGGTCACTGGTGCTGGGCCGCGAGGGACCGACGCTGAAGAGGGCTGACCACGCGCGGCCCGGACTCGTACCGCGTCAGGGTCCACCTGCGCGGCCGCACGCTGGCGACCCGGATGCCCGATCCCCCGGACGGCGCCGTCGAACTCCTCGTCATGGTGTTCCCGGCACGGCGAAGAAGCCGGTCGTCTGCAAATGACCGAAGGCCGCGCCCCTCGCATGGGACGCGGCGTTCGTGACAGACGTGAGGGTTACTTCTTGCCCTGGTTGGCGACCGCCTCGATGGCGGCCTTGGCGGCCTCGGGGTCGAGGTACTCGCCCTTGCCCACCGGGCGGAAGTCGGCGTCCAGCTCGTAGCGCAGCGGGATGCCGGTGGGGATGTTCAGGCCCGCGATGTCCGCGTCGCTGATGCCCTCCAGGTGCTTGACCAGCGCGCGCAGCGAGTTGCCATGCGCCACCACCAGCACCGTGCGGCCCGCCGCCAGGTCCGGGACGATCTCGTCGTACCAGTACGGCAGCATCCGCACGACGACGTCCTTGAGGCACTCGGTGCGCGGCAACAGCTCCGAGGGCAGCAGGGAGTAGCGGCCGTCGCCGACCTGGGAGTACTCGTCGTCGTCGGCGATCGGCGGCGGCGGCACGTCGTACGAACGGCGCCACAGCATGAACTGCTCGTCGCCGAACTCGGCGCGGGTCTGCGCCTTGTCCTTGCCCTGGAGCGCGCCGTAGTGGCGCTCGTTCAGCCGCCAGGAGCGCTTGACCGGGAGCCACAGGAGGTCGGCCGCCTCAAGCGCGATGTTCGCGGTCCTGATGGCCCGGGTGAGCACCGAGGTGTGCACCACGTCGGGCCGGATCCCGGTCTCCAGGAGCAGCTGCCCGCCACGCCGCGCCTCCTCCTCGCCGGTCGGCGAGAGTGTGACGTCCACCCAGCCGGTGAACAGGCCTTTGACATTCCATTCGCTCTCGCCGTGCCGCAGCAGCACCAAAGTCGCCATGGCGCCAATCCTATCGGCGTACGGCAGACGTCCCGTTGGTCAGGACTCGACCACCCGCGCGAAGGCCCGGAGGTTGGCCAGCGACTCGCCGCGCTTGACCCGCCACTCCCACTCGCGCCTGATGGACGTCGCGAAGCCCAGTTCGAGGGCGCGGTCGAACGACTCGTCCGAATAGGTGAGCACGCAGCCGAGGACCCGGTCGATCTCCTCCTCGGTGACCGCGTCCAGCGGCAGCCGGCCCACCAGGTGCACGTCGCCCGTGGCGTCGACGGCGAAGTGGACGCCGTACGTCGAGCCGTTCTTGTGCAGCAGCCAGCGGTAGAACTCGGCGTGGTTCTCGTCGGGCTGCCGGCAGAAGAACGCCTCGATGTTGAGCGCCTGGTCGCCGACGACGAGCCAGGTCAGGGTGGCGAGCTTGTGCTGGCCCGGCAGCCTGACCAGGAACGCGCCCGGCTTCGGCCGCTCGTAGGACAGCTCGGCGGACTCCAGCGCCGACGCGATGACGGCTTCCAGATCCGGTCTCATACGGACCACCCTAAGTCGTGTTCCAAAAGCCATGCCCTGCTGCGCGGGGAGCCCTTTCGGCACTCCTACGAGTTGACCGCGATGGGGGTCCGGTGGAGCTGGGCCATGGCGCCGGCGTACACCTCGGCCAGCCGGGCGGCGGTCGCCGACCAGCCGAAGGCCGTGGCGTGCCCCACGGCGCCCTCGGCGAGCCCGGCGAGCCGGTCGGGCCGCCCGGCGAGCAGGGCGAGCTCGCGGGCCCAGTCGTGCGGGTCGTGTCCCTCCACCAGGACGCCGGACACGCCCGCCTTGACGGCCGTGCGCAGGCCGCCGACCGCGGCCGCGACGACCGGCGTGCCGCACGCCTGCGACTCCAGTGCGACCAGGCCGAACGACTCGTTGTACGACGGCACCACGGTCACGTCGGCGGCCCGGTACCAGTCGGCCAGCTCCCGCTGCGGCGCGGGCGGCGCGAGCCGTACGACGTCGGCGATGCCCAGCTCGGCGGCGAGGTCGCTGAGCAGGGAGGGACGCGCGAGGCCGTTGCCGCTGGGCCCGCCCACGCAGGCCACCACGAGCCGCGACCGCAGCGAGGGATCCTCCACGAGCATCCGGGCGGCGGCCTTGAGCAGCACGTCAGGGGCCTTGAGCGGCTGGATGCGGCCCACGAACAGCAGCACGTGAGCGTCCTGCGGCAGCCCGAGGCGCTGGCGGGCGGCGCCCTTGGACGCCGGCTGGAAGACGGCGAGGTTCACGCCGGGGTTGACGACCGCCACCCGTTCGCGCGGCGCCCCGTAGAGGCTGATCAGCTCCTCTGCCTCGGCGGCGGTGTTGGCGACCAGGCGGTCGGCGACCTCCACGACCTGCTCCTCGCCGAGCACGCGCATCGCCGGCTCGGGCTTGTCGCCCTCGGCGAGCAGGAGGTTCTTCACCTTGGCCATGGTGTGCATGGTGTGCACGAGCGGCACGCCCCAGCGTTCCTTGGCCAGCCAGCCCACCTGGCCCGACAGCCAGTAATGCGAGTGGATCACGTCGTACCGGCCGGGGTCGTACATCGCCTCGGTGCGCAGCACGCCGGACAGGAAGCCGCACAGCTGCCCCGGAAGGTCGGCGCGGTCGAGCTCCTCGTACGGCCCGGCCGTCACGTGGCGCACGAGCACCCCCGGGCTCAGCTCGGCGACCGGAGGCAGGTCACGCGCGGTCCGCCGGGTGAAGATCTCCACCTCGATGCCCAGCGCCGCGAGACGTTTGGCGACCTCGAGAATGTAGACGTTCATGCCGCCCGCGTCCCCGGTACCCGGCTGGTCCAACGGGGACGTGTGCACGCTGATGGTCGCGACGCGGTTGACCCGACGCCGTAACACCGACACCCGAACCACCTCCGAAAGGCTTATAACCATCAAAATCATCACTGGATTCCCCGACATCGGTGAGCACCGGGGGTCCTGAGAGGATGTCGGCTGCCCATCGGAGCAGCGTGGAAGGACGGAAGCGTGACGATGACCAATCCCGCGGCGGCCGAGCCCGTGGTCAGGACCGCGGTGGTGACCGGGGCCAGCAGCGGCATCGGCGAGGCGACGGCCCGCCGGCTCGCCGCGGAGGGATACCGGGTCGTGGCGGCGGCGCGGCGGCGGGACCGGCTCGACAAGCTGGCGTCCGATGTGCCCGGCGTGCGCCCGGTGACGCTGGACGTGACCGACCAGGCGTCGGTCGACGCGCTGGCCGCCTCGCTGGAGCGCTGCGACGTCCTGGTGAACAACGCGGGCGGCGCGTTCGGCCTCGAACCCGTGGCCGGCGGCCGTGTGGACGACTGGCAGCGGATGTACGAGGTGAACGTGCTCGGCGCCCTGCGCATGACCAGGGCCCTGCTGCCGAAGCTCATCGAGTCGGGGGACGGCGTGCTGGTGATGCTCACCTCGACGGCCGGGCTGGTCTCGTACGAGGGGGGCGGCGGCTACTGCGCGGCCAAGCACGCGCAGACCTCGATGACCGAGACCCTCCGCCTGGAGCTGTGCGGCGACCCGGTGCGGGTCGTCGAGATCGCGCCGGGCATGGTGAGGACCGAGGAGTTCGCCCTGACCCGCTTCCGGGGCGACGCCGAGCGTGCCGCCAAGGTCTACGAGGGCGTCCCCGATCCCCTGAGCGCCGACGACGTCGCCGACGTGATCGCCTTCGCGGTGACCCGCCCGCCGCACGTGAACATCGACAGGCTGGTCGTACGGCCGCGTGCGCAGGCGGCCCAGCACAAGGTGCACAGGGTCGCGTCGGGGACATGAGACCGGTCCGGCCCGTCGGGACGGTCACGCGGGGCACCACCGGGCACAACCGGCTGCGCCGCTGTGACCGCTGGATCGCCGCCGTGTACGGCCCGCTGCTGCGCTCGGCCCGCGCGGGGACGGCGCCGCTGGTGGTGGACCTCGGCTACGGCGCGTCCCACACCACGACGACCGAGCTGTTCACGCGGCTGCGCCGGGTCTGCCCCACCGTCGAGGTGGTGGGCGTGGAGATCGCCCCCGAGCGGGTCGAGGCGGCCAAGCCGTACGAGCGGGAGGGGCTGACGTTCGTCAGGGGCGGCTTCGAGCTGCCGGTGCCCCGCCCGCCGATGATCGTGCGCGCCTTCAACGTGCTGCGGCAGTACGGCGAGGCCGAGGCGTGGCAGCACTGGGACCGGCTGCGGGCCGGTCTGCACCCCTTGGGCGTGCTCGTCGAGGGCACCTGCTCGGAGGTCGGCCACCGGGCGACCTGGGTGGCGCTCGGTGCGCGGGGGCCGCGCACGCTCACCTTCGCGGCCCGGTTCACCGGCTTCGACCGCCCCTCCGACCTGGCCGAACGCCTGCCCAAGACGCTGATCCACCGGAATGTGCCCGGCGAGCGGATCCATGCGTTCCTGACGGACTGGGACCGCGCCTGGGCGACCTGCGCCTCCTTCGGCGCGTACGGCACCCGGCAGCGCTGGACGAGGACGGCCGAGCTGCTGGCGCGGGACTGGCCGGTGGAGGCGACGCCGCCGACCGGCGGTCCCGGGCGCTGGCGGCTCGGCGAACTCACCCTGCCCTGGAGCAGCGTCTCCCCCCGCGGTTGACGACGGGGCGGTTGATAACGTCCGGCCATGCGCTTCGTCCTCGACCCGGAGATGACCCCCGAGCTCTTCGAGGAGCTCCTGAGCTGCTGGGCGGAGGTGACCAACGCCGACGGCGCGGTGGGCTTCGTGCCTCCCGTGACGCCGGACGACATCAGGCCGACCGCGGAGAAGGCGTTCGCCCGCACCCGCTCCGCCGGCGGGCCGGCGGCTCCCGACAGCCTCCTCGCCGGCTTCGACGACGACGGCGTGGGCGCCTGGCTCATCCTGGGCGACAACGGCTCGGGCCTGCGGGCGCACTGGCGCTGGCTGCTGCGGGTCATGGTCCACCCCAAGCACCAGGGCAGGGGCTACGGCAGGGCGCTGCTGCTCGCCGCCGACGACGCCGCCAGGTCGCTCGGCCTGGAGGCGCTGCAGCTCACCTGCCGCGGCGGCACCGGGGTCGACCGCTTCTACGCGAGCGTGGGCTACCGGGAGGTCGGCCGGGTGCCCCGCTCGATCCGGGTGGCCCCCGGTGACGACCGCGACGAGATCTACATGCTCAAGTGGCTGTGAAAGTTTTGGCCGAATGCTTATCCGATGTCCTGCAGGGCCGTTTCGAACACCGCATAGGCTGCGGTACTGAACAGCACGAAGCGCACCTCTTCCACCACGGCGGGGGCTGCCTGCCGTACCGCGGTGATCGCGATGCGGGCGGCGTCCTCGACCGGCCACCGGTAGATCCCCGTGGAGATCGCGGGGAACGCCACCGTGCCGGCGCCCAGCGCGTCGGCGACGACGAGCGACTCCCGATAGCAGGAGGCGAGCAGATGGGATCGGTCCTCGCTCCGCGAGTGAACGGGCCCGACCGTGTGGATCACCCACCGCGCGGGCAGGCGGCCCGCGGTGGTGGCGACGGCCCGACCGGTGGGCAGCCCTCTGCCGTACCGGGACGCGCGCAGCGCCCGGCACTCCTCCAGGATCTCGGGGCCGCCGCGCCGGTGGATGGCGCCGTCCACCCCTCCGCCGCCCATCAGGGACGAGTTGGCGGCGTTGACGATCGCGTCGACCCGCTGCTCGGTGATGTCTCCCTCGACCAGAACGATTCTCATGCCTCTCACCTCTCTACAAGACGTAGTACTACCCCGAGTAGGCTTAAAGACGTGAAGGGACTGGGAGAGCTCGAACGCAGCATCATGGACATCCTCTGGGCGGAGAACGCCCCGCTGACGGCCCGCGAGGTGGGACGCCTCATAGAGGACCGCGACCTCGCGCCGACGACCGTGATGACCGTGCTCGACCGGCTGTCCCGCAAGGGTTTCCTCACCCGGACCCGCGACGGCCGCGCGTGGCGGTACCAGCCCGCCGCGAGCCGTGACGCGTACGTCGCCGAGCTGATGCTCGAAGCCCTGGACATGACCGGCGACCGTGACGCGGCGCTGACCCGCTTCGCCCGCGCCGTCTCCGGATCGGAGGCCGAGATCCTGCTGAAAGCCCTCACGGAGCTGGAGGAAGAGTGATCGCGGCGGCGGTCTTAGCGGCACTCGCCATGATCTGCGCGGTCGCGGCGTGGCGGCTGACCTTCGCGCGCTGGACCTGGCGCGCCCCGCGCACGGCGATCCTGTTGTGGCAGTCGCTGGGGCTGACCTGGGGGCTCGCCTCCACCGGCGCCCTGCTCGCCTTCGCGCTCGACCCCTATCGCAAGGGCGTCGTCCACGGGCTCGGTGAGTTCCTGCTGAGCGTGGAGTTCGGCGTGCGGACGCCACACGACTACCTCCGGCTGGCCGCGCTGGTCGCCGGCCTGTCGCTGCTCGCCGTACTGATCGCCCTGCCCCTCGCGGCCGGGGCGCAGACGCTGCGGGCCCGCCGCCGCCACCGGCTGCTGCTCGCGCTTGTCGCCCGGGACGAGCCGGCCGTGCCCGGGGTGCGGGTGGTCGACTTCCCCGGCGCCGCCGCCTACTGCCTGCCCGGACTGAAATCGCAGGTCGTCATCAGCGACGGCACACTGCACCTGCTGTCGTCCGCGGAGCTGGAGGCCGTGCTGGCGCACGAGGCCGCCCACGTGCGCGAGCGCCACGACCTGGTGCTGCTGCCGTTCGCCGCGCTACGCCGCGCGCTGCCCTGGTCGAAGCTGGTCAGCGACGCGCAGGAGTCGGTCGAGCTGCTGGTCGAGATGGCCGCCGACGACCGCGCCCGGCAGCGGTGCTGCCCGCGCAGGCTGGCCACCGCGCTGCTGCGCTTCGGCACCTCGGCCGCGCTGCCCACGCCGCAGGGCGCGCTCGGCGCGTCCGCGCCGTCGAGCGTGATGGCCCGGGTCGACCGGCTCGTACGGCCCGAGGTGGCGCTCCCGATCACCCACCGCTTCCTGATCCTGGCCGGATCGGTGATGCTCGCCACCAGCGCCCCGCTGCTTTGGCTGCTTCCTGGCTGAACCTTGGGTGCTAGCTGGCGTTATCCGGTCAGTTTGCAATTGCAAGCAGTGCGAGGCAGACTGGGGGTATGGAACTGCCCAAGGTCACCTCGCTCGGTGAGTACATCCGCCAGCAACGGCAGCAGGCGAAAATCTCGCTTCGTCAGCTCGCCGCGCAGGCCGGTGTGTCCAACCCTTACCTGAGCCAGGTGGAGCGGGGCCTGCGCAAGCCGAGCGCGGAGATCCTGAACCAGATCGCGAAGGGTCTGCAGATCTCCGCCCAGGCGCTCTACGTCCAGGCCGGCCTCATCGAGGACCGCGAGCCGCACAGTGACGTGCTGACCGCGATCCGGGCCGACGTCACACTCACCGGGCGGCAACGTCAGGTGTTGATCGATATCTACGAATCGTTCCGCAAGGAGAACCGGGCCGACACCGCCCAGCCGCCGCAATCGGCTGAGCATCTCGGGGACGGCCCGGTTCTCCCGCGCGACGGCATTGCACCGGATTCGAGGGAAGGATAACCCATGACCATCACGACCCAGGCCAAGAAGATCACGGAGTCCAAGCCGTTCTACGCGCTCACCGGCGCCGGGGACTACGCCGTGGAGAAGGCCCGCGCCTACGCCAGCACCGTGCAGGACAGGGCCGAGTCCGTCGCCAAGGACCTCCCGGAGAAGGCCAAGGGGTACGCCGACGCCGCCGCCGCCCGCTTCACCCGGCTGTACGACGACCTGGCCACGCGTGGCCGCAAGGTCGTCAGCCGCGTGAGCGGCGAGGCCGCGCTGGAGCTGACGGAGGTCTCGGAGACCGCCGAGCCGGCGATCGCCGCCGAGACCACCGCCAAGCGGACCTCGACCGGCCGCACCCGCACCACCACCGCGGCCCAGAGCTGATCCGCGCCCCGCGCGAGTGACACCTCGGCGGCCCGCCTTCCCGCACGGGGAGGCGGGCCGCCGCCGTCACCGCCTGTTCTCCGTGCGGGCGGGATGTTCCCGGAGACCGGCCTCCGGCGCCCGCGCCACGTGTCGGCGCCGCCCATTAGTCTGGGGGCGTCAGCGACCGTGACCGTGTGGGAGAGTCCATTGTTCGGGCTGTACGGCATCCTCGACATCATCTTCTGGCTGCTTTCCGTCGGGGCCTTCGTTTTGTCCGGCTGGGCGCTGGTGCACGCCCTGCGGATCCCCTCGCGCGCCTTCCCCGCGGCCGGCAAGCAGACCAAGCCGCTCTGGCTGATCATCCTCGGTCTCGCGACGCTGTTCACCTTCGCGGGCGCGATCAACTACATGGGCATGGGGATGGGGCTGCCCAACATCTTCACGATCGCCGCCGTCATCGCGGCGGGCATCTACCTCGCCGACGTGAAGCCCGCGGTCAACGGCTACCGCGGCGGTGGCAACCAGGGGCCGTACGGTCCCTGGTGACCCGCGCTCAGAGCCAGTCGCGGGCCCGGAACACCCGGTAGAGCGTGGCCGAGGCGAGGACGATCAGCGCGGCGGACGCCCAGAAGCCCCACGAATGCCCGAATCCGGGAAACGGGATGTTCTGGCCGTAGAAGCCGGTGATCAGCGTGGGCACCGCGATGATCGCCGCCCAGCTCGTCACCCGCTTCATGATGAGGTTCATCCGGTTGCTCTGCATGGTCAGATGCGTCTCGCGGATGTTGCTGACCAGGTCGCGCAGCGACTCCGTCCACTCCGTGGCCCGCAGCACCTGGTCGTACACGTCCTGGAAGTACGGCGCCATCTCGCCGTCGCCGATCAGGCCGTTGCGCCGCACAAGGGAGTTCACGGCCTCCCGCATGGGCATCACGATGCGCCGCAGCGTGACCAGGCTCTTGCGTAGCTCGAACGTGCGCCGCTGGTCCTCCGGGCCGACCGGCCGGTCGCCGAACACCGTCTCCTCCAGGTCCTCCACCTGCTCGTCCATGGCCTCGACGGTCTCGAAGTGGCTGTCCACCACGTAGTCGAGCAGGCCGTGCAGCAGGAACGCGACGCCGTGCCGGGCCAGGTCCGTCCCCTCGTCCCAGCGCCGGATCACCTGCTCGACGGAGAAGTCGTCCGTCTGGCGTACGGTGACCAGCGCGTTTTTCGTGACGAAGGCGGCCGCGGGCGCGACCCGCACCCGGCCCGACCCGGCGTCGAAGGCCGCCGCGTAGACGCTCAGGAACATGTGGCTGTCGTAGACGTCGAGCTTGGGCCGTTGCCGGCGCTGCAGCGCGTCCTCCACCGCCAGGGCGTGCAGCCCCAGCTCCTCGCTGATGGCCTGCAGCTCCTCCTCGGTGGGGGCGCACATGTCGAACCACACCACGGCCGACGGGTCCTTGACGTGCTCGGAGACGTCGGCGACCGGAAAGCCCTCGGCCTCCAGATTCCCGTTCCGGTAGAGCCGGGTGTGTCCCATGGACGGCTACCCTACCGATCCGGCGAGCGCCCCCGAAGGGGCGCCGTCGCGTCAGCCCTTGGCGAGCTGCTGGAAGCGGATCATGTTGCCCGCCGGGTCGCGGAAGGCGCAGTCGCGGACGCCGTACGGCTGGTCGATCGGCTCCTGCAGGACCTCGGCCCCGGATTCGCGGATCTTCTCGAAGGTCGCGTCGCAGTCCGGGGTGGCGAAGACGACGGCGCGCAGCCTGCCCTTCGCGAGCAGGTCGCTCAGCGCCGCGCGGTCCTCCGGGGAGGCGGTCGGGTCGGCGTTGACGGTCTCCAGGACGATGTTGACGTCCGGCTGCGACGACGGGCCCATGGTCAGCCAGCGGGCGCCCTCGTAGCCGACGTCGTTGCGCAGTTCGAGGCCGAGCACATCGCGGTAGAAGGCGAGCGCCGCGTCGCCGTCGTCGACCGTGATGTAGCAGTAGTGAAGAGTGAGTTCCATGCCCACAACGCTACGGACGGCGGTGTCCGCCGCGCTTCTCGATTCCTGACCGGTCCGGTGGCGCATATCCGATCACTGTTGGAGTAACGGGACCGATAGGGTTGCGGCTCATGGTGGATCTCGCGCGCCGGCTCGGGCTGGCGGCACTGCTCGCCGTCCTCGCCGCCTCCCCCGCGCACGCCGTCACTGCGGCTTCCGCGCCTCTGGCGAAGGACGAGGTGACGATGGAGCTCCGCGAGAACGGCGTGCTCCATGTGAAGGAGACGGTCACCCCCGCCGGCGAGACGGTGCGGCGCACGCCGCCCACCCGGACCCGCTACGACGACGGCCACGACCGCGTCTACCGCATCTCGAACGTCAAGGGCGGCTCGTACGACGGGAAGACCCTGACCTTCAAGGGCACGGTGGAGTACGACGTGACCGGCGCCGTTACGCCCACGGCGTCGGGCGAGGAACTGCGCTGGTTCGCGGTGTCCGGGCCCGTGCAGGACGCCGTCGTCACCGTGACCGGACCCGGCCGGGTGCAGAACCTGTCGTGCTTCGCCGGTGAGCTCAGCGCGGCCATCGCCTGCACCGGCGCCTCGGTGGAGGAGACCGGCGCCACCTCCACCTTCGAGCAGCAGGGCCTCGGGGAGGGCCAGACGCTGACGGTCGTCGTCGGCTACCCCAAGGGTGCGACGGGGGCCCGGCCGATCCTGGAGCGCAGGTTCGAACTGTCCACCGCGTTCACGCTGAACGCGGTGACCGGCGGCTCCCTGGCGGCGCTGCTGGTGCTGCTGCTGGGCGGCGTGGGGCTGCTGTACTGGACACGGGGCCGCGACGCCCGCGTGGTCGGCAGCGAGTCCGCCCCGGTCAGCGGCCACCGCAACGGGCACTTCAGCCCGCCGGACGGCGTGCGCCCGGGGCAGATCGGCACGCTGTTCGACGAACAAGCCGACGTGGTCGACGTGACCGCGACGATCGTCGACCTCGCCGTGCGCAACTACCTGCGGATCGACGAGCAGCCGCGGCAGACCTACGACACCCCGGACTGGTGCCTGGTCAAGCTGCCCGGCGCCCGGATCGGCGACCTGCTGCCCTACGAGCGCGCCCTCTACGACGCGATCTTCGATGGCCGCGACCGGGTGCTGCTGTCCGAACTGCACGGGTCGTTCGCCGCCCGCCTGGCGACGGTGCGCGACGCGTTGTACCAGGACGTCGTGGCGCAGGGCTGGTTCGCGCGGCGGCCCGACTCCACCCGGTCCCGCTGGACGACCCTCGGCCTGGCCGTCGTCGCGCTCGGAGTGGCCGCCACCGTCCTTCTCGCCTGGTTCACGACGTACGGCCTGCTGGGACTCGCCCTGATCATCGCGGGGGCCGCGCTGGCCTTCGGCGCCCAGTACATGCCGGCCAAGACCGCGAAGGGCGCCGCGGCCCTGGCGCACACACTCGGGTTCCGGGAGTACCTCACCGGGGCGAACGTCGACGACGTCCCCGCCGGCCAGCGCGTGGAACTGTTCTCCCGCTACCTGCCGTACGCGGTGATCTTCGACAGCGTGGACCGGTGGGCACGGGTGGTCAGCTCGTTCAACGGCGACGGACGGCAGACCGACCACCTGTACTGGTACCAGGGCCCGGCCGAGTGGGATCTGTCCAGGTTCGCCGACTCGATGCGGACGTTCGTCATGACCACCTCCGGGGCGATCTCGACCTCCCGCCAGTTCCGTTCCCTGTAAATCCCCGGCAGCCGTCAGGCGGGACGGACCCTCACCTCGCCGACCGGGACCCCGCCGCCGAACAGCGGGGCGGTCGCGAGGCCGGCCAGCTCAGGGGCGTCGATGCCGGCGGCGCGCAGCGCGGCGACGGTGACCGGCACGCGGGCCCGGCCGCCGCCGTCCACGATCTTCACGGCGCCGGCCCGGCCCTCGGCGTCGGCGAAGGCGTCGAACGCCTCCGCGCCCGACTTCACCAGCAGCCCGGGGACGGCCCGCATCAGCAGGTTCTCCGCCCGGGTCGTGCCGCTCGTCCACTCGGGATGCGCGCGCATCGCGTCGGCGACGCGCCGCTCCGGGGTGCCGGCCGGGGCGAGCGTGAGACCGCGGAAGGCGCGCGCCACCCCCGCCATCGAGACGAAGAACAACGGCGCGCCGCAGCCGTCCACACCGGTCGCCGCGACCCGCTCCCCGGTGAACTCCTCGACTGTGGCGCGGATGGCTCGCTGCAGCGGGTGGCCGGGATGGCGGTAGCCGTCGACCGGCCAGCCGTTGACCACGCAGGTGGCGAGCATCGCCGCGTGCTTGCCCGAGCAGTTCATGAGGATCCGGCGGGCGTCGCCGTGCTCCCGCAGCACCTGGCGGCGCGCCTGCTCGTCGAGGGGCAGGTCCTCGGGGCAGTGCAGGAACGTCTCGTCCAGACCCGCGCCCGCCAGGATCTTCCGTACGCCGTCGATGTGGAAGGGCTCGCCGCTGTGGCTCGCGGCGGCGAGCGCGAGCAGTTCGTTCTCGAGCGGCAGGCCGGCCCGGACCATCGCGAGCGCCTGCAGGGGCTTCATGGCCGAGCGCGGCGACGCGAGGCTCGACGTGTCGCCGCACACCAGGGCCGGGGCGCCGTCCGCCCCGATCACGTGTACGCGTGCCCGGTGCACCGACTCGACGAACCCCGACCGGACCACCTCGACGAGCATCTCCGTCATGGCCCGCAGTCTACGAAGCCCCCGGACGTGGCAGAATTCGGGGCCATGCGTGCGGTCGTTCAGCGGGTCAGCTCCGCGTCCGTTGTGGTGGAGGGTCAGATCGTCGGCGCCATCGACGAGCCCGGCCTGCTCGTGCTCGTGGGCGTCACCCACACCGACGGCCGGGCCGAGGCGGCCAGGCTCGCCGCGAAGCTGTGGGGGCTGCGGATCCTGCACGGCGAGAAGTCCTGCTCCGACATCGACGCGCCGCTGCTGGTGATCAGCCAGTTCACGTTGTACGGCGACGCCCGCAGGGGCCGCAGGCCCACCTGGCAGGCCGCCGCGCCCGGCCCGGTGGCCGAGCCCCTGGTCGAGGCCGTGGTGGCCGAGCTGCGGGCGCTCGGCGCGCGGGTGGAGACGGGCGTCTTCGGCGCCGACATGAAGGTCACCCTCACCAACGACGGCCCGATCACCCTCGTCGTGGACGTCTGACCGCCACGCCCGCACCCCGGCCTGGCATCATGATCGGATGCAACAGGCGTGGGGCACGTGGGGACACGTCGTCATCGCGGCCGTCTGCGCCGTTCCCGCGGCCGTTCTCGCGGTCCTGCTCCTCACCCGTCACCGCGTTCGCCGGGGCCATCCCGCCCCCCGCCGTACGGCCGCCGCGGACGTGGTCATGGTGGCCGGAACCGCCCCCTGGATATGGATGATCCTCACACCGGGGACCGAGGAGGGGGTGCACGTCGTCCCCCTGGTGGACCTGGCGGGCCAGCTCGCGGTGTCGACACCGGGAGCGGCCGTAGTGCAGATCGGCGGCAACCTCCTGGTCTTCTCCGCGCTCGGCGCCATGCTTCCGGTCCGCTCCGCGCGCTTCGCCTCGCTCGCGGCGGTGGCCGCCGTCGCGGCCACCGCGTCGCTCGCCGTCGAACTCCTGCAGTTCGGCCTGCGGCTCGGCCGGGTGAGCTCCGTGGACGACGTGATCCTGAACGCGGCGGGCGCCGTGCTCGCCGCGCTCTGCACCCGGCCGTGGTGGGCTCGCCGTTAGGTCGTGTCCTGACAAATCATGGCCCTGCTGCGCGACGGGCAGCAGTCGTCAGACACTCTCCCTAGCCGGGGGCTATCGGATGCGCCGGCGGAGAGCGGGGTCGATCTTCACGTTCCGCCCGGCGTCCGGCGGCACCACGACCTCCTGGCTCGCGGCGACGCCGCCGGCCAGCAGGTCGATGTCCACCGGCACCGTCCGCTTCACGACCGCGAGGGCGATCGGGCCCAGCTCGTAGTGGCGGGCCGACGAACCCACGAAGCCGATCTGGCCGGGCTCGGCGGAGCCCTCCACGGCGGCCTCCGGCTCGGCCTCGACCGGCGTGCCGACGCCGAGGGTCACCGGGGCGCCGTGCGGGGGCAGTTCGTCCACACTGCCGTCGAGATACAGGAAGACCAGGCGGCGGGGCGGATGGCCGAGGTTGTGGACCCGGGCGACCGTCTCCTGCCCCCGGTAGCAGCCCTTGCTCAGATGGACGGCCGCCACGATCCACCCGACCTCGTGGGGGATCGTCTTGTGGTCGGTCTCGAACCCGAGCCGGGGCACGTGCGCGGCGATGCGCAGCGCCTCGTAGGCCCACAGACCGGCGGGCCGCAGGCCCAGCTCGTCCGGAAGGCCGCCCAGCCGCTCGCGCGGCACGAGCACGTCGCCGCCCATCGCGACGGCGCCCTCCACGGTCACACCGGTCGCGGCGGGGCTCTCGGCCGACGCGGGCGGGCCGACCGAGACCACCGCGTAGTCCGAGGTGACGTCGGCGATCTCGACCCGCAGCATGAACCGCATCTTCTCCAGGAAGGCCACCAGCTCGGCCGAGGTGCCGGGCTCCACGTGGGCCCACACGGCCTCGCCGTCGTCCACGAGCGTGAGATGGTGCTCGACGCGGCCCTGCGGGTCGAGTAGCAGCGTCTGGGTGGGCGTGCCCGGCTGGAGCGTGTCGAGCTTCTGCGAGCTGAGGTTGTTGAGCCAGCTCAGCCGGTCGGGCCCGCTGATCCGCACGACCTCGCGGTTGCTCCGGTCGACCAGCGCGCGCCCGCCGGCCAGCGCCCGCTGCTCGGCGAAGGGATCACCGTAGTGGGCCGCGACGGTCTCGTCCGGCGCCTGCGCGGCCACCGCGCCGTGTGTGTCAAGCAATGGGCTCCGCATGCGTCCAAGGCTATTCGGTCCCCCACCGCCGTCGTGGCGACGCCCCGCTCCCCTGTGGACAACCGTCAGAACGGCACGCGGCGGAGGGCGACCAGCGCCACGTCGTCCTCGCGGGCGCCGAAGGTGGCGATCAGCCGGTCGCAGAAGTCCTCCAGGTCGTCGCCCACCCCCTCGGCCTGCTGACGGGCGACCTCCAGGCTCTCGTCCAGCAGTTTGTCGCGGTCCTCGATCAGCCCGTCGGTGAACAGCAGAACGGTGGCGTCCTCGGGCAGCCGGACCCGGTCCACCCGATACTGCTCGTCGGCCACGCCGAGCAGCAGGTTGCCGAACCTGTGATAGGCCGCCCCCTTCCCGGCCAGCAGCGGCGGGATGTGCCCGGCGTTGACGATCTCGCTCTCCCCCGTCGCGGGGTCGATCAGCATCAGGCAGACGGTCGCCGTCATGCCGGGGTGGTAACGCCGCAGGACCGCGTTGAGCAGGGCCATCGACCGGGCCGGGTCGACGGCGTCGATCACCGACGCCCGCAGCGCGTTGCGGAGCTCCGCCATCACGGTGGCGGCGTGCAGCGAGTGGCCCTGCACGTCGCCGAGCGCGACCAGCACCCGATCGCCGAGGGGCAGCACCTCGTAGAAATCGCCGCCCACTTCCACGTTGTCCACCGCGGGCCGGTAGCGCACGCTGACCAGCAGGCCGGGGGTCCGGGGGATCTCGGCGGGCAGCAGGCTGCGCTGCAACATGAGCGAGATCGAGTGCTCCTCCGCGTAGGCGCGGGCCGCGTCGACCGCCAGCGCCAGCGCCTGGCCGAGCTGCCGCAGCAGGCTCAGCTCCTCGCCGCCGAGCGGCGAGCCCGTCTCCACCCCCAGGAACACCGGGGACCGGCCCGTCTTCGTACGGCACAGCACGCCCGACACGTGCGCGACCACGTCGCTGTCGGGGACGACGCGGGCCCAGGTCTCGTTGTCGATCTCGAACACCCGCACGCCGGTGGACTCGCCGATCGAGATGGTGCTCAGCCGCTCCAGGGTGTCGGGGTGGACCGGCCTGGGCGCCGCGGGCTCGCCCGGCCGGGCCGCGAACCTGCGCAGCTGCCCGTCCGGCGGGGCCGCCAGCACCCGCGAGTAACGCTCCAGCAGCCGGGAGCACCCCTCGGCGGCCACCGCCAGCAGCCGCTCGAAGTCCTCGGCCTCGTTCATCGCCAGCGTGATCTCGGCCAGCTCGCTCAGCCGCGCCGCCATCCGTTCGGCCCGCTGCCGCGCCCGGTAGTACCGCAGGGTCGCCCGGACGGTCGCGGTGAACTCGTCGGGCTGGATGGGCTCCGACAGGTACGCGTCGGCCCCGCGCTCCAGCCCTTCGGCCCGGTCGGCCGGGGTGATGGCGTTCCCGGAGACCTGGATCACCGGGATCGAGGCGGTCCGCGGGCTCGCCTTGATCTTCTCGCACACCTCGATGCCGCTCAGGTCGGGCATCCGTACGTCGAGGACGACGAGGTCGGGCATGAGCGCGTCGACGACGGCCAGCGCCTCCTCGCCGCCGCCGGCCTCGACGACCCGGTGTCCGGCGCGGCGCAGCCAGCTCGCCAGGATGTACCGCTTGGTGGGGACGTCGTCGACGACCAGCACCGTCGCCGCGGCGTCAATCATGGGCTCCCCTCCCCCGCGTGTGCTCCTGCTTGTCGCGCACGGCCTCCCGGATCGCCTCCAGCAGCTGGTCCCTGCGCAGTCCGTACTTCGGCAGCACCGGGTGGGCCGTCACCGGATGTTCGGACACCACGGACACGACGACCGCGGGGATGCCCCGCAGGGTCTCGTCCTCGGTCATCTCGTGCAGCAGCGCCGTACCGTCCAGGCGCGGCATGAGCAGGTCGATCAGGACCACATCCGGAGGACTCTCGCGCATCATGCCGAGGGCCTCGATCCCGTCGGCGGCCTCGTCCACCGCGGCCGCGAACCCGAAGAGCATGCGCCGCGCCACGGCGCGGAACCCCTCGTCGTCGTCGGCCACCAGCGCCCGGCCCACCTCCGGCGTGGTCATCCGGTGCGGCACCCGCAGCGTGGCCGTGGTGCCCTCGCCCAGCCTGCTGTCCAGCTCCAGCGAGCCGCCGATCGCCTCCGCGAGCCTGCGGGCGTACGGCAGGCCGAGGCCGGTGCCCTTCGCTCTGAGCTGCAGCGACCCGGGCACCTGGAAGAACTCCTCGAAGACGCGCTCCAGGTACTCGGAGGGAATGCCGACCCCGGTGTCGGTGACGGTGAAGACCGCCTCCGCCGTCGCGAAGTCCACGACGACCGTCAGCCGCACCTCTCCATACTCGGTGAACTTCAGCGCGTTCGACAGCAGGTTGCGCAGGATCGTGGTCAGCATGGTCTCGTCGACGAACAACTCGCCGACCTCGTCCGACACGTCGACCGACAGTTCGACCCCCTCGGCCCGCCCGGCGGGGTGGAGCGTCATGCGCAGCCGCTCGGCCAGGGCGACCACGTCCACCATCGACGGCTGTGGGTCCAGTCGTCCGGACTCGGCCTTGGCCAGGTCGAGCAGCTCGCCCACCAGCGCCAGCAGCGTCTCCGCCGAGCTGCCGACCAAGGTGATCTGGTGCTTCTGCTCCTCGGTGAGCGGTTCGGCGCCCGAGCCGAGCAACAGCCTCACCAGGCCGATGATCGAGGTCAGCGGCAGCCGCAGCTCGTGGCTCACGTTGGCCCAGAACCGCTGCCTGGCCTCGGCCGCCTGGCGGAGCTGGGACGACTTCTCGTCGAGCTCGGCGTACAACGCCACGACGCCGCGGTTGGTCTCCTCCAGCTCGGCCGACAGCTGGTTGTACAGCGCCAACACACCCTGGTTGGTCTCGGTCAGCTCCGCGTTGAGCCGCAGCACCTCCTCCAGAGTGCCGGCCAGCTCCCTGTTCTGCTCGCGCAGCACGTCGAGCGCCGTGCCGGGCGGCGCCCGGCGGGCCAGCTCCTCGCGGATGCCGTCGAGCGACCGGCCCCTCTGTCCGGCCACACCCTGCCTGGCGTGCTCGGGCACCCGCTTGACCAGCGTGACGCACCTGTCCTCGGTGGAGAGCGCGACCTGGTCGACCAGACGGCCGGCCAGCTTCAGGCCCTCGCCCGGCCGCACGTCGGCGTCGTCGTGGTAGTTCACCGTGATGACCAGGCGATCCTCGCGCAGGTCGAAGACGACGTCGCTCTGCGCGCCGTACGCCAGCGCCTCGCGGCCGATCTCGCTGAGCGCGGTCGCCACCCGGATCTGGTCCTGTGATTCCAGTCCCACGAGCTCGGCGATCTGGCGGCCCAGCTGCCGTACGGCGAAGACGTCCTGCTCCCTGCAGATCTCCGCGCGGGTGAGAACCTCGCCCATCACTGCCCCTGTTTCACGGTGACGACGCAGGCGTCGTCCCTGCGGCTGCCCGCGTCGCGCAGCAGGGTCGCGCCCACCACGGCCGGGGAATGGGCGAACAGCCCGGGGAAGGAGGCCGGATCCCAGCGGTCGGTGAGGCCGTCGGTGTGCAGCACCACCGTGGCGTGCGGCGGCAGCGCGTACTCGTACTGCCGGGGGCGCCTGCCCTTGTGCCCGGCGATGCCGGGCATCGAGATCATCCCCTGGCGGCCCTGGGCGTGGGCGATCCAGCCCGAGACGTTGCCCAGCCCGGCGAACGTGACGCTCTCGCGGCGGATTCGCACCACCGCGACCGCACCGCCCCGGGTGTGGCCCAGCCCCCGGTGCAGGCGTTCGAGGGCGGCGGTCGGAGGGGCGTGCGGATCCTCCATGAAGATCCGCACGGCCTCGCGGGAGGCGTGCGCGGCGGCGCCGCCGTGGCCGAGCCCGTCGCAGACGAGCACGCTGATCGCGTCGCCCGCGTCGGAGAAGGCGTAGGAGTCGCCGCAGACGCTCTCCTCGCCGATCGGGCGGCGCAGCCCGCTCACCCGCAGCGGCGGGCCGTGCAGGCCGTCCCTGGTGAAGTGCAGGACCAGCACGGTCCCCCTGCCGGGCATGGAGTGGACGTCCCAGCCCGTGGCCATGCGGGCGATCGCCCCGAGGCCGATGCCGAGCGTGCCCGAGGTGGAGTAGCCGTCCCGCAGGGCGCGGGCGAGGTCGGCGATCCCGGGGCCCCTGTCCACGGCCACGAGTTCGATCGCGCCCGGCCGTTCCGGATGGGGGCGTACCAGCACGGCGCCCTCCTCCGCGTGCTTGACCAGGTTAGAGACCGCCTCGGTCACCGCCACGGCGACCTGCCCGGTGCGGTTCTGGTCGAATCCGGCGGCGGTGGCCAGCGCGACGGCCGTCCTGCGCACCGCGCCGATCACACTCGGGTCGTCGGTGCGGACCCAGATGTCTTCGTGCCGGTGCGTCATCTCCGCGTCACCGGGCCCACTTGGTCACTGTCACGCGGGTGCCCTCGCCGGGAGCGGAGACGAGGTCGAACTCGTCGACGAGCCGCCGCGACCCGCTCAGCCCGAGCCCCAGCCCCCCCGCCGTGCTCCAGCCCTCGGTCAGCGCCTGGTCGACGTCCGGGATGCCCGGCCCCTCGTCGCTGAAGACGAGCCGTAGCCCGGGCCGTCGCCCGCCTTCCAGCACCTGGATGAGCACCCGGCCGCCTCCGGCGTGCACGAGGGCGTTCCTGGCCAGTTCGCTGGCGGCGGTTACGATCTTCGTCTGCTCCACCAGGGAGAGCCCTATCTCGGCCGCGAGGCTTCTGACCTGCTGACGTACGAGCACGACGTCACCGTTGGTGACGATGGGCAGCTCCTGGGGCCCGCTCACCCGGCGGCGCCCCTGACATGTTCCAGCATGGCGACGCCCTTCTCCAGGTTGAGCGCCGTCCGCACGCCGCCCAGCGACAGGCCGAGCTCGACGAGTGTGATCGCCACCGCGGGACGCATGCCGACCACCACGGTCTCGGCGTCGAGCATGCGGGTCATCGCGGCGATCGTGGAGAGCATCCGGCCGATGAACGAGTCGACGATCTCCACGGCCGTGATGTCGATGATGACCCCTCGCGCTCCCGAGGAGACCACCATGTCCGCCAGATCCTCCTGCAGGGCCAGCACGCTCTGGTCGTCCAGGTCGATCTGGATCGAGACGATCAGGATGTCGCCGAGCTTGAGAATCGGCACACGTTCCATCAGCCGCGCTCCGCCCTGACCGCCACCCGCGTCCGCGCGGCACCCGTGATCTCCACGCCACTCCGCTTCAGCGCGTAGGACAACGCGTCGGCCAGCGAGGCCTTGGTGACGATGTCGCCGAACTCGATGCCCAGCGTGACGATCGTGTGCGCGATCTGCGGGCGGATGCCGGAGATCACGCACTCCGCGCCCATCAGGCGGGCCGCGACGATGGTCTTGAGCAGGTGCTGGGCGACCTGCGTGTCGACGGCCGGCACGCCGGTGATGTCGATGACCGCGTGCTCCGAGCCCGTTTCGACCAGGGTCTGCAGCAGCTTCTCCATGACGACCTGGGTGCGGGCCGAGTCGAGCGTGCCGACGAGCGGTACGGCGACGATGCCCTCCCACAGCTTCACCACCGGCGTCGACAGCTCGAGCAGCTGCTCGGCCTGGTCCAGCATGATCTTCTCGCGGGCGGCGGAGTAGGTCTCGAAGGTGTAAAGACCGAGATCGTCGACGAGCCGGGAGAACCACACGAAGCCGCGCAGCGCCTCCGGGCCCCCGTCGTCCTCGACCACCTCGTACAACGCCTCCTTGAGGGAGAACACCAGCCGCGCGGTGTCGGAGGGCGTGTACCCCTGGCGGACGCGTGCGCGGGAGAGCTCGGCGAGCAGCCCGCGTACGTCGGCCAGGTCTCCTTCCTCGCCGCTGATCGCGGTGCGCAACGCCTGGTAGAGGTCACGGAGCTCGTCTGGGGACGCTCCGGACAGTTGAGTCCACCGCCGGAGCAGGCGCTCCTCGCTGGACAGGAAGAGATCCACAATGCGCCGCCTGGCGGCCTCCGCGGGAACGCTCACCCTCATCTCCTGACGAATCGGCGTGCTGCTCCACTCGACACGCTACCGGCCCCAGGTCAACGCTCCCAAAGCGGGCCATAACCGTCAAAGACGGCATTTACGACAATTGCCGAAGATAGTGAGATGACGGACGTCGGTGGCGAACCCGAGCTCGGTGTCGAGGGCGGAGACGAGGCCGTCCACCATGCCGGGAGCGACCTCGGTCACCTCGCCGCAGCCCCGGCAGACGAGGTGGACGTGGTCGGCCTCGGAGGCGAGGTGATAGGTGGGGGCGCCGTGCCCGAGATGCGTGTGCGTGACCAGCCCGAGCTCCTCCAGCAGCTCCAGGGTCCGGTAGACGGTCGAGATGTTGACACCCCTCGCCGTCCGCTGCACGCGCGAACAGATGTCCTCGGGGGTGGCGTGCCCGAGTTCGGTGACCGCTTCCAGCACGAGCTGACGCTGGGGGGTGATCCGGTAGCCGCGCGCCCGCAGCTCCTCGTGCCAAGTCTCGGCCATGCCCCAGAGTTTAGGTCGTGCCCGACGAAACATGCCCTACATGGGAGCACTCCCTGGCCGTGCCCGGGGTGCATCTCCCCGGCCGTCGCAGAAGGAGAGGCGAGTTCGCCGGATTAATCGTTTGCCCGCGCCCGCGCCGCTCGCATAGCGTGAAGGCACGCAGAAGGGAGGTGGTCCAAACAATGGTTGATCATTCTTGGGCTAGCGAGGTGGCTGTCCGCTAGGACTCGTCCATCTGGGCCTTCCGTCTGGATGTCGTACGACGTCCCGGCGAATCCTCGACAGACACCGGAACCCCGGGCAGCCGGCGGCTGTGGACGACTTCCGTCCCCGGCCATGGTCCAGCCGGCCCGCTTCTTCAGGAGGCGGAGCGCGCCCGGGGTTCTTTCTTTTCCCCTTACTCGTCGAAGTCGCCGACCCGCTTGAGCTCCGCCGAGGCGTGCGACTGCAGCGGATGCCCCATCGCCGACATGTCGTAGGCGTACATGAGGTTGCCGTCGACCAGGCCGTAGAGCCGGTGGCCCGCGTTGTACTCCTTGGCCGTCGTGGTCCGCGCCACCACGTCCGTACGCAGCTCGATCTTGTGGAAGACGACCTCCCCCACGTAGATCTCCACGATGCCGGTCGGGTGCGCGAGGCACACCTCGATCTGACGCTCGGGCTGGATCCGCCAGAACCCCGTCTCGGTGGACAGGGGCCGGACCTTGACGCCCTCCGCGTCGAGCAGCCACGTGCGGCTCTGATAGGTCAGGAACGGCTTCCCGTTGTGCCCGAAGACGATCTCCTGGCCGAAGTTGGCGCTCTCCATGGTGGGATAGCCGATCACCCCGGCCCCCTCCCAGCGGCCCAGGAGGAAGGCGATCGGCTCGAGGTCGGGATGTACGTCCATGGACACGAGCTTAGAGCCGCGCGAACGGCCCCTCGCACCATGCGCGGCATGTGCGGATTGCCCAACTTGTACGGCAGGCCGCAGCGCGGCGCCGACCCCGGCGGACTAGGCTTTCGGCTATGGCACGATCACTGGTGATCAAGGTGACGGCCGGGGCGGATGCCCCGGAGCGCTGCAACCAGGCGTTCACGGTCGCGGCGGCCGCGCTGGCGAGCGGAGTCCCGGTCTCGCTGTG
This sequence comes from Microbispora sp. H10836, assembly GCF_012999525.1. Taxonomy (NCBI): domain Bacteria; kingdom Bacillati; phylum Actinomycetota; class Actinomycetes; order Streptosporangiales; family Streptosporangiaceae; genus Microbispora; species Microbispora sp. H10836. Next base: position 36,299 of record NZ_JABBWU010000025.1, read on the forward strand.
GCTGACGGGCGAGTCCTCGTGGTTCGCGCTGCCGGGACGGGCCAAGGAGTTCACTCTGGCCGAGGCCGCCCCGCTGGAGGACATGCTCGACGCCGTGCTCGCGGCCGGCAGGGTCACGCTGTGCACCCAGTGCGCGGCCCGCAGGGGCATCACCGTCGACGACGTGATCGACGGCGTACGCATCGCCGGGGCCTCCACGTTCGTCGAGGAGGCCCTGGGCGAGGGCGTGCAGGCGCTGATCTACTGACCGGCCGGATTCACCGGCCGGTCAGCTCGGCAGCACCGCGTCAGCTGGGCAGCACCGCGCGCAGGCGTTCGTCGCGCAGCGCCTGATACCAGCTGTCGTCGATCGGCGGCAGCGGTCCGGTCACCCAGCTCAGCAGCAGGTCGGCCAGCGCGGGGTTGCGCGCGAGCGCCGGGCCGTGCAGGTAGGTGCCGACGACGCGGCCCGCGTAGCAGCCCTCCGTGCCGTCGCCGTTACCGGTGCCGACGATCGTCCGCGACAGCGGGCGCACGCCGGGGCCGAGCCTCGTCACACCCATGTGGTTCTCGAACCCCGTCAGCGTGGGCAGCCCCAGCGCGGGGTCGACCTCCGCGGCCAGCTCGCCGACCGCGCGCCGCTCGCCGCGGCCCGAGCTGATGTCCAGCAGCCCGAGGCCGGGCACCGGCTGGCCCTCCTCGCCGCCGAACACCGTGCCCATGATCTGGTAACCGGCGCAGACCGCCAGCAGGGCCGCACCGCGCTGGATCGCGGCGTGCAGGCCGCCGTCGCGGCGCAGCCGCTCGGCCCCGAGGATCTGCGGCCGGTCCTCGCCGCCGCCGATCAGGTAGACGTCGCCCTGCTGCGGCACGGGGTCGGACGAGCGCACGTGGACGGTCCTGGTCCGGATGCCCCGGGCCCGGGCCCGCTGCTCCAGCACCAGGACGTTGCCCTGGTCCCCGTACGTGCTGAGCAGGTCGGGATAGATCCAGACGATGGACAATTCAGACTGCACGGCCGAACTCCGCTCGGATCTGCTGGAACGCGGTGTAGTTGGCGATCACGTCGATCTTGCCGGGCGCCAGCGCCGCCACCGCCCGCTCGAACGAGTCGCAGAGCTGGAAGGGCACCTCGGCCACGGCCAGCCGCAGCGCGAGGTCGAGGCGGCGCTCGCCGGTGACGAGGACGGGCCTGCCGCGCAGGATGCGGTAGTCGACGTCCCACAGCCAGGAGGTGTCGCGGCCGTCCGGCCCCTGGGCGTTGACCGACAGGATGATCGGCAGCGCCGGGTCGGCGACGTCGAACGCCTCCAGCCAGCCGGCCGGGTTCTTGGCCAGCAGCAGCCGCAGCGAGCGACCGTCCCGCTCGACGGTCGTGTAACGCCCGGCGACCGAGGTGACCATACGCAGCCTGGGCAGCGCCCGGGCGGGATCGAGGCCGAGCGTCGCGGCGACCGCCAGCGCGACGGCGGCGTTCGCCCGGTTGGCCTGCCCGGGAAGCTGGATGTCCAGGCGCCAGTGCTGACCCCGGGGGTCGGTCACGTACTCCCCGTCGAGCACCCAGTTCGGCTGGGGCCGGCGGAAGGTGCACTCACGGCACGCCCAGTTCGTGTCGGCCATCTGGGCCGGGGTGAGGCCCTGACCTCCGTTGCCGAACCCGGCGCGGTCGAGCGGGCCGCCGCACTCCGGGCAGCACCAGGAGTCCTCCCGCCAGCGCTGCCCCGCCGCCACCCAGGTGACCCCGACCGCGGCGGACGCGGCCCAGGTGACCAGCGGGTCGTCGCAGTTGGCGATCACGTGGACGGGCCTGCCCGCGAGCGCGCGGCGCCACTTCTGGGCCAGCAGCCAAATTTCCGCGGCCCGGTCCATCTGGTCGCGGCTGAGGTTCATGAGGCAGACGATGCCGGCCTCTGTGGTGCCGAGGACCTCGGGGAGGTACTTCTCGTCGACCTCCAGCACGCCGTACGGCGCGTCCTTGTTGGAGGCGAGCGCCGACACGTGCCCGGCGGGCATGTTGGCCCCGAAGGCGTTCGTCGCCACGTCGCCGAGCTCCTGCAGCGCCGAGGTGATCAGGCGTGTCGTCGTGGTCTTGCCGTTCGTGGCGCTGACCAGGACGAGCTTGCGGTCGGCCGCGAGCTTGCGCAGCAGGTCGGGCTCCAGCATGAGGCCGACCCTGCCGCCGATCACCGAGCCGTCGCCACGCCCGGTGGCCCTGGACAGCGTCGCGGCCGTGCGGCCCAGGGCGCTGGCGAGCTGCGCCCGCAACGGAAGCTGACTCATGCCGCGATCCTAATGCCCCTCCTGAGGCGGGCGATTCCGCGGATCTGCAAGATCACGTACGGCTTTCGCCCAGGCAGGACGCGTACAGCCGAAGTTTGTACATGATCACGGAGTGCTCGGGCCCAGGTCAGGGGTAGTGCGTGCGACCAACTACGAGATCACGCGCCGAAGGACAGCTCGGCGGGGGTGTCGCCGTCGAACGGCAGGACGAAACGGCGTGGCCAGGACAGCACGGTCTCCAGCCAGCCCGCGCTCATCGTCTGGGCCACGTACTTGACCCGCTCGCGCGGCTCGACCCCGATGGCGACCGTCGTCACGTCACGCTGGATGCCCTCGTGCTCGTCGTCGCCCAGGATGACCCGCCAGGCCAGCGCGCGGTTGCGGTCCACCTCCATCGACAGCGGGTGGTGGCGCAGCGCCTTGGCGCGGTGGCCGAGCAACTCGGTGCGCACGCCGACCGCGACCCCGCCCTCGGCGGGCTCGGCGCCGTTGACCCCCTGGTGGGGGTACGGCCGGCCGGCGGGGTCGGTGCCGAACAGCGGATACTCCATCGCCGGGGCGGGACTGCGCAGGTTGGGCGCGGGATGGCCGAAGGGGAACAACCGGTCCACCTCGTGCAGCCAGCGGACCTGCGGGATGACCCAGGCGGCGCCCGGCCGGTCGCCCGCCCGCATCGGCGGGTCGCCCTCCGCGCCGTCCGCCTGGCCGGCCGCGAGCAGTCCGGCGGCGACCTCGGCGGCCTTCTCGGTGAGCAGCGCCGGGTCGAACCACGTGCGCAGCGACCAGGCGCGGCGCGAGACCGACCGCTCGACCAGCGTGGCCAGCAGGCACTCGCGCCGCTTGGCCGGCAGCTCCGCCCAGATGTCGGCGAGCACGCGCGGCACGCCGGGCAGCGACCGGTTCGTCACGAACGCCAGGACGGCCGTGTCGGTCCAGATCCGCAGCCACGCCCACTCCGGGGCCACCGCGAGCAGGTCGGCCTCGCGCAGCTCGACCAGCGTGCAGGCCTTCCCCGTACGGCACTCGCGCCCGCAGGCGGCCGAGCGGCGCCCGCAGATCGGCGGCACCGGGCCGAGCGTCTCACGCTCGCGGTCCTCGCCCAGCGGCACCTGGACGCGCAGCGGGCGGTCCATGCCGTCGGCGAACACCGCGGCGAAGCCCGGCTGGAGCGAAACCACCTGGCGCGACTGGTCCTCGCTGAGGTTCATCGCCGCGCCGACGAGCGCCCGGTCGTCCTCGGCCGGGAGCCGGTGCACCACCTTCAGCGCCGTGTTCTTGACGACGTCGGAGACGAGCTTGGTCGGGATCTGCTCGGCCACGATGATGCCCTCGCCGTACGCCCTGATCTCGGCGAGCATCCCGGCCAGCAGCTCGACCGCGTGCGTGGAGGCCCGCTGGGAGCCCCGGTCGCGCAGCAGCCGGTGGGCCTCCTCGATGACGATGACGTGCCGCAGGCCGCCCGCGCCGTCCTCGCCCCGCGGTTCGGAGCGGGCGCGCATCCGCAGGTGCTCGACGATGCGGATGATCAGCGTGCCCATGAGGAACGCCTTGTCCTCGTCGTTGGCCACGTCCTCGATGGCCAGCACGACGTTGCGCTGGAGCAGGCCGCCTATGTCGGCCGGGTGGCCGCCCTCGAAGAACCGGCCCGCGCTGCCCACCCGCAGGCTGCGCAGGCGCAGGCTGATGAACCCCTCGACGTCGGCCTGGACCTCGTTGCCGTACCCGATCTCCTGGATGACCTCCAGCGCGTGCTGCTGGAGCTGCTCCAGGGTCGGCACGGCCGGCTGCACGGCGGCCCCCGGGATGCCACCGCCGGTGACCACGTCCCAGCCGTTGGCCTCGTAGACGCGCTGCAGCGCCAGCGACATGATCTGCGGGAACGGCTCCTCGGCGTCGAAGGCCGCCATGAACAGCGCCCTGACCATGTCGATGTGGGCCTGCACCGGGTAGCCCGGCTCGGGCGCGAGCGGGTTGACGCTGATCGGCACGTTGTCGGGCGCCGAGGGGTTGATGACGGTCAGCGGCGCGAGGTGCTCGACCCGGCCGGCCATCGCGGCGTACTCCGACTTGGCCGGCTCGATGGCCAGCCACGGGATGCCCGCTTTGGTGAGCTGCTCCAGCAGGTGACGTACGGTCTGCGACTTGCCCGAGCCGGTGGCGCCGGTGACGAAGGCGTGGCGGTTCAGCGTGGCGAGCGGCACCCGGAACGTTCCGACCGCGCGGTCCTGCCCGTCGACGATCGCGCCGAGGTCGACGGTCTCCGCCGAGCCCTCGACCTCGGCCTCGCTGGTCACGTCGAAGAAGCCCGCGTCGAGCACCCGGACGCCCGGCACCTCGCGGCGCGGCAGCCCGGCGAGCGCGGCGAGGGCCCCGGCCGTCGCCGCGAACGGCGCCGCCGCGCCGTCGGCCGAATCCTGGAGGTCGACGGTCAGCGCCTCGCCGAAGCCGTAGACCGACTCGCAGGTGCCGTCGCCGGTCAGGGCGGGCAGCGACATCGCGCTGCGCAGCCGGTAGGGGTGGTGGCTCATCTCCACGGAGCCGACCAGCACCGGCGCGATCTGGCGCAGTTCGTCGGGACCGGCCGCGCCGGCGAGCACCCGGACGTTCCACAGCCCTGCCTCGCGGAAGGCGTCCAGCTCCTGCATCCTGCGCTCGGCCCGCTCGGCGTCGAACCGCGACCGCTCCGAGGCGTCGCCGTACTGGCGCAGCACGTTGAGCTGGGTGCGCAGATGGGCCACCTCGGCGTCGAGCAGGTCGGTCGGCTCGGCGACCACCACCCACGCGAACGGCCGGGACATGAGCGTGACCAGCGTCGACTCGAACAAGGTGGGCCGCTTGGTCTCGTCGGGCTCCGGCTCGCGCCTGCCGTAGAGCGGCGGCGCCTGCCGGCCCGGGCACGGCGTCCAGACGAGGTCGGCGAGGTCGGCCAGCCACTCGTCGCCGATCTCCACGCCGCGCGCGCCGCCGGGGAACAGCAGCGGCTGCGGACCGGTGACCGGCGGCTCGGGCGCCGTCGCCGCGCGCCGCGGCGGCTTGGGCGGTGTGAGCGGCCCCGCGTTGGTGATGAGCTCCAGCGGCGCACCCGAACCCCGCGACAGCCAGCCGATGACGAACGGCCGGTTGCGCTGCGCGGCGGACAGGACCGCGGGGAGCACCGTGACGAAGTCCCACTCCGCGGACGAACTACGCGACGGCGCCGTGATGGCCTGGATCCGGTACCACGGCCCGCTCAGGGGGAACGCGTGCATGAGACCCCTCGATTGACGACGAACAGGGGAGAGACTCCATCAAGGATCACGTGCGCACAGCCGTGTTGACGATGCCCTTACCGGCAACGGACGGTGTCATGGCCGCATGCGACGTTTGGGGAGCGGTCATGGCCGCTTGCGCCAGTGGAGGCGGGGCGGCGGAGGGCCCACCGTGGAGAAGCGCAGCGGGGGCACGTCGGGCAGCGGACGCGGGCCTGCTCATGGCCGCTTGCGCCAGTCGAGGCGGGGCGGCGGAGGGCCCAGGTTGGGGGGAACGTCGGGCAGCGAGGGCTCCTCCGGCTCCGGCTCGGGCTCGGGCTCCGCGGGCGCCAAGGCCGCCCGCCGGATCTCCTCGAACTCCCCCAGCGTCGTCTTGGGAAAGGTGAGTATCGCCGGGTTCGCGTCCGCGAGGCGCACCTGGCGTCCTTCGGCCGTCGAGTAGGTGACGATCACGGAGGTCGTGGGAAGCTGCTGCAGCTGGTGCGGCTCGACCAGGAACTCCCGCGACCGCTGCAGGACCCCGTCCGCGACCGTGGGCGCGCGCCGCCCCCACTCGGTCGACTCGGTGATGTCCTCCCGCAGGTCGCCCTCGCCCTTCTCCTCCCCCTCCGTACGGCTCTCGCCGACGGTGGAGGTGTAGAAGCCGCTCGGGCCGTTGACCGTGGAGCTGAACGTCTCGGTGAGCTGGGCGAGCTCCAGGCGGTGCTCGGTGCCGACGTGCTCGCTCGCCACGCGGGCGTCCTCGGCGTTGCCCAGGCGCATGAACGCGACCGCCGCGTGCCCCCGGCCGAGCCGCTCCCGCACGGTCGGGGTGAGGCTGCGGTAGGTCAGCACGAGCCCGGTGCGCGAGGTCTCACAGGCGTCCATGAGCCGGTCGAGCACGTCGCCGCGCAGCTTGTCCGCGCCCGCCACGATGATCGTGTGATACCAGGGCCGCTCGCTGGCCGGCGACTGGCGCAGGATGTGCGTGAGCGCGGTCGCGACGTACGTCCCGAGCACCCGGTTGCCGAAGACCCCCGCCTGCCGGTCCATGCTGACGACCCGCAGCCGCGCGGGCGGCAGCCGTACGGCCTCCGAGCCCAGCGTCTCCAGCTTGCGCAGCTGGGATTCCAGCGCCCAGGCCCGCTCGATGACCACCCGGTCGGCCACGCCCCGGCCGAACAGCGTGCCGATGCGTTCGAGCTGCGTCGCCGTGAGCAGGCCGCACTTCATGTCGTCGCGCGGGTCGCCCACCTGCGCGAGGGCCCGCAGGGCGGCGGTGACCTGGCTGATCGTGGCGTTCTCGCCCAGGACCTCCAGCACGCGCTCCAGGATCGCGTTGTCGAAGCCGATGTCCCTGCTGGTCTCCTCGCTGACGCTCACCACGTGGGCGAGCACGTCGGCGAACGCCTCCGGCTTGAGCGTCGAGCCCAGGTCGAGCCGGGGCAGGTCCACCGGGAGCACCCAGACGAGCGGGTCGTCCCCGCCCCGGCGCGCCAGCTCGATGAGGTCCTTGGCGATCGCGCCCTCCGACAGGTCGAGCACGGTCAGGTGCCCGCCGCTGTAGAGGCGCGTCGCGCCGATCAGCGTCACCAGCGCCGACCAGCCGGTCAGCGTGCCCCCGGCCACGTCGACGCGGTCGATCTCGTCGGGCACCGCCACGGCGTACCAGTTGATCTGCTGGTCGAAGCGGCTCTTCTTCTCGGCCCAGTCGCGGTATTTCGCGGCGTGTTCCTCCTGCGCGGTGACGATCTCCCGCTGGCGGCGCTCCTGCTCCCGCAGCGCCTTACGGCGGCGCTCGTCGAGCCGCTCGTTGACCGTACGGTCGCCCTGCCGGATGGCGTAGGTGCAGATGGCGGCCACGCCGCACGCGGCGACCAGGCCGAGCATCACGAACGACCAGGTGAGCAGCCCGGTCACGCCGAGGATCAGGATCCCCGCGGCCACCACGGCCATGAACGTACGGAAAATCTTGACCGGGCGGTTGAGCAGGTCCTTCTGCAGCCGCTCCCGGTGGACCCACTCGGTGTCCACCGGAGGCTCGGTGACGTCCTCCCTGGCCGGTCGCTTCGGCGGCGGCCCGGGATCCGGGTACAGCAGTGCGTACTGCCAGCCCAGGTAGATCCGGTCCGCCTGCAACTGGGCATGCTCGGGGTGCGGGTCGCCCACGGGCCCTCCATGTCCGCCTCCGTCACAGCGTAGGAGCTGGAAGCCCTGTCAGGGCGGGCTTCTCGCCATTCGGACGTATTTCCGCCCGGGGGACCGAACCAATGCGACCAATGGGGCAAGTGTGGTCGTACTACGATCGACTGCCATGACGTCATCCCCCAATGGCGCCCGCCGACGACGCCCGGTCCTCGTCCCGGTCGCCTCCGCGCTGGCCGTGGTGGGCATCGGCGTCACCGCCGCGTTCGGCGGCTTCACGGAGGCCCCGCAGAAACCCCCGCCCGTGGTCTCGCCCGGGGACACCATCGACCAGGGGCAGTTCCACACCCAGTTCATCAAGGCGATCGACACCACCGAGAAGGGCGACTTCGGCACCACGAAGCGCTATCTGGAGCTCGTCCTCAAGGTCACCAACATGGGCAAGGAGACCGCCTCGGTCGGCATCATCCGCCAACCCGGTGACAAGGTCCTGCCGGTGACCGGCTTCGCCGGTTCCCTCCTGCGGACCCGCCCGGAGATCAAGACCAAGTACGGCCCGCTGGTCTCCGTGCTGAGCCGCGGCATCGAGAGCAAGCAGCTCCAGCCAGGGATCACCACCACCGTCGTGGTGAAGTACGAACTCGACCCCACCGCGACCGCGCCCTCGGAGATCAGCCTCGACCTGGGGTCGTTCGTGTACGAGAAGATCGGCTCGCGCGACCAGACCCATTACTGGCAGCTCGTCGGCGACTGGGAGGGCGACGACGGCCGGTATGTGCCGAAGATCACCTCGCAGATCACCCTTCCCGTACGGAAGGAGAACAGCTGATGACGCTCACCCAGGCGGACAGCCGTGCCGCACGTCATTCCGTGGCCGACCGGCCCCCCCGTCGTGGCGCCGGGCGCCGGATCGCGGCCGGAGTGGCGGGGATCGCGCTCGCGGCGGCGGCCGTCTACGTGCAGCAGAACCACACGATGTCCTTCGAGGATCGCTTGTCGTTCATCACCTACAAGGGCCGCATCGGCGAGACCGTGGAGGCCAAGCGCTTCACCGTGAAGGTCCAGTCGGTGACGGCCGCCCGCGCCGTGGACACCACGGACTACTCCAACAAGGTGACCAAGGTGGAGACGAGCAACATCTTCCTCCTGGTGGATGTCTCCGCCACCAGCACCCGCGAACCGATGCGGCTGAGCACGCTGGGCCCGCCGTTCCTGCTGACCGAGGACGGCCGCCGCTACCGTCCCACCGACAAGGTGGACAACTCTCTCACGCTCTTCAACAGGTGGATCCAGCCGGGCTTCTGGGTCAGCGGTCTCCTGGTCTTCGAGGTGCCCAAGGACGCGCTGCCCGGCGCCGCCCTGGTCTTCGTCCCCCCCAACTCCGCGATTGTGGTCGACACCTTCGCTCCCGAGGCCCAGGTGGATCTCGGGCTGTCCGACGACTCGGCCGCCCGCCTGGTCTCGCAGGCGGAGGAGTACCACTCACTGGTGAGCAAGAGCCGATGACCGAGACTCCCATGGGCGGAACCCCGCCGAGAAACGGTCAGGACGGCCGGGACTGGTTCGCTCCCCCGGCCGAGCAGCCCACCGACATCACCTACGCCGGCGCGCTGCCGCGTCCCGTACCCACGGCGCCTCCGTCCGTGCCCATTCCGGGCACGCTGGCGTCGCCGGGGGACGTGCGCGTCTGGCCGCCGCCGGAGCCCGAAAGCGAGGGGCAAGGGGAGGACCGCTCGACGCAGCCTTTCCCCGCGCTGCGCACGAACCGCAAGCCACCGCCCGCGGCTCTCGCGACCGAGCCGGTGGTTCCTCCTCCCGCCGTCGCCGAGGCGCCTCCGGCACGCCCGAAGCGGACGGGCCTCCTGATCGGGGGAACGGCGTTGTCCGTCGTGCTGGCCGTCGGGATGCCGACCTGGTTCGGCTACGAGGTGTACGAGTACGGCAGGCCCAGCGACGTCGTGCACGTCGTCCAGCCGGGCCAGGCGGCTGTCTGGCAGCACGTCTCGTGGCGGGTGACCGTCGAGAAGATCAAGGATCCCACCGGCAAGCCGGACACGTCCGACCGTCAGTGGCTGAAGATCGTGGCCACGCGCACCGCGCTCGACGTCGAGGGCACGATCCGTCACGGCGCCCCGAAGATCACGTTCACCGACCGCGGCGGCCGGACCTGGCAGGCGGAACCGGTGAACGACGAGACGCCCCCCGACGTGAAAGAGAACAAGGTCGGCACGCCGTACCGGATGGAGCTGATGGGCGTGGTCCCGCGTTCCGTGGCGGACGAGGCCGAGGTCCTCCTGCGGCCGAGCAGCTACCGGGACGTCCCCGATCAGTCGGCCAAGGATTTCGTCGACGCCGCCTTCAGCTCGACGGAGAGGGAGGATCAGGTTCTGCGGTTCCGCCGGTGAGCCGGTGGCGGGTCGCGGCGATGTCGAACGTGGCGGCGATCAGGCACATGGTCACCAGGGTCACGACCAGGTCCGTCACGAAGACGATCGGCTCACCGGTCACGAACCACATGTACGGCTCCTCGCTCACGGTGAGATAGCGGCCCGCCCTGGTGAGATAGTCGCCACCGATGTGCAGCCCGACGTAGCACAGGGCGAACAGCCCGAACAGCGGGGCGCCCCCGCGCGCCGTCAGGCGCAGGGAGTTGAGCAGCGGGATCCAGCGGGCGGTCCAGCCGTCGCTCAGCTTGATCAGCGTCCGCCGCGTCCAGTCGTGCGTGCGCTCCAGGTGTGCCGCCGCCTGCTCCAGGCGGGTCCCCCTGATCGTGGTCCGGGTGTCCTCCGCGTACGCGCCGTACACGAGGATGCCGACCGTCAGCCATGCGAGCGGGATGGCGAGGGCTTCGATGACGTGCGGCCACACGCCGCCCAGCCACTCCGAGGCCGGCTTCCACCCCGGGACGCTCTCCTCGGCCCTGGCGGTGAGATCATGCCAGGCGGCGACGGCGGACCGGTCGCCGATCCAGTCGGAGCGCGCCCCCACGGCGGCGGCGACCGCGTTGAGTCCGTAGAACGCGAACGCGAGCTCCCCGAACGTGGCGAGCATGCCGGAGAAGCGGCCCTCCCCCGCCTCGTGGCGGCGGCCGAAGTACCACTTGACCGCGTAGGCGACGATCATCGTCCCCAGGGAGACCTTCGGGTCCAGACTGACGAGGCCGACCATCACCCCGCTGTCCTGACCGGTGCCCGCGTCGATGAAGATGCGGTCCGGCTGCCTCATCAGGTCGATGTCGGCGAATTCCCGAGCGTCGTCGGCGACGAACCCCCAGGTCATGTAGATGCCGGCGAAGACGAGCGCGGTCCGGTTGAGCGCGTTGAGCAGGCTCTCCTTGGCCTCGCCGCCCGCGCGCCTGGCCTGCGTCTCCACCAGCGCCTCGCGGACGACGTACAGCATGCCCACAGTCGTGGCGAGCGACGTCATCACGACGAGCGTGAAGAGGAACATCACCAGGACCAGCCGGACCTGGTACCACGAGCCGTGCGAGATGGTCGCGGCCAGCAGGAGCAGCGACCACCGGACGAGCCGTCCGAGCGAGAACCAGATGATCAGCGGGAGCGCGCACTTCGCGAGGATCCGCAGGGCGTGCAGCGGCAACGCGTACGGCGACAGCATCCAGGCGAACCTGCGGGGGGCGGGCAGTGTGGACGTTCCGGACACCTGCCGCATGTTATCGGCTCCCGCTTCCTCCTAAGGCGTGATGAGCTCGACTGTGGGGAAGTAGGTCCGATACCGGGCGGTGTCGCGAGTGAGCAGCCGGTATTTCCGCACCGCAGCGTGCGCGCCGATGAAGAAGTCGGGCAGCGGCGACCTTTTCCCGCCCCCGCGCCTGCGATAGGCGAGAAAGGCCTTGCCGGCCAGGAAGGCCGCCTCGAAGGGAACGTCCTCACGCTCGTAATCCTCGGGCGGCAACGCCTCGTCCAGGCTCTCGATGCTCGCGTAGCCGACCGACACCTCGGAGTACACGACCGGATTGAGAACCAGCCGTCCTTCGTCCAGCACCCGAGCCAAGGCGTCGGCGGACCAGGCCCCCCATTTGGGGTCATCGGTGGCGACGTCGAGCAGAACGCAGGAATCCACGAGGGTGACCTGCTCGCGAACGACACGCAAGGTGTTACTCGTCACGCAGCAGTCCCATGATCTCGTCGGTGGTCATGGACGTCGTCGCGCTGCCCCGGAGTCGCTGCGCGGCCCGCTGCCCCCGCGTGCTGCTGCTCTCCCGGCGCACGATCCGCAGGGTGTTGCCCACTTCGATCACGTCGACCTCGTCGCCGGGGTGCAGGCCGTACTTCTCGCGGATCTCGGCGGGAATGGTTACCTGTCCCTTGCTGTTCAGTCGCATCGCGCTCGTCCCCGTCACGTATTACATGTACCACGTAATACTAGCCGCCCCAGGAAAACGCAGAAGACCGGTGCGTTCGCGGGAACGCACCGGCCTTCTGCGAGGCGGTGGATCAGACGGCGACCGAGAGCTGGACGACCTCGCCGAGCTTGGCCTCGACGGGGACGTCCTTGGTGACGCCGCCGCCGGCGATGATGCGGACGGTCCACTGACCGGGAGCGGCGAAGAAGCGGAAGATGCCCTCGTCGGAGACGACGACCTCGCCGGTGAACTCGCCGCTGTGGTCCAGCAGGCGGGCGTACGCCGTGCCGGCGCCGGACACGACGCCCTGGATCACGGCCTGGTTGGCCAGGTCGATGCCGGCCGGCAGCGCGACGGTCTGCTCAGGAGCAGCGCAACCCTGGGTAGTCATCAGCGGGCCTCCCCCAGCTCGATCGGCACGCCCACGAGCGAGCCGTACTCGGTCCACGAACCGTCGTAGTTCTTGACGTTGGGCTGGTCGAGCAGCTCGTGCAGCACGAACCAGGTGTGCGCGGAGCGCTCGCCGATGCGGCAATAGGCGATGGTGTCCTTGGCGAGGTCCACGCCGGCGCCGGAGTAGAGCTCGCGGAGCTCGTCGTCGGAGCGGAAGGTGCCGTCGTCGTTGGCCGCCTTCGACCACGGGATGTTGCGGGCGGTGGGCACGTGGCCACCGCGCTGCGCCTGCTCCTGCGGCAGGTGGGCCGGGGCGAGCAGCTTGCCGGTGAACTCGTCGGGCGAGCGCACGTCGACCAGGTTCTGCTTGCCGATCGCGGCGACGACGTCGTCGCGGAAGGCGCGGATGTCGTTGTTCGGCTCCGAGGCCACGTACTGGGTGGCCGGCCGCTCCACGACGTCCTCGACCAGCTCGCGGGACTCCAGCTCCCACTTCTTACGGCCGCCGTCGAGCAGCTTGACCTCGCCGTGGCCGTAGACCTTGAAGTACCAGTAGGCGTAGGACGCGAACCAGTTGTTGTTACCGCCGTACAGGACGACGGTGTCGTCGTTGGCGATGCCCTTGGCCGACAGCAGGGCCTCGAAGCCCGCCTTGTCAACGAAGTCGCGGCGGACCGGGTCCTGCAGGTCCGTCCTCCAGTCGATCTTCACGGCACCGCGGATGTGACCCTTGTCGTAGGCGCTGGTGTCCTCGTCGACCTCGACGAGCACGACACCCGGCGTGTCGAGGTTGGCCTCGACCCAGTCGGCGTCCACCAGAACGGCGGAGCGGCTCATTGGATTCTCCCAGGTTGTAGACGGCGAATGAGCAGGTACGTTTCGCAGCCCAGGCAGAAGCCGAACGCTGCGTTGAGGAAGGCGGCCAGCAGTGCCGCTGCTGTCGCACCCAAGGCCAGTGCGGTGATCCCCGCCGCGAATCCGATCAGTCCCACCATCGCGAACCCCAGTCCGACGGCCTGCGCGAACCGCGGCGGCGCCGCGTCCTCCGTCTCGGCCGGCGGCCCCAGCCTCGGCCGTACGAACCGGCGGAAGACCAGCCCGTACGGCGACGCGTCAACGGCGCCGAGCGCGAAGACGACCGCCTGCACGGCGAGGAGCCAGGGATTCTGCGTGACCAGTACGGCCGCGAGGACCAGGCTGGTCACGGCCGCGCCGAAACGCGGGCCACGAGGGTCGATCTGCATCGTGGGGATGCTCCTGAAGGATTCTTGGAACGCGGCACGAAGCCGCAGGAATCACCCTCAGGCCATGCGACAGAGCGAGGTCGCGACGCGGCAGAAGTCCACCGCGCGCCGCTTCGTGAGCAGCTCTGTCGTGGGAGTCATGGTCATGACAGTACCTTCCGTCTCGGCATCTGTCACACCTTGTCCGATGGATGAGACGGCCCATGAGACGCGCTGTCCACGGCCGCGCCGAGGGCGGCGATCACGTCGGCCCTGCGCGGCTGACCGGACGCCTTCTTCACGACGTTGCCCGCTTCGTCGAGGACGAGCACGGTGGGGGTGCGCAGCACCTCGAAGCGCCTGACCAGGTCGAGGCGCGACTCCGCGTCGATCTCCACGTGCCGGACGCCGGGCACCATGGCGGCCACCTCGCCCAGAATCCGGCGGGTCGCCCGGCACGGCTGGCAGAACGCGGTCGAGAACTGCACCAGCGTGGCGCGCTCGCCGAGGTCGGCGCCGAGATCCGCGCTCGTCACCGGGGCGTGTTCCACGGCCCGCATCCTCCCGTCACGCCGTCTCAGGACCAGTCCGATGACCACGCCCAGGACGAGCGTGGCCACGAGGGTCAAGACACCTGCCATCACGGTGTGCAACCGTACGCCCGGTAAGGCTGATTCCCGTACCAGATCACGGGAAGGTCACGGCGTGGCGGTCACCAGGACGTGGCCGCCCGAGTCGGCGAGCTCGATGCGGGCGATCTGGCCTGGCCGCAACGCCGTCGAGCCTTCGAGGACCATCTTCTGCCCGCGGTATTCGCCCGCTCCCACGGTCCGGCTGCCGAGGGCCGAGACCGTGCCGTCCTTCGCGACCACGCGCAAGGTGCAGACCGTGCCCGCGGGCACTCCCGCGACCCTGGCGACGACCTGCGTCCCGCCGTCGTACGGGACGAGCCGTACGGCGATGCGCGCGTCGCCGCTGCGCCCGCGCGCCTCGGCCGGCGCGGTGACGGTGGCCTCCGCGGGCGGATCCTCCACCTTCTTCGCCACGGCGCCCGGCGACCGCTCGGGTCCCGGCGACGACGCGGCCGACTCCTTCAGGTCGAAAAGCCGCTGCTCCTGCGGCACGTCCTGCTCCGCCGCGGGCGCCTGGCCGGCGGCCGCCGAGTCAGCGGCCCCGTCCACGTCGCTCTGCGTGGCCGGCGCCGCGGCGACCGACGTCGTGCCGTCCGACGCGTCCTGCGCCGCGGACAACCACGCCGTGCCGCCCACCGCCGCGACGACGACGGACGCGGCGAGCGCCAGCAGCACGCGGAACGGACGCTTGCCGCGGACCGGCGGGAGCGCCGCCGCGACCACGCCCCCGGGAACCCCCTTGGAAACACCCGCGACGACACCGTCGAGCACGGCGCGCGGCGGCGCGGCGGCGCGCTCGATGTCCTCGGCCGACACGAGGGCCAGCAGCGGCGGCAGGCCGGACAACTCGGCCAGCTCCGCCCGGCACGCCGGGCAGGTCTCCAGGTGGGCCTCGACCTCGGCGGTCTCCTCGGCGTCGAGCGCCCCCAGCACGTACACGCCGAGCGAGATCCGCACCTCCTCGCAGGTCATGGCGCCAGCCCCCGTTCCTCCAGGGCGAGTTTCAGCGCCCGGAGGGCGTAGTAGGTCCGCGACTTCACCGTTCCCGGCGGGATGCCGAGGATCTCCGACGCCTCCTTCACCGATCTCCCCCGGTAGTACGTCTCCAGGAGCACCTCGCGGTGCTCGGCCCTGAGCGAGGCCAGCGCCTCGGCGACCCCCCACGACTCGACGGCCCGTTCGAGCTCGTCGTCGGCGGGCAGCACGGCGAGCGCCTCGTCGCCCGTCTCCTGCGGCCTGGACTTGCGGGCCCGGTGCTGGTCGACGACGAGGTTGCGGGCGACGGTGAACAGCCACGCGCGAACCGGGCGCCCCTGGAGCCCGGAGGGATGCCGCCAGGCCCGAAGCAACGTCTCCTGCACCACGTCCTCCGCCCTGCCCGGATCACCGGTCAACCGCAGTACGTAGCCGTACAGCGGCCCTCCGTGATCCTCCCAAAGTGCGCGTATGAGCTCCTCGTCGGCGGTTCCGGCTGGACTCACATCCTCATCACGTACGCCGGGACCTGACGGTTCAGCGGTGTGACGGCCGTCACGCGGGCCCTCAGCGGAGGGGGACATCGGACGCGGTGCCCTGCACCGCGAGCCCTTCGCTCGTCGATGTCACGCGGGTGATCCTGAGGTTGAGCGGCAGGTTCTTCACCGGCACCGTGAACGAGATGAGCCGCTCGGCGTTCGGCACGGGGATGCCACCCGCGATCTTCACGTCGGTGGGCGTGAGCCGTATCCCGCCCTGCACCACCTGGATCTTCAGGTCGGCGGTGACCGGCACCTGGTTGCCGAGCACGGTCACGTTGCCCGAGACGCGGAGCGCGTCGTCTCCGGCGCCCTCGACCTTGATGCCGCGGGGGGCGCGGGCCGACAGGGTCTCCCGGGAGATGACCACGGTCCCCGTCACGCGCTCGGCCCGGATCTCGGTGGTCGCGGCGTTCTGGATCAGATCGGAGAGCGGGGCGGTGACGCCGTACAGCGTGGCGTCGATGCGCTCGAGCTGGATGCCCTCCCGCTCCACCTTGTCGATACCGATGGCGATCTCCTCGTAGCGGCCCGAGACGGCCTGGGTGAGGAACGGTATGCCCTTCACCTGCACCGACGGCGCCTGCGCCAGGTCGTACTTCGCCTCGATCTGCCGGGCGATCTCACGCTGCACCCCGACCACGGCGACCCGGTCGAGCACGACGAGCACGATGGCCAGCAGAGCCACGGCCACGACCAATTTGCGCATCCGACTCCTCCGAAGGCGCCTTTGTGATCAGAGTAGTGCCTTGACCGGCAAGATTCGCCCGGAACGAGCGGTGTCCAGAGTGGTGCATCGCAAGGCGGAGGGGGAGGCCGTAGCGGAGGCTACGGGCGACGATGACAACGCGGCGAGGTGCCGCTCTGGGCGACGCGAGGGGCGAAGATTGACGGGAGAGGCACGTGCTGCTCATCCCCCGGCGAAGGGGGGTAAAACCTCGACCACGGCACCCTCGGGCAGGTCGATCGCCGCCGGATCGCGCGTACCCGCCGGGGCGCCGTCGACGAGGAAGGAGCAACGGCGCAGCACGCGCTCGACGGCCGGGTCGCGTGAGACCTGCGCGAGCAGGTCCCCCAGTGTCTCGGCGTCGAACGCCTCCTCCGGCACGCCTGCGGCGTCCTTCGCCGCCGCCCAGTAGCGGATCGTTCCCCTGGCCATGACGCGCCGCTCCTCTCGATTCTCCGCCACCCGCCGGAAGCTCTCCGTCACCGTCACGTTACGGCGGTAAACCACGTGACGTGTTGTTCACACGGGTGACGCTCATTGGACGCAAACTTCGTGTGGGCTACCCTACGAATTAATGGACTCGGGCGATGTGGCCCCCGGGTCCTTACGTGTTTGTACGGCTGTCGCGGTTTCCAGTGCTGCAAACGGCGCCGAGCCGACATGGTGTGCGAGGAGGCTCATGTGAGCAATCTGCTCCTGCTGACCAACGCTCTGGAGCCGTCGGCGGAGGTGCTCCCGGCACTCGGACTGCTGCTTCACTCGGTGCGGGTCGCGCCCGCCGAGGCCTCCGCGCTGATCGATATACCCCCGGCCGACGCCATCCTGGTGGACGCGCGCCGCGAGCTGGTGCAGGCCAAGAGCCTGTGCCGGCTGATGCGGACGACCGGCGTCACGTCCCCGCTGATGGCGATCGTGACCGAGGGCGGCCTGGCGGCGATGTCGGCGGAGTGGGGTGTCGACGACGTGCTCCTCGACACCGCGGGACCGGCGGAGGTCGAGGCCCGGCTGCGCATGTCGGTCGGGCGGCTGGCGCTGGCCGCCGCCGAGGAGGTTCCCGACGAGATCCGCAGCGGCGACCTGACGATCGACGAGGCGACCTACACGGCCCGGCTGCGCGGGCGCGCGCTGGACCTCACGTTCAAGGAGTTCGAGCTGCTGAAGTACCTCGCCCAGCACCCGGGCCGGGTCTTCACCCGGGCCCAGCTGCTGCAGGAGGTCTGGGGCTACGACTACTTCGGCGGCACCCGGACCGTGGACGTGCACGTACGGCGCCTGCGTGCCAAGCTGGGCGCCGAGTACGAGGCGCTCATCGGAACGGTCCGCAACGTCGGCTACCGCTTCGTCCCCGACCGCGGCGGCGAGCAGCAGAACGAGGCCGAACCGGCTCGCCGCTGATGGCCCGCCCCGATGGGGCGGGCCATCGCGTTTCGCCTGGTTACCTGATGAGGTTGATACGGCCGGTCGCCGGCGGGGCGATCGGCGAGTGCGCGCCCATGTAGGCGACGAACGCGTCGATGTCCAGCGGGCCACTCCACAGGTTCGTGCCCTGGGTGAAGACGGAGAAGCCGTCGCCGCCGCCGACGAGGAAGTTGTTGGCGGCCACCCGGATCTGCTGGGCGTCGGTCACCGCGGTGCCGTTGATCTTGATGTCGGAGACCCGCGAGCCCACCGGCTTCGTCGTGTCGAAGGTGTAGGTCAGCGACGCGGACGGCTGGAGGATTCGCTGCGTGATGCCGCCGGTCACCGGGTCGACCGTCCAGATCTGCTGCTCCAGCAGCGCCTTCAGCTGGGCCCCGGTGAGCGTGACGACCTGCATGAGGTTGTTGAACGGCTGCACCTGGAAGGCCTCGCCGTACGTCACGACGCCGTCGCCCTCGGAGCCGCTCTGCGCGTAGGTCAGGTCGGTGCGGACCCCGCCCGGGTTCATCAGCGCGATCTCCGCGTTGCCGCCGTCCTTCGTCGCCTCCAGCTGCGCGTCGGCGATGAGGTCGCCGAGCGGGGTCTCGCCCACGTTGCCGCCGCGCCCGATGTTGGCCGTGATCTGGCCGATCGGCTTGTTGGCGACGGTCGAGACCCGCTCCTGCCAGGTCTTGATGTACGCCTCGGTGTCGGCGTCCGGGGTGACGGTACGCGTCACCACGTTGTTCTTGGCGACGACGCTGGAGCGGACGATGTCCTTCGTCTTACGGTCCACCCGGAAGTCGATCTGGGTGATCGCGCGGCCGAACGACGAGCCCTGGGTGTAGACGCGGTCCTGACCGGCCGGGTCCTTCACCTTGCAGACGTACGCCTGGTGGCTGTGGCCGCTGATGACCAGGTCGATCTGTGGGTCGAGCCCGGTGGCGATCCGCGAGCCGTTGCCGGGAACGACCGGGCATGAGCTGGGGTCCTGGTTCGGGGTGATGTTGTCGCCCTCGTGGACCAGCACGACCTGCGCCTTGACGCCGTGCTTGGCGAGCTCCCTCGACACCTTGTTGGCCGCCGCGACCTCCTCGGTGAACTGCAGGCCCTTGATGCCGGCGGCGGTGACGATGTTCGGGGTGGTCTGGGTCACCAGGCCGATGAACCCGATCTTCACCCCGTTGATCTTCTTGACGTAGTAGGGCGGCAGGGCGTAGTCGCCCTTGCCCTCCTTGAGCACGTTCGCCCCGAGGTAGTCGAAGCTCGTGCCCTTCCACTCACCGGCCGGGGAGCAGCCGTCGACCGGGTGACAGCCGCCGTTCATGATGCGGTTGAGCTCGTCGATGCCCTCGTCGAACTCGTGGTTGCCGGCCGAGGAGGCGGTCAGGCCGAGCTGGTCGAGCAGGGCGACGGTCGGCTCGTCGTGGTAGGCGGCGGACAGCAGCGGCGAGGCGCCGATGAGGTCGCCCGCGCCGACCAGGAGGGTGTTGGCGTCGCGCAGCTGCTTGAGGTGGGCGGCCAGGTAGGAGGCGCCGCCCGCGATCGAGTACTTGGCGCCGGCGATGCCGGTCAGCGAGCCGTCGGTGTCGGTGTTCGCGCCGTTCGGGTCGAGGATCCGGGAGCTGGACCCAGTCGGGGGCTCGAGGTTGCCGTGGAGGTCGTTGATGGTCAGCAACCGGACGGGGACGGAGGGGCCGGGCTTCTTGTCGTGCTTGCCGGCTTGGGGAGCGGGAGATGCGGCGGCCGTGCCCATCGTGAGGGCCGCGACGCCCACCACGGCGGCGCCGGCGACGGCCAGTCGCGTCAGTGATGCTCGGGTCATGACCCTCGACAGTAGAGCGGGGACCTGAGCGGGAAATTGCGCAGAGATAACGATTCAGGGAGGGAACGCATGGCGTCTATTGCCGAAGCCCGGTACGAGAATCGCCTGACCTTCACCTATCGTGCCAGACATGGACGTACGCGTGGAGATCACGGAACGGCTCGATGACGAGCAGGTGGCGGCGGTGCTCGCCCTGGTGGAGGCGGCCGCCGAGGCCGATGGTGTCGGTCCGCTCAACGAGCACGTGATGCTTCAGGTGCGCCACGGCGCCGAGCCGGGCGCGAGAGCCGTACTGCTGTACGAGGACGAGAACGTCGCGGGCTTCGCCCACCTGGATCCGGCGG
The DNA here is from genome assembly GCF_012999525.1 of Microbispora sp. H10836. Taxonomy (NCBI): domain Bacteria; kingdom Bacillati; phylum Actinomycetota; class Actinomycetes; order Streptosporangiales; family Streptosporangiaceae; genus Microbispora; species Microbispora sp. H10836. Next base: position 56,352 of record NZ_JABBWU010000025.1, read on the forward strand.
ACCCCGAGGAGGGGCCGAGCGGCGAACTCGTGGTGCATCCCGCCTACCGCCGGCGCGGCCTGGGCCGGCGGCTGCTCGGCGCCGCGCTTGAGGCGAGCGGGGGCCGGCTGCGCCTGTGGGCGCACGGCGACCTGCCCGGCGCCGCCCGTCTCGCCGCGAGCGCGGGCCTGGCCCGGGTGCGGTCGCTGTGGCAGATGCGCCGCCCGCTGGCCGAGCCCCTGCCCGCCGCCGCCCTCCCGGAGGGCGTACGGCTGCGCGCGTTCGAGCCCGGGCGCGATGAGAAGGCGTGGCTCTCGCTCAACGCGCTGGCCTTCGCCACCCACCCCGAGCAGGGCTCCTGGACCCTCGACGACCTCGAACTGCGGGAGCGGGAGCCGTGGTTCGACCCCGCCGGCTTCTTCCTCGCCGTACGGGGAGACGCGCTGGCGGGTTTCCACTGGACCAAGGTGCACGACGGCGACGAGCCGGTCGGGGAGGTCTACGTGGTGGGGGTCGCGCCCGGCGAGCGCGGCACGGGCCTCGGCCGGGCGCTGACCCTGGCCGGGCTCGCGCACCTGCGGGCGCTCGGCCTCGGTCACGTCATTCTCTACGTGGACGAGGAGAACACCGCGGCGGTCCGGCTGTACGAGTCGCTCGGGTTCACCCGGTGGAAGACCGACGTGATGTACCGGCGGTGAACGCCGACGGGCCGGTCCCCTTCCGGGGGCCGGCCCGTCTGTGGAGGAGCGTCCTCTATCCGAGGATGAGATTGAGGATGAAGTAGCCGATCGCGGCGACGACGGCCGCGGCCGGGATCGTCAGGACCCACGCGGTCACGATGTTGCCGGCGATGCCCCACCGCACGGCCGACAGCCGCTTGGTGGCGCCGACGCCCATGATGGCGCTGGTGATCGTGTGCGTGGTCGAGATCGGCGCGCCGAACCCGATCGCCGCCGTGTAGAGGACGCCGGCCGCCGCCGCCTCGGCCGCGAAGCCCTGCGGCGGGTCGAGGTGGATGATCCTGCGGCCCAGCGTGCGCATGATGCGCCAGCCGCCGGCGTAGGTGCCGAGGGAGATCGCCAGCGCCGACGCCGTGATGACCCACTCGGGGATGTCCGAGTCCTGGGGGACGTACCCTCCGACGACCAGAGCGAGGAAGATCACGCCCATCGTCTTCTGCGCGTCCTGCAGGCCGTGGCCGAGGGCCATCCCGGCCGCGGACACCGTCTGGGCGTACCGGAACCCCTTGCCCGCCTTGTGGGGATTGGCCTTGCGAAAGATCCACAAGATCGCGATCATGATGAGCGCGCCCAGGAAGAAGCCCACGACCGGGGACAGCACCATCGGGATGACGACCTTCTCGACCACCCCGCCCCATTTCACGGCCTCGGTCGCGGCCAGGGCCGAGCCGATCAGGCCGCCGATGAGAGCGTGACTGGAGGACGATGGCAGGCCGAAGTACCAGGTGATGAGGTTCCAGACGATGGCCCCGATCAGCGCGGCGCCGACGATGATCAGGCCGTGCCTGCCGTCCGGAGGTGCGATGATCCCCTTGCCCACGGTCGAGGCGACCGACGTGCCCAGATGCGCGCCGATGAAGTTCATGACCGCGGCCATGAGCAGCGCCAGACGGGGCGTGAGGGCGCGGGTCGAGACCGAGGTGGCGATGGCGTTGGCGGCGTCGTGGAAACCGTTGGTGTAGTCGAACACCAGCGCGATGACGACCACGCCGATGACAAGCGCGAGCTCCACTTAGCTTTCCTTGACCGCGATCGACTCGATCGTGTTCGCGACGTGCTCGAAGGCATCGGCCGCGAGCTCGAGCTGCTCGATGACCTCGCGCATCTTCATCACGGTCAGCGCGTCGTACTCGCCGCTGAACAGCTTCGCCAGCAACCTGCGGTAGACCTGGTCAGCCTGGTTCTCGAGCCGGTTGATCTCGATCCAGTACTCGTTGAGGTGCTGCATCCCGCGCAGGCGCGGCATCGCGTCCGCGGTCAGCTCGGCTGCCCGTTCGAGGACCTCCACCTGACGTACGACCTCTTTGGGCAGGTGGTCGATCTGATAGAGGACGATCAGGTCGGCCGCGGCCTCCATGTAGTCCATCACGTCGTCGAGATTCGACGCGAGGCGGTAGATGTCCTCACGGTCGAAGGGCGTGATGAAGCTTTCGTTGAGCCGGTTCATGATCGCGTGAGTGCGCTCGTCGCCCGCGTGTTCGCAGGCGCGCATCTTCTCGGCCAGAGCCTCCCGGTCCGAACCGTCGCTGATGATCTCGACCAGCAGACGCGATGCGGTGACGAGGTTGTTCGCCGAGTCGGCGAACAAGTCGTAGTAGCTGTCCTCACGGGGCGTGAGACGCAGGCGCACGTCGTTTCTCCAGATGTGCGGGGACGGTCCGCAGAGAAGGGTACGGGTTACCAGTGGAAATGCGAAGTTCAGGCCATACAAGCCCGCTTGTAACCTACTCTTCCCCTTCCCGCTGCCCAGAACGGCTCCCGTGACACACTTGTTGCCTCAGACGCTTCAGATCTTGGTGCGGTGGAAGTTCAGGAACGATCTGCTCGGGGTCGGCCCCCGCTGCCCCTGGTAGCGCGAGCCGTACCGGTCCGAGCCGTACGGGAACTCGGCGGGCGAGCTGAGCCGGAACATGCACAGCTGCCCGATCTTCATCCCGGGCCACAGCTTGATCGGCAGCGTGGCGACGTTGGACAGTTCGAGTGTGACATGTCCCTCGAAGCCGGGGTCGATGAAGCCGGCCGTCGAGTGCGTCAGCAGGCCCAGCCGGCCCAGGCTCGACTTGCCCTCCAGCCGCGAGGCGATGTCTTCGGGCAGGCTGATCACCTCGTACGTGCTTGCGAGCACGAACTCGCCCGGATGCAGGATGAACGGCTCGTCGCCGTCCGGTTCCACCTGCCGGGTGAGATCGGGCTGCTCGATCGCGGGGTCGATGTGCGGGTAACGATGGTTCTCGAACACCCGGAAGTAGCGGTCCAGTCGCACGTCGACGCTGGACGGCTGAATCATCGCCGGGTCGTACGGGTCGAGCTTCACCCTGCCCGACTCGATCTCGGCACGAAGGTCACGATCGGAAAGCAGCACGGATGCAAGGCTAGTAGGCCATTTCAGCGGCGGGTGTCGCGGATCTTCGCGTCGGGGCTGCAGGAGCACGCCCCGGATCCGCTACAGTAGGGGCAGCGACGGGCTCCACAGCCCGTCACGCGGGTGTAGTTCAATGGCAGAACATCAGCTTCCCAAGCTGACAGCGCGGGTTCGATTCCCGTCACCCGCTCCAAGCCCGAAGGCCCAGGTCAGGGACAGATTCCCGACCGGGGCCTTGATTGTTTTCGGGGTCATCTCGATCTTCCGTGCCCGTTACGTGCCCGATCCGTCTGGATCTTGCTTGCTCAGCGCCTCCTCGGCGAGCTTCCCGAGCGCGTCGGCGATGGCCCGGTCCCGCTCCATCGCGGTGTGCTGATAGATCAGCGCGGCCCGCGTGGTCGAGTGCCCCATGCGGTTCATCAGCTCCCGCAGAGTCGCGCCGGACTGTGAGGCGAACGTGTTCCCAGTGTGACGGAGATCATGGAAGTGGAAGCCGCTGAGCTTCGCGTCCTTGAGTGCCTTGCTCCATGTCCGGGTGAAGTTCGCCCTCCGGAGCTGGGCGCCCTTCGGCCCGACGAAGATGAAGCCCTCATCCCCCGCTTCGGCGTACGTCTCCAGGTGCGCCCGGAGATCGGGGAGCAGCACGGCCGGGACGCTGACGATGCGCTTGCCGGCCTCCGACTTGGGCGGCCCGATCGTGACCGACCCATCCTTGAGCTCGGTCGTGGTCCCGGTGACGCGGATCGTCCCGGCCTCCGCATCGACGTTCTTCCGCTTGAGGGCCGCGAGTTCGCCCCATCGCAGGCTCGCGAAGGTCGCCAGGAGGATCAACAAGCGGTATCGGGGATCGATCGCGTCGGCCAGGGCGAAGACCTGCTTCATGGTCAGCACCGGCCGTTCCGGCGATTCCTCCTTGCCCGCCCCCTTGATCTTGCAGGGGTTCGACTTGATCAGCCCGTCCTCTATCGCCGTGTTGAAGATCGCCTTAAGCAGCCGATACGCCTTCGCCACGGTGACCGCGCCGACGCCGCCGTCCAAGAGGCTCTTGCGCCACTTGCGCACGTGCGCCTCTCGGATCTCGTTCATGGCCTGATTGCCGAAAGTCGGGACCAGGTGAAGGCGAAGCAGCCCCTCATAGAGCTGTGCCGTCTTGGGCCGCAGGCCCGGCCGCTCGTCCACCCAGGCCGCGCCGTACTCCTTGAAGCTGACCTTGCCCCGGTCCGGGTTCAGCCAGTCCCCCGAGTGGATCTCGGCTTCCTTCTTGGTCAACCAGATGTCGGCCTCACGCTTGCTGGCGAAGGTCGTGGGCGCGGGACGGTCGAGGCCATCAGGCCCCGGATAGCGCGCCTGGAACCGGCCCGAGGGAAGTTGCCGAACACGGCCGAACCGCCGCTTGCTCATGCCGCCCTCCCGGTCCTCATGGTGATGGGCTGCACCATGCCAGCGGCGATGAACTCGTTCAGCACGGATTCAGGGATGCGCACCTTCCTTCCGAGGCGGACGAAGGCGATCCGGCGTTCCTCGATGAGCCGCCGGGGGAAGCGCTCGGTCGTACCGAGCCGTTCGGCGACCTCGGCGACCGTGAGCAGGCGGTCAGCGGGTGGCCTCGCCGGGGTCTTGCTCATGCTGCCCTCCCTTCAGTTGCCGAAAGATCTTGGCCGTCTCCGAGTACCTGGAGTTGGTTCATGTGGTTGCGCCAGCGCTGGCGTTCGTGGATCGAGCGCAGGAGCCGCACGCCGATGGGGGCCAGGTCGGGATCACCGGGCTTGACCGGTCGCCAGATGTAGCGGTGGGGGTCCACCGGCTCGTCAGGAACGCCGAGGGCTTCCAGGACCCAGGTGCGCCGGTCCTGCTTGTGCTCGGTGAGGGTCTTGTTGGACCACTTGCGGGAGACCAGGACGCGACGGCCCGCGTAGCCGAGGTGATCGGGCTTGTGCGCCTTGCCCCTGCACCGCCCAGGGGCCATCCCCGGCTTGGCGCCCTTGGGCTGGACGCCGTACCGCAGCCAGTTCGGGCACGTCGGCGAGCACGGCTCGAACCGCAGCGCGTCGAGCAGCCGTTCGGCGTGCGCCTTGCGGCGTGGGTCGTCGGTGCCGAGCGCGTCGCCGAGGGACTTGGTCAGGTACTTGGACAGGTAGCCGATGAGCTGGTCGGCGTCCGGGGTTCCCGCGAGGACGCTCTGAATGTCGAGCTGGTCGCCGAACCGGAGCACGTGCAAAGGTTCGGCGTCCTCGTCGGCGTCGAGCTGGTCGAGGGCCTGTTCCCAGGTCGGCAGGACTTCCCCCGTGGCCGGGTCGAGGTAGCCGGCCCCGTCCTCCCAGACCGGCAGGTGATCTCCCTCGAACCGCACGACATCAGTGGACGGCCACCACACTTGGTGGTAGGTCGCGGCGATGATCTGCCGCAGTTCCGCACGCGGAAGGGTGCCGCGGATCGCCATGTGCAGGTGCGGCGCGAGCCGTTTCTGAGGTTCGACGGTGGCGAAGTACTGCACGTCATAGCCCGCCACTCGGCGGAGGTTCTGCACGAAGCGGTCGACGAGCTTGGAGAAGTGCAGCGCGTCGCGGGCCGCCCGCGCGTAGTCGTAGGTGTCCGGATGGACGGGCGCACCCTCCAAAACTCGTCCGTAGGAGGGCATGGTCAGCGTGACGAACATGGAGGGCCGGTAGGTCTTGCCGTCCGAGCCGGTGAAAGTCCGCCCGAGTGTGGTCTTGGTCATCTGCCGCTTGGGCAGGTCCGGGGCGTCCTGCCGCCGCTTGGTCGAGCGCGTGCGCTTGCCGGAGGTGCGGCCGAGGACGTTGCCGCGCATGCCCGCCCGGTTGATCTCCTCGTCCAGGTCCTCAATGGCAGCGTCCAGGTCGGTGGTGTCGCCGCCGGCCTTCTCGACCTCGTCCCGCCAAGCTTGGGCGTCGGCCCGCAGCTCCACGAGGTGACGCTGATAGTCGTCGGCATTGTCGGGCAGGTTCACGGGTTCGTGGTCGAGGTGCCAGCCCTCCCGGCACTGCGCCCGGCGAAGCTGGCGGTTGCGCTTGGCGCACGGCGGGCACTTGCTCTCCAGCGTCGCCCCGCAGGGCACGTCGATGACCTCAACCTGACCGGTGACGATGTCCTGCCGCCGCAGCGGAACCGGCCGAATACAGACGCCGTACTGCTTGGCGATCTCTTCCACGACCTCACGGGCCAGCGGTTGAGCCATCCGCACGGCGCGCGGTGTGGAGCGGTCGTTCGGGTTGGTCACCGGTCACCGTCCCACGCGCTGAGGGGGTCGAGGAGGTCGGCCGGACCGAGACCATCGACCATCACGGCGGCCTTTTCGCCGCACTCGTGGCACTCGACGATGCCGCGCACAGGGTCGAGCCACAGCACATCCAGCGCGCCGCAGCCCGAGCAGCGCAGCCCGTCGAGGATGTGGGCAAGGCGCATCATCGGCCCACCCCCGCGAACTCAGCGACCATCGCCCGAATGTCGGCATCGGAGACGTACGCGGCCCGCACCCGCACCGGGTCAGGCGAGGTTTCGAGACGGACGTAGCCGACGCCCGCGCCCAGCTCCGGGACGGGTGAGATGTGATCAGCCAGTGCACCCCGGTCGCGGGCTCCGTCGCCGAGGACCATGTCCACCTGCTCGGACTCATCGAGCCGGAGGGCGATCTTGTCGGGGAACAAGTTGCGGATGTTCATGACCTCCTTGCGCGGGTCCTGGAGCGCGGCCATGACCCCGACGCCCACCGCCCGGCCCTGCGTGGTCAGAGTGGCCAGGGCCGCCGTGATGCGCTGACGGAGTTGCTTGTCCGGTTGGTAGGCGGTCAGGAATGCAACCTCGTCGACGAGCACCAGGACGAACGGGTCAGCGGTGGTCGGTGTGTGGGAGCGCTGGAGGCCGGCGAACCGATCGGCCCGCTCCTGCATCACGCTCACGGCCTCGTCGAGCAGGTCGGCGCACTCCTTCGGATCGGCCGCGTATCTCGCACCGAACAGCGCCCGGCCGAAGGACAGTTCCATCCGTTTGGGGTCGAGCGCCCAGACCTGCACCAGCCCGGCCCGCATCGCGGGGAGGAGCCCGCGGATTGTCGACCACAGGTAGGAGCCCTTACCGGCCCCGGTCGCGCCCGCGATCAGGACATGCGTGCCGTGGACCTTGAGCCGCATCGGTGAGCCGTCCTCACACCGGCCGATTTCGACCGGCCCCACCTCCGCCACCTCAGGGATAGGAACGGCGGGAAGGGGTTCGGCGAGCGGGTCGCGCCGGGGGAAGGTGAGCACGAGCCGCCCGGCCCGAGCGACGGCCACCCGGCAAGAGGGAGCGCCGAAGCCGTGCGCCAGGTGCTCGATGCGGTCGGCCCAATCGGTGACGGCCTGGCCGTGGAGCATCTTCACGCTCACGCGGTCGGCCCAGCCGTCGCACTCCACCCGGACCAGGCGGGGCAGGTAGTCGCGGCCCCGGATGTGCCGCCCCAGGCCGGAGACGACCATCACGGGTTGCCAGTGCCGCCGGTAGACGGCAACGAGCCGCCACCAGGCCAGCAGCGGCCAGCCGACCAACCTTAGGAACGAGGCCCGATCCAGAAGCAGCCACGACAGCCCGGCCGAGGGCAGGAAAGCGGCCATCACCAGGGCCAGCCGCCAGCCGTACAGGGTCCAGATCACCCCGAGGCCGACCGGGACGGCCACCGCGACCGGATGCCGCACGAGGAGGCGGACCAGGCCCGTGAGCAGGTGGGACAGCCAGATCACGAGGGTGACGATGGCGGGAGTTTGCATGACGGCCGGGCGGAAGACCACGGCGGTGTCTGGTGTGGTGGAGACGAGGTTGCGTGCCTCGTCGCCGGGAAGGTTCTTGAACATTAGGCTTGGTGTCCTCTCAGGCATTGGCGTGTGTGAGAGATCCGGGGGCCGCTGGAATGCCAGTTCCAGCGGCCCCGCTTCGTGTCAGGCCGCCGGGCCGGTGACCTGCGCGTGTTCGGTGTGGTCGGCGTGCAGGCGCTCGCAGTCGGCCAGATACCGGGCAGCGGCGTTGAAGATCTGCCGGGCGATGTCCAGGTCTTCGGCGGTGACCGGCCCGGCCGCCCCAGTGGCCGAGACCGTCACGTCCGCCTCGCCGGACTCCAGGACCAGGTACGGCCGCCCCGACTCCAGCACTCGCGCGCTGGCCGCAGTGATCGAGCCGTAGAACGAGACGCCGATGCGGGGACGCTCACCGGGATCGACCGACATCGACAGGTGCGTGTACGGCCGCCAGTTCACGCCGCCGCCTCCTTGCCGCCCGTGTGTCCGGACTTGGCCGAGCCCATCCGAGGCGGCCGCATTTCCCGGACGCGGATGGAGTAGGCCAAGCGGCCGTTTCCGTTCACGTACGGGGTGACGGTGACGCCGTCGAACTCGACCGGCGTGAACGGCAGCCCCGCGACCGGTGCCGGGGGAACCGGCTGGACCGGGGCGATGATCTTTACGGCGACGGTCTTCTGAGCGGGCTTGACCTGGGGGTCGGCGTCCATGACGGCGATCTGCCAGACCAGTTCGCCGCTCTGCTTGTCCCGCGCCTGCACGAATCGGCCGTTGGTCGAGGCGTCGAAGTCCTTGACCGCCTCCACCTCACCGACGAGGTAGCAGCCGTGCGGGAAGACCATGGCGAAGCTGACGGGGATCGGACCTTGTAGAGCCATAAGGCATCCTCCTCTCTCGACTGATAGGCACTTAACCTATCGAGTGCCTTGAGCATAAGAGAGCCCACTTGCTAGGTCAAGTGCCTAAGCTAAGTGGGCTCCGGAGGTGAGGCGTTCCTACCCGATGGGATAGGCGTCCTCCAGCTCGTGACGGTCGGCAGGCAGCACGACGGCCAGCACGGCAAGGGGCCGGCCGCCGGGGTCACGTACAGCCGCATAGACGTCGAGGACCGGCGTGTTCTTGGGCATGCCGAGCTGCTTGACCTCGTCAGAGGTAGGCATCCGTGCCGTGATCTGTTCGATGATGTGATCGAACCGGACGCCCTTGCGGGCCTGGATGTGCTCGCGGATGCCCTGGGCCAGTGGCTCAGCGCTCGTGAGGTTCGTCCCCTCCGACAGGTCGAGGGGCAGCCACAGCGAGACGATCTCGGAAGGCTCATCGCCGCGTGAGACCAGTCGGCGACGGAGGAACGCCTTACTCTTGGGCGATAGGTCGAGCAGAGCGGCAATCCTGTTCGGCACGGCTACCGCGCCGACTTCCAGTAGTTCGGCCGAGGGCGTCTCGGCGCTGGTGAGGTAGGCGTGGCCGGGCCGGGGTTGTTCGAGCGAGGCGAGGGCAGGGCGGCCCCGCACGAAACGTCCCTTGCCCTGCTGGGACTCGATCCAGCCCTGTTCCCGGAGCACGCGCAGGGCCGCCACGACGGTCGGACGGGAGACGCCGAACTCATTGATGAGCTGATTCTCGCTCGGCAGGAGGGTTCCGGGAGGGTAGTCCCCCGCTTCGATACGCCGCTGAAGCGTCTGCACAAGCTGTGCATACTTCGGAGGCACGGACTCTAGAGACATCACGACCGTCCAGCAGCCGACAGGTTGTTTTACCAAGTTTGAGCCTAGACCGGCTCGATGCTTCTGTCACCTCGTTCGGCTGCACTCGCAGTCCAGGCGGAGGGGACCGGCAGGACCACACGGGGAGACACGGGGGCGAGTCACTGTGGCCCTGCCGGAGATCAAGAGCGCGACGAGGCAGGGATTGATGGCTGCCGACCCGTCGTCGGCTCAACTGCCTCGCCGCGCCCGCTTCAGCGGCAGATGTAGGCGGCTATCGCCTTCGCGGCGCCCTCCAGATCGGACACCGGGTGCCGCCTGCCTGCCGAGTTCCATGAGTAGTACTGGCCGCCGTAGCCGACGAAGACCCACACCGGCATCCCGCGCCCACTCGGCGGCTGGACCATCAGCGCCGTGTTGTTGTCACGCAGCTCAGCATTGATGCTGAGCCGGGTCAGCGCGTCACGCAGTCGGATGAGCTTGTCCGCCTCGTCGCTTCGGTTCATGTAGGCCACCGCCGCAACCTCGATCGGATTCATGTTCCGCTCCCTTCGGCCCGGCCGTTTCCGAGGCAGTCGAGGCACTCCCGCTCCCCACCCGAGTCGCGATCGTCACTGGTTTCGCCGCCGACGACAAGCTGACGGCGTGAATGGCACTGCTTGGTGCCACGCCCCCGACACGAAGGACAGGGTCTTGCCTCGCTGTTCTCGTCTGGCCGGGTCACCGTCGCCATCTCCTCGTTCATCCGGCGTTCCCTGTGGCGGGAAGCCGCTTGACGTACCGTGGTTGGTTGATGGCAAGTCCACCGGCAAAGCGAGCGCGATAGGACCCCCGAAAAGCCCCCCTCTTAACCCCCTGATGACCCCCCGACGGGAGGAAGACCCCGAGATGCCAGACAGCATCCCGAATGTCCAACTCCGCGCATGGCGCAACGCGCAACAGCTCACCCGCGCCGAATTCGCCGAGCGGATCAACCGGACCCCTGTGGGCATCAAGGAACGTCTCGCCGTCGATGAAGAACGCATCAGGCGATGGGAGGCCGGCGAAGTCTCCTGGCCCCGTGCGCCATTCCGGCTCGCACTGACTCAAGCCACCGGACTACAGCCCGAAGATCTCGGCTTCTCTCCCACAAAGAGAGGCAACGGCAATAGCCGTCTCATCGAGGCACACGTCATGCCGGTCGACGCGCTTCGGGCCGAGGCCGAGCTGTACGGCACGATGGAACTTGCCCAGCAGCTCCAGGCGTCTGATGTTGGAACCGGCACTCTCGAAGCCCTCGCCGAGGCTGTCGATCTGCTGTGCCGCGCCTACCCGGTTGTTCCCGCCGCGACGTTGCGCGACCGGACACAAAAGCGCCTCGCCCAGGTGACCCGGCTCCTGTCAGGCAGGATCACACTCGACCAGCACCGCGAATTGCTGGTCATCACCGGATGGCTTACCGCCCTGCTCGGCTGCGTCCATTACGACCTGGGTGAGCGCGAGGAAGCCGAGACGGCCCGCCAGGCCGCCTACGAGATGGGCCGCCAGGTCGGGCACGGCGAACTCATGGGCTGGGCACACGAGATGTCCGCATGGTTCGCCCTGGTCGAAGGTCGATACGAGGACGTTGTCACGGCCGCCCGCCAGGGCCAGGCCCTCGCCGGCCAATCCAGCGCGCAGGTACAGCTCACCTTGCAAGAAGCCCGCGGCTTGGCCCGCATCGGCGACCGCCGCGAAGCCGACAAGGCGCTGTCGCGCGGGGCCGACATCCTCGCCAAGCTGCCGCTCCCCGAGAACCCGGATCACCACTTCGTGTTCGACCACGCCAAGTGGGTGTTCTACGCGGCCACGGCGTACACCTGGCTGGAGGACAACGACCGGGCCGAGGAACACGCCCTTGAGACGATCCAGATGCACACCCGCCCCGATGGCACTTCGAATGCACCGATGCGGGTTGCCGACGCTCACATAGACCTCGGCATCGTCCACGCCCGACGCGGAGACCTTGACGCCGCCGTCGAGCAGGGCATGGCGGCCTTCGACATCGAACGCAAGTCCCTCACCGACCTCGTGAACCGAGCCGGAGACCTGGACCGCGTCCTACGCCAGCGCTACCGCCGCGAAGCCGTCGCCGAAGAGTTCCACGAGCGCTATCAGATTGCACGCAAGGCCCTAGTTAATCGCCGCAGCGACCTACTAGACTAAAGCGGTGACTACTTCAAATCTTCGAACGTTCATCGCCTTTGCCGAAGAAGACACACACAGCGCTGTTCGCCTTTCACGGCATTTACAAGCTGATGGATTTAACATAGAGCTAGCGCCCCTAGTTCGAACATTTGACAGTGTTGCCTCGCTGGAGAATTTATCCACATCCATAAAGCCGAGCGACGTTGTAATGATACTCCTGTCGCCGAATCTGCTAGATGGCTCCACACATGCAAGCGCGGTAACTGATACTTTTGTTGCCGAGCTGGATCGCCGCTCGATAGATCTAATCCCAGCACTCCTTGTCACTTGCGACATACCGAGCCCGCTCCACGAGCGCCGAATTATCGACCTTAGCACCGACTACACCGCAGGGATTCGCTCTATTAGAGGGTTGCTAACTGGATACAAGGTCATAGACTTCTCAGCGCTTACACCCCGCAAATTTGAAGAGCTAACACGAGACTTTCTCGAATCATATGGATTCAAGGTTCGAGGTGATTCTTATGGGGTGGAGTCGTATGACTTCAGGGCCGACTACAGCAGCACTGATCCCTTCGGGGCCTCCGAGACCACAAGGTGGCTGGTGGAGGCAAAGCTCTACGCACGAGGAGGGCGAGCAACCGTCCACACCGTGCAACGGCTGCTGATGGACGTTGTAGGGAAGCGCGCGCGCGGATTGCTCGTAACAAATGGTCGGCTCACATCTCCAACCAGAGAGTATTTAGACGAATACTCGCTTTCTATGGGCATCTGGATTAGGGTCATAGAAGGGCCAGAATTAAGGCGCCTATTGGTTGGCAGACCGAATATCGTATCAAAATACTTTCCCCCCATCTCTGCAAAGTAGTCAGACGTGACCGTCACGCCAGATAGTTTACGCAAAAGACTGGAAGCGTGCCCGGCGGGGAGAGAGGGCTGGCGAGAGTTCGAAGACGCCGCCCTCGCTACTTTGCGGTTTCTCTTCGTCCCTCCACTATCCGAGCCAATCGAGCAGGCGCGAAGCTATTCTGGAATCGACAGACGCGACGCCGTATTCCCCAATCGCAATTTAGATACATCCAATCATTGGGGACACTTACTGCAAGAGCTAAATGCTCGAATGGTTCTTGTTGAGTTTAAGAACTACAAGGATGAGGAAATAGGAAAGGAAGAGGTCAACCAGACGCGAAACTACCTCAACCGGCCGATGGGTCGCCTCGCGCTCATCGTCAGCAACAAAAAACCAAACGATGCAGCACACATCAAGCGGAACACAATCTATAGCGAGGACGGCAAAGTAATCCTTTTCATAACCGTAGAGCATCTAATAGAGATGCTCTACATGAAAGAACGAGGAGAGGATCCAGCCGACTTGATTATGGATTCCGTAGAGCGATTCTACCTACAGTACGAGTGAGCCTTCAAAAAGCGCTTCGCCTACGAACAGCGGCGCTTTCTTTCCGACTGCTCCGCTACTAACCATCGCGTTCGCTACACTCGACCCTTCCACGTTGCTGCCGAATTGTTCTTTTAATAGTCAAGGGGCGGCGCTCCGCGCCGCCTCGCGGCCCTGCGCCCGCTCGGCGGCCGGGCATGCGGCCTGGGGGCCGGTCCCGGCCGCCGGCGGCTTGGACCGCCTCCGTGACTCGATTTCGCATCCGAATCCGCATACCCACCCGCGAGACGCAGTCCCCCCTCTAGCCTCCTGCCATGCGAGTCGAAGTAGCTGTGGCTGGCGCACCTTTCGGAGCCTGGTCGTGCCCACAGGACCTTGCAACACAAGCGGGAAGCCGCGACGCCAGGTGGCTTGATCTCCCCCGCGTCAGCTTCGAGGTTGACCCGGCAACAACCCTCGGAGACGTCCTGAATCAGGCTGCCGCGACGCTGGGAGTCACAGCCCACATCTGGGAGTCCGAGGAGCGTCCAGTCAGCGAATGGGCCCTGCGGCCGGTCTCCGAAGCTGTGCATGAAGTTGCATTCTTCCGTGCAGACAACGCAGATGAGGGCCGGGAAGCTCGGTTGATTACTGCGCCCATTCTCAATGAGGAAGGGCAAGTGCAGTGGGGACAGAGGGTAACCACGGTACCTATGGGCACGCTAGAGATAGCCGCCCAGAAGGACCTCATCAAAGGTGATCCTCACAAGATCTACCTCTTCCCATCGAGCCCTGCAGGCGCGTTTGACCATCTCGACTGGACTCAGATAGGCGTAGCGCTTCTAGCTGCCGAAAAAGTCCTCGCACGGATCGGCGGGGTAGCAGATGGCCTGCACGCTTTAGCTTCCGTCTGGAAGGCTGGAAAGCGCACTATTCTCGGCCTCAAGGAACGGCTTCAGAAGAGAGCCGGTACTATCGGCGATGTCCAGGACCTCGCAGACACCCGAGAGATCTGGAACATTCAGGAGTTCTCCAAGTTTGTAGGGTGTTCTATCTCCGAGGCTGAAGCGCTACTACCAGTTCTGGGTCTCTCGCAAGACAGCGAGGGTCGGTGGACGCGAAGCAAAGATGATAACCCAACCCGTGCAAATGCCCTACTGATCACCGCTCTTTACGCGGCAATGTACGGGCTTGCGTGGGATGACCCTGAGAGCTCGTCTTTGGCTGGAGCGTTTACAGACGTTCTAGCTGCCTTGGAAGCCGGGGAGCAGATCACCCACGAGCGAGTCAGCCAGATTGTCCACGATCGAATGGACGACAACGTGTTAGAGGATGATGACGAATGGGGTTCGTCATGGGAAGCGCCGCTGTGAATAGCCGCCTCCGGCGGGGGCACTCCGGCTCCGGGGTGATCACCAAGGGCCTGCTCATCGTGGCCGGCCGTACCTAGCTGAGGTAGAGGGCCTGATCGCCCCGTCCGCCATCGACCCGGGACAAGCCGAGCAGACCAAGGCCACCGGGTCCAGGTCGTTCGTCCAGTAGGGCGCTCCACCTGGACCCGGTGGCCTTGGCCCGCTTCCCCTTCGGGCGGGTCGACGGCAGACGGGGTGATCAGGAGGCGGAGGCGTGCGCGCCGCACGGGAAGGGCCAGGTCACAGGCTGATCGTCGTGCAATTAGCGTGCAATTAGCCAGGGGAACGAGGGGGCAACCACGGTCACTCGTGACCGGCTCCACGCCCAGGTCAGCGCCCCTACGGGCCGTGATCCATGCAATTCCCAAGCTGACAGCGCGGGTTCGATTCCCGTCACCCGCTCCATTCTTTGAGAGCACTGCCGATCAGCCTAGGCCCACTGGCGCGGGTAGAAGCGGTTCGCCGTCCAGCGAACGGCAGTCTTCACCCAGGTCCCACCACAGTTGCCCGTTCGAGGTCAGGTAGGGGTACATGCCGCGGACGCCGCATCCGAGATATAGGGCTTGAGACACCTCGCGCAGATACGTGCCCAGGCTCGGACACGAATCAGAGAAGTCGCAGCCATCGTGGCCAGCCCACCCGAGCCGGCCGCAGTCAGGACCGGGGCGGAGATCGATGATGTGCACGACGCCGTCAGCGGTCTCCCCCCAGGGGATCCACCGGGAATGCCACCAGGGCTCATCGTCCCAGGGCCGCCTGACGAAGCCGTCACTGTCTGACGCCGTCTCCATATGGATCTGCCACTGCCTTGCAATGCCCGCTACGGAGAGCGGTGATTGCTGTTCCGGAAACAGGCTCATCCAATCGATCGCCCCGTCGTGACACTTCAACGACTCTGTGAGTTCGTCGGGGAAACGCATCCCCAGCACCTGCTGAGCCGACTCCACCGCTTCCGCAGTCGCCGGAGGATTGAGCATCGCCAGAGTGACCGGCGCATGCGCCGCCAGCCAGGCGTCGATATGGTGCCACGACGACGAAACCGACGACATGCTGTCTTCCCTTCCAGCCATCTTGGTCCACACCTCCCCAGGGAAATACGCTGCCTGACACAGCGCTAGATCACGTGCCAGATGCGTGCCAGAACGGACGGCGATCGGCGGTGAATCACGGGGACTCACGGTCATCGGCCAGCCCTGACCTGCACCCCGTTTTCCCAGCTCAGCACGGCAAGATCAGTAGCCTATTCCCAAGCTCACAGCGCGGGTTCGATTCCCGTCACCCGCTCCAAGATCTAAGCGAGCACCTCCGGCAGCAGCCTGAACGCGGCCACATGCCGGGGCCGGATTAGGCCGAAGTCGCGCCGGTCGATCGTCGCGATCTGTGTGATTCCCAGACGCTCGGCGATTGCGACCACGGACACATCTGCAGGGTCGAGGCGAGCATCCTTGTAGAGCCGGACGAGTTCGGCCATACGTCGTACGTCAGCGGCAAGCAGATCGACCAGCTCGAACTCTTCCGTGACGAGATCAAGGAACTGCGCGTGTACGGCCGGTCCCATGTGCCTGTTGATCGTCCAACCAGCCTCGATCAGGATGGTCGAAGGAAGAAGCAACGGCCCTTCCAACTGCTCAAGGAGTCGCACACATAAGGCATGGTGCTTGTCATCGCGATCGACAACGGCGATCAGCGGCCCTGTGTCCAGGAGCGTAGCGGTCACACCGACCGATTGAATCGCTCCGCCAGCAGATCTTCGACCCGTTCTGACAGATCGCCCTCTCCGGATGCGCCGATTCCCGCGATCGACAGTCGGCGACGCCGTACCGGTTCCGACAAATCTTCGTTCGCGGCCTCAGCGAGTTCCGGGTCTGTCTTGACCAACCGCAGCAGCCGACCCGCCTGGTCCGGCGACAGCCGGTCGACCAGGTGATGAAGCTCCTCATGCGCATGCCCGGCGCTCATACTCCGAGTCTACGCTGGCGATCTCGCTAGCGGCAGGAACATGATGGCGTGCCCGTGGCGTGCCCGTTCGATTGGCGATCAGTGGGGAGCTGCGGGGACTCACGGTGACTCGACCGCCGTAGGCCCAGGTCAACGTACTCCCAGCTCAGAGCGCATAATCCTGAAAGACTTCCCAAGCTGACAGCGCGGGTTCGATTCCCGTCACCCGCTCCACGAGCGAAGGCCCAGGTCAGGAAGAGAATCCCGACCCGGGCCTTGATTCTTTCTGCGGCTCTTTGATCTTCGCAGGCCATTAGCGGGCCATTAGCTCCGTGGATCAACCTGCGGGCATCTCGTCGGTCACGTCCCGCGCCTGGAGCTGCTTGTTGATCGCATCGGTGATCACCTTGTCCGCGCCGCGTACGGCGTGCTGATAGATCATGGCCGCCCGGACGTTGTCGTGACCCATCCGGGCCATGAGGTCCTTGAGCCCCGCGCCCGACTCGGCTGCGAGCATGTTGCCCGTATGCCGAAGGTCGTGGAAGTGCAGGCCCGGCATGCCCATGTCCTTGACGACATCGACCCAGCGCGTACGGGTGTTGAAGCCGCTACGCCGCAGCGGCCCGCCCTTGGCACCGGGAAAGACGAGCGCGCCCGGCTCGTCCTGGACGTAGGTCGCCAGGTGCTCACGCAGGGCCGGAATGATCCCCTCGGGGATGCCGACCACCCGCCGGCCCGCCTTGGACTTGGGCGGGCCGAGAACCAGCTCCCCCGTGGAGCGCTCGACGAAAGCCGCCCGAACGCGCACGGTCCCGGCCTCCAGGTCAAGGCGGCGGCGCTGCGCGCCGCCTCGCGGGCCGTCGCCCGCTCGGCGTCCGGGCGTGCGGCCTAATGAGAGCTACCGGGTCAGCTTTGAGCTTCGGGCAGACTCGGTAACGGTAGCCGTCGACAGGTGAGCACTCGTGCGGCCGGGACCCTTGCGGGGAGTTCTACCCCCAGATCGTGCCCCTGTCGGTGGTCGGGAGAGTTGATCGCTGATGGGATGTCGTGCCGGGCAGTCGGCCGTGAGCACTAGATCATTAGGTTGCGGACATTCTCCCGCGAGCTGCTGGACCAGGGTGCCGTCACTGACTGGGAGGAACTGAGGTGCTGTTCGTCGGGGATGACTGGGCTGAGGAGCACCATGATGTCGAGCTGCATGACGAGACGGGACGACGGCTGGGCAAAGCGCGGCTGGAGGAAGGCGTCGCCGGGATCGCGAAACTGCATGAGTTGATCGGCCGGCATGTGGCCGAGGGCGTCGAGGCGGATCAGGTGGTGATCGGCATTGAGACCGATCGAGGTCCGTGGGTGCAGGCGTTGATCGCGGCGGGCTACCGGGTGTATGCGGTGAATCCGTTGTCGGTGGCACGGTACCGCGAGCGGCACAGCGTCTCGGGGGCCAAGAGCGACGCCGCGGACGCGCGCACGCTGGCCGACATGGTGCGAACCGATCGGTATCAGCATCGGGTGATCGCCGGTGATACGCCTCAGGGTGAGGCGATCAAGGTAGTGGCCCGGGCGCATAAGACGCTGGTCTGGGAGCGCACCCGTCACGTGCAGCGGCTCCGCCATGCGTTGCGTGAGTACTTCCCTGCGGCTCTGGCCGCCTTCGATGACCTGACCAGGGCTGACACCTTGGCGTTGCTGGCGATTGCACCGGATCCGGCGTCGGCGGCCGAACTGACCCTTGAGCAGATCAGCGCGGCACTTAGGCGAGCCCGGCGCCGTAACGTGGCCGACAAGGCCTCGGCGATTCAGGTGGCCCTGCGGGCTGATCACCTGGGCCAGCCCGAGGTCGTCACTGCCGCCTACGCCGCCTCGGTGCGTGCCCAAGCAGCGATCCTGGTCACCTTGAACGAGCAAATCAAGACCATGGAAGACCAGGTCGAAGCGCATTTCGGCCGGCACCCGGACGCTGAGATCTACCTCAGCCAACCCGGCCTGGGACATCTACTCGGTGCCCGGGTGCTGGGTGAGTTCGGCGACGACCCCAACCGCTACGACAACGCCAAATCCCGCAGGAACTATGCCGGCACCAGCCCGATCACCAGGGCCTCCGGCAAGAAGAAGGTTGTGCTGGCACGATTCGTGCACAACGACCGGCTCATCGACGCCCTGGGCGCTCAGGCATTCGCCGCATTGAGCGCCTCACCCGGCGCCCGCGCCTACTACGACGAGCTGCGAGCACGCGAGGTAGGCCATCATGCGGCTCTCCGCCAACTCGCCAACCGGCTGGTGGGAATCCTCCACGGGTGCCTGAAGACGGGCACAAAATACGACGAAGCAACCGCGTGGTCGCATCGCGCGGGAGGCGAACCCAAGAAGACATCTGAGATCGCAGCCTGACATCTGGGGGCCGGTCCCGGCCGGCGGCGGCTCGGGCCGCCCGCCGTACGCCTGCCACGCCGTATCCCGCACAAGCCAGCGGCCACAGCGCAGCGCCGCTCAGCGAGCAGGGAGGGCCACCCAGTCTGTGCCACCAGCCGTAACCGCTGTCATCTTTGATTCAGTGAACGAGCAAGGCCCGAGCCCGGAGGATAAACGGGCCCACGGACACAAAGGGCTGTGACGCATTCATACGATCGGAGTCGCGACTCCGCCTGCGGAGTAGAGCGACGAGGTCGGGTATCGGGGCAGTGGCACCGCCAACTGGTCCTCCGTCAGCCGAAGCCCTGTCAGCCGGGTGGCCAGAGCCAACGCGCAGCATAGCGCCAGTTGCCGTTTGCCGGGTACCGCGGCGTAAATGTCTTCTTCTTCGCCCTCGTCCTCGTCTTCTTCAAGGTCGTCATCGAAAGTTGGGAAGCCGAGATCTGCAATGTGGGCTGCGATGGCGTCGGGCGAGCGCCCGCGCCTGACTGCCGGATCGTCGATGTTGAGAGCGGAGATCACCTCACCGTCTTCCGCGTAGGCGAAATAGATGTCGGTCTCGAACGTCCGTGAGACGCTGGCGGCCACCGCGCCGGTGGACAGGTCCTCCATGACAGGGCGGAGCGCGCCCACGTAACCGCCACGTTCGACCACGGTGGCGCCTGCCGGGTGAGCGTAGACGGACGCGATGAAGGGCCCTCCCGGTGTGAGCATGCTTGCCTCATCCACTGGAATAGGCAGGCCCAGCGCTCCTAGCAACGATGAGTGGTCCCGATCGCGCACGAAAATCACCGACAACCCGGAAACCCGCAGCCCGGCGTAGCCTTCATGGGTTATCCATTTGTAAGAATCCGCAGCCGCCTCAACCGACATAGCGTCCTCTCGAAACTCTGTTCGCCCCTCGTCTGGGAGCGACAAGCTCAATATTGCCTCCGGCGGGGGCCTCGGCTCCGGGATGATCGTCCACGCCTCTGCCGAGGCCGTAGCTGGCTGAGGTGGAAGCCTGATCATCCCGCCCACCACGACCCAGGCAAGCCCAGCAGACCGGCTCCTACGGCTCAAGCCCGTCTGTGACCCTTGACGTCCGATTGCCGAGGAACGGCGACTGGCTGGCGTACACGCGAAGACGGGCTTGCCCCTCCGTCCCCGGCCCGCTGCCGCTCCGCGGTGGGTCGAGGCAGCCGGGGTGATCAGCGATGCGAGACGCGCACGTCCGCGCAGGAAGACCCCGACCGCCTGCCTGGCGAGTCGACCACGCATACAGGGCGGCGGCTTCGGTTCCTGCGAGGACTACCGCGTTGAGGTTTCTGCTCCCTCCACCAAGACGAGTCCTCAACCCAGCTCTCGGTATGCATCCACTTCAGAGCGTGCCCGATGACCTCCTTAGGGAGCCGCACCGAGTGGTCCCGGACGTAATGGCTCAGGCCCTCAGGCCACAGGTACGTCCCATCTGTCAGCTCTAGGTTGCCGTTCGCACACCCACAGATCCGGCACTCAGAGGGTCCTCCGGCTGCGTAGGGAGCACGCATGCCGCCCGCGAGGTAGGCGGCGACCAGTTCCCGTTCTGTGGAACCCCAGTCGACATCGATTCACTCGTGCGCCTTGGGCCAGCCCGGATCGTCCGGGCTCCACCAGTAGCCGATCAATCGGAGCGATGTACGCAGTTCTCCCATCCGAACATCTTCCTTGAGATTTAGCGAGGTACGCATGGGGGCCCTGCGGGTGACCGACGGGCCATTAGCGACCCAGGGTGACGAGGGGGCAACCACGGTCACTCATGACCGGCTCCGCGCCCAGGTCAGCGCCAGTACAGGCCGCGATCCATGCAATTCCCAAGCTGACAGCGCGGGTTCGATTCCCGTCACCCGCTCCACTATCACATAGCCCTTGACCTGGGTATCCCTTGATCCCATTCTGATCGCTGTGATCGTCTGGGCACATCTTGGGCACATCCGTCTTCCCGCGATTCCCTTTGGGATCACTGACGGCCTGCTGACACTTGCCTGGTGGCGAGTATCGAGAAGCGTCCCGGCAAGGGAAAGAAGATCAGCTGCCGAGCCCGCTGGAGGCTCGGCGGGATCAGTGACGGCGCCTGCCAGTCGGAGACCTTCGAACAGAATGCACAGGCCGTCACCTTCAAACTCGCGGTGGAAGCCGCGGGCCACCTCTGGCCCGAGGGATGGATCCGCGGGTACGGCTGGCCCCCCCGCAGTTCCGGAGCCGGCAGCCGACGAGCCCGAGGTCGAGCCGATCCCGTTCCGCGACTACGCGATGACCTTCGTAGCCAGCTTGTCGGGCATCGAGGAGCGGACCCGCCACGACTACGAGCGCGATCTGCGCAACCACATCCTGCCGACCTTCGGCGACCTGGACATCCGCGACGGGAACGCGATCGATCGCACCCTCGTGCGAACCTGGGTCAACACCCTCCAGCACGGCGTCGCCGACCCCGTCAATGCCAAGCAGTGGCTGCGCCGCCCGCTGGCGCCAAAGACCATCCAGAACCTGCACGGGATCCTGTTCGCCATCCTCCAAGACGCCGTCGAGGCCGATCCCCCGCTGCGTACCTCCAACCCAGCAGCGCGCACCCGCCTGCCCCGTCTGGATGACGGCGAGGGCGGCGAGGGCGGCGACGAGATGGTCTTCCTCACCGAGCAGGAGTTCGCCCTGATCCGCGCGTGCGCCAAGCCGGATGTGCGGGACATGCTCACCGTTTTCGTCGGCACCGGCCTGCGCTACGCCGAGTTGGCCGCGCTACAGGTGCGCGACATCGACCCGTTCGGCAAGCCCGTGCCGACCCTGCGCGTACGGCGGGCGTGGAAGCGGCAGGCGGACAACACCTTCAAGGTCGGCCCACCAAAGACCAAGCAGTCCCGCCGGACCGTCGCCCTGTCCTCCGAGGTCATGGACGCGGTTCTGCCGAACATCGCGGGTAAGGGGCCTAAGGAGTTCGTCTTCAACTCCCCCACGGGTTCGTGGTGGCGTCACTCCTCCTTCTATGACCGCCGCTGGATTCCCGCGATCGACGACGCGTGTAGCCGCGGCCTGACCAAGCGCCCCCGGATCCACGACCTACGACACACGCACGTCGCCTGGTTGATCTCCGAAGGCATCCCGCTCGCCGCGATCCAGCGACGCATGGGCCACAAGTCGATCACCACCACCATCGACCGGTACGGCCACCTGCTCCCCTACGTCGACCAGGACCTCATCGACGCCATCGACCGTGCACTCACGGGTTCCCTGCGGGCCGTCGCCTGACAGCCCGGAGACCTGGTGACATTCATCTCAGACGATACGAAGGGGTCGGCCATAGCCGACGGTGCGGCGGCGAGCGCGCTACCCAGAAAACCGACGAACGACGAGAAAGCAGGTACTCCCCAGCGTGGAGAGCGCCCCGCGCGCGAGCCCTCCGCTTATGAAGGTGAAGCGGACACGGCTGGCCCTGGGCCGGAACAGGATCCGCTGCCAGAAGGGCAGCCGGTAACAACCGCGGGCTTCGCCCACCGTACCGTCACCACGACCATGGTGGCCATTGCCAGGCTCACCTTCACTGTTCTTCGGCAACTGCTGGGCTCTCGGCCTGCGACTGGGCACCGTGGCTGGCTCCCCTCGTAGGGCCAAGCGTCGACCTGTCGGTCATCGGCCTCCTGGTCGGCATACGTCACATGCAACTCCGCGGCGTCCAGCCCCCGGAGCTGAGGCCAGCCCGCATCCTGCTCGCCTTTTCTGGCCTGGCAACGCCGGCACTCAACATCGCCGAGCCCCTCGCAGCGGGTTCCCCAGGCCGCGGCGCCTACGACAGTATCCCTCCGCTCGCGGGAGGCCTGTCATGCCCAGCCAATCCGTCGTAAGTTCGCGATGCAGTGCATCGGTCCGGATCGTGAAAAGCGAGTCCCGGTGCGGGCCGCAAGGTGCGCCAGGAGCCTGTTTGGCGTGCGGGCTGTCAGTCCTTGCGCAGATAACGGCGACTGCGCGGCGCTCGGCAAGGCGGGCTGACCAGCGACGATGTGCGGGCCGCCGGTGCGGTGGGCGCTGGTCGATCGGCGTCTCACACAACGTAGACATGGACAGTTGTGTTCCGTAATATGAACAGCCAGTTCGTAGTCCGCACTTATGGAGATCATGTTGCTTGCAGCCGAGGACCCCAAGCCCGTCTCGCCCGCCGTACTGAAGGTCCTGAACGGTGCCGTGGACCTGCACTGCCACTCGGGGCCCAGCCCCTTCCCGCGACGGCTGAACCACGTCGAGGCCTCCTACGACGGGGCGCGCATCGGGATGCGCGCGATCCTCGTCAAGTCGCACCACCACAACACGGTCATGGACCTGCTCGCCATGAGCACCTGGCTCGCGGACGCGCCCACACCGGTGTATGGAGGGGTCGCGCTCAACAGCGAGGTCGGCGGCATGAACCGGTCGGCCGTGGCGATGAGCCTGCGGATGGGCGGGCGGTGCGTCTGGGCGCCGACGACGTGCGCCCGTCAGCACATCGATCACCACCACCACGGCGGCGAGTTCCCCGCCGCCGCCATCGACCTGCTCGAATCGGAGGTGTCGATCTTCGACGAGTCCGGGAAGGTGTCGGCGGACACCGCCGCGGTCGTCGACATCGTCGCCGAGACCGACACGCTGCTCACCGGCGGGCATCTGGACGTCGACTCGATGAAGGCCCTGTTCAAGGTCGCCCAGAGCAAGGGCGTGCGGCGCCTGCTCGTCCAGCACCCCGACTTCATCATCGGCGCGTCCGAGGACGACATCGAGGAGCTGATGCGCTACGGCGCCTACATCGAGCACGAGATCGCCATGTACCACCCCGAGGTGACCGCCATCGGCTGGCCCATCGAGCAGCTCGTGAACTGGATCGACCGGGTCGGCCCCGAGCGGACCGTCATCTCCTCCGACCTGGGGCAGAAGGGCAACCCGCTGCCCGTCGACGGCTACATCTACCTCGTGGGGGCGCTGCTCGACCACGGCGTGCCGGAGAAGGACGTCCGCCGGATGATCGCGGCCAATCCCGCGTTCCTGCTGGGGCTGGAGGAGGAACCGGCGTGATCGACACCGACCGTGTGATCATCAGTACGGCGGTGACGGGATCGGTTCACGTGCCGTCGCAGAGCGACCACCTGCCGATCACGCCGGAGCAGATCGTCGAGGAGTCCCTCGCCGCTGCGGAGGCGGGAGCGGCGATCATCCACCTGCACGCGCGGCATGCCGAGGACGGCCGGCCGGCGTTCGAGCCGAGCGTCTTCGAGAAGATCATCCCGCCGATCGTCGAAGGCAGCGACGCGGTGATCAACATCTCGACCGGCGGGGCGTCGTCGATGACGATCGAGGAGCGGCTCGCGGCGGCGACCCGGTTCAGCCCCGAGCTCGCCTCGCTCAACATGGGGTCGATGAACTTCGTCTTCTCCGGCATCGCGGACCGGATCACCCACTGGAAGTACGAGTGGGAGAAGCCCTACGTGGAGAACACCTACGGGCACCCGTTCATCAACTCCTTCGCACAGATCGAGTACGCGCTGCGGGAGCTGGGCGAACGGGGCGGCACCAGGTTCGAGTACGAGTGCTACGACATCGGGCACCTCTACACGCTCGCCCACTTCGCCGAGCGGGGGCTCGCCAAGCCGCCGTTCCTCATCCAGGGGGTCTTCGGGATCCTCGGCGGCATCGGGGCCGACCACGCCAACCTCACGCACATGGTCGCCATCGCCGACAAGCTCTTCGGCGGCGACTACCACTTCTCCGCCTTCGCCGCCGGGCGCAACCAGATGCAGTTCTGCGCGCACAGCGCCTGGCTGGGCGGTCACGTACGCGTCGGCCTGGAGGACAACCTCTACATCGGCAAGGGCGAGAAGGCGACGAGCAACGCGCAGCAGGTGCGGAAGGTCCGGGACGTGCTCACCGACCTGGGCAAACAGATCGCGACGCCCGCCGACGCCCGCCGGATGCTGGCACTCAAGGGCGCGAAGAACATCACGCTGTAACGGCTGCGAGAGGCAACCACATGACGATGTACGCCAAGGACGACCTCCGGTCCCAGTTGGCGAACGCCCCGGCCGCGCAGACGGCCGTCGATCCGTCCACCCCCATCCGGGCGGCCCAGTATCTGGAGTTCTCCGAGTTCGCGCCCGCCGAGACCGGCCCGGGCGGGAGCCGGACCTGGCTGGCCCGCGGGCAGAACGTCGTGCTGGCGTGGACCGACGCCGTCGCCGGCGATCGTTTCACGCGTGCGGGACAGCCCGACGAGTACGCCGTCCTGCTGTACTCCGACAGCGCCTCGATCCGGGTCATCGCCGGGGACGAGACGCGGGAGGTGGCCGAGGAGGCGTTCGTGGTGGTGCCGCCGGGGGACAGCGTCATCGAGGCGCTGACCGACGGGCCCATCATCCGGGTGTTCTCCTCCGTCGCCGAGGACCTGCGCGACGCGGCCTTCAACGCCGCCGCCTACGCCGAGCCGGACCCCCGCTGCGCCCCGCTGGTGCCGTGGCCGGACCCGGTGGACGGCTTCCGGCTGCGCGTCTACCGGCTCGCGGAGACGCCGATCACCGAGGGGCGGTTCGGCCGGATCTTCCGTACCACCAATCTGATGGTGAACTTCCTCGCGGAAGAGCCCACCCCCAGGGACCCGCTCAAGCTCTCCCCACACTCCCACGACGACTTCGAACAGCTCTCGCTGGGGGTGAAGGGGGAGTTCGTCCACCACATGCAGTACCCCTGGGGGCCGGACTCGACCCAATGGCGGCCCGAGGATCACGGCCGCGTCGGCACGCCGTCGCTGACCGTCATCCCGCCGCCGGCGATCCACACCACGCAGGGCGTGGGCCCGTACCAGCAGCTGATCGACATCTTCTCGCCGCCGCGCAAGGACTTCTCCGCCCGTCCCGGGTGGATCCTCAACGCGGACGAGTACCCGGCGCCATGAGCACGGCGCGCACCAGCCGGTTCCGGGCCGCGCTGGCCCGGGCCGGCGGGCCCGCCCTCGGCACGTGGGTCAAGCTGCCGGTGATGGAGAGCGTCGAACTGCTCGCGCTGGCCGGGTTCGACTTCGTGGTCATCGACCTGGAGCACTCGGCGATGAACCTGGAGACGGCGTATCGGCTCATCGGCACCGCCAACCACCTGGGAATGGCGCCGATCGTCCGGATCCCCAACCTGGACGGCGGCATCGCCCAGCGCGTCCTCGACGCCGGGGCCGAAGGGATCATGCTGCCGCACGTGGACACGGTCGGCCAGGCGGAGGCGGGAGTGCGGGCGATCCGCTTCCCGCCGCTGGGCGCCAGGGGCGTCGGCTCGACGAGCCGCGCCGGGGCCTGGGGCGCGATGGACCGCGCCGAGTACCTGCGCTACGGCCAGGAGGAGGCGGTGTTCATCGCGCAGATCGAGAGCGCCGAGGCGGCCCGGTCGGCGGGCGCGATCGCCGCCGTGCCTGGGGTGGACGCGCTGCTCGTCGGGGCCGCCGACCTGTCCACCTCCGAGGAGACGACGGAGGACGACCCGCGGGTGGTCGAGCTGATCAGCCAGACGATCAAGGCGTGCACCGCCGCCGGCAAGCCGATCGGCAACGCCGGGGCGGCGACCGGGCGGTCGGTGCGGGCCGCGATCGACGCGGGGTACTCCTTCACGATGCTCGGCAACGACGCCGGCTTGCTCGGGTCGGCCGCCGCGGCCGCCGTGCGCGAGGGACGGGCGGCCGGCCAGGAGGGCTGAGCCGCGCGTCCGCCGGTCCGGCGCCGACGACCACCCCGCTCGACGGACACTTCCCGCCACCCCGGGGTCAGCGCCGGATCGGCGTTATGCACTATTTACCCCAATTGCAAAACTGAGAGGGAGAGATCTTGTCCGACAACCCAGGAGCGCGCCCCGCGCCCGGAACCGGGCTGCTCGCCGGGAAGGTCGTCCTCGCGGTCGGTGGGAGCACCGGCATCGGGGCCGACTCCGTACGGGTCTTCGCCGAGGAGGGCGCCTCCGTCATGGTCGCCGCGCGGTCGCGGGACACCCTCGCCGCGCTCACCGAGGAGCTCACCGCCGCGGGTCACGACGTCGCCTACACCGTGGGGGACGTCAGCGTCGGGGCCGACGTCGCGCGGTTCGTCGACGACACCCTCGCCCGGTACGGCCGGCTCGACGGCGCGTTCAACAACGCGGGCATCAACCAGCTCGGCCGGCTCGACGAGGTGTCCGAGGAGGACTTCGACCGGATCATGGCGGTGAACGTCAAGGGCGTGTGGCTGTGCCTGCGCGAGGAGATCCGCGCCATGCGTGACAAGGGCGGGTCGATCGTCAACACCAGCAGCGTGGGCGGGTTCCGCGGCAACACGGGCCTCGGCGCGTACCAGGCGACCAAGCACGCGGTGATCGGCTTCACCCGTACGGCGGCGCACGACAACGGGCCGTTCGGCATCCGGGTCAACGTGATCGCCCCCGGCCCCACCGAGACGCCGATGTTCGTCAAGTGGCGGCAGGACGACCCGGCGGCCGTGGAGCGCCGGGTCGCCGCAGTCCCGCTGCGGAAGGCCGGCACGACGATCGAGGTGGCGAACGCGGCGGCGTGGCTGCTCAGCGACCGCGCGAGCCAGATCAGCGGCGTCGTCCTGCCGGTGGACGGCGGGTACAGCGCCTAGCCGTTGAATGTTCACGATACGGACACAGTAATTGTTATATGAACAACGGCTTGCTTTACTGACCGCCTGAGCCGTACAAGCTGGAGGGGGACGAGGATGTCCTCGAACAAGATCAGATGGCCGAGTTGGCCCCTGCTGGTACCGGCGCTCGCCCTGCTGGCGGGGATCCTGCTGGTGCCGCTGGCCGACACTTTGATCCGCAGCGTCTCGACCCCCGGGTGGACGCTGAGCAACTACAGCAACCTCTTCACCGACGGCGTGACCCTGACCGTGCTCTGGCGCACGGCGGTGACCGCCGCCACGGTGACGGCCGCCGCCCTGCTGATCGGGTACCCGTACGCGTACCTGATGACCCGGGTGAGCCCACGCGCGCGCGGCATCCTCCTGGTGATCGTGCTGATCCCCTTCTGGACGTCGGTGATGGCGCGGAACTTCGCGTGGATCATCATCCTGCAGGACGGCGGGCCGGTGCAGAGCCTGTTCGAGTTCTTCGGGGCCGACGACGTCGTCTTCTACGGCACCACCGTCGGCGTGACGATCGCGATGACCCAGGTGATGCTGCCGTTCATGGTGCTGCCGCTGTTCAGCACCCTGGGCGCCATCGACCGCAGGCTGCTGCTCGCCGCGCGGGGGCTCGGCTCCTCCCCGACCGCGGCGTTCTGGAAGGTGTACTGGCCGCTGTCCCGGGGCGGGGTGATGGCCGGGGTGATCCTGGTGTTCACGCTCAGCCTCGGGTTCTACGTGACCCCGGCGCTGCTCGGGTCGCCGCAGGAGTCGCTCGTCGCCCAGTTGCTCGCGCAGCGCACCACCCTGCTGCTCGACTTCGCCGCCGCGGGGGCGCTCGGCATGCTCGTTCTCGTCGTCACGCTCGTGCTCGTGGCGTGGGCGAACCGGATGGGTGGCACCATGTCCGCGATCGGTGTGGTCGCGGCCGGTCGAACGGAAGGCCGTCGATGACCAGCAGCCCAGCGATGACCAGCAGCCCGGCGACGGCCAGTGGCCCGGCTATCGGACGCCGGCGGTACACGAAGGTCGATCCGATCCCGTGGTGGCTCAAGGCGTTCGGCGGGGTCGTCGTCATCTTCTTCATCCTGCCGACGCTGTTCGTCATCCCGATGAGCTTCAGCGACGCGGCGACGTTCGAGTTCCCGCCGCGGGGCTTCACCTGGCGGCTGTACGAGAACTTCTTCACCAACCCGATCTGGCTGGACTCCCTGAGCAACTCGTTCCTGGTCGCGACGCTCACGGCGGTGCTGGCCACGACGGTGGGGACCGCCGCCGCGGTGGCGCTGTCGCGGATGCAGGGGAGGGTGGCACGGTTCGTCCGGACGCTGCTGATGGTGCCGATCGTCGCCCCGGCGATCGTCGTCGCGGTCGCGGTGTACATCGCCTTCCTCGGCTGGCAGCTCACCGGCACGGTGCTCGGGTACGTGCTGGCGCACACGGCGATCGCCGTGCCGTACGTGGTGGTGTCCGTCACCGGCGCGCTCGGCGGCTTCGACCCGCAGCTGCTGCGGGCCGCCTCGTCGCTCGGCTCCTCGCCGTCGCGCGCGTTCGTCCGAGTGACGATGCCGCTGATCAGCCGGGGCATCCTGACCGGCGCGATCTTCGCGTTCATCGTCTCGTTCGACGAGGTCGTGCTCGCGCTGTTCCTGCGGTCGCCGGTGTTCCAGACCATGCCCGTGCAGATGTACAACAGCGTGACCGTCGAGATCGACCCGACGATCTCGGCGGCGTCGAGCCTGATGGTCGTGGCCGTGACCATCATCTTCCTACTGCCCCAGCTGCTCCGCGGCAGGGCTCGCCGCCGATAGGAGAACCATGACGACGACACCTTCGACGACGGTGAAGGCCACCGGATCGTCGCCCGGGACTCCGAGCGGCACCGAGATCCGCCTGGACCGCGTCACCAAGGACTTCGGGCTCGCGGCCCCGGCGGTGGACGACATCTCGCTGACGATCCGGCCCGGCGAGTTCATGACGTTCCTCGGGCCGAGCGGCTCGGGGAAGACGACCACCCTGAACCTCATCGCCGGGTTCGAGACGCTCACCGCCGGCACGATCGCGCTCAACGGGACCGACGTGAGCGACGTGCCGCCGCACCGGCGCAACCTGGGCATGCTGTTCCAGAACTACGCGTTGTTCCCGCACCTGACGGTGGCGCAGAACGTCGCGTATCCGCTGCGGGAGCGCAAGGTCCCCAAGCGGGAGATCGCCCGGAAGGTCGCCGAGGTGCTGGAGCTCGTGCAGCTCACCGGGCGCGACGACAACCACCCCTCGCAGCTGTCGGGCGGGCAGCAGCAGCGGGTCGCGCTGGCGCGGGCGATCGTGTTCGAGCCCAGGGCGCTGCTGCTGGACGAGCCGCTCGGCGCGCTCGACCGCAACCTGCGCTCGGCGCTGCAGGCGGAGATCCGGCGCATCCACCGCGAGGTCGGGTCCACGTTCGTCTTCGTGACGCACGACCAGGAGGAGGCGATGAACCTCTCCGACCGCATCGCGCTGTTCAACAACGGGCGCATCGAGCAGATCGGCACGCCCCAGCAGCTGTACGCCGAGCCGGAGACCCTCTTCACGGCGCGGTTCCTGGGCGACTCGAACGTCTTCGAGCTCGGGCAGGCGGCTCTCGACAGGAGCATCGTCTGGGACGGCGAGAGCTGGGGCGTCGATCCCGCCACCGTCGCCGCGCATCCCGGCGTGCGCGCGGGCAGCGCGATCGTGGTGCGGCCCGAGGACGTCGAGGTCGCGGCCCGCCGGGACGAGGTGCCGCCCGGGGCCAACGCCGTGCGGGCGGTCGTCCGGGACGTGGAGTACATGGGCTCGTACCGGACGCTGCTGCTCGCGATGGGCCGGCGGGGGCTGCCGGGCCGTACCCGGGTCAGCCCGCTGCGCGGCGACTACGCCATCGGCGACGAGATCGTGGCCTGGTGGCGGCCGGGGGCGCAGCGGATCGTCGCGGCCTGACCGCCGGGGTTTTCCGTCATTCCACACGCCTGAAGCGCCGGGAAACGCGGCCGCCGTCGGTTTCGCGGTGCGTTTCTTTCGCATGCCCTCTGACGGCCGGCAAGGCCGCATCGTGAACTCACATTGCATTTCTCGCACAAACATAAACGATCTCGATGCGGACTCTGTACCTGTCGGACGCAACTCGGGTACCGTGTGCGCATCTCGGGATACATTGCTCGCATAGCGAACAATTTTGCGGCAGACTCCTTCTGAGAGGTAAGACCATGAAATTTCGATCAGGAACCGTCCTCGCGGGCGCCGGTCTCACCGCGGCCATGCTGCTGCTCGCCGCCTGCGGCGGCGGTGGCGGCGGCAGTGGCGACGCGGGCTCGGACGCGGCCGGCGGGCAGGTGCGGCTCGCCTACGTCTCCTACGGCGGATCGGGCCAGGACGCGCAGATCAAGGCGTTCCAGGAGCCCTACACCGCGGCGCACCCCAACGTCACCTTCGTCAACTCCTCGCCGGCCGACGTCGCCCAGGTGAAGGCGCAGGTCACCTCCGGCGTCGTCCAGTGGGACGTCGTCTCGGTGGCGCCCGCCGCGGCGACGCAGCACTGCGGGAAGCTGTTCGAGAAGCTGAACCTCGGCGACCTGAACTCCAAGGACTTCGTCCCCAACGCGATCGGCGAGTGCTACGTCGGCAACTTCGGGAACGCCAGCCCGTTCGCCTACAACGCCGACAAGTTCCCGGACCCGGCGACGGCGCCGAAGACGCTCGCGGACTTCTTCGACACGGCGAAGTTCCCCGGCAAGCGCGGCGTCATCACCAACCTGCAGAACGGCATCCTGGAGTACCCGCTCCTCGCCGAGGGCGTCGCGCCCGACAAGCTCTACCCGCTCGACGTCGACCGCGCCCTGAACAAGTGGGCCACCATCCGCAAGGACACCCTCTTCGCGCCGAACGTGGGCGCGCTGCAGCAGGCGGCCGCCTCCGGCCAGGTCGACATGTTCCTGCTGTCCGACTCGCGGCTGATCGCGCTGCTGAACGAGAAGAAGAACATCAAGATCGTGTGGGACACGACCGTGGTGTCGGTCAACGCGCTCGCCGTGCCGCTCGGCTCGAAGAACAAGGAGACCGCGCAGGACTTCCTGCGGTCGCTGGTGCAGCCCGGGCCGGTCGCGAAGATCACCGAGATGCTGGGGACGGTGCCGGTCAACCTCAAGGCCAAGCCGAACCTGACCGACAACGGCAAGGCCGTGGAGGTCTACGGGCCGGCGAACACCGGCAAGACCGTGGTCCAGGACATCGAGTGGTACTCCCAGCACTGGGACGAGGTCACGACCAAGCTCAACAACTGGCTGGTGAGCTGAGAGTTGTCTCACACGCTCACCTCGCGTCCACTATCAAGTTCTCCATGTGAACTAGAGTTCAGCCATGACGAACATTGACGTGAGCGGCGAGGCCTCCGGCTCCGACATCCAGGCGGTCCAGCGGGTCGGGCAGATCTGCGCGCTCTTCGGCCCGCATACGACCGAGCTCACGGCGGCGGACGTCGCCGATCGGCTGGGGCTGAACCGGACGACGGCGTACCGGTACTGCGCCTCGCTTGTTACTGCGGGCATTCTGGAGCGTGGGCACCGCAGGGGCACCTTCGTCCTGGGCGGCCTGATGGTGCAGCTGGGGATCTACGCCCTGGGGCGGCGGCGCGTCGTGGAGATCGCGCCGCCGTACCTGGCGGAGCTCACCGCCACCGTGCGCATGACGTCGGTGCTCGGCGTCTGGGGCGCGCGGGGGCCGGTCGTGGCGCTCGTCAACGAGGACCTCAGCCGCACCCTCGTCGTGACGGTCCACTCCGGCACCCAACTCGACCACAATTCCTCGCAACTGCGCGTCTTCCTCGCCTGCAAGGACCAGCAGGCGTTCGAACGCGCCACCGAGGGCATGTCGGCCGCCAGGCGGTCGGAGCTGGAGGCGGGGGTCTACATGGCCCGGCGAAACGGCTACAGCATCACGAGCCACCCCGACGGCCTGTTCGCCGCGGCGGCGCCCGTGTACGACGAGTACGGCATCTGCGCCACCGTGGCGGTGCTCGGAGCCGACCAGATGGCCGACCTCTCGCCCGGATCGCCGGCCCTCACCAAGCTCCTTAGCACCGCCGCCATGCTCAGCGACGAACTGGGCGGCGGCCAAGAGAGGAAACGTATTGCCGAACTATGACGAGCTCGCCGAGGCCGAGGTCGCCGGGTCGAGCTGGGACGTCTTCGGACGCGACGACCAGCTCGGCACCGTCAACCTCCTGACCCCCGAGCGCGTGGCCGCGGCGGCCCGCCTGGTCCGCACCGGGCGCCGGTTCAACCTCGACTACCCGGTCAACGCCTTCGAGCCGTACCCGACCGGGACCAGGCGGCGGACCGAGCACCACGTCTTCGCCAACAACGAGTTCCACCGCGACGACTGGCTCGACTCCTTCTACCTGCAGTCCACCTCGCAGCTCGACGCGCTGCGGCACATCGGGCATCCCAGGCACGGCTTCTACGGCGGGCTTCCGGCTGAGGAGAACAACGAGGGCTCGACGGCGCTCGGCATCCACAACTGGGCGCAGTCGGGGATCGCGGGGCGAGGCGTCCTGCTCGACG
The DNA here is from genome assembly GCF_012999525.1 of Microbispora sp. H10836. Lineage (NCBI taxonomy): Bacteria > Bacillati > Actinomycetota > Actinomycetes > Streptosporangiales > Streptosporangiaceae > Microbispora > Microbispora sp. H10836. The sequence continues at coordinate 89,420 of NZ_JABBWU010000025.1, forward strand.
TGCCCCGCTTCTTCGAGCGGGAGGGCCGGCCGTACGACTGCGAGCAGACGATCGCGCTCGACGACGTGGCCCTCGACGCGATCGCCGCGGCGCAGGGCGTCACCTGGCAGGGCGGCGACCTGCTACTGCTGCGCACCGGGTGGGCCGAGAACTACGTCGCCAAGTCGACCGAGGAACGCGTCGAGTTCAACCGGCGCAACAAGTCGCCGGGGCTGGCCCAGCGGGAGTCGATCCTGCGCTGGCTCTGGGACCGCCAGATCGCGCTCGTCGCGGGCGACAACCCGGCCGTCGAGGCCGACCCCGTGCTCGAGTCCGACTTCCGGTCCGAGCACGACCGGCCTCCGGAGCGGGGCGTGGACCACAGCGGAATGCTGCACCGCCCGCTCATCGCGCTGCTCGGCATGGCGATGGGCGAGCTGTGGAAGCTCGACGACCTCGCCGCCGACTGCGCCGCCGACGGAGTCTACGAGTTCTTCCTCACATGCAAGCCGCTGAACCTCGTCGGCGGGGTGGGCTCGCCGCCGAACGCGCTCGCGATCAAGTAATCAGCCGGACGTAGGTGGCCGAGGTCGCGGGGCTCACCGCCGCCGGGTTCGACGTCGCCGTCTACAGCGACGACAAGCGCATCATCGTCGACCGGCAGCCGATCGGAGTCGCCCTGCTGATCACACCCTGGAACTTCCCCGCGGCAATGGCGACGCGCAAACTCGCCCCCGCGCTGGCGGCCGGATGCACGACGGTCCTCAAGCCGGCCCGGGAGACCCCGCTGACGGCGGCGTACATGGTCGAGGTGCTGCGGCGTGTCGGCGTCCCCGCCGGTGTGGTGAACCTGGTGACGCCGGTGCCGACCGGACCCCTCGTCGCCAAGATGATCAACCGGCCGGAGGTGCGGAAGCTCTCGTTCACCGGCTCGACCGAGGTCGGGCGCGACCTGCTGCACGCCTGCGCCGACACGGTGGTCAGCGCCTCGATGGAACTCGGCGGGAACGCGCCGCTCATCGTGCTCCCCGGGGCCGACATGGACGTCACCGTCGAAGGCGCGCTGCTGGCCAAGATGCGCAACGGCGGCGCGGCGTGCACCGCCGCCAACCGTATCTACGTGCACAGTTCGCGGCACGACGAGTTCGTCGAGCGGATGACCGCGGAACTGGCCGCGCTGTCCGTCGGGCCCGGTCTCGGCCGCTCACGGCAGGTCGGGGCGCTCGTCTCCGTCGCCGAGCGGGACAAGGTCGCCGAACTCGTGGACGGCGCCGTCGAGGAGGGGGCGAGGCTCGTCCACGGCGGGAAGTCCGCCGAGCACGGCGCCTTCTACGACGCCACGCTGCTGACCGGTGTACGGCACGGCTCGCGGATCAGCTCGACGGAGATCTTCGGCCCGGTCGTGGCCGTCGTGCGGTACGACGACGTCGACGAGGCGGTACGTATGGCGAACGACACTGTCCACGGCCTGATGGCCTACGTGTTCGGCGAGGAACGCGAGGCGATGGCCGTCGCCCGCCGACTGGAGGCGGGCATGGTCGCGATCAACCGCGGAGTCGTGAGCGATCCGGCCGCGCCCTTCGGCGGCGTGAAGCAGAGCGGACTCGGACGGGAGGGGGGCTTCGACGGCATCCTCGGATTGCTCGAGGAGAAGTACATCGCCCTGGACGCCCACCCGTAGGCCGCGCGCCGTCAGACCGTTTCGCGCCCGGGTTGAGCTCAGGCCGGGGAGAGACCGGCCGCGCACCGGTGAGCCGCTCGCCGTACCGCATATAACCGATATGGAGGTCGGCGATCGGTCCGATGCCGTGCCCATGCGGGGCGGATCGAGCGCCGCCCGCAGGGCCCCGGCGTCCTGACGGCTCGCGTCTTCCTCATTGAGTGAGATCATCGGTGTGCCCACGCGGGCACACCGGACCGGCAGGAGTAGGCAGAACGCCACAGAACCCGGCTCAACCCGGTAGACGCCACCAGCCTGAACAGCAAACCCGCAGGTGAGAACCCTGTTACTGGTCCGGTGCGATTCCCGTCACCCGCTCCAATCTCCTGGGGCGATAAGCCTCGCCAGTGGATCACGAGCACTTACGCGCTGAGCCTCTGGCGCGCATACCGCTGATCAGGGTCTCCGAACTCCATGCCGTTCTCATCGAGACCGTTGTAAATCGTCACTCGGCCGTGCGGGAAGAGGAATCCGACAGCCACCATCCCTACGCCCGCTCGCCGTCCGGGCGTGCGGCCTGGAGCCGGTCCCGGTCGGCGGCGGCTCCAGACCGCGAAATACCACAGACGCCCTACCTTCTCCGAGGCCATTGATTTCAGTCCCGGACCACCGCCTACCCCGAGTGCACCGCCGGTCGGCTCGCTGAGATATCGCGCAAAAGAGTCACACGCGACAAGACCCTCAGACGGGCGTTCGGGGCCAGCAGGAACCCCAAGGCCACGCGAAGCGGCAGATCCCCGTGTATGAATGAATCATGACCGCCCGATATGACGGCCAGGCCGAATGGTACGACGACTACATCGGGCCCAGTGCCAGCACCAACATCTCCTGGATCGTCGATCTTCTCGGACCTGGGGACGGTCTATGCCTGGACATCGGTTGCGGTACAGGCCTGTACCTCCAGGCCATCCGCTCCACCGGCCGCACCGTCATCGGCCTGGATCGCTCGGCCGACCAGCTACGCCGAGCCCGCAACAGGGACCAAGCTCCACTCCTACAAGCTGACGCCACGATGCTCCCGTTCGCCCCAGGCACCTTCGCCACGGTAACCGCGCTGTGGGTCTCCACCGACATCGATGACTTCGCCAGCCTGGTGAAGGAAGCCGCACGGGTACTGCTGCCAGGTGGGATGCTGCTGTTCTACGGCGTGCACCCGTGCTTCAACGGCCCTCACATCGAGCCGCGCCCGGACGGGGCAATGATCATCCACCCCACATACCGCCTGAGCGGGTGGCACAAGCGCTCCCCATGGTGGCGCGAGGGTGGAGTCCGCGACCGGGTGGGAATGAGCCACGTACCACTGCCCGACCTGATCAACGCGTTCATCGACGCAGGACTGAACATCGACCGGGTGACCGAGCCGCTCAAACACCCCATTCCCTCCGTCCTGGCGGTCAAAGCCTTCCGGGCCTGAACGATCAGCCAGTCGCGGGTGCGCGTCAGCGAACGAGCCACCCGCCGTTCGCCAAGTTCCGACGCCATTCGAAGCCGCGTGCCCGTTGTGGTGCCCGTGCAGTCGGCGATCACCGGGCAGCCACGGGGACTCGCGGTAACTTGATCGGCATACGCCCAGGTCACCGTTTTCGCAGCTCAGGCCGCATGATCTTGCAAGACTTCCCAAGCTGACAGCGCGGATTCGATTCCCGTCACCCGCTCCAAGCGAGAAGGCCCAGACCAACGTATGGCCTTGGATATGACCGAGCCTCATGCATCTCCTCACTTCGACCGGCGAGAATGCCTTTGGCGAGCACTCAGGCCAAGGTCACCGATGGCAGCCGCAGTGTGGAGGCCCTTGCCCGCGCATTGCCATACTGCGGTGCCCTCCACCAAGGCAGCATGTAAGCCAAGCCGGTGCTCGGGACAGGTCGGCCACACTCCCCAGATGTGCTCCATCACGACGTCCTGAACTGCGTCTGCGATCTCGACAAGGGCGACGTCGACGTCTCGTCCGCTGCTCGGCCAGATGGCAGGACCGCCACAACCGCCGCAGCACTCCACCCGCGCGCAGCCGCTGTCATCCCAGTCCGGGATCACGATCGTCAGCACCACATCGATACCTGAGGCGCGGACATCGTTTTCCACGACCTTCACTGCTGTCTCCAGCGTGGCCCATAGTTGATCGAAGCCTGTCACCCTAAGCAGGTCCCGCCCGAGATGGGCCACTTCCTCAAATGTCAACTCCGCTGTCGGGCGTTCTAGGATCTCTCTCACCGGAGGGCGGCCTGCATCGAGTTCCTCCATTAGGCACGCAAGCTCGACCAACGGCTCGGCGCGAAGGTCGCCCTCACGCAGCCCCCGGTAGATCTGGGCTGCGAACCGCCCGGCGTCGCTTCCGTCCTGATAGATGGAGTACACGTCAGGAATTGTCTCCCTGCTCGACTTGAATGACCAACGCGAGGCCAGGTAGAGAAGCGGCCAGGTCACGACCTTGATCACGTGCCAGATGCGTGCCAGAACGGAGGGCGATCAGCGGTGAATTAGGGAAACTCACGGTCACTCGACCGGCCTTGACCTGAACCCCCTGTTTTCCCAGCTCAAGTGGGCAAGATCAGTAGCCTGTTCCCGAGCTGACAGCGCGGGTTCGATTCCCGTCACCCGCTCCACGCTTTTGCGCCGCATCGGAAAAGATCACGTATCGGGAAATCCGCGCCAGACGAAGATCGGATCCACTACGCTCTGCGCGTCTGACACTGGGAGGATTCGGGATGCCCCTCATTTACGGCGGGTTCGGCCTGGTTCTGCTCGCCTTATGGATCTTCTGCCTGATCGACGTGATCGTCACGGCGGAGGAGGACTGCCGCAACCTGCCCAAGGGGTTGTGGATCATTATCGTCCTGTTCCTCCCCGAGGTCGGATCGATCCTGTGGCTGGTCTTGGGTCGGCCGCAGAGCGTGACGCGGCCCGGCGGGCTGCCGTACAAGGGCAACACCGGACGCTTCCCCGAGTACGACCGGCCGGGCCGGTTCGTCCCCTCCAACCCCGACGACGACGATGAGTTCCTCCGCCGCTGCCGGGAGCGGGCCGAGGAGCAGCGCCGCGCCCATCGCGAGCAGCAGCGTCAGGCGGAGAAGAACCAAGACCAGTAATGACTCGCTACGGGTCGAGCCCGGTCCGGCACAGCGCCAGCGAGGCGAAGCCGAGCACGGACGGGTCCCAGGGCGGTGCGAGGACGTCCGCGGAGATCTCGGAAGCACGGTCGCGCGCCTCGGTGAGAGGTCGCAGCGCGGCCTCCAGCAGGTGGTCGCCCAGACTGAAGGCCGGCGCGACCGTCCCAGCGCCGTCGTCCGGGGCGGGACGGAACGCCCCCGACGCACCGCGGAGAGGTCGACCAGCCCGAGTCGCCGGCGTTCGAACCCCGCCGTGACCGGCGCCCGCAGCCCCACCACCACTGGCCAGGCGACGGCGACGACGGCATCATCTGGCACGACGTCCGACAACAGGTAGGCCTGGGAGCGCCACGGCCAGTTCGACTGCGGAAAAGACAGCGGGCTCGGCGACAAGCCGTCAGAGCAGTGGAGGCGGTCGGAGGCGGTCAGGGACCCGTCGGTGTCCACCGCCCGCCATGTCAGGACATGTCACGATGGACGCATGCAGCTTGATCAGAAGCTCGTCGACGCGGCCGTCGCGCAACTGGAACGGCGCTGGCCGCCGGACGAGGAGGGCGGCGCCGCGGCCGTCTACCTGGACGATGGGCGGATCCTCACCAGCGTCGGCCTGGACAACCTCAACGGCGCGGCGGCGCTGTGCCACGAGACCGGCGCCATCTGCCAGGCCTACACACTCGGCGGAAGGGTCACCGCCTCGGTATGCGTGCACCGGGACCCCGAGCATGGGCGGATCCTCGTCCTTCCGCCGTGCGGCATCTGCCAGGAGCGCCTGGCCCTATGGGGACCCGACGTCGAGGTCGCCGTGCCCGGCGGCTCCGGCGAGGCGGGCTGGAGCGCCCGCCCCCTCCGCGAGGTGAACCCTTACTACTGGGGCTCGCAGTTCACCGATGATGGGACCTGGCCGGACTCCGAGCTCCACTCCTCCTGACCCGTCGCGGGCCCGGTCCGCGCATCAGGGGAAGGGCGCGTGAGCGCTCCCCGCAACATCAACGTGTTCATCCATGAGGAGCCGCGACGCTATCAGCGGTCCGATGTCCTGCTCCGGCCTGCGCGATCAAGTCGCGGCCAGCGGTGCGCCGATCTGGATGTCGAAGTACGCCACGAGATCACCTCCCTCGGCAGCGCCCCGGCCGGTCGCAGCTCTGCTGAGGTGGATAGAAGCAGTCGTAACCACCGGCCAGAAGATCGTCAACAGCGGCGCTCATCGTGGTCGCGTAGTGCTCGGAGCCGAACGGCCAGCGCCGCACGGAGGCGCCCCGGGCGGTGACGATCAGCCCGGTGTTCCCGTCGTAGCTGCCTCAGTGGACGGGAACCATGCCCAGGCGAGCCGGTCGTCGCGGTCGAGCAGGAACTGTGCCACCTGCGCATAGACCGCCTCCGCCTCGTCGCGGCGACCGACCCGGCACCACACGGCACGGCCGTCCGCGTTGGCTCGGACCTGCGCGCAGAACCAACCGGCCTCCCGCAACGGCCGGGTGAGAGCCCCTGCCGTACCGTCGGTCGGGGCCGGCTCGGCCTGCGAGTTCTCACCCGCCGCCTCATGCTCGTAGACGCCGGCGAGCGGCAGCGACGGCGGCTCGTCCGATCGGATGCAGCCCGTCGGCGCGAGCGGACCGAGGCACAGATCATCAAGATCATGACACGAGCTCGACGGGCCGGCCGAGGCCGGCATGAGGGCGCGGGAAATGGGCCGGACACGGAGTTCATCGGCCCGGCTCAGGACGGCATCGCGCCACGAGACTCACAGGTGCTCCTGATCCCAGCGGCCGCGGGCCGCGGCGACGGCGTCCTTGTGATCGCGGGACCAGTCGGCCAGGGCGAACACCATGTCCGCCAGGCTCTTGCCCATCGGAGTAAGCCGATAGTCGGTCTGCGGCGGGATGGTCGGGTAGACGGTCCGTTCGACGAGCCCGTCGCGGCACAGCCGTTTGGTCGTCAGCGTGAGCATCCGCTGCGAGATACCGGGAATCGCCCGCTCCAGTTCCCGGAAGCGGCGCGTTCCCTTGGACAGCTCGACCAGCACCAGCACGGTCCACCGATCACCGAGCCGGTCGAGCACATCGCGGATCCCACAGTCGTCATCACCGCACGGTCCGGTGGGAACAGGGCCGCTGACCTGTGGGATTACCGCCGTGTTCGTGACTGACACGAAAGTGCCTCCTTACGATGCCGCAGCGGGGCGCGGATGATCGGGTGCTGTTCCAGCCTGCACCAATCATCAAGGAGCTTCGAATGATTCTCGTCACCGGCATCTCCGGCGGGCTCGGCGGCCTGATCTTCCGTGGTCTGTCCGCCGAGGACGGCCTTGACGTGGCCGGCGGCACTCGCTCGGGCGACGGGGCAACCGCACGCCGGATCGACTTCGACGACCCGGCCTCACTTACCGAGGGCTTCCGAGGCGTTGACGTCCTGGTGTTCGTCTCGGCCGGATACGCCGAGGACGACGTGGTGCTGGCCCGCCATGGCGCGGTGGTGGACGCGGCCGGCGCGGCGGGCGTCCGGCATGTCGTCTACACCAGCCTGGCGAGGTCGGGCGACCTGTTGACGATCGCGCTGCCGCACCGCTGGACCGAAGATCGCCTCGCCGCGGCCCCGTTCGATGTGACGATCCTGCGCAACGGCCTGTACGCCGAGGTCGCGGCCGGCCTCGCCACGGCCGCCGCCGCATCGGCCGCCGAAACCGGCGTCTTCGCCGCCGCCTTCGGCGCCGGGCGGGTGTCCGTCGTGGCGAAGGAGGACCTGGCCGAGGTCGCCGTCCGGGTCGCCACGGAGACCCAGCGCGACCTCGCCTCGGGCCGCCGCAGCCGGCACGCGGGCAAGACCTACGAACTGGAGGGCGTCGAGGCGGTCGGCGGTCAGGACATCGCCGAGGTGCTGAGCGACACGCTGAACCGCCCGGTCTGTTACCAGCCGATCTCTCTGTCCACAGCGCGCGAGGCACTGGCCGGCAGTGGCCAGGACCCTTACCAGATCACCCACACGCTCTCGATCTTCTCCAACATCCGCGCCGGATGCCTTGAGGCCCACGACACCGATCTGACCACTCTCCTACCGGCCGGGCCCCGCGATGTACGAGACCAACTCGTCCAGGCTGTCGGAGAAAGCGCTCACCAGTCGGTCCCCAGCCGGACCTGACAGCAGCGCGGCTGGGGCCTGTCTCCTCGCCGTCATCATTCTTTCTCTCACCTCGCGCCGGGTCGGTAGGTGGCGATGACGACGCCGGTCCGGGTCGTCGTGGAGTCGACGAGCTCGAAGGACTCCGGCGGGGTCTCCTCGAACAGCCGGCGCCCGGAGCCCAGCACCACCGGGTGGATCAGGAGGACGAACTCGTCGACCAGGCGGCGCGGCAGCAGCGACCTGACCAGCACTCCGCTGCCGAACACCACAAGGGTGCCGTCCAGTTCCTCTTTCAGACCGGCTACCGCGTCCGCGGCGCCGCCCTTGAGAAGGGTGGAGTTCTGCCAGGTCAGCGGCTCGGTCAGCGTGGTGGAGGCGACGTACTTCCGTACGCGGTTGAGCGCGTCGGTGAACGGGTTCGGCTCCTGAGCGGGCCAGTAGTCCGCGAAGCGCTCGTAGGTGGTCCGGCCGGCCAGCAGGGACCAGGCGTCCGTCATCCGCGCGCCCATCGCCTCCTGCATGGCGGGGTCCTGGCGCCGGCTGGCCCATCCCCCGTACCGGAACCCGTCGCGGAGGTCCTCGTCGGGGTGCCCCGGTGCCTGCATGACGCCGTCGAGTGTCAGATGCTCGATCGCGACGACCTTGCCCATGCTGTTTCTCCTCCGTGGTTGGGTTCGCCGGGAACGCCCCGGTCTCACCCTCTACACGAACGGCGGACTGCCGGATCGACGGTGAGGTCAGCCGAAGCCGTAGCCAGGCCTTCCCAGAGCGAGCGGGCGTACGGCGAGGGCCAGGACGGCGCAGTAGATCGGGAGGAACACCTCCCACGTGTCGCCGGGCACCCCGGGCAATACGGGGCGCAGCAGCTGGTACGCGATGCCGAGGAGCAGCGCGGCGAGAGGATGGAGCAGGGACCGCCGCACAGCCGCCTCGCCTCTCTTCCATCGGACGGCCAAGGAGGCGAGCACGCAGACGATCGCCACGAGGACGGCGGCAAGTGTGATCACTAGCATCACGTCGCCGAGGCGCGGCGGCAGCGCCGCCGGGTTGCCGCCGGCGCCGCCGTCGCTGCGCGGCCAGTTGTAGGTGGCGGCGGTGAGCGATGCCACCACGACGGCGAACACCGAGAGCTTCGCGGCGATCGGCAGCGCCGGGCGCCCGTCAGGAAAGACGGCGGTGGCGAGCAGCAGCGGCGTCATGACCTGCGGTACCCAGATCCAGTAGTGCAGCCACGAATCCCAGCTCGCGGCCAATTCGTCGGACGCGATGACGAGGCCCGGAAGCTCGCACACCAGCCGGACCACGCCCAGCAGTCCGCCGAACAAGAGGATTCGCCCGATACTCCGGCTTTGGGCCCGCCCGCCCGCCCACGCTCCCGCCAGCAGCATCACACCCGCGCGGAGGGCCTCCACTACGGTCCCGTCGCGGGCGACGGGACCATCGGCGATCAGCATGACGATGACGGGGAGGGCAGCCAGTCCCAGCAGCGCCGTCCCCCAGAATCGGAGCGAAGCCCACATGGCAGACATGATCCGCGCGTAATGGTCCGGCCTCCAGATAGGTAAAACGAGAACGGGTGGACGGCCCGGTGAAGCCTAGACTGGCGCCATGCCGACCGACCTGAGCCTGCTCGCCGGGGTGCGGTGGCGGGGGCAGCCGGTGGTCGGCGAGAGGGCTCAGGCACTGCTCGCGACCCTCGCGTCCGCTTCCCGGACCGTGAGCGCGGACCGCCTCGTCTCCGAGGTGTGGGGGGACGACGAACCGGCCAATCCGGCGAAGGCGCTGCAGGTCCTGGTGTCCCGGACCAGGTCGGTCGTGGGGCCGGAGGCGCTGGTCACGGAGGGGGGCGGCTACCGGCTCGATGTCCCGCCCGATCGAATCGACGCGGGCCGACTGCATGGTCTGACGGACCGGGCGCGGGCGCTGCTCGTCGAGGACCCGGCCGCCGCGGCCGCGGCGGCCGAGGAGGCGCTCGCGCTGGGCGTCGGAGCGTTGCCGCCGGAGGGCGGCGGCCCGCTGGCCGAGGTGCGCCGGCGCGCGGCACGCGATCTGGCGGCCGCGCGGGTCGTGCTCGCCCGGGCCCGGAGCCGCAGTGGTGACCATGACATCGCCCTGCCCGAGCTCGAGGAGGCCGCGCGCGTCCACCCCGGGGACGAGGGGCTGCTCGCCGATCTCCTGCACAGCGAGGCCGCGGTACGCGGAACGGGCGCCGCGCTCGACCGCTTCGAGCGTTATCGGTCGAAGCTGCGCGACCGGGTCGGCGCCGACGTCGGCCCGGAGCTGCAGCGGGTCCATCGTGAGCTGCTGGCCCTCGACAACCCCGTGCGCGTCGGCGTGCGCTTCGACACGACCCCGCTGCTCGGCCGCGACGACGACCTCCGGCGGATACGGGCCCTGCTCGCCACCTCCCGGGTGGTCTCGATCCTCGGTCCGGGCGGGCTCGGCAAGACCCGGCTCGCCCATGCCGTCGCCCGCGAGGCCCCGCAGCCGGTGGTGCACTTCGTCGAACTGGTCGGCGTGACCGCGCCCGAGGACCTGGTCGGCGAGGTCGGGTCGGCGCTCGGCGTCCGCGACTCGGTGACCGGACGCCGCACGCTCACCCCGCGGCAACGCGCCGACGTCCGGGCCCGGATCGCCCAGCAGCTCGACCCGGCCCCGACGCTGCTGGTGCTCGACAACTGCGAGCATCTGGTGGAGGCGGTCGCCGACCTGGTCGCCTATCTGACCGCGACCACACGAGAGCTGCGCGTCCTCACCACGACCCGCTCGCCGCTGGCGATCGCCGCCGAACGCGTCTATCCGCTGCCCCAGCTGGGGACCGGTGACGCCATCGAGCTGTTCCGCGACCGCGCCACCGCGGCCCGGCCCGGAGTGCACCTCGACGAGGACGACGTACGCGCCGTCGTGGCCCGCTTGGACGGCCTGCCGCTCGCGATCGAACTGGCCGCCGCGAAGGTGCGGGTGATGTCACCGGCCGAGATCGCCCGACGGCTGGAGGACAGGTTCGCGCTGCTGCGCGGCGGTGACCGGAGCGCCCCCTCCCGGCACCAGACGCTGCTGGCCGTGATCGACTGGTCCTGGAACCTTCTCGGCGAGCGGGAGCGCCGGGCCCTGCGCCGCCTCTCGGCCTTCCCGGACGGCTTCGCCCTCGACGCGGCCGAGGAGGTGCTCGGCGACGGCGCTCTCGGCGACGTCGAGGAGCTCGTGGAGCAGTCCCTGCTCACCGTCGTGGAGACGGCCGAGGGCGTCCGGTACCGCATGCTCGAGACGGTGCGGGAGTTCGGCCGGGTGCGGCTGGACTCGGCCGGCGAGACCGACGAGGCGCGGGCCGCCGTACGCGCGTGGGCCGTCGGTCACGCCGACCGGCACGGCGCCCGGCTGTACTCGCCGGAGCAGGTCGACGCGATGGACCGGCTGCGTGCGGAGGAGACGAACCTCTCCGACATCCTGCGCGAGGCCCTCGCCGACCCCGACCAGGAGGCGGTCGTGATGCTGTTCTCGGCTCTGGGCGGCTTCTGGTCGATCCGCGGAGACCATCCGCGCAGCATCGTGCTCACCCCCGCCGTCGCCGCCGCCCTGAGCGGCTGGACGCCGCCGCCCCGGCTCCTCGACCGGACCCGGGCGGCCCTGAGCATCGCGCTGTTCAACACCATGATCGTCCCCTTGGGAGAGTCCGGGACGTTGACGCGGCTGCTGTCCGGGCTGGGCGCCGACTCGGCGAACCCCGCCCTCCGGGCGACGGTGACCGCCCTGCTCGCAGCGGCGTCGGATCCCGAGCACGGCCTGGACAAGCTGACCGCCGATCCCGACCCCATGATCCGCCGGATCGCGCTGCACTGGCTGAGCCACGGCCGGGAGAACGTCGGCGACCCGGTCGGCGCGATCGAAGCGGCCAGAGCCGCCCTCGAACTCGTCGGCGATGACGGCGGTCCCTGGCACCGGGCGGTGCTGCACACGCAGTTGGCCAGCCTGTACGCGCACCTCGGTGACTCCGCGTCGGCCTCCGGGCACGCCGTCCAGGCGCTCCCGGTGCTCGAACGCCTCGGAGCGGTGGACGACGCCGTCCAGATCCGCGCCGCCCTCGCCATGGCGGCGCTCGCCGAGGGCCGCCGCGACGAGGCCGCGCGCATGGTCGACGACCTGGAGGCGCTCGCCTCCCAGGGCACCTACGGGGAGGTCCTGTCGGTCGCGGCCGCCAGGGCCCAGCTGACCCTCGCCGACGGCGACGTCGCCGAGGGACTGCGGCGGCACCGCGAGACCGCAGAGGCGCTGCGGAACCTGCGCGTCCCGGGCGCGGGGGGCGGTTTCACACCGTGGGGCGCCCTTGGCGAGGTCGTCGCGCTCTCGGCGTTCGCGCTGTACGGCGAGGGCGACGACGGCGCGGACCTCTTCGAGTCGTTGCGTGCCGAAGTCCGGACCGCCTTCAGGCTGGACCGCACGGACTACCCGGTGATGGGGATGGTGCTCGCCGGGCTGGGCATCTGGGGCCTGCGGAAGGGAGCGCTGCCCGCCGAGGAGGCGGTGCGGCTGCTCGTGCTCGCCGACAGGTTCGCCTACAACCGGTTCGTCCCGACGCTGCAGTGGTCGGTCCTGTCCGAGCACGCCGAACGGATCGCCCCCGGCGTCATGTCCCGGATCGCGGCGGAGTACGGCGAACGACGCGGCCCCGACCTGCTGGCCGAGGCGCATGCCGTCCTGGAACGGCTGTTCTGACACCGGCTACATCTTGCGGGAGTACGAGCGGACCGCCAGTGGGGCGAAGACCGCGACGACTACCGCGCAGCCGATGACCGCCCAGCCGACCTCGGCCGTCACGGCCCCGTCGTTGAACAGGTCGCGCACCGCGGAGACGACGTGCGACACCGGGTTGACCTTCACGAACGCCTCCAGCCAGCCGGGCAGCGTCTCGGCGGGGACGAAGGCGTTGGACAGGAAGGTGAGCGGGAACATGATCATCATTGAGATCCCCTGGACACTCTGCGCGGAACGCGCCATCGTGCCCAGCCAGGTGAAGATCCACGCCAGCGACCAGCCCGCGATCACGGTGAGCGCGATCCCGCCGACGCAGCCGAGCACACCGCCGCCGGGGCGGTAACCGATGAGCAGGCCGGTGACGACCGTCAGCACCGACGCGATGCCGTAACGGATCAAATCGGCGATCATCGGGCCGGCCAGAGGGGCGATCCTCGCGATCGGCAGGGACTTGAAGCGGTCGAAGACCCCCTTGTCCATGTCTTCGCGCAGTTGCACGCCCGTCGCCATGCAGACGGTCAGGGCCGTCTGGGCGAGGATGCCGGGGATCAGCACCGGGAGATAGTCCGACACGCTGCCGGAGATCGCGCCGCCGAAGATGAACGCGAACATCGCGGTGAACAGCAGAGGCTGGATGAGGACGTCGAAGAACTGCTCGGGCTTGCGGCGCATCTTCTTCAGGGCACGCCACGCCATGGACAGGGTCTGGACCCAGGTCTCCTGCAGCGAAGTGTGGGACGTCGTGCGGGCGACCACGACGGACGGGTCGACGCGCCGGGGGTCGAGCGGGGTCGGGGTAACGGTGGTCGTGGTCATCGGGCCGCCTCCATCTGGAGCTTGGTCTGGGATTCGTCGTCGGCGCCGTGGCCGGTCAGCGCCAGGAAGACCTCGTCCAGCGTCGGCTTGGCGACGCTCACCGAGGAGATGCCGAGGCCTGCCTCCCGCAGGCCGATCAGGACGTCCGCGGCCCGGTCGGGGTCGGGGAGGGGGATGTTCATGCGTCCCGATTCCGGGCTCAGGACCGGGTCCTCGCCCAGCAGCCGGCGGACGACGTCCGCGCCCAGGGCGGTGTCGGCGCCCTCCGCCAGGCTGAGCTGCAGGGTCGATTCGCCGACCTGGGTCTTCAGCGCGTCGGGGGTGTCCTCGGCGACCTTCCGGCCCCGGTCGATCACGGCGATGCGGTCGGCCAGCTGATCGGCCTCGTCCAGGTACTGGGTGGTCAGGAGGATCGTGGAACCGTCGGTGACCAGCTCGCGGATGGTGTCCCACATCTGGCCCCGGGTTCTCGGGTCGAGGCCGGTCGTGGGCTCGTCCAGGAAGATCAGAGGCGGGCGGGTGATCAGGCTCGACGCCAGGTCGAGGCGGCGGCGCATGCCGCCGCTGAACTGGGACAGGGGACGGTCGGCCGCCTCCTGAAGGTCGAAGCGGGCGAGCAGGTCGCCGGCGATGCTCTTGGCCCGGGTGCTCGTCAGGCCCTGCAGCCGGCCGAACAGCCACAGGTTCTCCCGCGCGGTGAGGTCCTCGTCCACCGAGGCGTACTGGCCCGTCACGCCCACCAACTGCCGGATGCGGTGGGGCTCCCGCCGGACGTCGACGCCGAAGATCTCCGCATGGCCGCCGTCGATGGGGAGCAGGGTGGCGAGCATCCGGAGGGTGGTGGTCTTGCCCGCTCCGTTGGGGCCCAGCACTCCGAAGATCTCGCCCTGCCGTACGTGAAGGTCGATTCCGTCCACGGCCCGGAAGTCGCCGAAGGTCTTGACCAGGCCGTCGGCCCGGACGGCACTGAGGTCCGCCATGACGCGTCTCCTCTCTCCGCCGGGTACCTCCCGGCGTACGAGAAGAGCTTCCGGGCCGCCGGATTCATCGCGGCTTCACGCCGGTTTCACCCCTGACCTGGCGGTTTCACCGGCCTGGGGTCGATTGCGCGTACGTGTCCCCCGTGAGAGCTACCGGCGAATGTCCACCGCACGGTGACGATTCCCGGCCGCCGGATCCCTAGCGTTCTCGGCGTAGCCGCGGCGCTCCGGTCGCGGAATCTCCCGAAGGAGTCGTCATGCGACTGTTGAAGCAGTTCGTGCCCGTCGCGCTGGTCGCCTTCGCCGGCAACGCGGCCGTGGGCGCGGTGCAGGGGAACGCGTTCCTCACCCTGATCTTCGGTGTCGCGACAGCCGTCCTCGCGGTATTCGTGTACGGCTGGGCGGTGCGATGGTCCGAGCGCCGCGCGCCGGTGGAGGTGGCCCGGGAAGGCGCCGTCCCCGCCGTCGGCCGTGGGCTGCTGATCGGAGTCGGCATGTTCGCGGCCGTCATCGTGAACCTCGCCTTCCTGGGGTACTACCGGGGTGACGGCCTCGGCTCGGTGACGGGCGCGGCCGGGCTGTTCGGCTTCATGGCCGCCGCCGCGGTGACGGAGGAGCTGATGTTCCGCGGCGTGCTGTTCCGGATCGTCGAGGGATGGGCCGGCACGTGGATCGCGCTGGTGCTGACCAGCCTGGTGTTCGGCCTGATGCACCTGACCAACGAGCACGCCAACCTGTGGGGCGCGATCGCCATCGCGATCGAGGCCGGCGGCATGCTCGCCGCCGCCTACGCCGCCACCCGCACCCTGTGGCTGCCGATCGGCCTGCACTTCGGCTGGAACTTCGCCGCGGCCGGCATCTTCAGCACCGAGGTCTCCGGCAACGGCGCGAGCGAGGGGCTGTTGAACAGCGTGACGTCGGGCCCGGCCCTGCTCACCGGCGGCGACTTCGGTCCGGAGGCGAGCCCGTACGCGGTGGTGTTCGGCCTGGCGCTGACGGTCGTGTTCCTGTGGCTGGCCCGCCGGCGCGGCAACCTGGTCCCCATGCGGCGCGGCGCCCGGGCGGACGCGACCGCTACGCTCACCCAGTGATCGACTTACGGCGGGTCACCGACCTGTGGCGGCGGTGCGACGTCGTGGTCCGGGACGCACCGTTCGGGCTGCTGCTGGCCGTTGTGTCCCTGATACCGGCGCTCTACGGCAAGGGGACGCAGGTCGGGGACCTGCCCGTCCGTCCCCTCGACGCACTGGCGCTCGTGGTGATCGCTCTGGAGTGCCTTCCGCTCGCCGTGCGCCGCCGGTGGCCGGCCGTGTGTCTGGCTCTGGTGACGCTCGGCTTCGTCCTCGACCAGATCCGCGCCTACCACGTCTTCGCGAGCAACGCGATGACCGTCGCGCTGATCAGCACGGGCGCCCATCTGGAGCGCCACCGGCGTGCCACCGTGATCCTCCTCTCCATGGCGTACGTGCCGCTGGCGGTCGCGCTCGACCGGCTCGGCGCTACGGAGAAGGTGGAAGGGTACGTGGTGTTCTACCTGACGCTGGTCCTCGCGTGGGGCATCGGGGCCTGGCTGCGCTCCACCCGGGCCGCCGAGACCGAACGCCGCCGCCACATCGCCGAGGCCACCCGCGCCGCCGAACGCACCCGCATCGCCCGCGAACTCCACGACGTCGTGACCCACCACGTGACGGCCATGGTCGTACAGGCCGAGGCGGCGCGCTACCTGACCACCGCGCCCGATCGGCTCGACGCGGCCCTGAGTGCCGTCACCGACACCGGCCGGCGGGCCATCGCCGACCTGCGGCACCTGCTCGACCTGCTCAACCCCGACCACGACACCGACACGATGCCGTCGGTCGGTGAATTGCACACCCTCGTGGAGCAGACCCGCCGGGCCGGGCAGCCGGTGGAGTTCACCGAGGAGGGCACGCCGGCGGAATCGCGCGGCAGCGCCGAAGTCGTGGCCTATAGGGTCGTCCAGGAATCCCTGACGAACGCTCTCAAGTACGCCCACGGCAGCCCCACGGTGGTCCGTGTGCGCTATGGCAAGGAGATCACCGTGGAGGTCGGCACCGACGGCTCCGGCTCGCGGGCCGGCTCGCCCGGCGGGAGCGGCCGGGGCCTCGCCGGGCTCCGCGACCGCGTGGACGCCCTCGGCGGCGAGTTCAGCGCCGGGCGGGCGGACGGCGGCTTCGTCGTACGGGCGCGCATCCCCGCGGGGAGCCCGTCGTGAACGCGCCGGTCCGGGTCCTGGTCTGCGACGACCAGGCGCTGATCCGCACCGGGTTCGCGACGATCATCGATGCGCAGCCCGACCTGGAGGTGGTGGGCGAGTGCGGGGACGGGCGCGCCGCGGTCGACCTCGCCCGCCGGCTGAACCCGGACATCGTGGTGATGGACGTACGCATGCCGGTGCTCGACGGCATCGAGGCGACCCGCCTGCTGGCCGGCGCCGGGGTGGAGCATCCGGTCAAGGTGCTCGTGGTGACGACCTTCAACCTGGACGAGTACGTGTACGAGGCGCTGCGCGCGGGGGCGAGCGGGTTCCTGCTCAAGGACGCTCCCCCGGCGCAGCTGCTGCACGGCATCCGCACCGTCGCGTCGGGTGCCGCGCTGCTGGCCCCCGAGGTGACGCGGCAGCTCGTCGGCAGGTACGCGGCGCGGATCCGCCCCGCCGAGGGCACACCGGACGACGTCGCGCTGACCCCGCGCGAACTGGAGGTGCTGCGCCTCATCGCCGACGGCCTGTCCAACGGCGAGATCGCCGCGGAGCTGGTCATCAGCCAGGAGACCGTCAAGACGTACGTCTCGCGCATCCTCACCAAGCTCGGCCTGCGTGACCGCGTGCAGGCCGTGGTCTACGCCTACCGCAGGGGCCTGGTGACCTGAGGCCCGCCGGACCGGCGCCCGCCGAGGTCCCGCACGGTCTCCGCGGCGGGCGCCGGTCCACGAGGATGATCAGTGTGAGTGGCGGGGCGGGGCGCTGCCGCTGCCGCCGGTGAGGAAGTCCAGGTCCGCGCCCTTGTCGGCTTGGAGGACGTGCTCGCTGTACAGACGCACCCATCCACGTTCGGCGGCCGGTCGCGGGGGCTGCCAGGCGGCGCGACGGCGCTCGAGCTCCGCGGCGTCGACCAGCAGGTCCAGACGCCGCGCCGGGACGTCGAGCCGAATCACGTCGCCGGTACGCACGAGTGCGAGAGGGCCGCCCACCGACGCCTCGGGGGCCACGTGCAGGACGCAGGTGCCGTAGCCGGTGCCGCTCATGCGGGCGTCGGAGATCCGCACCATGTCGGTGACCCCTTCGGTGAGCAGCCGCCGCGGCATGGGCATGTTACCCACCTCGGGAAAACCGGGGTAGCCGCGTGGTCCGGCGTTGCGTACCACGATGACCGTGTCGGCGGTGACGTCCAGATCCGGGTCGTCGGCCACGGCGATGTAGTCCTCGATCCGGTCGAACACGAGCGCCTGTCCGGTGTGCCGCAGCAGATGGGGCGAGGCGGCGGAGACCTTCAGCACGGCCCCGGACGGCGCGAGCGACCCGCGCAGCACGACGGTCCCCGACCCGGCGGGCTGGAACGGCTCCTCCATGGTGCCGATGACCTCCCGGTTCCAGCACTGGGCACCGCTGACGTTGTCGGCCACGCTCTTGCCGCTGACGGTGACGTGGTCCAGGTGCAGCAGGGGGGCGATCTCCTTCATCACCGCCGGGAGCCCGCCCGCGTACGCGAAGTCCTCCATCAGGTGTGTGCCGGAGGGCATCAGGTTCACCAGCATGGGCACGTCGGCGGTGAGCGTGTCGAAGTCCTCCAGCGACAGGGGTACGCCGAGGCGCCCGGCGATCGCCAGCAGGTGCACCACGGCGTTGGTGGAGCCGCCGATCGCGGCGTTGACCCGGATGGCGTTCTCGAAGGCTTCGCGGGTGAGCACGGTGGACAGCCGCTGGTCCTCCTCGACCATGGCCACGATCCGGCGCCCGGCGGCGTGCGCGAGCGCGTACCGGCGGGAGTCGACCGCCGGTACGGCGGCGGCCCCCGGCAGCTGGACGCCGAGCGCCTCGGTCACGCAGGCCATCGTGGAGGCGGTCCCCATGGTCATGCAGTGCCCGCGGCTGCGGGACATGCAGATCTCCGCCTCGGCGCAGTCGGCCGCCGTCATCCGGCCGGCGCGCTGTTCCTCGGTGAAACGCCACACGTCGGTGCCCGATCCGATGTCCCGGCCACGGAACTTGCCGTTCAGCATCGGACCACCGGTGATCATCAAAGTGGGCAGGTCGACGCTGGCCGCGCCCATCAGCAGCCCGGGCGTGGTCTTGTCGCAGCCGGACAGCAGCACCACCCCGTCGAGCGGGTTGGCGCGGATCAGTTCCTCGGCCTCCATCGCCAGCAGATTGCGGTAGAGCATGGTCGTCGGCCGCATCAGCGGCTCCCCCAGGCTCATCGCCGGAAACTCCAGTGGCAGGCCGCCGCTCTCCCACACGCCGCGCTTCACCGACTCGGCCAGGTCGCGCAGGTGGGCGTTGCACGGCGTCAGTTCCGACCACGTCGTGGCGATGCCGACCACCGGCCGGCCGTCGAAGACGTCGTCCGCGAACCCCTGGTTGCGCATCCACGATCGATGGATGAACCCGTTGCGGCCCTCCGCTCCGAACCACTGCTGGCTACGCAGCGGGCGATTCGTCATCGACATCGGGACACCTCTCTGTCATTTGGATTTGCTGCTGCTGGACGACCGGCCGCGGCTATCTCAGGCCTCCGACGGACAGTCCGCCGCGCCAGTGCCGCTGGAGGGTGAAGAAGGCGATGATGAGCGGGACCACCGAGACGAGCGCGCCCAGGATGATGAGGCTCCAAAGAGAGGTGCTACCCGCGTTGTTCGCCGAGGCGATTCCCTGCCAGAGGCCGAGCCCGACGGTGACGGGGAAGAGCCGGTTGTCGGAGAGCATGGCGAGGGGCAGGAAGTAGTTGTTCCAGGACGCCACGGCGGACAGGAGCAGCACCGTGACCACCGCGGGCCGCATCAGCGGAAAGGCGACCTGGAGGAACGTCCGCAGTTCACCCGCGCCGTCGACCCGCGCCGCGTCCAGGATCTCGTCGGGCACCGCGTCGCGCGCGTACACGTGCATCAGGTAGACGCCGAACGGATTGAGCAGCGACGGAAGGATCACCGCCCAGATCGTGTTCGTCAGGCCGAGCCCGGAGAACATCATGAAGGTGGGGATCACCAGGGCGGTCGCGGGCACCATCAACGCGCCCAGCAGGACCGAGAAGCTGAAGCGCCTGCCGGCGAACCGGTATTTGGCGAATCCGTAGCCGGCCAGGACGGCCAGGACCGTGGCGCCGATCCCGCCCGCGAACGCGTACAGCGTGGAGTTGAGGATCCACCTGCCGTAGATGCCGCCGTCGAAGGTGAACAGCCGCTGGAGGTTCCCGAAGTAGTCGACCGAATCGGCGAACCACAGGGTGTTGCTGCCGCTGAACAGGCCGGGGGCGTCTTTGGAACTGTTGACGATGACCCACCAGAACGGCACCAGGAAGTAGACGACCAGGAAGCCGAGGAAGATCTGCAGCGGGAGATGGCGCTGGGGACGGCGGCGTACGCCGGCGCGGGAGCTGCCGGTCATCAGAAGAAGCTCCTCCGCTTGCGGGTGAAGAACAGGAAGGCGTAGACGCAGACGAACACGATCCCGCCGAGGGCGAAGGAGATCGCCGATCCGTAGTTGAAGTTCGCGAGCCCGAACGCCTGCTGGTAGGCGTACATGTTGGGGGTGAATCCCGGCGAGATCGTGCCGGCCGCGAGATAGCGCAGGATCTGTGGTTCGTTGAAGAACTGCAGGGTGCCGATGAGCGAGAAGACCAGGATCAGGAGCAGCGCGGGGGCGATCAGCGGGATTTTGATCCGGAGCGCGATCTGCCATTTCCCGGCGCCGTCCATGCGGGCGGCCTCGTAAAGCGTCGGGTCGATTCCCTGGAGCGCCGCGTACAGAATGATCATGTAGTAGCCGGCCCACTGCCAGGTGACGACGTTGATCAGGCCGTAGAAGATCAGATTGCTGCTGAAGAAGTCGGGCGCGGTGGCGCCGAACAATCCGAAGATGTCGGTGAGCGGCCCGAAGCTCTTGCTGTAGAGGAATCCCCACATGACCGCCCCGATGACCGTGGGGATGGCGTAGGGAAGGAAGATCATGAGGCGGGAGAAGCGGGTGAACAGCGAGGTCACGGCATCCAGGATGAGTGCCATCGCGAGCGCGATGACGATCTGCAGCGGGATGGCGACGAGCGAGAAGCGGATGACGAACCACGCCCCGGACAGGAAAGTCGGGTCGGTGAACGCCTTCACGTAGTTGCCGAGGAAGACGAAGCTGGTGCCGCCGATCAGCTTCTTCTGCCAGAGGCTGAGGTAGAACGCGTACGCGAGCGGCGCGATGAGAAGCGCCAGGAAGACGATCGCGAACGGCCCGACGAAGAGCCACCCCATCAGGTGCTCACGGAGGCGCACCTTGCCGCGGACCTTGTGCGCTTTCTCTTGAGTGCTCGCTGCACTCTCCTCGATCAGGAGGGTCATTGTGGGCTCCGGGAAGTCGATGCTGGGGGTGACGGGCGGGCCGGCCGGGGACGCCCGGCCGGCCCGCCCGTGGTGTCACTGGACGGTGAACCCTTGCTCCTTGGCGTAGCCCACCACGTCCTCCTGGAGCCGGTCGGCGGCCTGCGCACCGGTGACGGAGCCCTCGATGACCGCGCTGACCTGCTTCGTCATGGCGTCGAAGTAGTACTGGCCGAACGGGGCGTAGGTCATGCCCTTGTAGGCGTTCGCCGCCGGGACGTAGACCTCCTTGTTCGCCTGCTGACCGTCGAAGAAGTTCACCTTCAGGTCCACGAACTCGGGACTGTTGAGCGCCTTGAGGTTCAGCGGGAAGATGATCTGGTTGGTCCAGCCGTCCTTGAGCGACTCGTCGTCGGCGTAGAGGCCGTACGCCGCCTTCGCCGCGAGTTCGGGGTTCTTCGCCTGGCTCGTCACCGAGAAGGCCGACCCGCCCCAGTTCACCTGCACCGGATTGCCGGGATCCCACTGCGGGAGCGGCGCCACCGCCCACTTACCGGTGTCCTCGCCCTTGCCGACGCCCGCGCCGGTGAGGTATCCGGGCGCCCAGGCCGCCGAGATGTACGTCGCGTACTTGCCGTTGACCACACCGGCGATGTACTCCGGCGTGAACTGGTCCTGCGTCCCGACCAGGCCCTTCTTGGCGAGGCTCCCCCAGTAGTCGAGCACGTCCTTGGACGCCTGGTCGTTGAGCTTGATGCCGATCGTCTCCGGCTGCGCCGGGTCGTAGGTGAACGGACTCGCGCCCTTCTGGATCTGCAACGCCATCAGGACGGCCGGCACGTTCGCGCCCAGGTCGCCGAACAGCGGGCCCCCCGCGTCCTTCACCTTCTGCGCAGCCTGCTCGTACTCGGCCCACGTCTTCGGTGGAGTGACCTTGTACTTGTCGAAGACGTCCTTCCGGTAGATCATCGCCATCGGGCCGCCGTCGACCGGAACGCCGTAGACCGCGCCGCCGATCGAGACGTCCTTCCACGCGCCCGGGCCGTAGTTGTCCTTGACGGCGTCATAGCCGTACTGCTTGATGTCGACGAGCGCCTTCTGGATCTGGAAGGTCGGGATCCGGTCCGCCTCGATCATGATCACGTCGGGCGCGCCGCTGCCCGCCGAGATGGCCGTCTGGAACTTGTCGTACTCGTCACCGCCCTGACCGACGTTGGTCCAGCAGACCTGCACCTCGTTGTTCTGCTTGTTGAAGTTGTCGACGACCAGCTGCATGTTGGGGTACCAGCCCCAGAAGGTCACGACCGGCAGGTCCTTCTTGCTGATCGTGTTCGTGCAGTTGCTCGCGTTGTTTCCGCCCGCGTCGTTCGCAGGCGCGGCGCTTCCGCCCGCGGTGTTCGCGCCCCCTCCCGCGTCGGGGGCGCAGGCGGCCAGCGCGCTCGCGGCGGCGAGCATGGCCGCCGTGACAATTAGTCTTTTCGTCTTCATTGACATGATCTCCCCTTCGGGGTCACAGCGCACAAGGGGTCCATGCGCCGCCGCTGAGGCCGAGCGATCGGCCGGGACGGGGCGCGGATGACACGATCCGCGCCCTGTCCCTCGTGCCGATTTCTCAATGTGAGCGCTCACACGCTCACGTGCGTGGCGAGCATCACCGGGGGCCCGGTGGTGTCGCCTCCAGTGCGCCTGGGATCAGCGCTTGAACAAGCGCGGTGCCAGGTCGATGAGGTTCTTCTGCCACACGTCCCAGCCGTGCGGCCCGGGGGTGACCCCGTCGAACTCGTAGCGGATGCCGAGGTTGTCCATCGTGGTCAGTCCCGCCATGAACGACGGGTACACGAAGTCGGTGACGTCGCCGACGTACACGCGCAGCAGCTTGGTCCCGTTGTTGATCGCCGCCACGTCGACGCCGGCGCTGCCGCCGAACCCCGCCGAGAACGCCGCGATGTAGGCGAACCGGCCCGGGTACGCCTTGAGCATCCCGATCGTCTGTCCACCACCCATCGAGAGGCCGGCGAGTGCCTGCTGCGACGGGTCGCCGGAGACGTTGTACCGGGCGCGTACGGCCGGGTCGATGTTCTCCAGCAGTTCCTTGTTGAAGTTGGACACGTTGCCGTTGCTCATCACGACCACCATCGGCACCAGGTTGCCGTCACGGTAGTGGTTGTCGAGAATCTGCTTGGCGCGTCCCATCTCGACCCAGTCCGTGTGGTTCTGGCCGCCACCGTGCTGGAGGTAGAAGACGGGATACGGCTCCGCGCGGTTCGGGTCGTAGCCGGGCGGGGTCCAGACCAACGCGGTCCGGTCCTGGTTCGTCACGTTGCTGCGGTACGTCAGGCTCTCGACCTTCCCGCCCTGACCGGCGGGAACGTCCGTGACCAGGCGTGCCCTCTCACCGGGGACGAGGAAGGTGCTCCAGGTGGGCTCGGTGGTCACCTTCGTCGGGTTCGACGCGTCCTTGACCGCGACCCGATCCACGATGAGCCGGTAGTAGTAGAACCACGGCTCGAACGGGCCCACGGTCGCCCGCCACCGGTCGCCCTCACGGGACAGCGGGACGCGCAGCCAGCTCCCGCCGGGAGCGATGTTCGCCCACACCGTGACGTGCTTGGCGTCCTTGAAGTCCGTCGTGGTCTCGAAGGTGACGAAGCCGTCCTGCACGAACGGCGTCGGCGTGGTGCCGGGCGCCGGCGGGGTGAACTCGCCCTTCAGCGGCTCGTGACCGGCGCTCGGACCGTGGTCCGACGCCTTACGGAACAGCCGCGGCAGGAAATCGATCAGGTTCTCCTGCCAGGCGGTCCAGTTCGCCCCGCCGTCGGGGTTGACCCCGTCGAACTCGTACTTGACGCGGGCGCGGTCCAGCGCCTTCGTCAGGCGGACGGTCGCGTTGTACGCGGGATCGGTCACGTTCCCGGTGTACAGACGCACCAGCTTGACACCGGGGTTCGGTCCGGGGCCGGGCTTCCCACCGGCGACCTCCGTGAGGAGGCCCGAGAACGAGCCGGCGTAGGCGAACTGGCCGGGGCCGGTCAGGGCGGCACGCAACGCCTGCGACCCGCCCTCGGACACACCGGCGATCGCCTGGTGCGCCGGGTCGCGGTGGACGCGGTAGGCGTCCCCGACCGCCTTGCGGAGGTCCTTGAGCTCCTTGTCGTCGTCCGGTCCGCGACCGTCGGTGATCACGACCACCATCGGCTCGATGGCGCCGTCGGCCGACAGGTTGTCGAGGATCTGCCCGGCACGACCGAGGTCGAGCCAGTCGGTGGCGCTCCTGTCCGTGCCGGACTGCAGGTACAGCACCGGATACGGCTTGCCGCCCTTGGCCGAGTACCCCGGCGGGGTCCAGACCAGGGCCGACCGCTCCTCCTTCTTGACCCGGTAGGTCAGGGTCTCGACCTTGCCGCCCTGTCCCTCGGGCGCGTCCGCCAGCAGACGCGCCGAGTCGCCCGGAACGAGGAAGGTGCTCCACAGAGGCTTGGACGCCACGGTGGTGCTGTTCGTCGGGTCCTTGAGGCCCTTGGTGTCGTCGCCCGTGACCTGGTAGTAGTACAGCCCCGGCTTGAGCGGGCCGAGGACCCCCGTCCAGGCGTTGGCCCCGCGGCTCAGGCCGAACTCCACCCAGGTGGAGGAGGGGCCGAAGTTCCCCTCGATGACGACCTGGGACACCTGACCCATGCCGGCCTGGACGTCTGCCGCCGGGACGCTGAACGACACGTAACCGTCAGCTGAGACGCTCAGCCACGGCGTGGCCGCCGTAGCCGGCCGCGGCGCGAGTAACACCGCCGCGAGCGCCATGACTCCGGCGACGATCACCGCCGCAAGCCGTCGTGCGCCCATGGGACGCGACCTGCCGTGATACAGTAAGGTCATACCGAAAACTCCTTGTGATGGTCGGCAGCGGGTAGGGCCGCTTAGCCGACCTAGCTTCTCGGTGTATGTGACGCGGTTTGTGTAGCTTTACCTCCGTTCGTCACTGGTTTGATGTGTTTTCCTGAACGCCAGGTGCACCTGGATGGTGCACCTGTGCGTCGTGTCAGGGTCTCTTTGTGATCTGCGGTGTCGTGATCCGCGGTGGTGCGGTGGAGCCGCGGACCACCAACCGGGTCGGAAGCAGTATTTGGCGGGGGCCCTCCCACTCGCCGGTCACCAGCGACTTGAGCATGCGCGCGGCCTCGTGTCCGAGGCGGTACATCGACTGGTCCACCGTGGTCAGCGCCGGCTCGGCCAGCGCCGACTCCGGAATGTTGTCGAATCCGACCACCGACAGGTCGCCGGGAACGTCGAGCCCCAACTCCTTCGCGACCTCCAGAACCTTCAGGGCCATTCCGTCGCTCGCGGCGAAGATCGCCGTCGGCCGGTCCGGCCCTTCCAGCAACGCGCGCGCCAGCGGGATCGCGGACTCGGGATTGAAGTCGCCCCTGCCGATCAACGTCGGATCGGCCGGAACTCCCGCTTCGGCCAGCGCCCTGCGGTAACCCTCCTCACGCGACCAGGCCGCCGCGAGGCTGGAACGGCCCGCGATGAATCCGATACGCCGATGGCCCAGGCCGAGCAGATGCTCGACCACCTGGGTGGCACCCGCGAGGTTGTCGGCCGTCACGGACGGCACCGTCGAGTCCCTCACCGGATCGATGACCACGACCGGAGTGCTGCTCCGCACCTCGCCCCAGGGCGTGACCACGATGCATCCGTCCGTGAGGGTGCCCGACAGGCGGGTCAGGTGCCGCTGCTCCCAGCCCTCCGAGTACGTCCCGTAGAGATCGCTGTTGGCATAGATGATCAGGTCGAAGCCGGACTGGCGCAGGGCATCCATCACGCCCTTGAGCACCTCGGCCGTATAGGACTGGAAGCTGTGCGTCACCAGGCCCAGAACGTTGGTGCGGCTGCGGCGCAGGCTGGTCGCCACGAGGCTCGACTCGTAGCCCAGCCGCTCGATGGCCGAACGGACCTGTGCGATGGTGCTGGCACTGACGCCGTAACGCCCGTTGACCACCCGCGACACCGTCGCGGTGGAGACGCCCGCCAGACGCGCGACGTCGCTCATCGTCACCGGCGTATCGCCGTCGGCCATGCCGCCCTCTCTACATTGCAATCGTTATCGGTTACGTTTCCAACGCTTAACGTAAGCGATAACGAATGCCAACACAAGACCCATTTCGGCCTCTCAGCGCGCCGACCGCATGTCCGAAAAGGACACGGCCGGATCGCCCCGATACCCCGCCCCACCTGCCGCGCCGTCATCTCGGCCACGCGGTCGCCGGCGGCACTTCCACGACGTCGACCGCGCCCGTGTAGGCCTTTCGGACCTCGGCCCGGTCGGCGTCGCCGGTGATGGCGAACGTGCCCGCGGGGGTAAGAGCACTAGAGGAGAAGCCGACATATACCTCAATATGTCCGGTTTCTATGGCGTAGTCCATGTTGCGGTTGTAGAAACCAAGCTGACCCGTCGGCAGACGGAACCGTATGGCCGTTCGCCGCCCCGGCCCGGCGTACACACGGGCGAAGCTCTTCAACTCGAGCACAGGCCGGGTGACCGTCGCCTGCGGATCCCGGATGTAGAGCTGGACGACTTCCTCGCCTGCCCGATCGCCCGTGTTGGCCACGGTGACTTCCACGGTGACGCTGTCCCCGGCGGTCACTTCGGCGCGGTCCAGCGTGACGTGTTCGACGACGAACGGGGCGTAGCCGAGTCCGTGACCGAAGGGGTATCGCGGGCTGACGGGCGAGTCGACGTAGTCGCCGTGCCAGTGCGACCGTCCGCCGGACACCTTGTGCCCGTAGAAGACGGGTATCTGGCCCACGGAGCGCGGGTAGGAGATCGGCAGCTTCCCGCTCGGGTTCACCTCGCCGAGCAGCACCTCGGCGATCGCCTGCGCCCCGGTCTCCCCGGGCAGCCAGGCCATCAGCACCGCGGCGCACTCCTCGTGCAGGAAGTCGCCGCCGACCGGCCGGCCGGCGACGAGCACCGCCACCACGGGGGTGCCGGTGGCGACGACGGCACGGACCAGGTCCTCCTGGACACCGGGCAGCTCCAGGCTGGACCGGTCCCTCGACTCGCCCGTCGTGGCCCGGGTCGTCAGCCCCGAACGGTCTCCCAGGACCAGCACCGCGACGTCGGCAGCCGCGGCGGCCGCGACCGCCTCGTCGAAACCGTCCCTCGACGCGTCGATCACATCGCACCCGTGCGCGTAGCGCACCCGGTCGCCCAGGCGAGCCGTGAGCTCGTCGCGCACCGTGGGCACCCCGTCCGTGCTCTCCTCTATCTCGAGGTCGTCCGGCACCGTCATCGTCTGGCCGAGCAGCCCCTTCCGCTCGCGCGCCTCCAGCAGCGACTCGACATGCGCCGCGAAGGAGTAGTCACCGAGCAGATGCCGGGCGCTGTCGGCGTTGGGCCCGATGAGGGCGACCGTTCCGGCGCCCGGCCGCAGCGGCAGCACGCCCTCGTTCTTGAGCAGGACGAGGCTGCGGCGAGCCGTCTCGAGCGCCACCTCCCGGTGCCGCTCGGCGTTCACCGTCACCGCGACCGCGGTCTCGTCGACGTAGGGGTTCTCGAACAGGCCGAGCTCGAACTTGTGCCGGAGGACCCGTGCGACCGCTTCGTCCAGTTCCCCCTCGCCGACCTCACCCGCGTCCAGGGCGCGTGCCAGCGCGTCCGCGTACACGTCCGTCGCCGGAAGCTCGACGTCGGTGCCCGCGGTGAGCGCCGAAGCCGCCGCCCGCCGCTTGTCCTCGGCGAAGTGGTGATACGAATGGAGATCGTCGACGGCGAAGTAGTCCGACACGACGGTGCCCGTGAAGCCCCACTCCCCACGGAGGACATCGGTGAGAAGCTCACGGTTGGCATGGCAGGGGATCCCGTCCAGCTCGTGGTAGCCGGCCATCACCGACTGGAGGCCCGCCTCCCGGACCGCCGTCTCGAACGGATACAGATACACCTCCCGCAGCAGACGAGGTGGCAGGTGCGCCGGAGCCCAGTTCAACCCGCCCTCGGACGCCCCGTAACCGACGAAGTGCTTGGCCGTCGCGATGACGCCCTCCGCCGGAGAAGCGCCCTGGAGGCCCCGGATGAACGCCACGCCCATGCGGGCCACCAGATACGGGTCCTCGCCGTAGGTCTCCTCCGTCCGGCCCCACCGCGGGTCCCGCACCACGTCCAGCACCGGTGAGAGCCCCTGGTGGCTTCCCATCGCGCGCATCTGCGCACGGACGGCATCCGCCAGCCGCCGGTTGAGCTCCGGCTCCCAGGTGCTCGCGACCCCGATCGCCTGGGGGAAGATGGTCGCCTCGCGCGCCATCAAGCCGGAGCACACCTCCTCGTGCACGATCGCCGGAATCCCCAGCCGGGTCTGCGTCACCAGAAACCGCTGGATCGCGTTCGCCACGCGCGCCACCTGTTCGGCCTTGAGATTGGTGGCTCCGGCGACCCGGGTCACGTGCCCCAAGCCGTGCCGAAGGACCGTCCGTGCCCGCTCCTCCGCGTACCGGCCGCCGTCCATCACCGAGAACGCCCAGACGCTTCCCAGCTGTGCGAGCTTCTCCTCCCGGGTCATCCGGGCAAGCAGATCCTCCACGCGCTCCCCAACGGGAGCGGCCCGATCGGTGTAGATCGCCCCGGACTCCTGCCTGACAGTGGTCACCCGATCACCCCATTCCGCCTTTGCAAACGTAATCGGTAACGTTTACAACGTCACCGTCGCCGATCACAATGACTTTGTCCAGAGCTCGCATCGGAGCGCCTGAGGTCATGCGCTTCACGGTGGAAGGGAAACCGGAGTGCACATCGTTAGGTATCGGCGGCATGCCGACCCCCGCCCACGCGTCGCGGTGGTGAATGACGGCATCCTGTCCACCCTGCCGGTCGCCGGCATGTTCGAGCTTCTCCAGCACCGGAAGGAGGACATCGAGCGGATCTGCGCCGCCGCCACCCCCGACGGCCTGCTCAGCGAGGTGCGGCCGCTCGCACCCGTGGACGGCGCCATGGAGGTCTGGGCGTCAGGCGTGACCTACCTGCGTTCTCGGGACGCACGAGTGGAAGAGAGCGCCCTCAAATCGGTCTACGAGCTGGTCTATGACGCCGAGCGTCCCGAGTTGTTCTTCAAGTCGCCCGCCTGGCGAGTGGTCGTCGACGGCGAACCCGTCGGCATCCGCTCCGATTCGGTGCTCAACGTTCCCGAGCCCGAGCTGGCGCTTGTGGTGAACCGATTCGAGGAGATCGTCGGCTACGTCGTCTGCAACGACATGAGCTCACGGTCGGTGGAGGGCGAGAACCCGCTCTACCTGCCCCAGGCCAAGACGTACGCCGGCGCGTGCGCTCTGTCCTCCGGGATCAGACCCGCATGGGAGGTCGACCCCTCCGACCTCGCCATCCGCCTGACGGTCGCTCGCGAGGGCGCCCTCATCTGGGACGGCACGACCTCCACCAGTCAGATCAGGCGCCCGTTCACCGAGCTGACCGCCTACCTGTTCCACTCCGAGAACCATCCCCACGGGGTCGTGCTCTCCACCGGGACCGGCCTCGTGCCCGAACTCGACTTCCGGTTGCACGCGGGCGACCTGATCACCGTGACGATCCAGGAGGTCGGGGAGCTCCGCAACCAGGTTGTCGTGGGCAAGGACCACTTCGGCTTCCTGACGCCCCCGTGACACATGGGGGCGCTTCGGGCCGCGCAGCGGCTTCGGGCCGACAGCTCACGGCGTCCTGAGCGAGGAGGCCGCCTCCGCGGTGGGGTCCCCGCCGAGCGGAGCGACGTCGCTCTGAAAGCGGGACATCCCGCGCAGGAAAACGGTCGCCATCGGCACGGCGAATCCGGCGACCGCGCCGATCAGCAGCAGCGTCGAACGGCCGATCGCCGCGCCGGCCGGACCGGTCAGCGTCAGGCCGAGGGGCGTCATGACCGAGGCGGCCAGCCAGTCGACGGAGGTGACCCGGGCGAGGCGCTCCGGCGGGATCTCCCTCTGGAGGTTCACCACCCACTGCACGGCGAAGATCTCCAGCCCGAGACCCGCGGCGATGTAGCACGCGTACACGAACTCCGGCGACACCGGCCAGGCGAGCGCGAGCGGCACGACGCCGTAGAGAGCGAGCCCGGTGATCGCGGCCAGCCCCGGCCTGCCGGGTCTCCACCTCATGCCGATCAGCCCGCCCGCCAGGCCCCCGACCGACAGCAGGGCGAGGGCGGTTCCGTAGACGGCGTCGCCGCCGAAGGTCTCACGGGAGACGAGAGGCAACAGGACCTGCGCCGGCGCGATCGTGAGCATCTGCTGGAGCGCGACGGCGATGATGACCCCCAGGACCCACCGCCGCCGTGAGACCTCGGCGAGTCCGTCGCCGATCTCCCGCACGGCCGACGCCCGCGGTCCCGGCCTGACGACGGGTTCGCGCAGCGGCAGGAGAAGGACGAGGCCGAGCAGATATGCCGTCAGCACGGCGAAAAATCCGATCCCGGCGGACCACGCCGTCACGACGTACGCGCCGAGACCGGGCCCGATGACGGCACCGAGCCGCCAGGAGACGGCGGTCAGCGCCGCGCCGGCCGGACGCTGGCCGGGGGTGAGCACGGATGACAGGCACGCCTGGTAGGCGGGCCGGTGGAACGCCTCCGCCGCTCCGACGAGGAAGACCAGGAGCCCGAGGAGCCAGGTGGAGGTGTCGCCGGACAACCCGACGGCGGCCACACAGCATTGGAAACCCAGCGAGGCGACCATCACCGTACGGCGCGGCAGTCGATCCGCCCACAGCCCGCCGAGCAACGCGAACACGATGATCGCGACCCATCGGCAGGTGAAGATCGCGCCGACGGTCGAGGCCGTGCCACCCGCGTCGAGGGCCGCGATGGTTATCGTGACCGGAAAGATCTGGTCGCCCGCCACCGACATCGTGAAGCTGAGCCACAGCAGGCGGAATTCGCGATTTCGCCCCAGAGAACCGTCCGCGGAACGAGCCGGAACCATGAGCTTCCTCAAGCGACTGCGCATGGTAAGCAATGAATCCCGATCGAACGGAACCCGCAAGACGACGATCTGCTGCCCTGCCACGACGAGCCTTTCGTCATTCACTTCCTGAC
This sequence comes from Microbispora sp. H10836, assembly GCF_012999525.1. NCBI lineage: Bacteria > Bacillati > Actinomycetota > Actinomycetes > Streptosporangiales > Streptosporangiaceae > Microbispora > Microbispora sp. H10836. Next base: position 120,495 of record NZ_JABBWU010000025.1, read on the forward strand.
CGGCGATATCGCTGGTCAGGAAGCCCAGGCGTCATGAGGTCGTCCGGAATCCGGGCCGGTGGCCGCCGTTTCCCCGCGATATTCTCAGCGGCTCATTCCGCCATTCGAGAAGCTCCGCGACCCGCCAATTCTCCGCGCACACTCTCCCGCGTGCCGGACGAAATTCCGGTGCCGGTTCAGGCGCCCGGCGCTTCGAGCACCTGCTTCAGCCGGGTGAGGTCGGCCTGCACGAGGCCCGCGTCGCGGGCGAAGTCCTCGTCGCTCACGCCCGGAAGGCGACGCAGGGTGAACACCACCTCGCAGCCGTCGCCGTCGGGGATGACCCGCATCGGGTTGTGGACGACCTCGCCGGAGGGCAGCGTGACCTCATGGTCGAGGACGCCGTACGTGTTGCGCTCCACGAAGGCGAAGCCGACCCGGCCCGACGGTGTCACCACGAACCACTGTCCGTCGGCGTTCTCCACCGCCTCGCCGAGCCCGGGAGCCCAGGTGGGGAGATTGGCCGGGTCCGACGCGTATTCGTAGACCTCGTCCGCCGGCCGGTCGATTCGCTCGCTGATGTGTCGTGATTCCGCCGCCATGCACGTCAGTATTCCGGCAATGGCTTGTGGGCAGGGCCGGCGCGGACGCGAGTCACCAGGGAAGGGGACCCCCGGCGTCGAAGTAGCCCCCGGTCGGGCCGTCCCGGCCCACCTGCGCCATGCGGACGATGATCTCGGCGCCCTCCTTGACGGTCTGCGTGCCCGTGTGCCCGTTCAGGTCCGTGGCGGTGTATCCGGGCTCCACCGCGTTGATCCGCATGACTGGGAACGCCTTCGCATACTGCACGGTGATCATGTTGACCGCGGTCTTCGACGCCGGGTAGGCGACTCCCGGATACGCGTACGCCGGCGAGCCGGGGGTCGCGGCGCCGGCGAGCGAGGCCAGGCCGCTGCTCACGTTGACCACGACCGGCGCGGCGGACCGCTCCAGCAGCGGCAGGAACGCGTGGGTGACGCGCACCAGGCCGAAGACGTTCGTCTCGAACACGCGCCGCATCATGTCGGCGGTGGTCCCCGCGGCGCCGGTGACCGCGTTCGCCTCGGTGCGTTCCTCGATGCCGGCGTTGTTGACCAGCACGTCCAGTCCGCCGTACGCCTCGACGGTCTTCGCGGCGGCGGCCACGGACGCGTCGTCGGTGACGTCGAGGAGGACCCAGCGCGCGCCCAGCCGTTCGGCGGCCCGGCGCCCGCGCCCGGCGTCCCGGCTGCCGACGTAGACCGTGTGACCCGCCGCGACGAGCCGGCGGGCGGTCTCGAAGCCGAGTCCCTTGTTCGCTCCGGTGATCAGCGTTGTCGTCATGCCTCCAGGGTCCGCCCCGGCCGTACGGCCGGCCAGCGCCCCCCGCTTCCTGGGACTTCCGGTACCAGGCAGGACCTCGCCCGGCGGTGCAGACTTGGGTGCATGGCGACGACGGAGTTCGGCGGAGCGGTGCGCCGCTGGCGCGACCGCGCCTCGCCCGAGGCCGCCGGGCTGCCCGGCGGCGGGCACCGGCGCGCGGCCGGGCTGCGCCGGGAGGAGCTGGCCATGCTGGCCGGGATCTCCGTCGACTACGTCACGCGGCTCGAACAGGGCCGCGCGTCCAACCCGTCGGCGCAGGTCGTCGAGGCCCTGGCGAGGGCCCTGCGGGTGTCCGGCACCGAGCGCGCGCACCTGTTCCGGCTGGCCGGGCTGGCACCGCCCGGCCCGGAGACGGTGTCGGCGTACGTCACCCCCGGCGTGCAGCGGATGCTCGACCGGCTGGCCGGAACACCCGTCGCGGTCTACGACGCGTGCTGGACCCTGCTCATCGCGAACCCGCCGTACGCCGCGCTGATGGGCGATCCGTCCGGATGGCGCGGCGACCGGCGCAACGCGGTGTGGCGGCACTTCCTCGGCCCCGGCAGCCGGGCCCGGCACACCCCGGAGTCACTGCCGGCGTTCGAGACGGCCCTGGTCGCCGACCTGCGCGCGACCCGCGACCGCTACCCGGCCGACCAGCGGTTGCGGCGGCTGGTCGCGGATCTGTTCGCGAACAGCGACCGGTTCGCCGAGCTGTGGGACTCCGGCACCGTCGGCCGGCACCAGGCCGGGCGCAAAACCATCGACCATCCGGACGTCGGTCCCCTGACCCTGGACTGCGACGTGCTCACGGTGACGGACAGCGACCTGCGCGTCATGGTCTACACCGCCGAACCCGGAACCGAGGACGCCGAGCGCCTCGCGCTGCTCACCGTGCTCGGCACCCAGTCGCTCGCCGGGTAGCGCCGGCACGCCGGGGGCCGAAAGTTTTCGGGCGCGGTATGAAGCGCCAGCCGGGCAGTTCGCCGATTTCGTTGTCACGATGACCGAAACATTTAGAGCCATTAAGCGCAACTCGCCGTTAGACTGCGCCTTGTGACCGTTGTCGACGAGCCGTCCGCATCAGAACCAGAACCGCTGACCCTCGCGCAGCTCGCCGAGCTCGCGGGAGTGTCCAAGGCGACGGTCTCCAAGGTGGTGAACGGCCGCTCCGCGGTGGCGCCGGAGACCCGCGCGATGATCGAGGACCTCATCCGGGAGCACGGCTTCCGCAGGCAGCGACGGCGCTCCAGCCCCGCGGCCGTGCTGGAGCTGGTCTTCCACGAACTGGCGGGCGACTACCCGACGGAGATCGTCCGGGGTGTCGGGCAGATCGCGCGCGAGCACCACCTGGCCGTGGCGATCTCCGAGCTGGAGGGCCACCACACTCCCGGCGGCGACTGGCTGGAGGACGTGCTCATGCGCCGCCCCACCGGCGTCATCGCGGTCTTCTCCAACCTGACCGGCCTACAGCGGGAACGGCTCGCCACCCGCAAGATCCCCCTCGTCCTCCTGGACCCGACGGGCGACCCCGGCCACCGGACGCCCTCCGTGGGCGCGGGCAACTGGAACGGCGGGCTCAGCGCCACCCGCCATCTGCTGGAGCTGGGCCACCGGCGGATCGCCATCATCACCGGGCCGTCACACGCGTTGTCCAGCCGAGCCCGTCTCGACGGGTACCGCGCGGCGCTCGACACCGCCGGTGTGCCCGTCGACCCGGACCTCATCTGCCCGGGTGACTACCAGATCGAGGACGGACTGACGCACACGCACCGCCTGCTGCGCCTGCCCAACCCGCCCACCGCCGTCTTCGCCTCCAACGACGGCCAGGCCATCGGCGTCTACCACGCGGCCCACCAGCTGGGGCTGCGCATCCCGGAGGACCTCAGCGTCATCGGCTTCGACGACATGCCCCCGGTGCGCTGGGCCATCCCGCCGCTGACCACGATCCACCAGCCGCTGACCGAGATGGCGGCGGCGGCCGCCAGGATGCTGGTGACGCTCGCCAGAGGCGAACCCCTCCCCCATAACCGTCAGGAGTTCGCCACGACCCTCGTCGTACGCGGCAGCACCGCGCCGCCGAAGCGGTAGCTCGCCGGAGCCTCCGGTGCGGGCGGGGTCCTTGGTCCCGCCCGCACCGGAGGCGATCCTCGCCAGGAAGGGGGTCAGGGGCTGGTGCAGGTGACGGACGGGGTGGCCGCGCTGCCGTTGGCGGTGAAGCCGAAGGTGGTGGACGAGCCGGCCGCGATGGAGCCGTTGTAGTCCGCGTTGCGGACCGTAACGGAGGAGCCGGACCCGCTCGACACGCCGCTCCACAGGCTGCTGATGGTCTGCCCGCTCGGCCAGGTCCACTTCACGGTCCAGCCGTTGACCGCCGAACTGCCCGCCCGTACGGTCACCGTCGACTGGAACCCGCCCGGCCAGCTGTTGGTCGTCTCGATGGTCGCCGAGCACGCCCCCGTCACCGGAGACGGCGTCGAGGACGGGCTGGTACGCGGAGAGGGACTGGTGTTGGGGGACGGACTCGTGTTCGGAGACGGGCTGGTGTTCGGGGTCGCCGCGTTGAGTGCGTCGAGGACGGCGGTGTAGGCCTGCTTCTTGTTGTAGTTGCCGTCGAACAGCAGTGGGGTGTCGCCGCTGCGCCAGGAGTACTTGTCGGTGATGCCCCACACGGTGATGCCGGTGCAG
>NZ_JABBWU010000026.1:0-122314 GCF_012999525.1 Microbispora sp. H10836
CCGCACCACCGTTGTGCGGGCGCTTCAGACCCTTGCCATGCAAGGCTGGATTGAGCGCGAGCACGGCCGCGGCTCGTTCGTGAAGGGCCGCCCGGAAAGCCCGGCCGAGCGGGTACGGCCCGGCCTGTCGACGGCTGAGCATCCCGAGAGCGCCGAGGACCTCGTCAGCGTTGCCCGGGTGCCGGCCCCCCGGCACGTCGCCAGGCTGATGGGTGTTGACGAGCGAACCCCCGTGATCGCCCGCAACCGCGTGACCAGGCAAGGTGACCGGGTCTCGGCGGCCGAGACTCTGTGGTTCCCCCTGGAGATCGCCCTCGGCACCGACCTGGACAAGTCCGATCCGCTGCGGCATGGCGTCCGGCAACATCTCCAGGCGGTCAAGCATCTGCGGATCGACCACGTCACCGAACGCCTGACCGCGCGGAAGCCGACTAAGGAGGAAGCCGAACTCCTCGGCTCCTCGTCCTCGGTGCTCGGCGTGCTGGCGACCGTGCATGACCCGGCGGGGAGCGTGCTCCTGGTGCTGAGCGTGGCCCTGCCCGGTGACCTGTACGAGCTTGAGGATGTCTATCAGGTGAGCTAAGTCTTACCCCGCTCGTCTCGCTCGGTTACTTGTGCGGACGAGTAGGCAAGACTTACAGTAGAACTCAGTCGGACAAGTGGACGAGCGGTTGAGCTGCTCGTGCCCGAGAAAAGGAATCAAGCACATGGCCATCGCAGGACCCATCCCGATCGCCTTTGAACACGTCTTCCCGCACGGCTGCTACCTCGTGGGGGAGGTGGAGCAGGTCAAGGACTTCACCGCCTCGACCGGCGGGCGCACCGTGTTCGCCAAGGACAAGACCACCGGCGAACTGGTCTGGCAGGTCGCCGTCATGGACGCCGACCCAGCCGCCAAGATCGCCCAGAAGACGGTCGCGGTGAAGATCATCGCCCCGGTGCAGCCGGTCCCGCCGACCCCCACGCCCGGCCTGCCCATCACGCCGGTCGAGTTCGAGGGGATGACGGTCACGCCGTACGTCCACCAGACCACCGGGCGCCTGGCCTACTCCCTCCGTGCGAGGAGCATGCGCGCTCCCCGCACCGGGGCCAGCTCGGCCAAGCAGACCGGCGCGGCCGGTAAGGAGGTGGCGGCCTGATGCTCCGCGACCCCTACACCTACGTCACGCTGTCGCTCAGCCCCGGCGCTCCCGCGAACGTCGGCATCTCGTTCTACTCGCCTGAGCTGCGGGCCGGGGCCTCGGTCCTGGACTCCGGGCGGCCCTACTTCGCCATCACCAGCCCGAGCGTGGACGTGACGGTCTCGACCACCGCGGCCGGGCCGGTCACCCCCAGGGATGTCGAGATCGCCCGGCAGATCTTCCAGGCCGCCTCGCGCTACCTCGCCGAGTGCGAGCGCCTGGTCAACCAGCAGCCGGCCGACTCCGATCAACTCGCCCTTCCCGGCGTCGACGGCTCGGCGGCCTGACACGCAAGCGGGGCCGCTGGAAGCGGGAACTTCCGGCGGCCCCTCGGATCTCCCACGCACGCCAATGCTTGAGAGGACTCCAGCCTAATGCTGAGAAGACTGCCCGGAGACGAGGCACGTAACCTCGTCTCCACCACCCCGGACACGGCCGTCGTCTTCCGCCCGGCCGTCATGCAAACCCCCGCCATCGTCACCATCGTGATCTGGCTGGCCCGCCTCCTGCGCGGGCTGGTCCGGACGCTCTGGCGTCACCCGATCGCCTGCACCGCCGCCCTGGCCCCGGCTGTGGTCACCCTCGTCTACGGGTGGCGGATGACGGTAGTCCTGGCCGGTTTCCTGCCCACGGTGGGCCTGTCGTGGGTGCTGCTGGAGCGGGATTCGTTCCTGCGCGTGGTCGGCTGGCCGCTGCTGGCCTGGTGGCGCCTGGTCTGGGTCTACCGGCGGCACTGGCAACCCGTGATGATCGTCTCCGGTCTCGGTCGGCACCTGCGCGGCCGGGACTACCTGCCCCGCCTGGTCAAGGTCACCTGCACATCCTGGGCCGACCTGGTCACCGTGAAGATGCTCAACGGGCAGGCGGTCAAGGACTGGACCGACCGGGCCGACCACCTCGCGCACGGTTTCGGCGCTCGAAGTTGCCGGGTGTCGATCGCGCGGGCTGGTCGCCTCGTGCTGACCCTGCCCCGGCATGACCCCCTCGCCGAGCCGTTGCCCGCCATCCCCATTCCCGAGGCTTCTTCGGTGGGGCCGGTTGAGATCGGCCGGTGCGAAGACGGTACCCCGTACCGGCTCAAGGTCCACGGCACGCATGTGCTGATCGCGGGCGCGACCGGCGCGGGCAAAGGCTCCTACCTGTGGAGTGCCATCCGCGGCCTGCTCCCCGCGATGCGGGCGGGCCTGGTTCAGGTCTGGGCGCTGGATCCCAAGCGGATGGAGCTGTCCTTCGGCCGGGCGCTGTTCGGCACCCGCTACGCCGCCACCCCCGCCGAGTGCGCCGACCTGCTTGAGGCGGCCGTGTCGGTGATGCAGGAGCGGGCCGACCGATTCGGTGGCAACCAGCGCTCCCACACACCTACCGTGGCGGACCCCTTCGTCCTGGTCGTCGTCGACGAGGTCGCCTTCCTGACCGCCTACCAGTCCGACAAGGGCCTCCGCGAGCGGACCAAAGCAGCCCTCGCCACGCTCACCACCCAAGGCCGCGCGGTCGGTGTCGGCGTCATGGCCGCACTGCAGGACCCGCGCAAGGAGGTCATGAACATCCGCAACCTGTTCCCCGACAAGATCGCGCTCCGGCTGGACGAGTCGGAACAGGTGGACATGGTCCTCGGCGACGGCGCACGGGACCGGGGCGCGCTCGCTGACCACATCTCACCCGTCCCGGAGCTGGGCGCGGGGATCGGCTACGTCCGGCTCGAAACCTCACCCGACCCGATTCGCGTGCGCGCGGCCTACGTCTCCGATGAGGACATTCGCACCATGGTCGCCATCTTCTCGACTGGCAGGGCGGGGGCGCATGCCCGTGGTTGAGATCTCCCACCTTCTCGACGAGCTCACCTGCGCGGCCTGCGGCACCCGCAACGCGCTGTGGCTCTACCCCGTCCGGGGCGTCATCGAGTGCCGCGAGTGCGGCGAGAAGGCAATCGTGATCGTCGAGCCCTCCGGCGGTGACCAGTGACAGTCGCCAATGACAGGGCCACCCCTCGCGCCGTCCGCATGGCGATGCCGCTGGCCCGGGGCGTCGTCGAGGAGATCGCCAAGCAGTACGGCGTGTGCATCCGCCCGGTTCCGCTGCGGCGACAGGACATCCTCACCGGTCAGGTTGAGGTGATCGACGTGCCGTGCGGGGCGACGCTGGAGAGCAAGTGCCCGCCGTGCGCCAAGCGGAATCGCCAGTTGCGGCGGGCGCAGTGCCGGGAGGGCTGGCACCTGGAAGCCGAGCCGGTGAACCTCCCGGACAACGCTGATGAGTATCAGCGCCATCTCGTGGAGTTGCGGGCCGACGCTCAGACATGGCGGGATGAGGTGGAGAAGGCCGGCGGCGACACCACCGACCTGGACGCCGCGATCGTGGAGCTGGACGAGGAGATCAACAGGGCGGGGATGCGCGGCAACGTCCTCGGCCGCACCTCCGGAAAGCGCGCGCGCTCGACCAAGCGGCGGCAGGACGCTCCGGATCTGCCCAAGCGGCAGATGACGAAGAGCACGTTGGGGCGGACCTTCACCGGCTCGGACGGCAAGGTCTACCGGCCGTCGATGTTCGTCACCCTGACCCTGCCGTCCTATGGGCGGGTGCTGGAGGGTGCTCCCGTCGACCCTGATCGGTACGACTACGGCCGGGCGGCCCGCGACGCGCTGCACTTCTCCAAGCTCGTGGACCGCTTCGTGCAGAACCTCCGCCGCGTGGCGGGCTACGACGTGCAGTACTTCGCCACCGTCGAACCTCAAAAGCGGCTCGCACCACACCTGCATATGGCGATCCGCGGCACCCTTCCGCGTGCGGAGCTGCGGCAGATCATCGCGGCCACGTACCACCAAGTGTGGTGGCCGTCCACTGATGTCGTGCGGTTCGAGGGGGACCACCTGCCGGTCTGGGAGGACGGGGCCGGCTACCTCGACCCCGACACCGGAGAGGTCCTGCCGACCTGGGAACAGGCCCTCGACCGGCTCGATGTCGACGACGAGGCCGAACCCCTGCATGTGCTCCGCTTTGGCGACCAGCTCGACATTCAGAGCGTGCTCGCAGGAACGCCGGACGCCGACCAGCTCATTCAGTACCTCTCGAAGTACCTGACCAAGTCCCTCGGCGACGCCCTCGGCACCGACGACCCACGCCGCAAGGCCCACGCGGAACGACTGCTTGACGCTCTGCGGTTCGAGCCGTGCGCGCCGACCTGCCTGAACTGGCTGCGGTACGGCGTGCAGCCCAAGGGCGCCAAGCCGGGGATGGCCCCCGGCCGGTGCAAGGGCAAGGCGCACAAGCCCGATCACCTCGGCTACGCGGGGCGGCGCGTGCTCGTGTCGCGGAAGTGGTCCAACAAGACCCTCACGGAGCACAAGCAGGACCGGCGTACCTGGGTCCTGGAAGCCCTCGGCCTGCCTGACGAGCCGGTCGACCCCCACCGCTACATCTGGCGACCGGTCAAACCCGGTGATCCCGACCTGGCCCCGATCGGCGTCCGGCTCCTGCGGTCGGTCCACGAACGCCAGCGCTGGCGCAACCACCTCGACCGGCTCCAGGCCGAGGCAGAGGGACAAGTTCTTTCGGCAACTGAAGGGAGGGCGGCATGAGAAAGGACGACAAGCTGATGACGGTCCCCGAGATCCTCGACGAACTCGGCGTGTCCGTCCGCACCTTCTACCGCTGGCGCGAGATTGGCAAGGCACCCCAGGGCTTCAAGCTTCCCAATGGCGAGATTCGCATCTACCGCAGCGAATTCGCCGCCTGGTTGGAAAGCCTCCGGGAGGCGGCGTGAACCCGACCTACAACGTGAAGTTCTGGGAGATCCGCGCGAACAAGACTTCCCAGGGGCCGGGGAAGCCGAAGCGGGTCGTCTCGCACACTGTGCGGTGGACAGTGGACACCCGCGAGAAGTCCGCGACGTTCCGCACGAAGGGCCTGGCCGAAAGCTACCTGTCAGACCTGCGGCAGGCCGCCAAGCGCGGGGAAGCTTTCGACCTTGAGACCGGGCTCCCCGAATCGATGGTCAAGGCGAAGAACGCTCGCACGTGGTTCGCCTTCGCCGTCGCCTACGTCGAGACCCGCTGGCCTCACTCGGCGGCCAAGAGCCGGGAGGGCATGACAGATGCGCTGTCCAACGTCACGCCCGTGCTCACCAGCGACCGGCCAGGCCGACCCGATGACGAGACTCTGCGGCGCGCTCTCCGAGAGTTCGCGTTCCTGCCGGCCGACCGTCGTCCGGCTCCTACGCCTGAGATCGCGGGCGCGCTGCGCTGGCTGGAAGCGGCTTCGTTGCCTCTCACTGCCTTGGAGGACGCCAAGCATGCACGGGCGGCCCTGGAGGCGCTCGCGCTCCTCCTCGACGGTTCTGCGGCGGCGGCCTCGACCTACCGGCGTAAGCGGGCCGTGTTCCATCACGCCCTGGACTACGCCGTAGAGCTGGAAGAGCTTTCGGCAAATCCACTCGACCGGGTGAAGCTACGCCGTCCCAAGTCGACGGATGAGATCGATCGGCGCGCGGTGGTGAATCCCGCCCAGGCGCGCGAGTTGCTGACGGCCGTGACCTACTGCGGCCGGACGCGGGGGCCGATGCTGGCCGCGATGTTCGCCTGCCTGTACTTCGGCGGTCTGCGACCGGCTGAGGCGGCTGGGCTGCGTGAGAAGGACTGTCACCTTCCCGAATCCGGCTGGGGCCTGCTCACCCTGGAGAAGACCAAGCCGCAGAGCAACAAGCGCTTCACCGACTCGGGCAAGACCCACGACGATCGCGGGCTCAAGCACCGGGGCGAGAAGGGCACGCGGCAGGTACCGATCCCGCCCGAACTGGTCGCCATTCTCCGCGAGCACATCGGGCGGCACGGCGTCGGTGACGACGGACGGCTCTTCCGTACGAGGACGGGTGGTCTCATCTCCGGCTCGGCCTACTCGAAGGTCTGGAAGGAGGCACGGAGCTACGCCTTCACGCCCGAGCAGGTCGCCTCTCCTCTCGCTGCCCGGCCGTACGACCTGCGCCACGCGGCCGTCTCGCTGTGGCTGAATGCGGGAGTCCACGCACCGGAAGCCGCAGAGCGGGCCGGCCATGGCATAGACGTGATGCTCAGGGTGTACGCCAAGTGCATCGACGGTCAACGCGACGTCGCCAATCAGCGGATCATGGAAGCTCTCGCCGGATGAGGCGACACGAGCACGTATCGACGAAGGGTCTCGGTCCACGCCGAGGCCCTTCGGCGTGTTCCGGGAGGCTCGGAATCGTTCCGGAAGTTGGCGGAATCCGCCTGGCGACCTGCGGAAACGCGGCCAAGATCATTCCGGATATGTTCCGGGAGGGGCCGCCTGGGGCTGCATCTGGTGGCGTCCGGCTGCATCCTCGGCGACAGCCCGATCATGTGAAGGGCCAGCTCAGAGGGCATCTGGGCTGGATTGGGGAGCGCGCCCTGAGGGATTCGAACCCCCGACCGTCGGATTAGAAGTCCGATGCTCTATCCAGCTGAGCTAAGGGCGCTCGTGCCTAATTCTGCATGATCCGGGGACCTGGTACACACCCGGTTTCCCGGATATGACCCGGACCACGGCTCGCGCGGGCCTCCGAGCCTGGTGGCCGTGCCCGTCAAGGAGCCGCCCGGCCTGGGCCGACATCGCTCTGGCGCCGGCCCGTGCCCTCTGGGTGAGGAGCCGAGCGGGTGCCCCTGACCGGACTGTCGCGGAGGAAGGCCAGTATGGGTTCCGCGTGCCCGCGCAGGCCGTGCGGGGCGTCGGGGAGGTAGCGGAGCGTGGCGTGCCGCACCAGGTGACGCATTCGGCGCTCGGTGTCGCGCGAGTCGAGCATGACGTCCCGGCCGCCGAGGATCACCAGCACCGGCATCGTCAGGCCGCCGAGGGCGTCGTCGCCGAACACCGGCAGTCTCTGCCTGCGTGGCCTGAAGTGCCGGGAGATCTGGGTCGCGTAGTCGAGATACGCCGCAAGACGCGCATCCGGCGTCGCGCCGCCCATGACCATGGTGAGCAGGCGGCGCCGTCCCCGCTCGCCGAACGGGAGCAGGAACAGCGCCTTGACCGCGAAGCCCGCCTTCTGCCGGCCGATACCGCCCGGGGACAGCAGTGCGAGCCGCTCGACCCGGCCGGGGCGCCGGATGGCGTAGTCCACGGCGAGCCAGCCGCCAAGCGAGGCTCCCACCAGTGACACCCGCGACAGTCCCAGCCCCTCCAGCACGTCGTCCAGCCACAGCGCGTACGCCTCGGAGCCCAGCGGGGGACGTGAGGGAGCGCTCAGGCCCGGCTCGCCGATCAGGTCGACGGCGTAGACGCGGAAATGCGGCGCCCAGGTGGCGACGTCGCCCAGCCACATCACGCAGGTCGTGCTGGATCCGTGCAGCAGGAGCAGCGGTGGGGCCTGCGGAGGGCCGGAGGCGATCACGAAGGTCTCACCCTCCCTGGTCGGGATCCGCAGGCGCTCGCTCGGGACCGGCCAGCGGGTCAGGAGCTCCTGGTGTCGCTCGCGCAGCTCGCGCTCGCCCTCGCTGGTGACGTAGATGCCGGTGGCAGTCATGCCCGTCTTCCCTCCCTAAAATTCCCTACAAGACATTAATAGGGAAGGTTGCAGAAGTATAGGGAGTTTCTCGCTGGATGGACGGTTGTCCGGGTGGCGAGACGTTTTCCCGTACTTCATGCTTTCGGGCGGAAATTTGATCGCCTACGGGACTAAAATCCAGCGCCATGTCCGTACGCGAGATCCCACTCATCGGAGACGTCTCCGAGGGGGTCGTGCGGGTGGGGGCGACCGTACGGCGGCCGATGCGGCCCTCGTCGCCTGCCGTCCACGCGCTGCTGCGGCATCTGGAGGCCGTGGGGTTCGACGGTGCGCCCCGGTTCCTCGGGACCGACGAGCGGGGCAGGGCGATCCTCACGTACGTCGAGGGCGTGGTGCCCGCGCACCCCCTGCCGGCGTACGCGGTGAGCGACGAGGCGCTGACGGCGGTGGCCCGGCTGCTGCGGAGCTTCCACGACGCGGCGGCGTCGTTCCGCCCGCCTCCCGGCGCGATCTGGGATGACGGCTCGGGGGCCGAGGGCCCCATCGAGCTCGTGGGCCACTGCGACGTCACGCCGGCCAACGTCGTCTTCCGGAGGACGGCGCGGGGACTCCTGCCGTACGCACTGATCGACTTCGACCTGGCCAGACCGACGACGCGACTGTTCGACGTGGTCACCACGGTGCGGCACTGGGCCCCGCTCGCCGACCCGGTGGACCGCGACCCGCTGCAGCGGTCCCTGGACGCGGCGGCCCGCGTCCGGCTGTTCTGCGACGCGTACGGCCTGTCCGCGCGAGACCGGCTCATGCTGGTGGAGACGGCCAGGATCCGGTTCGGCCGCTCCTACACGCTCATGCGGGACCGGGCCCGGACGCTCGGCGGAGGCTGGGCGCGCATGTGGGCCGGCGGCGCGGGCGGGCGGATCAGGCGTGCCGCCGCCTGGCTCGACGCCAACGAGGACGCGATCCAGAGCCGCCTCCTCGCCCCCGCCCCTTGAGCCCCGGCGGCGTACGGCAGAATGCGTGGGTGACCCGGATCATGGACGGTGCCACGGCGGCGGGGCTGCTCGCCGGGGCCGCGATCGACGCCGCGGTGGGCGATCCCCGGCGGGGTCATCCGGTGGCGGTGTTCGGAAGCCGGGCCGCTGCCCTCGAAACGCGCATATATCGGGACTCGCGGTTAGCCGGCGTGGCCTACACAGCCGTCTGCGTGGGCGCCGCCACGGCCACCGGGGTCATCGCGGAGCGGTTGACCCGGTCGAGCCCGCTCGCGCGGGCCGTGGTCACCGCCGCCGCCACCTGGGCGGTGCTCGGCGGCACGACGCTGGGCAGGGAGGGCGCGCTGATGGCCCAATCGCTGAAGGAGGGCGACCTGGCCGCCGCCCGCGCGCGTCTCCCGCATCTGTGCGGGCGTGACCCGTCCGGGCTGGACGCGGCGGAGCTCGCGCGGGGCACGGTCGAGTCCATCGCGGAGAACACCTCGGACGCCGTCGTCGCCCCGCTCGTGTGGGGCGCGGTCTTCGGGGTGCCCGGCCTGCTCGGCTACCGCGCGGTCAACACGCTCGACGCGATGGTGGGCCACCGGTCGCCGCGCTACGCGAGGTTCGGCTGGGCCTCCGCCCGGCTGGACGACGTGGCCAACTACCTGCCGGCCCGGCTGACCGCCCTGCTCACGGCGGGCCTCGCCGGTCTGGTCGGCGGTTCCCCGCGCCGCGCCGCGGCCGTTCTCGCACGGGACGGGCACCGCCATCCGAGCCCCAACTCCGGACGCTGCGAGGCGGCGTTCGCCGGCGCCCTCGGCGTACGTCTCGGCGGGGCGAACGACTACGGCGGCAGGGTGGAGCACCGCCCGGAGCTGGGCGACGGCCCCCGCCCCGCCGTCTCCGACATCCCCAGGTCCGTACGGCTGGCGCGCGCGGTGTCCTACGCGTCGGTCGGCCTGGCCGTCGCCGCCCGGCTCGCCCTCACCCGGAACCGCCGAAGGGATCGATGATGAGCGCACTCGTCCTGCTGCTGGTCCTCGCGGTCGTCTTCAGTCTCACGGTCGCGGTGATCCTGATCGTCGTGCTGGCGGTGCGCGCGTCGCGACGGCCCGCGCCGCCGCCACGAGACCGGAATGATCCGTCCCAGGATTGGTAGGTTCGACGGCATGGGCCGAGAAAGCGGAGAAAACCGGGTTCTGCTGGTCTTCGACGGCGACTGCGCCTTCTGCCAGACGTGCGTGAACGCGGGGCACCGGTTCCTGCCGTACATGCCCGCCGTACGGGCCTGGCAGGGCCTCGACCTCGGCGCGGCGGGCCTGACGCGCGAGGAGGTCATGACGTCCGTGCAGCTCCTCGGCCCGGACGGGCTGCGGGCCCACGGTGCGCGCGCCGTCGCGCTGATCCTCGCCCTGCAGCCGGTCGTGGCCTGGCGCGCGGCCGGCCGGGTGATGCTGACGCCGCCGGTGAGCTGGCTCGCCGAGGCGGGCTACCGGCTGGTCTCCCGCTACCGCCACCTCCTGCCCGGCTCCACCACCTGCGGCACGTCCTGACCTCCGCTTTGCCGAAGGTGGGAACGAAGAAGACCGGCAAGTGTCCGGAAGCGGGCATACCCCGCGCCTGACGGGAGCGCCACCATTGCGGCATGACAGCAGTGGTGGAGACCGAAGGACTGACGAAGTTCTACGGTACGAGACGGGGCCTCGAGGACCTCACCCTCGAAATCCGGCCGGGCGAGGTCTTCGGTTACCTGGGCCCCAACGGCGCCGGCAAGACGACGACGATCCGGCTGCTCCTCGACGTGATCCGGCCGACGTCCGGCCGGGCGACCGTCCTCGGCGCCGGCACCCGTGATCCGCGCGTACGCGCCCGGATCGGCTACCTCCCGGGCGAGCTGGCCCTGGAGGGCAGGGAGCGGGCCCGCGACTATCTGCAGTTCCTCGCCGACGTACGCGGCGGGGTGAGCCGCGGCAGGATCGACGAACTGGCCGAGCGGCTCGACGCCGACCTGTCCGTCAGGATGGGGGAGTTGTCGAAGGGCAACAAGCAGAAGGTCGGCCTCATCCAGGCGTTCATGCACGAGCCCGAACTGCTCATCCTGGACGAGCCGACGAGCGGGCTCGACCCGCTGGTGCAGCAGGAGTTCCTGGCCATGGTCCGGGAGGCGCGCACGGCCGGCCACACGATCCTGATGTCGTCGCACGTGCTCGCCGAGGTGGAGCACGTGGCCGACCGGGTGGGCATCGTGCGCGCGGGCCGCCTCGTCGCGGTCGAGGACATCGCCGCGCTGCGCGAGCGGGCCGTACGGCACGTGGAGCTCCACTTCGACGCGCCGGTCCCGAGGGAGTCGTTCGAGGGGCTCCCGGGCGTACGCGACGTGGTCGTCCAGGGGGCGAGCCTGCGCTGCACGATCGACGGCAGGCCCGATGCGCTGATCAAGGCGGCGGCCGGCTACACCGTGGTCCACATGGTCAGCGCGGAGCCGGACCTCGAGGAGATCTTCCTGACCTACTACAGCGAGGAGGAGGGCCGCCATGCCCACGCTGGTGCGTAAGAGCCTCGGAGAGTACCGCCGCGCCCTCATCGGGTGGACGGTCGGGCTGTGCGCGTTCCTCGGGATGTACATCTCGATCTTCGCGAGCATGATGAACGACCCCGAGACGTTCAGCAAGCAGGCCATCGCCAAGTATCCCGGCGCGTTCAGGGACCTGATGGGCGGCATGTCCGACATCGCGACCGGGCGCGGCTATCTGCAGGCGGTCGCCTACCAGCTCCTCGGTCCGCTGCTGTTCACCATGTGCGCCGCGATCCTCGGCAACCGGGCCATCGCCGGCCCGGAGGAGGCCAAGACGCTGGAGCTCACGCTGACGCTGCCGATCGACCGCAGGCGGCTGCTCCTGGAGCGCTGGGCCGCGCTGGCGCTCGGCCTGCTCGCCGTCGCGCTGGTGACGCTGGCCGTCGCCGCCGGGGCCTCGTCCGCCGCTCACATGGACGTGCCGTTCGGCAGCATCCTCGCCGCGCACACCGGGCTGTTCCTGCTCGTGCTGTTCTTCGGGACGCTGACGCTGTGCGTGGGCGCGGCGTTCGGGCGCAAGCAGATCGCGCTCGCCGTGGTCGGCGTCTGGGGCGTCGCCGGGTACATCGTGGAGACCATGGGCAGGAGCATCGACGCGATCTCCTGGCTGCGCTGGATCTCGCCCCTCCACTACTACCTCGACGGCAGGCCGCTCTATCAGGGCTGGCCGTACGGTGACTACCTTGTGCTGCTGGGTGCGACGGCCGTCCTCCTCATGACGGCGCTGCTCGCCTTCGAACGGCGTGACGTAGGAGTCTGATGGACAGCGTTCTCGCTCGCGTGAGCGAGGCGACCGGGGTGCCCGCCGACTTACTCGGCGGGTTCCTGTCGGTTCTGGCCGCGTCGGCCGCCACCGGCAGGCTGCCCGGCCGCGCCGACATGGACGGCCTGCGCGAGTGCGGCGCCCTCGCCGCCGAGCGCGGCATCCCGCTGCGGGTGCTCGCCGACGCCTGCCTGCACGCCGCCGAGATCACCGCCGGCGGGGCGTTCGGCGCCGTACGCCGCGGCATGGCCGCCTACATCGAGGGGTACGAGGAGGCCCAGCGCGCCGCCCTCCGGCAGGAGGAGGAGGCCCGCCGCCTGTTCGTCGACGACCTGCTGCAGGGCAGGGCGGACGCCGAACGTGCCGAGCACTTCGGCCTGCGGCTCGCCGGGGCGTACGTCGTGACCGTGGTGAGGCCGGGCGCTCCGGTGGCGCCGGGCGACCCGCTGGCGGCGCGGGTCGAGCAGGCACTGGTGGCGAGGTTCGGCTCGCACAACATCCTGGTCGCCGTCCGCGACGGCCTGCTGGTGTGCGTGGCCCCGGGCGCGCTGACCGCCGCGAGCGGCGAGTTCACCCACCACGTACGCTCCGCGCTCACGGACTGGCGGGCCGGGGTGGGCCGCCCCCACCAGGGCCCCGGCGGCATCGTCACCTCCTACCGGGAAGCGGTCAACGCGATCGACCTCGGCGAGCGGCTCGGCCTGCGGGCCCAGGTGCTGAAGGCGGCCGACCTGCTGGTCTTCCCGGTGCTGCTGCGGGACAGGGAGGCGATCGTGGACCTCGTCTCCACCGTGCTCGGACCGCTGACCTCCGCCCGCGGGGGGCCCGAGGCGCTACTGGAGACGCTGGAGGCCGTCTTCGCCTCCCAGGGCAACCACACGGCGGCCGCGCGCAGGCTCGGCGTCAGCACCCGGGCGATCACCTACCGGCTGGAGCGGATCCGGAGGCTGACCGGCTTCTCGCCGAGCGACCCCACGCAGCGGTTCACGCTGGAGACGGCCGTGCTCGGGGCCCGCCTCCTGGAGTGGCCGGCCCACCCGCTGACCTGATCGAACCCCCGAGCAAGTCCCCGCCACTTTCAACGTATAGGCGGCGGGGGGACTTGTGGCAAGGCCCCGGTGACGCCGCAGAATCGGAGGCCGTCAGCCGGACCGCCCCGGTGCGGGACTTCGGCCGCGGGCGGGTTCACGTTCGCCATGCCGTCATAGGGGCCGTCACAGGGGAGTGCACATGCGCGTGCTTCTGTCCACGATCGGAACGCGGGGGGAGGTCCAGCCGATGGTGGCGCTGGCCATGGCGTTGCGGGAACTCGGGCATGAGGCCCGCCTGTGCGTGCCCCCCGACTTCCGCGGCTGGATCGAGGGCCTGGGATTTCCCGTCGTGCCCATCGGGCCCGAGCTGCGCCGGACCGCGTCGGCCGCCCCACGGGCGCAGGCCCCGCCCACGCCCGAGCAGCGCCGGCGGATGATCGAAGGCACGGTCGCCGTCCAGTTCGCCACGATCCCCGCGGCGGCCGAGGGCTGCGACGTCATCGTGGGTGGCGGAGCCATGTCGATGGCCGCGCACTCGGTGGCGGAGCAGCTGGGGATCGGCTACGTGTACGTGAGCTACTGCCCGGTCACCCTGCCGTCACCGCACCACGCGCCCGTGCCCGTCTGGGGGCAGGCGACGGCCGGCGCGACGGCGGGTAACCGCGCGCTCTGGGCCGAGGACGCGCGGCGCTGGAACGACACCGTGGGCGCCGCGCTCAACGTCCACCGGGCCTCGGCCGGCCTGGCCGCGGTGGCGGACACGCGTGGCCACATGTTCACCGACCGGCCGTGGCTGGCCGCCGACCCGACGCTCGCGCCCTGGCCCGAGCCCGCCGACATCGGCGTCGTGCGGACGGGCGCCTGCATCCTGCCGGACCGGCGCCCGCTGCCGCCGGAGCTGGAGAGGTTCCTCGACGACGGCGAGCCGCCCGTCTGCGTCGGCTTCGGCAGCGTCCGCGCTCCCCGGGACATCGCGCGGGCGACGGCCGAGGCGGCCCGCGCGCTCGGTCGCCGCGTGGTCGTGCTCCGCGGCTGGGCCGGCCTGTCCCCGGCGGACGACGGACCCGACTGCCTGGCGATCGACGAGGTCGACCAGCAGGCGCTCTTCCCCCGGGTCGCCGCCGTCGTCCACCACGGCGGCGCGGGCACCACGACCGCCGCCGCGCTGGCCGGGACGCCGCAGGTCGTCCTGCCGCAGCACTACGACCAGCACTACTGGGCGGGTCGGGTCGGCGACCTCGGGATCGGGGTCGCGCACCCGCCCGCCGCACCGACCGCCGAGTCGCTGACCGCGGCTCTCGGCCGGGTCCTCCACCCCGATGTGGCCGCCCGCGCCGGAACCGTCGCGGGCGAGGTGCGCACCGACGGCGCCGCGGTCGCGGCGCGACGTCTGGCCGTCATGGCCGCCGAGCGGACGTTCAGGGCATGAGCAGCAGCTTGCCGGTCGTCCGCCTGGCTTCCAGGTCGTCGTGGGCGCGCCGGGCCTCGGCGAGCGGGTAGCGCTGGGAGACGTGCACCTTCAGCGCGCCGGAGGCGACCCAGCCGAGCAGGTCGTCCGCCCGCGACAGCAACTCCTCGCGGGTGGCCGTGTAGTGCGCGAGCGTGGGCCGCGTCAGGAACAGCGAGCCGCCCGCGTTGAGCCGCTGCGGGTCGAAGGGCGGGACGGGCCCGCTGGCCGCGCCGTACAACGCCATCATGCCGCGCGGCCGCAGCGACGCGAGCGACCCGTCGAACGTGGCGGCGCCGACCCCGTCGTAGACGACGTGCACCCCGGCGCCGTCGGTGATCTCCTGCACGGCCTCGGGGAAGCCCTCGTAGCCGACGACCTCGTCGGCGCCCGCCTGCCGGGCGAGCTTCTCCTTCTCGGCGCTGGAGACCGTGCCGATGACGCGGGCGCCGCGCAGCTTGGCCATCTGGACGAGCAGCAGGCCCACGCCGCCGGCCGCCGCGTGCACGAGCACGTCGTCACCCGCCCGGATCGCGTACGTGGAGTGGGTCAGGTAGTGCGCGGTCAGCCCCTGGAGCAGCACCGCCGCCGCCAGGTCCGGCGACAACCCGTCGGGCAGCCGGATCGCCTTGTCCGCCGGGACCACGGCCTTGGTCGCGTACGCACCGGTTGCGCTCGCGGAGACGACGCGGTCGCCGGGCACGACGTCGGTCACCCCCGGCCCGACGGCCGTGACGGTCCCGGCCGCCTCCGAGCCCGGGATCAGCGGCAGCGGCAGGGGATAACGGCCCTCGCGGTGGTAGACGTCGATGAAGTTGACGCCCGTCGCCGCGACCTCGACCAGCACCTCACCGGGGCCGGGCTCGGGGTCGGGCCGCTCGGTGTACTCCAGCACCGAGGAATCACCGTACGCGGGGACGACGATGGCATGCATGCGCGGCTCCTGTCTGGTCTCTTCTGAATGCCACTAACCGGCCGCTCCCCGGAGGTTGTTCCCGGGCCCGGTACGGCGGGCCTCAGAAACCGGTCGGGGTGATCTTGCCGATCGCGGTGCCCGACTCGAGGATGCGGTGGGCCTCGCGCAGGTTGGCGGCGTTGACCGGGCCGAGGTCCAGGTTGGCGGTGGTCGTGACGACCCCGGCGTCGACGAGCCGCGCGACCCGGTCGAGGATGCGGTGCTGGTTCACCTGGTTCGGGGTCCCGAACAGCGAGTGGGTGAACATGAGCTCCCAGTGGAAGGCGATGCTCTTCGACTTGAGCACGCCGATGTCGAGGGAGTCGTGGTCGTCGATGGCGACGATCCGGCCGAAGGGGGTGAGCGCCTCGGCGTAGGCCGCGAGGTTGCGGTCGGTGCCGGTCGTGCTGAAGACGAAGTCCACGCCGCCCGGCGCGACCTCGGCCAGCTGCTTGGCCAGCGGGGCGCGGTGGTCCACCACGTGGTGGGCGCCCATCCGGCGGGCGAACTCCACGGTCTCCGGCCGGGAGGCCGTGCCGATCACGGTCAGCCCGGTCAGGGCGCGCGCGAGCTGCACGACGATGGAGCCGACGCCGCCCGCGGCCGCGGTCACCAGCAGCGTCCCGGTCTGGTCGAGAGCGTCGCCGCGCAGGCCCAGGCGCTCGAACAGGCCCTCCCAGGCCGTGAGGGAGGTCAGCGGCAGCGCGGCGGCCTCGGTGAAGGACAGCGTGGCGGGTTTGTGGCCGGCGATGCGCTCGTCGACGACGTGGAAGCGGGAGTTCGCGCCGGGCCGGTCGATCGCGCCGGCGTAGTAGACCTCGTCGCCGACCTCGAAGAGCTCCACCTCGCCGCCCACGGCGACCACGGTGCCGGCGGCGTCCCAGCCGAGCACCTTGGGTTCGCCGCCCGGATCGCTGTTGCGCCGGACCTTGTAGTCCACCGGGTTCACGGCGACGGCCTCGACCCGGACCAGCAGGTCGCGCGGGCCGGGCTCGGGCACCGGCAGCTCGACGTCCAGGAGGCTGTCCGGGTCGTCGACGGGAAGGCTGCGCCGATAGGCGACGGCGGGCATGACGGCGGGCATGACGGCGGGCATGACGGCGGGCACGGTCGTGCTCGGGTACTCACTCATGATGGTCCTCCCACACACAGAGGCGGCCGGCGCGGATCGCACGGCGGCGCGGTGACTGTGGGACGGTACCCGCCGGAGCGTGGTTACCCGCAAGGGACACGAGTACCCGATGGGAACCATCGAGGTGGGGGGACTAGCCGGAGCCGGGGAAGCGGTCGATGTTGCGCTCCACCCACGTCCGCAGGTGGGCGAGCGGGACGTTGGCGTCCCTGCCGAGCGGGGTGAGGCTGTATTCCACGCGCAGCGGCACCTCCGGATACACCTCGCGGTGGACGAGGCCGTGGTCTTCCAGGCGGCGCAGGGTCTGGGTGAGCACCTTGGGGCTGACGCCCTGGAGGCGGGCGCGCAGTGCGCCGAAACGCTGCGGCCCGTCCTCCATGGCGCCCAGGGCCAGCGCGCTCCACTTGTTGGCCAGCAGGTCGAGCATGTCGCGGCACGGGCAGGCGGCGGAGTAGACGTCCTTGGGATCATCGCAAACGGTCTTCACAGTGCGAAGATATCCAAAAGGTACTTATGGCCCTGGGGTGATCGCCCCCGGAGGGGAGACCAACCGGCGCAGCAGCGGCAGGTCGACGCTTTCCAGCGTCGGCACGGCCGTCACGCCGCTGCCGCCCAGGAGGCCGACCGCGATGACGGCGCACCCGGCGGCCCGGGCCGAGGCGACGCCCGTCGGGCTGTCCTCGATCGCCACGCACGCGGCGGGGTCGACGCCGAGCCGCGCCGCGGCGGCCAGGTACGGGTCGGGCGCCGGCTTGTTCCTGGCGCTGTCCCCGGCGGCCACCGACAGCCGGAAGCGGTGCCCGCCGACGGTCTCCAGCACCAGGTCCACGACCGGCCGGGGGGACGCGCTGACCAGCCCGGCCGGGATCCCGGCCGCGCGCAGGGCCTCCAGCAGCGCGACCGCGCCGGGGAGCGTGGTCACCCCGCTTTCGAGCCGGACGGTGAACGCGTCCGTCAGCATGGCCTCGACGGCTAGCGCCCCGGGACCCCCGGTGGTGTCCAGGGCGGCTGTGATGTGCAGGGCGGCGTCCTCGACCGACAGGCCGTACAACTCCTCCCGGTCGGCCTCCCCGAGAGGGGAGCCCAGGCCGTCCGCGACCTCCACGCAGGCGTCCCACCACAGGCCTTCGGTGTCCACCAGCGTGCCGTCCATGTCGAACAGCACCGCCGCCGGGCGCTCTCTAGACGACATCGGGTTCGGGGACCGCCGCCGCGGCTCCGGCCTCCGGACGGGCCGACACGAGCACGGGCCGCTCGACGAGCCCGACGCGTACGGCGGTGCCGGGCGCGAAGCGCGCGGAGTCGTGCCCGGGCACGTCGGCCAGCACCTCGTCGCCGTCCCCCAGGCGGACCCGTAGACGGGCGGTGGAGCCGCGGAACGACGACACCATGACGATCCCGTCGCCCTCGCCGTCGGGGGTGACCAGCACGGCCTCGGGCCGTACGAGCACGTCCACCCGCGCGGTGTCCGGGGACGGCCCCTCCACCGGCAGCGTCTGGCCGAGGACCGTGACCCGGTCGCCCGACACCAGGCCGGGCAGGTGGTTCATCGCCCCGACGAACTCGGCGACGAACGGGGTGGCCGGCCGGTCGTACAACGTGGCGGGGTCGGCGACCTGCTCCAGGCGGCCCTCGCGCAGCACGGCGACCCGGTCGGCCATCGACAGCGCCTCCTCCTGGTCGTGCGTCACGAAGATCGTCGTGATGCCGAGGGACAGCTGCAGGCGGCGGATCTCCTCGCGCAGCGTGACCCGCACCTTGGCGTCGAGCGCCGACAGCGGCTCGTCCAGCAGCAGCACCCTGGGCTCCAGGGCGAGCGCGCGGGCCAGCGCCACGCGCTGCTGCTGACCGCCGGACAGCTGATGGGGGTAACGGTCGCCGACCGAGGGCAGGCCGACCAGCTCCAGCAGTTCCTGCGCGCGGGCGTGCCTCTTGGCGGCGGGCGCCTTGCGCACCCGCAAGCCGAAGCCCACGTTGTCCCGCGCGTTGAGGTTGGGGAAGAGGCTGTAGGACTGGAAGACCATGCCGGCGTCGCGCCGGTTGGCCGGCACGCGCGTGATGTCGGCGCCGTCCACCAGGACCTCGCCCTCGTCGGGCTGCTCGAAGCCGGCCAGGCAGCGCAGCGCGGTCGTCTTGCCGCACCCCGACGGACCGAGCAGCGCGATCAGCTCGCCCGGCTCCACCGTGAGGTCGAGCCCGTCCAGCGCGACCGTGCTGCCGAACCGCCGCCGCAGGCCGCGGAACTCGACCCGGGCGCCGTTCATGATCCACTCCTTTGCCTCGCGCCGGCGGACGACAGGGCGAGCAGCAGCAGCCAGGTGATCAGCAGGCTGAACACCGAGACGGCCACCGACACCTGCGCCTGTGAGCCGGAGATCCGGTAGATCCAGTTGGGGAAGGTCTCGAAGCTGAGCAGCCGGGCGATGGTGAACTCCCCGAGCACCAGCGCCAGCGTGAGGAACGACGCGCTGGCCATCGCCGACCGCATGTTCGGGATGATCACCCGCAGCAGCACGTGGGGCCACGACGCCCCGAGGTTCCTGGCCGCCTCCGTAAGCGTGCGCACGTCGATCGCGCCCAGGCCCGCGTCGAGCGAGCGGTAGGCGAACGGCAGTGCCAGCACGACGTAGGCGAGCACGAGCACCACCGGGAAGCCGGGGTTCTGCAGCGCGATGATCGTCTGGTAGAAGGGCGTGCTCGCCAGGTAGTCCGGCCCCCACCGAAGCACCGTGCTGATCCCGGCCACGAACGTGATCGGGGGCACGACCAGCGGCAGCGTGCAGACCACCTCCAGCACCGGCCGCAGCCGCGGCGCGCCGAGCCGTACGGCCACCACGGCGGGCAGCGTCAGCAGCAGCACCAGCGCGATTGTGGCGAGCCCGAGCCCGAGCGACAGCAGGAGGCTGCCGCCGAAGCCCTCGGCCGAGAAGATCTGGCCGTACGCGTCGAGCGAGAAGCCCCGGCCCGGCGCTTTCACCGTGAAGACGAACGACGCGATCAGCGGGACGAGGAAGTAGACGGCGGCGAGCAGGAGGACCACTCCGCGCCACACCCGGGGACGCCGGGGCCGGCCGCCGCCGCGCGCGGGCACCGTCCCGGGCGTCACCTGTGTGGTGACCTGTGTGGAAACCTGTGGGGTCAGCGAAGCCATCGGGCGCTCCTTCGCTGCAGCGGGAGGTAGACGGCCATGACCAGGCCCGCGACCACGATCATGTCGAGGCTGAGGGCCAGCGCGACGTTCTCGTGGCCGATCAGGACGTTGCCGGTGAGCGCGTCGGCGATCTTCAGCGTGACCAGCGGGACGGTGGACCCGACCATGGCCTGCGCCGTGGCGTAGGCCGAGAACGCGCCGCCGAACAGCAGCACGACCCCGCCGAGCAGCGCCGGGGTCAGCACCGGGATCCCGACGTACCGCCAGAACTGCCAGGTGCTCGCGCCGTTGTTCTGCGCGGCCTCACGCCACTGCGGGCGCAGCCCGTCCAGCGCGGGCACGACCGTGAGCACCTGGAGGGGGATGGAGAAGTACAGGTAGACCAGGGTGAGACCCCAGAAGTTGTACAGGCTCCACCCGTGCTGGCCGAGGCCGAGCGTGGTGGTGACGACGCCCGAGTTGCCGAGCGTGGCGATCCAGGCGAAGGCCAGCGGCACGCCGCCGAAGTTGGCCAGCACGCCGGAGGCGGTCAGCACCGCCTCGCGCAGCGCCCGGAACCTGGAGGTCACCACGGCCTGGGCGAGGAAGGTGCCGAGCACCCCGCCCAGCACCGCCACGAGCGCCGAGATCTTGACGCTCCCGACCAGCGCGGTCAGGTACGCGCCCTGGAGCGACTCGGTGAGGTTGGCGGTGCTGAGCGTGCCCTCCTTGGTGAACGTGCCACCGAGGAGGACCAGCATCGGCACGCCGAAGACGATGACGGCGAAGACCAGCAGCGGCGCGGCCGCCCACCGGCCCTTCGATCGCGTACGGCTGTCGCGCACGGTCTCAGCCCGAGACCGCCGCGCCCCACCCGCTCGCCAGGGCCTCCTTGGCCTTGTTGACCTGGTCCGGGGTGGGGAAGGAGGGGGTGCCCTCGACCTTGGGGAGCTGGTCGACCATGGCGGCGTCCGCGCTGCCGTCCTCCTGCATGGACGGCAGCAGCACCGGGCGGGCGTAGCCCTTCAGCCACAGGTTCTGGCCCTCGGCGCTGTAGAGGAACTCCTGCCACAGGCGGGCGGCGGCGGGGTGCGGCGCCCACTTGTTGATCGCCTGGGCGTAGAAGTTGGCGTACTCGCCGTCCGAGGGAATCGCGATCTTCCAGTCCACGCCCTTGGACGCGAACTCCTTGGCGTAGCTCGCCTGCAGGTAGTCCCAGTCGAGGGTGATCGGGGTCTCGCCCTTCTCGACCGTGGCGGGGGTGGCCTCCACGGGGTTGAAGTTGCCGTTCTCCTTGAGCTTCTTGAAGAAGTCGATGCCGGGCTGGATGTCGTCGAACGAGCCCTGGTTGGCGAGCGAGGCGGCGTACACGCCGGCGAAGGCGGCGCCCGCCTTGGTCGGGTCGCCGTTCAGCGCGACCATGCCCTTGTACTCGGGCTTGAGCAGGTCGGCGAACGTCTGCGGGCAGGTCTTGACCCGCTTGGCGTCGCAGCCGATGGAGATGTAGCCGCCGTAGTCGTAGTACCAGGCGCCGCTCGCGTCCTTCTGCCCGTCGGGGATCTTGTCCCAGCTCTGCACCTTGTACGGCGCGAACAGGCCCTCCTGGGCGCCGCTGAGCGCGAAGGCGCTGCCGAGGTCGAGCACGTCGGGGGCGCGGCCCTGCCCCTTGAGGGTCTTGACCGCGTTGATCTCGTCCTGGCTGGAGCCGTCGGGGTTGTCATTGGTGATCTTGATGCCGTACTTGGCCTCGAACGCCTTGATGACCTCGCCGTAGTTGGCCCAGTCCGGCGGGAGCGCGATGGTGTTGAGCTGCCCTTCCTTCTTGGCGGCCTCCACCAGCTTGTCCAGGCCGCCGAAGTCCTGGGCGGAGGTCGCGGAGGCGGCCTTGGAGTCGCCCGATCCCGAGCCGCCGCCGGCGGTCGTCGGGGCGGCGCCGCACGCCGCGATCACTGAGGTGGTTATCGTGAGCGCGGCCACGAGGCCGGCGGTACGTGTGGACAAGGGTCCCTCCCACTATGGTGCGTGGATCGAACTTAGGCGAACTTGTACAAACAAGCCAGAGCAAGTAAGTCGCATATCGATGTCGGTCGCGTGAACGGAAGGGCTCAGCACGATGGCGCGCTACGAACAGATCGCGAGTGACCTGCGGGACGCCATCGTCAGGGGGGACTATCCGATAGGCGCTCAGCTCCCCTCCGAGGCTGAGCTGGCCTTACGGTACGCCGCCGCGCGCGGGACGGTCCGTCAGGCCGTCGCCCTGCTCGCCGCCGAGGGGCTGGTCGGGTCCCGGCAGGGCGCCCGGCGCATCGTGCTCGGCAGCGAGCGCAGCCAGAGCTTCGCCGAGTTGCACAGCTTCGCGCAGTGGGCCCGCTCGATGGGCTACCGCGCCAGCGGGACCGTGCTGTCCTCCGGGCGCCGCCCGTGCTCGCCCTCCGAGGCCGTACGGCTGTCGCTCGAGCCGGGGGAGGACGTGCTCGCCGTGCTGCGGCTGCGGCGGCTCGACGGCGAGCCGGTGCTGGTCGAGCGCACCGTCTACGCCGGCTGGATCGCCCCCGCCGTCGAGCGGCTCGATCCCGACTGCGAGTCGGTGACCCAGGAGCTCTACGAGTCGGTCGGCCTGGTCTTCGCGTACGGCGAGCACCTGATCGACGCGGTGGCGGCCGGCAGCGAGGACGCCCGGCTGCTCGGCGTGCGGCGGGGCAGCCCCCTGCTGCGCCAGCGCCGCGTCACCACCACCCAGGAGGGCCGGCCCGTCGAGTCCTCCGACGACCGCTACCGCGCCGGCAGCGTGACCTTCAGCATCCGCAACTCCACCGCCGCCAACCCCCTCGTCCGCCGCGCCGGAGACTGACGGCCCGGTCAGGACAGGAAGGAGCGGGCGAGTCCAACGGCCTCCGGCAGCGTATCGGCTTCCCCCGTCGAGCCGTTCCAGGTGGCCTCGACCCGGAATCCTCCGCTGGGCAGCGGCACGAGCCGAAGCTCCCCCAGTGACGTGTCGCGAACATCCCGGTAGAGGCGCAGGGCGCCATGGCTCACGTAGGGAAACAGGGCGCCCAGCCGCTCGTCGGAATGGGCCGCGTGCAACAGCGGCCGGACGTGAACGAGTTCGGGATGTCCGAGGAGCTCGTCCCATCGGGCGGGGATCGGGTCACCCCGTTCGAAGGCAAGAGCCAGCGCGTTCGTCCGCATGAAGGGGAAGCGGTGCACCAGCTCGTCCAGGGTCGCGCCCCTGCGCCAGGCGTTCGCGACCTCGGTGACCGCCGCCAGGTCGTCGGTGGCGCCGCTTGCCCACACATGCCCCAGGTGCGAGATCCTGATGGAGAAGAAGCGCTTTTCGGCGCCGAGGAGAATCGCTATCCTGCCCCGATCGGAACTCATTGTGGCGGTGACGAAACGCGCTGGGCCGGCGTCGGTCTCGATTCGGCCCAGATCCCAGCGCCCGCGGGACGCCAGGCGGCGCATCGCCGGCGCGAGGCCGCCGTCCCGCAGGAGATCCGGATAGAGGCTGCCGTCGACGACGCCGGCTATTCCGTCGTCCGGATCTTTTCTTTTCTCCGCCACCCGGCATCGTCCCTTCCACCGGCGCGTCATCGTATCGTAGGCGGCAGGCCCGGCCTCGACCCGTGACGGGAATTCAGCCGGCTCAGAAATAGAAATCAGGCAGTCTGCCGAAGGTCGACCAGTCGGGTTCGAGAATGTTCAGAATGTTCCCGTTCTCGTCGTAGAACCTGACGGAACTCCATTCCCTACGGCCGTTCGCGACCGCTCTCGCGATCCAGTACATCTCCTCCTCGGTCGCCCTGGCGCCGGTGCTCTTACCCCGCATGGCCATCTCTCGGAAGCCGGCGTTGAAGCCGGTCGTGTTCACGTGCAAGTCCACGCTGCCGTCACCGATCGCTCTTTGGACCGGCGCCCGCCACGCGTCCCCGGAGTAGCGCGGGTGCAGGAAGTGCCGCAGGCCTCTGCCCTCCGCGAACTGCCTGGTGGCGACCGACGCCGTGCCGTTCACGGCGACTTGCCCTACTTCTTCGTTCCCGCCAGGCTGGACCCCGATCGGTGGTGGAGTGGCTGAGCCGGGTCACCGCCGTGAAAGTTCGGATGCCGCCTCAGGGCACCAGGTAGTCGCTGTCGCGGGCGTCGGTGATCGCCATGTGGCCGGGCGCGTGGCCGATCGCGAACGGCGGACGCGACCGCATCACCGCGGCCTGCGGCGTCACCCCGCAGGCCCAGAAGACCGGCAGTTCGCCGGCGCGCACCTCGACCGGGTCGCCGAAGTCCGGCTCGCCGAGGTCGGCGATGCCCAGCGCGGCGGGGTCGCCGACGTGCACCGGTGCGCCGTGCACGGCCGGATAGCGCGAGGTGACCCGGACCGCGGCCGGCACCAGCTCGGCGGGGATCGGGCGCATCGACACCACGAGCGGCCCGGAAAGCTCGCCCGCCGGGACGCACGGCCGGTCGGTCAGGTACATCGGCACGTTCGTCCCCGCCTCGATGTGGCGGACCGGGACGCCGGCCTCCAGCAACGCGGCCTCGAACGTGAAACTGCAGCCGATCAGGAAACCCACCAGGTCGTCGCGCCAGTAGGACGTCACATCGGTGACCTCGGCGACCTGCTCGCCGTCCCGGTAGACGCGGTAGGCGGGCAGATCGGTGCGCAGGTCGCCGTCGAAGATCGACGCGAACGGCTCGCCCGGCTCGGTCACGGCGAGAACGGGGCAGGGGCGCGGATTGCGCTGCGCGAACAGCAGGAAGTCGTACGCCCTGTCCCTCGGTAGCGCGATCAGGTTGGCCTGCGTCCACCCCGCGGCCCAGCCGGAGGTGGGCGTGACCAGCCCTCCCCGGAACAGCTCCCGCGCCTCGCGGGGGGTCAGACGTGCGGGATCGAGTTCCATCACGGCCTCCCCGGGCCGGTGGGCGGTCCGGCGCCCGTCACCTGGAAACGGACGCGCTGCCCGGGGCGGGCCTGCGCCGCCCGGTCAACGTCGGCGTCGTGCAGCACCGCTATGACGGGATATCCGCCGGTGACGGGGTGATCGGCGAGGAAGAGTGTCGGCTGGCCGGACGGCGGCACCTGCAGTGCGCCGGGGACCATCCCCTCGCTCGGCAGCTCTCCTTCGCGCGTGCGTTCCAGGCGAGGCCCGCGCAGCCGCATGCCGACGCGGTCGCTGTGCGCGGTGACCTCGTACGGCTCGGCGCACAGGGCCGCCAGCGCCCCGGGCCTGAACCAGTCGTGGCGTGGCCCCGGCATCACGCCCAGCGTGAGCACGCCGGACCCGGGCCCGGGCACCGGCGCGAGATCGGCCACGGGGAACTCCGCCGGCGCGGGCCCGACCGGCAGCACCGATCCTGGGGCGGGACGTTCCGGGCCGAGCCCCGAGAGCAGGTCGGTGGCCCGCGACCCCAGCACCTCAGGGACGTCGACGCCGCCGCGGACCGCGAGATAGGTCCGCAGCCCGCGGGACGGCACGCCGAGACGGAGCGTGGCCCCGTCCGGGAGGCGCTCGACCGACGCGTGCCCGATGCCGCGGGTGCGCCCCTCGGCGTCGGTGACGGTGGCGGGGCAGGGCGCGCCGGTGAGCGCCACGAGCAGATCGCCGGTGGCGCGCACCTTCAGCCCGCCCAGCGTGACCTCCAGGCAGGCCGCGTCCTCGGGATTGGCCAGCAGGCGGTTGGCCAGCCGCAGCGCGCCGCGGTCGGCGGCGCCGGAACGCCCGACGCCGAGATGGCTGTGCCGGCGCCGCCCGAGGTCCTGCACGGTGGTGAGGGGACCGGGAGCCAGCACCACCAGCGCCCGCCGAGGTTCGCTCCCACCGGCGCTCACAGTCGCCTCACTCACAGGGCCTCCGTACTCACAGGGCCTCCGCGAACCGTACCCGGACCCCCGGGCGCAGCAGGGCGGGCGGGTCGGCCGCGATGTCCCACACCACGGTCTCGGTGCGCCCGATCAGCTGCCACCCGCCCGGCGACTCGCGCGGGTAGACCCCGCTGAACTCCCCGGCGAGCCCCACGGCTCCGGTGGGCACGCGCACACGCGCCTCCGGCCGCCGCGGCACGGAGAGCCGGGGGTCGCCGCCGATCAGGTATCCGAAGCCGGGGGCGAACCCGCAGAAGGCGACGGTCCAGGGTGTCCCGGTGTGCACCGCCACGACCTCGCGTTCGGTCAGCCCGGTCAGCGTGGCCACGTCGGCGAGGTCGTCGCCGTCGTACACCACCGGGATCACCACCTCCTCGGTCGTCGTACGGCGGCCTCCCGCGGGCCGTACGGCCAGGACGGCGGACTCCACCACGGCGTGGCGCGCCGGCGGCTCGAACCGGACGAGCACCGTCCGCGCCGCGGGGACGATGTCGACGACTCCCGGCGGGGAGTCGGCCACGAGGGCGTCGTAGAGCGCGACGACCTCCTCGAGACGGTCGAGCTCGACCAGGACCGCGTGCTCGCCGCAACGGTGCAGTCGTGCGTTCACAGGTCCTCCTCGACGAACGGCGCCAGGCCGATGCCGCTCGCCTTGAGCGCGTCACGGACCTCCAGGGCCATGGCGACGGCGCCGGGGCTGTCGCCGTGAACGCAGATCGAGTCGGCCGTGACGGTGAGCGGTGTCCCGTCGACGGCCTCGACCGGCTCGCCCATGGCCATGCGCACGCAGCGCTCGGCGACCAGGGCGGGGTCGTGCAGGACGGCGCCGGGCACGTCGCGCGGCACCAGCGCGCCCTCGGGGGTGTAGGCGCGGTCCGCGAAGCACTCGGAGACCGTGGTGAGCCCGGCCTGGCCGGCCTGCCGCAGCCACACCGAGCCGGGCAGGCCGAGCACGGGCAGGCCGGGATCATAGGCGCGCACGGCCGCGACCACCGCGGCGGCCTGCGCCTCGTGGTGCACGATCGCGTTGTAGAGCGCGCCGTGCGGCTTGACGTACCTGACCCTGGTGCCCGCCACCCGCGCGAAGGCGTCCAGCGCCCCGATCTGGTAGATGACGTCGTCGGCGAGTTCGGCGGGCGGCACGTCGACGAACCGCCGCCCGAAGCCCGCCAGGTCGCGGTAGCCGACCTGCGCGCCGATCACCACCCCGCGCGCGGCCGCGGTCTCGCAGGTGCGCCGCATGATCACCGGATCTCCCGCGTGGAATCCGCAGGCGACGTTGGCGCTCGTGACGATCGACAGCAGCGCCTCGTCGTCGCCGATCCTCCACTGGCCGAAGCCCTCACCGAGGTCGGAGTTGAGGTCGATACGCATGGTTCGGTAGGGCATGTCGGCTCCAGAGTGCGCTGATCCCGCTCAGGGAGTTCCGGCCGAGATAGATGGTAAGCGCCCGGATACGGGCCGCCGCCCGGCCGCCTACGCGGAACACGCCGGTTGAGCCCGCTGGGCCTGGGCCTGGAGTTCCGGCAGAACCGGATGACCGGCCGCCACGTCCTATGGATATGCGGACGCGGATTCTGCGGGTGACGGCGGCGCTGGCCGCGATGGTTCTGCCGGCGGCGTGCGCGTCGACCACGCCCCGCGATCTCGAGACCTGGAACGAGTCCGACGCCGTGAGCGCGCTCGCCGCGCCGGAGCGCCCGTCGCCCTCCTGCCTGACGGGGTCGCCGACGCCGGAGCCGGGCGGGGAAGGCGGGCGGAGCGGCGGGTGGCGGACCGCGTACTACGACTACCGCGACCGCCTCGGGGGCCTGGCCGTGACCCGCGAGGGGACCGTGTGGGCGGCCGGCACGCGGGTGTCCCACCCCTGCGGGTCCGAGACGAAGGCGCCGCTGCTGCTGCGCGGGGACGGCGGGCGGTGGCACGAGGTCGCGGCCCCGCCGACGGTGCCCGAGCCGAGAGCCGTGGTCGCGTACTCCGACCGCGACGTGTGGCTGTTCGGCGGGGAGAACGCCGCGCACTGGAACGGGCGGGAATGGACCGCGGCGCCCGGCCCGGGCGCTGACCTGAAGCGGGTGCACGCGGCGGCTCCCGGCGACGTCTGGGCGATCGTGAACGCGAACTTCCTGGACGGCGCCGGGGGAGCCGAGGGAGCCTGGGGCTCCCGGGCGGACCTGCGGCGCTGGGACGGCAGGGCCTGGCGCGAGGCGCGGCCGCCGCTGGTCGCCAAGGACGTGGACGGCCTGCCCGGCGGCGAGGTCTGGGCGGCCGGTTCCAGCCGCGGCCGGGCCGCCGTGGCCCGGTGGAACGGCTGGTCCTGGAGCACGGTCCCGCTTCCCGCGGTCCCCGCCCTGCACCGGAACCAGCTCTCCGAGCTCGTCGACCTCGCGATGGACGAGTCGGGCCGGGTGGCGGCCGTCGGCTGGGTCGCCTGGGTCTGCGGCACCGAGGAGGAGGACGTGACCTACTGCGGCAGCACGCTGTTGCTGCGGCGGGAGAACGGACGGTGGAGCTACAGCCTGCCGGGCGAGCCCGCGCTCGATCCTCACCTGCGGCTGGAGGCCGACGGCCGGGGCGGGTTCTGGCTGTTCTACGCGAAGAACGAGTGGAACACGACGGTCGGTCACCTGTCGGGCGGCCAGTGGACGCACGGGACGTTTCCCGTGGGCCCGCTCGGGCACACCCAGCTGACGGCCGTCGTCAGGGAGCCGGGGACGGCGCGCCTCTGGGCGACGGTGACGGACTCGACCGAACGAGAGGAACCGCCCTACCGAGGCGGTGGGATCTGGCTCGGCGAGTGATCCGCCGGACGCGCTTCCTGGGCTTTCGCTCCCGCGAACGGGTCGGGCCGACTTGCGTTCCCCCTCCTGGGAACGTATGTTCGAAGTAGCGGCGATTCCGTCCGAATCATCCGCCCGTCTTCCCCCGGGTGGCCAGAAAGCCACAGGGAGAAGGAGTCTTGAGCAGACTTTACGGCGATCCGATCGAGGTGTGGGTCCGGGACGGGCACCCTGCTCAGTTCGTCTGGCGTGACCGGCTCTACACCGTCCGCGAGATCCAGGACCACTGGGTGGTCGCCAGGGAGTGGTGGAAGACCTCGGACGCCGATCCCGGCGAGCGGCGCTTCTGGCGAGTGGGGGCCGCGGCCGGCAAGGAGGTCGGGACCTATGAACTGCGCTTCGACACCGCCAGCGGCGGATGGCTCCTGCTGAGGGCCTGGGACTGATGGGAACGCTCCAGCCACCCACGACGACCGGGGGACGGGCCGCTGGAGGACGGACCGGGGGACGGACGGGGGCGCGCCCGTGACGCAAGCCTTCGCCCACCTGCACGTGGCGTCCGCCTTCTCGATGCGGTACGGCACCGCGTTCCCCGCCGCCCTCGTCCGGCGGGCCGCCGAGCACGGCATGGACACGCTGGCGCTGACCGACCGCGACGGCCTCTACGGCGCGATCAAGCACGTCATCGCGTGCCACGAGCGGGGTGTCCGCCCGGTCGCCGGCGTCGACCTGGCCCTCGGCGAGAGCTCCGTGCCGGACGACCTGTTCGGCGGCGGCCTGCCGTCCGGCCACCGCACCGGACCCGGCCACCGCGCGGGACACGGCCACCGCGCGGGACACGGCCACCGCGCGGGACACGGCCGGGGGACGGCGGCCGAGCCGGCGCGGGTCGTCGTGCTCGCGCGCTCGCACGGCTGGGCCGCGCTGTGCCGCCTGGTCACCGCCGCCCACCACGCGGGGGAGCGCGGCGAGCCGCGCGTCACGCCGGGGATGGTGGCCGAGCACGCGACCGGCCCGGACGGGGAGCCGCGGCTGACCGTGCTGCTCGGACCCCGCTCCGGGGTCGGCCGCGCGGTGGCCGAGCGGCGCGACGACCAGGCCCGCGCCCTGCTGGCCGCCTGGCGCGCGGTGGTCCCCGACCTGGTCGTCGAGGTGTCCGACCTGTACGGCTACCGCGACGCGAACACCGCCGCCCGCATGATCGGGCTGGCCGACTCGATGGGCGTGCCGGTCGTGCTGACCAACGCGGTCCGCTACCTGGACGCCGCCGACCACCAGGTCGGCAACGTGCTCGACGCGGCGCGCAAGCTGGTGCCCCTCGACGGGCGGCATCTGGACGACCCCACGGCCCACGCGTACCTGAAGGACGGCGCCGAGATGGCGCGGGTGGCCGCGCGGATCTGCGGCGGCGATCCCGGCCGGGCCGGGCGGCTGCTGGCCGAGACGCGCCGCGTGGCCGACCGGTGCGTGCTCGACCCCGTCGAGATCGTGCCCCTGCTCGAACCCGAACGGCCCCGGCTGCACCTGCCGGAGGTCGGCGAGGACCCGGTCCCCCTGCTGCGCCGCCGGTGCGAGGAGGGGCTGGCCCGGCGGGGCCTGGACCGCTCGGCGGAGGCCCGCGACCGCCTGGCGGCCGAGCTCGGGATCATCGAGCGGAAGCGGCTGTCGGGATACTTCACCGCGGTCGTCGGCATCACCGACATGATCCGGGCGATGGGCGTGCGGTGCGCGATCCGCGGCTCGGGGGCGGGCAGCCTGGTCAACTACCTGATCGGCATCGGCGAGGTGAACCCGCTCGAACACGGCCTGCTGATGGAGCGCTTCCTGTCGGAGGGCCGCAAGGGCCTGCCCGACATCGACATCGACGTGGAGTCGGCCCGCCGCCTCGACTGCTACCGCGCCATCCTCGACCGGTACGGCGAGGACCGGGTGGCCTGCGTGTCGATGATGGAGACCTACCGCGCCCGCAGCGCGATCAGGGACGTCGGCGCCGCCATGGGCCTGCCGCCGCACGAGATCGACGTCATCGCCAAGGCGTTCCCGCAGGTGCGGGCCAGGCAGATCAGGGCCGCGCTGTCCGACCTGCCGGAGCTGCGCGACAGCGGGCTGAACGACCGGTCGCTGGAGACCGTGTTCCGCCTGGCCGAGCGGCTCGACGGGCTGCCCCGGCACATCGCGCTGCACCCCTGCGGCGTGCTGATCGGCAACTCCACGCTGCGCGACCGCACGCCGGTCGAGCGCAGCCTGCTGGAGTTCCCGATGTCGCAGTTCGACAAGGACGACGTCGAGGAGGCGGGGCTGCTCAAGCTCGACGTGCTCGGGGTGCGCATGCAGTCGGCGCTCGCCTACGCCATCCAGGAGGTCGAACGGGTCGAAAACCGGAAGATCGACCTGGACGCCGTGCCACGCGACGACACCGACACCTACGACATGATCCGGCTCAGCCGCACGATCGGCTGCTTCCAGATCGAGTCGCCGGGACAGCGCGAGCTGGTCGCCAAGCTGGAGCCGCGCACGATGCACGACCTGATCGTGGACATCTCGCTGTTCCGCCCGGGACCGGTCAACTCCGACATGGTCACGCCCTACCTGGAGACCAGGCACGGCTTCCGCGAGCCGCGCTACCCGCACGAGTCGCTGCGCGAGGCGCTCACGGAGACCAACGGGGTGGTCGTCTTCCACGAGCAGGTCATGAAGGTCATCGACGTCATGACCGGGTCGGGACTGTCGGAGGCCGACCGGGCCCGCCGCGCACTCGGGACGCCGGAGGGCCGTGCCGCCGTACGCGCCTGGTTCGTGCCGCTCGCCAGGGAGAACGGTTACGCGCCTGACGTCGTGGACCAGGCGTGGAAGGTGCTCGACGCGTTCGGCGGGTTCGGGTTCTGCAAGGCCCACGCGGCGGCGTTCGCGCTGCCCACCTACCAGTCGGCCTGGCTGAAGCGGCACCACACCGCCGCGTTCCTCGCGGGCGTGCTCACCCACGATCCCGGCATGTACCCGAGCCGGGTCATCCTCGACGAGGCCCGCCGGTGCGGGGTGGACGTCCTGCCCCTCGACGTCAACCGCTCGGGGAAGACCTGGCTGGTGGAGCGTACGGAACCGGCGGAGGAGAACCCCGGCGGGTACGGCCGCGGGTACGGCCTGCGGGTGCCGTTCTCGGCCGTCCGGGGGGTGAGCGAGGCCGAGGTGGACCGCATGGTCGCCGGCCGGCCGTACACCTCGCTGGCCGACTTCTGGGGGCGGGCCAGGCCCTCGCGCCCGGTCGCCGAGCGGATCGTGGAGGTCGGCGGGTTCGACGCGCTGCACGGCCTGCGGCCGGGGGAGCCGCGCTGGCGGCCCGGACGGCTGACCAGGCGTGACCTGATCGCCCAGGTCGGCGCGCTCGACCGCGGCTCTCCGGCGGGTGCGGAGGGACAGCTCCCGATGGGGTTCACCGAACATGTCGCGCCCGGAGAACTGCCGGAGATGACCGAGGCCGAGGCCGTCGAGGCCGAGCTGGAGATCCTCGGCATGGACGTGAGCCGCCACGTCATGGACTTCTACCGCGACCTGCTCGACGCGCTCGGCGTGACGCGGGCCAGGGATCTGCTCCGGCAGCGCAACGGCGCGGAGATCCTGGTCGCGGGGGTCAAGGTCGCCACCCAGACGCCCGCCGTGCGGTCGGGACAACGGGTGATCTTCACCACCGTCGACGACTCCACCGGCCCGATCGACCTGACGTTCTTCGAGTCGGTGCAGGCGCACACGGCCGCGACCGTGTTCGGGTCGTGGCTGCTGGCCGCCAGGGGGGTGGTGCGGCGCACCGGGGGCCGGGCGGTCTCGCTGCGCGCCGTGCACTGCTGGAACCTCGCCGACCTCGACCGTGTGTGGCGCACCGAGGGGCTCGACGCCGTACGCGCCGTGATCAGCGAGGTGCCCGCACCCGGCGCCGGGGTGGGCGGACGGCCCATCGAGTACGGCAACGGCTTCCGGGTGTCGCCCTACTCCGACAACGGCGCTCCGCCGGCCGCGCGGGAGGGGCGGTTCCTCGGCCACCCGGGGGAGCCCCAGCGGCGGCTCTGGCACGCCAGCTCCGGCAGCTCGGGGCCGTCGCCCGGCTGATGATCCTCCCCACCGTCCGTGCGTCCCGCGTGTGCCGCACGGACGGCCGGTGCCGCGGCGACGGGCCTGCCGGACGGCCGTTCGGCAGGGTCATGGGCAGGGTTGAGGACAGGGTTATGGGCAGGGTTATGGGCAGAGTTGAGGCGGACCTGCGGTCGGGTCGCGGGCCGCGCCGCGCGACCGTGCCCCGCACCCGTGTGCCGGGCGGTGACCTCGCGGACGGCCGAGGCGCATAGGAGCGCCGCGACGGCGACCGCGGCGGCCTGCGGCGTGCCGAGGCCGGTCAGTCCCTCCCGCGCCGGGCCGGCGAACACCAGGCCGAGCGCGGCCAGCCAGCTCACCCACCAGCAGGCGAGGACGACCAGCCATCGGGTGCGCTCCGCGGGCCCGCCGGTGCCTCCGCCGAGGCCACTCCCGGTCCGGGCGCCACCCGTTGTCCCGGTGCCATCCGTGGTCCGGGTGCCGCCCGTGCTTCCGGAGCCGTCCGCCTGCCGCGCACGATCCGCCGGGCGGCCGTGCCGTGGCGCGGGGGCCTCACGCCAGGCGAGGTCCGTCAGGAACAGCGGGACCACCAGGTTCACCCCGGGCACGAGGTACGCCGCCGCGAGCGCGACGGGCGGCGTAGCCGGGCGCACCTGCCGAAGCCAGGACAGGTAGGCGAGCGCGGCGGTCACGGTGGCGGTGAGGAGGGCGAGGAGCAGCACGGCGAACGTCGTCGCCGCGCCGCTGACGGCCCGCGCGGCCGGAGAGGCGGGATCCCCGCCGAAGGCCGCGATCTGCGAGGCCAGCCGGCTGCCCCGGGACTCTTCGAACACGGCCAGCGCGGCCACCGAGACGACCTGGGCGGCGAGGGCCGCGTACACGCCGGCCGCCGCCCGGCTCACCGCTGACGACGTGGACCGCATCTGTTCTCCCCCCGGCACCGGTGGCGTGACCTGCCTCACTCTTATCCCGCCCGCGCCGTCGCTAATCCGCCTCCGGAGCAGCTGTCAGGGAAGGGGGATTTAGGGCTTTTGGGGCCTTTTCTCGCTTTGATGCTGATATGGGGTTCTCGGGAGGGATTTGCGGCGGAGTCCATGCTTGGCGCCCCGGGGTATACGGCTGCGGGCTCGGACCACCAGGTCCTCGTACATGGCGGCGTATCTGTCGCCGAACCCGCGAATCTCGCGCTCGCGCCGGATGTGCGACTCAAGCGCGTCCCACGCTTCGCTCGCATGCCGCCATTCCGCCAACCGGAATTCCTGAAATCGGGCCGGGTGTGAACTCGCCGAGCGCCGGCCCGGCTCGTGGGGCGTGATGCGCGTATGCATCCGGCTGAAAGTCGAGTTCCTCCATCTCCCAAATGCGTCCGTTATCGCGCGAAGTGTGGCCTGAGTGCCCCAGATGTATCATTACTCGAAATAACAAATCATCGTGATCAAGAAGCGCGGTCTGTGAGACTGGTCTGCCCTGTTTAGGTAGAACGGCAGCCGGGGGCCGCCACCGCCGGTATCCCGGCGGTGCGGCAGCACGGAACGGCCACCGGAGAAGGAGACGGTGTTGAACGACCGGAACACCCCGCTGAAATTGCCCTATCGCATCCTGCTGGTCGCGGCCGCGGTCGTTCCGGTTGTCCTCTCCACGGCGGTCGGATCCGGGCTGGTGAACGCGACACAGGGTCTTCCCGACGATGCCTGGGGATGGGGGAGACTGTGCCTCGGGGCGGCCCTGCTCGTGTTCGCGGCCTTCGCTCTGAACATCCTCGGGTGGATGATCAGGGTGCTGCTGAGGCGGCCAGAGAACGAGGACGAGCTCCGCTTTCTCGAATCGCTGAACCGGCTGGGAAGGACCCTCGGGAGGCCGAGCAGGGTGATCGCCACCCTGGCCGCGCTCGCGCTCATCGCTCCGATCGCGTGGCTGCTCCCGAACAACGGGCTGGAGCCGGGCACGCTGTACATCATGAGCGCCAAGGACGAAAGCGGGCCGGCCAACGCCCGGCGGATCCTCGTGCAGCAGTGGAACCAGGCCCACCCGGGCAACCCGGTGGAGTTCGTCGGCGGCCCGGACACGGAGCCCGACAAGCAGCACGCGCGCATGGTTCAGGACGCGAGAAAAGCCCATCAGGCGGACGTGTACGTCCTCGACGTCGTCTATATGCCGGAGTTCATCAGCAACGGCTACCTTCGGCCGATCGACGAGTCCGGGCGGTCCCAGGAGGGAGCGGGTGACGACTTCCTCGACAACGTCCTGAACACGTGCAGGGACATGAGCGGGACCCACGAGGGATTATGGGCCCTCCCCTGGAACACCGACGTGGGACTGCTCTACCGGCATTCGGGCGCACGTGGTCCGGCGAGCTGGGCCGACTATTTTCCCGGCTCCGCCAACGCCGCCCATCTGGTCGGCTCGGAGAACCTGACGGTCACCGCGCTGGAGGCGATCTGGGCCCACGAGGGCGACGTGGTGAACCAGGACGGACGGCTCGTGCTGACGCCCGACAACAGCGCCGTCGACTTCGACGAGAATGTCCGCGACGCGTTGAAGGACCTGGCGGACGTCTACCGAGGGAAGGATCCGGAGGATTCGGTCGACGCCGAGGCGGCCGCCCTCCGGGAGTTCGCGAACGGCAAAACCGGCGTCATGCGCAACTGGCCGGTGGCGTACGACAAACTGGCCAAGCCCCCTACTGGCCTCAACTCGCTCGAGGTCACGCGGCTTCCGCACGCGAGTGTGCTCGGCGGGCAGAATCTGGCGATGTCGAAGTGGACCGACAAGCCGAGGGCGGCCCAGGCGCTGATCGAGTTTCTCACGAGCCCGTCCAGCGAACTGATCCTGTTCGAGGTCGGGGGATTCGCCCCGACCCGCGACTACGCGTACAGGTACGCCACACGTCCATTCCGTACGGAACTCGAGAACGCCGTGATGGAAGCGCGTCCCCGCCCGATCACACCGCACTACACCAAATTCAGCGAGGCGTTCCGCGAGGGCATCTTGTACGCCATCCGCAACAAAGGCCGTTATCCGGCCGATTTCCCGCAGAAGTTGGCGACTATCGCCGCGGGCGGCTCGCACGGCGATTGACCGCCCGTCCTGTCGGTCGGCGGCGAGAAGGGAGGCCTGACCGGCGGGAGCTCGTGCCCGCTTGCGCACTGAGCTCCGATGGGTGGCGCTCAGGATGTGAGCGCGCGGACGACCTCGGCGGCGGGGCCGGGCGGGAGGGCCGCGTGCACCAGCTCGACCCGGTGCACGATCCGCGGCGCGACCAGCGGCACCCGCACCCCGCACGGCGCGGCGGACGCGGGCAGCAGGGTCAGGCCGTGCCCGGCCGCGGCCAGGCGCGCCGCGACGGCCGGGTCGTGGCCCTCGTAGCGGATGCCGGGCCGCAGCCCGTCGAGCCGCGCCACGGCGCGCAGCCGGTCGAGCGGCATCACCTCGGCGGCGTCCACCCACACGGCGTCCGCCAGGTCGTCCAGCCGCAGGCCGGCGCGGCCCGCCAGCGGATGCCCCTCCGGCAGCACGACGACCAGCTCCTCCTCCCGCACGCCCACAGTGGTGAGCGGCCCCGCGTCGGTAAGGCTCAGCGGGTCGGAGGGCGCCGCCGGGCCGTCGACGAGCGCGAGATCGGCCTCGCCCGAGGCCACCAGCGCCACGGCCGCCGCCGCGCCCGCGACGCGCACCGTCGTCACCCCGGCCAGCGCCGCCGCCGTGCCCGCCGTGAGGGCGAGCGGGCCGGCGGCGAGGGTCAGCGTCCGCGGCTCGGCGGACAGCCGCGCCACGTCCGCCCGCGCGGCCCGCAGTCGCAGCAGCAGCGGCCCGGCGTGCTCCAGCAGGCGTTCGCCCGCCCGGGTCGGCCGTACGGGACGGCGGCCGAGCAGCGGCACCCCGAGGTCGGCCTCCAATGCCGCGATCTGCTGGGAGACCGCGGGCTGGGTGTAGCCGAGCCGGTCGGCCGCCGCCGAGAACGACCCCTCGGCGACCACGGTCACGAACGTGCGCAGCAGATGAGGATCCACGGGCATCAGCATCCCTTATGGCAACCCCACAAATCATCATTTGTCATTAAGTTCGCATGTCGTCAGCATGGACGTCATGAGACCCCGCATCGCGCTGGTGGGCGACCGGTCGCCCACCGTCCGCTCCCACACCCGCGTCCCGCTCATCCTCGGCGCGCTGCGCGAGCGCGAAGGGCTGGACCTCGACGCCTACTGGATCAGGACCGACGAGGTCGCCGATCTCGGCGGGTTCGACGGTGTCTGGATCCTGCCCGGCAGCCCGTACCGCAGCGAGCAGGGGGCGATCACGGCCGCCCGGACCGCCCGTGAGCACGCGATCCCGCTGCTGGGCACCTGCGCCGGTTTCCAGCACGCGCTGCTTGAGTACGCCCGCCACGTGTGCGGGCTGACCGTCAGCCACGCCGAGAACGATCCGGACGCCCCGAACCCGCTGATCAGGCAGCTCGCCTGCTCTCTCGCCGGGCACGAGGCGGCGGTGCGGCTCGTCCCCGGCTCGCTGGCCGAGCGGATCGTCGGCGCCGACCGGACCGTGGAGCGCTACTTCTGCTCGTACGGCCCCGATCCCGCCTATCTGGAGACCCTGGAGGCCCACGGCCTGCGCTTCACCGGCCACGACGAGGAGGGGGAGACGCGGGTGGCCGAGCTGCCCGGCCACCCCTTCTATCTGGTCACGCTGTTCCAGCCCGAGCTGGCCGAACGGCAGCCGCATCCGCTGGTGCGGGCCTTCGCCGCCGCGGTGGCCGACCGGGCGGCGCTCACCCGAGGACCAGATCCCGTACGGCTCTGAGCGTGGGCTCGTCTCGGGGACCCATGACGAGCAGCGTCGTGACCGGGCTGCGGCGCCACAGCTCCAGCCGCTCCCGGATACGGCCGAGCGGGCCGAGGAGCGCGATGCCGTCGGCCAGCTCGTCGGGGATGGCGGCGAACGCCTCGTCGCGGCGGCCGGCCAGGTACAGCTCCTGGATGCGGCCGGCCTCCTCGGCGTAGCCCATCCTGCCGATGATGTCGGCGTGGAAGTTGCGGGTCTTGGCCCCCATGCCGCCGATGTAGAGGGTCAGCATCATCTTCACGCCGTCGAGCGCGGCCCGCAGGTCGCCGGTGACGACCACCATGACCATGGCGGCGATGTCGAACCCCGGTTTCGCGCCGGCCAGCGCGTCGCCGTACATCGCCTCGATCTTCTCGGGGAAGGCGAACAGCGGCAGCCAGCCCTGTCCGATCTCGGCGGCGAGCGCGACGTTCTTCGGGCCCTCGGCGCCCAGGTAGACAGGGATGGCGGGCCGCAGCGGATGGGTGATCAGCTTGAGCGGCTTGCCGAGGCCGCCGGGCAGCGGCAGCGGATAGTGCGGGCCGGGGCTGGTCACCGGCTCCTCCCGCCGCCACACCTTCCGCATGATCTCGACGTACTCGCGGGTGCGGGCGAGCGGCGCGGCGAACGGCCGGCCGTACCAGCCCTCCACGACCTGCGGGCCGGACGCGCCGACGCCGAGCAGCAGCCGCCCGCCGGTGAGGTGGTCGAGCGTCATCGCGGTCATCGCCGTGGTCACCGGGGGACGGGCGGACAGCTGGGCCACGCTGGTGCCGAGCTTGATGCGGCTGGTCCTGGCGCCGTACCAGGCCAGGGGGGTGAACGCGTCGCTGCCGTACGCCTCGGCGGTCCACACCGACTCGTAGCCGAGGCGCTCGGCGGCCAGCACCACCTCGGTCGCGTCGTCGGCGTTCCGCTGCCAGTACCCGAGGTTCAGCCCGAGTCTCAGATCATCGGCCACACGCGTGATTAGAACACGTTCTATGAATCCGGGCCAGACTCCGGATAGGCGCGGGCAAGGTGCCCGGCGACCGCGGCCGCCGCGGCGCCGGCGTCGCCGTCCTCGATCGCCCGGTGGATGCGCCGGTGGTCGTCCTGCAGCCCGCCGGTGTCGCCGAGCCGTACGACGGCGTCCACGGCGTAGCGGCGCACGGCGTCGCGCAGCGCCCGCATGACCGCCACGATCAGCCGGTTGCCCGACGCCGCGGCGAGGGCCAGGTGGAACGCGATGTCGTGCTCGACGAACTCGGCGGGGTCGCGGGCCGCGTCCATGGCCGCGATCGCCTCCGCCATCCGCGCCATGGCAGTGGCAGTGGCAGTGGCCGTGGCAGTGGCAGTGGCCGTGGCAGTGGCAGTGGAGACCGTGCCCGTGGAAGCCGCGGGCGGGGGAGTCGCCGCCCGGGCCGCGGCCCACTGCTCGATCATCAGCCGGGTGTCGATCACCTCGCGCATCGAGAGCGTGGCGAGACCGAGATGCAGCCGGAGCAGGTCGGTGAGCGCGCTTCCCGGGCGGGAGGTGAGCACCGCCCCGGCGTCCGGGCCCCGGCCGGCCTGCGGCGTGACCACGCCGAGGGTCTCCAGCACGCGCAGCGCCTCGCGGACCGACGACCGGCCGACGCCGAGCTGCTCGGCGAGCTGGCGTTCGCCCGGCAGCCGGTCGCCGACGGTCAGGCCGTCGGCCGCGATCCGCTCCTCGATGCGGGCGAGCACCTCCTCGAAGGCGCGCGGGCGGGCGTCCGTACGCCGGCGTTCTTCGGTGGTCACCGCGGCTCCTCACGACGCCGGTGTCGCCGGGGGCGAACCAGGATGTATGGTCTGACCATATTTGGTCTGACCATACACGCCGGGAGGGCATGTGCGGGTAGCCCTGTTCGTCACCTGCGTCAACGACACGCTCTTCCCGGACACCGGGCGGGCGGTCGTGCGCCTGCTGCGCCGTCTCGGCGTGGAGGCCGACTTCCCCCGCGCCCAGACCTGCTGCGGGCAGATGCACGCCAACACCGGCTACCGGGACGAGGCCGTACGGCTGGCCCGGCGCGGCGTGGCGGCGCTGCGCGGCTACGACGCGGTCGTCGTCCCCTCGGGCTCGTGCGCGGCCATGATCCGCGAGCAGTATCCGAAGCTGGCCGGGGCGCGGGGTCCCTTCGCCGACGCGGTGGCGCG
Source organism: Microbispora sp. H10836 (assembly GCF_012999525.1). Classification (NCBI taxonomy): domain Bacteria; kingdom Bacillati; phylum Actinomycetota; class Actinomycetes; order Streptosporangiales; family Streptosporangiaceae; genus Microbispora; species Microbispora sp. H10836. Next base: position 39,383 of record NZ_JABBWU010000026.1, read on the forward strand.
GGTCGTGCCAAGGACCTACGAGCTGACCGAGTTCCTGGTCGACGTGCTGGGGGTGACCGACGTGGGGGCGTACTTTCCCCACCGGGTCACCTACCACCCGACGTGCCACTCACTGCGCGGCCTCCACTTGGGCGACCGCCCGCTGACGCTGTTACGCCAGGTCAAGGGGCTGGAACTGGTGCCGCTGCCGGGAGCGGAGGAGTGCTGCGGCTTCGGCGGCACCTTCGCGCTGAAGAACGCCGACGTGTCGGCGGCGATGTGCGCCGACAAGGTGCGCGCCGTCCTCGACACCGGCGCCGAGGTGCTGTGCGCGGCCGACAACTCGTGCCTGATGCACATCGGCGGCATGCTCGGCCGGCAGAAGTCCGGCGTACGGGTGATGCACCTGGCCGAGATCCTCTGCTCGACCGAGACGGCGGGAGTGCGATGAGCGTCACCTTCCTCGGCATGCCGGCGGACCGCCCCTTCCCCCGCAACGCCGCGAGAGCCGTACGGGACTCGCAACTGCGGTTCAACCTGCGCAAGGCGACCAGGACCATCAGGGCCAGGCGGGCGAGCGTCGTGGCTGAGGCGCCCGACTGGGCCGGGCTGCGCGAGGCCGGCCGGGCGATCAAGGAGCACACGCTCCGCAACCTCGACAGATATCTGATCCAGCTGGAGGAGGCCGTCACGGCGGCCGGAGGCCACGTCCACTGGGCCGCGGACGCGGCGGAGGCGAACCGGATCGTCGCCGACCTGGTGAAGGCCACGGGCGAGACCGAGGTCGTCAAGGTCAAGTCGATGGCCACCCAGGAGATCGGCCTCAACGAGGCGCTGCTGGAGCACGGCGTCACCGCGTACGAGACCGACCTCGCCGAGCTGATCGTGCAGCTGGGAGACGACCGGCCCTCGCACATCCTCGTCCCGGCGATCCACCGCAACCGCGCGGAGATCCGGGAGATCTTCGCCGAGCACATGTCCGGCTGGGGCCGGCCCGCCCCCGGCGACCTGACCGACGACCCGGAGGCGCTGGCCGAGGCGGCCCGGCTCCACCTGCGCGAGCGCTTCCTGAAGACCAAGGTGGCGATCTCCGGGGCCAACTTCGCGATCGCCGAGACCGGCACCATGGTCGTGCTGGAGTCCGAGGGCAACGGCCGCATGTGCCTCACGCTGCCGCGCACGCTGATCAGCGTGGTCGGCATCGAGAAGATGCTGCCGTCCTGGCGTGACCTGGAGGTCTTCCTCCAGCTCCTGCCGCGCAGCTCCACCGGGGAGCGGATGAACCCCTACACCTCCATGTGGACCGGGGCGGCCGAGGGCCAGGAGTTCCACCTCGTGCTGCTCGACAACGGCCGCACCCGCGTCCTCGCCGACGAGGTGGGACGGCAGGCGCTGCGCTGCATCCGCTGCTCGGCCTGCCTCAACGTCTGCCCGGTGTACGAACGGACCGGCGGCCACGCGTACGGCTCGGTCTATCCCGGGCCGATCGGGGCCATCCTGACGCCGCAGCTGCGCGGCATGGGCTCGGAGCTGGACCGCTCGCTGCCGTACGCCTCCTCGCTGTGCGGCGCCTGCTACGACGTCTGCCCGGTGGCCATCGACATCCCGTCCGTACTGGTGGACCTGCGTTCCCGGGCCCGCCACCCCTGGCCGGAGCGCGCCGGGATGGCGGCGGCCGGATGGGTGTTCGAGCGGCCGGGACGGCTGGCGGGCCTGCAGCGGGCCGGGGGACGGCTGCGCCGGCTCGTACCCCGCAGACTGCCGGGGCCGCTCGCCGGGTGGACCGACACCAGGGACCTCCCGGAGGTGCCCCGCGAGTCGTTCCGCGAATGGTGGGACCGCACGGACGGAGGCCGCCGATGAGCTCCCGCGACCTGATCCTCGCCCGGGTCCGCCGCGCCCTGGCGGGCGTGCCCGACGTCGAGATCACCCGCGCCTACCGCGGGCCCTCCCCGGCCCCGGGCGATATCCGCCTGTTCGAGGAGCGGGTCCGCGACTACCGTGCCGTGGTCCACGTGGTGGACGAGGCGGGCACGGCCGGGCAGGTCGCGCGGTCCCTCGCCGGGCGCGGAGCGCGCAGGGTCGTCGTGCCCGGAGGCTTCCCCCCGCGGTGGTTGGCCGCCGAGGGTGCGGAAGCGGTCGCCGACGACCCGCCGCTGAGCGCCGCCGACCTCGACGCGGTGGACGGTGTGCTCACGACCTGCGCGGTCGCGATCGCCGAGACCGGCACGATCGTCCTCGACGCCGGGCCGGGCCAGGGCCGGCGGGCGCTCACGCTGGTGCCCGACTACCACCTGTGCGTGGTGCGCACCGCGCAGATCGTCGCGGCGGTGCCGGACGCCGTCGCCCGGCTCGACCCCGCGCGGCCCCTGACCTGGATCAGCGGCCCCTCGGCGACCAGCGACATCGAGCTGAACCGGGTCGAGGGCGTCCACGGCCCCCGCACGCTCGAAGTGCTGATCGTGACCTGAGGCCCGCCCGGATCAGAAGCCCGGATCAGAAGCCCGGATCAGAAGCGCAGCAACGCCCCGATGCCGTCCGGCGACTCGATGCGCGGGACGAACCACAGCTCGGCGTCGGTCGCGGCCACCGCCCGCGCGAGGGCGGCGTCCGCGCGCTCCCGCACGGGCCGTTCGACCCCCCAGGCGGTCAGCTCCGTGGGGTCGGTGGACAGCTGCGTCGGCTCGGGCCCGATCCACATCATGGCGGTGGAGGACGGGTCGTCGTGCATCAGCACCGCGCCCACCCGCCGGTCGCGCAGCGCCCGTGCCGTCTCCGTGAGGCCCGTCACGGCGTTGCCCGCCGCGTACGTGTTCAGCAGATCCTCACAACGCCGCTCGGTCCAGGCCCGGCAGGCCCCTTCGACCTCCCGCCGGAAGTGGTCCAGGTCGGCGCCCGGGGCGCGGCTGCCGTGCTCGGCCACCGTCAGCCGCCGTACGACGTCCTTGGCGAGGTAGTCGGTCACGAGCGCGCGGGCCTTGGGATCGCCGGCCAGCACCACCACCTCCGCGCCGATGCCGTGCGCCTCCTTCTCCACCACCTCGGCGAGGGCCACGGCGTTGCGGCGCCAGCCCTCCTCGACCTCCCGGTCGAAGTTGGCCTGCGACCAGCCGCCCTGGCCGGTCTTCTGGAGCGACCGGTCCGGGTCCGCCACCTCCACGGTCAGCTCCCGCCGCCGCCCGTCGGCCACGACGACCACCTCGCCGCCTGCGCGGTCGGCCAGCACCTCGATGTGCGGCACGTGCTCGCCGCGCTGCGCGAGCAACGGCACCACGTGGGGGAGCGGCGACCACCGCGCGGTCTGGCGGCGCGGCCGGTGGGCGAGCGCCTCGGTGAGCACGACCTCGCCCTCCCTGGCGAAGGCCGCGCGCCCCGGCGCGACCCACCCCGGATCGAGCATCAGCTCGCCGATGGGCTCGAGGGTCGAGGCCGGCGCGCCCTCCTCGGCGAGCCGGTCCCTGAGCTGGGCCCAGCGGCGCTGGATCACGTTGGCCGGGCCCTCGGACGACCGGTCGGTGTCCACGTATACCGAGGCGTACGGGCCGCTCCGCTCGTACAGCCCGCGGATGAAGTCCAGTCTCACGGGCCCTCCCTACCAGCGCTGACGTTCCACTCCGAGTCCGAGTGCCTCCGCCACCTCCGCGATGTTGTGGAACGTCATCTCGGGCAGCCGCCGTACGGCGTCGATCACCGCGTCGGGAGCGTTCTTGTGCTCGGCGTGGGCGAGCAGCTTGGCCGGGTCGGCGGGGAAGCCGGCGTCGCTGAGCCAGGTGGCGAGGTGGCTGCGGCGTTCCACGTCGGCGGGGGTGATGCCGAGCGGCGTCCCGGGCTCGCGGCCGGGCGGATGCCGGCGAGGCGGCGACATGTCCTCCTCGGGCTGCTGCGTCGGCTCGGGCTCGCGCCACTCCTCGACCCGGGTGCGTCCGGCGCCCTGCACGAGGCCTTGTGTCTCGTGCTTCTGCTCCTCGTCGAGCCGGCGGCCGTGTTTGTCGCTGCCGCGCTGGATACTCATGACCTCACCTCCCGATTAGGGTCACTGTCGTGCCTCGTACCCGGACCGCCTGCCCCAAACATCGGGAGCGGTGAGGCCGTGTCCCACATAATCTGCGGCGGGCGAAAAATCCGCTCATGTGATGGAGTGACGCATTGTTCGACGAGCGGCTTACGGTCAACACCGAACGGCTGATCCTGCGGCCGTTCGGTCCCGGAGACGCGGGCCAGGTGCGGGCGATCATCCAGGACGGCGCGCACCTCACCGCGCTGCCGCCGGGCGCGCCCGGGCACGCCTCGGGCATCGCGCAGTGGCTGTCGTACGGCGTGCACGAGCTGTGGCGCTCGGGTCAGGGTATCCACCTCGCGATGCACGCGCGGGAGGGCGTGGTCGGGTCGATCAGCGTCTTCAAGACCCAGTGGGGCGCGGGCACCGCGGAGGTGGGATACGGCGTGCATCCCGCCCACCGCCGCCGGGGCTACGCGACCGAGGCGGTCCGCGGGCTCGTCGGCCGCCTGCTCTTGGAGGGCCCGCTGCGCCGGATCGAACTGCGGGCCGACGCCGGCAACCTCGCGTCGATCAGGGTCGCCGAGAAGGCGGGCTTCACCCGTGAGGGACTGCTGCGCGGCGCAGGATTCGAGGACGACGGGCCGCACGACCTCGTGGTCTTCGGCCGGCTGCGCGGCGACGAACGGGCCGTCCCGCGCCGCAGGATCGAGAGCGAGCGGCTGGTCCTGCGGCCGTTCTCCCGGCACGACGCCTTCGACGTCGTCGAGGCGGTCAAGGGCGATCCCGAGATCGCCCGCTGGATGACGTGGGCCGAGGGCTACACGCTGGAGCGCGCGCTGGAGTGGTGCACCCGGCTCGCGCACGCGAACGGCCCCGGCTATGGTGGCAACTTCGCGATACAGCCGAAGGACGGGGAACGGCTCGCCGGAGCCGTCGGCGTGCAGCGCGAGGACCACGAGCGCGGGGACGCCGAGCTGGGATACTGGATCGCTCCGTGGGCCCGCCGCAGGGGGTACGCGGTGGAGGCCACCCAGCTGGCCACGGCCCACCTGTTCGACCTCGGATTCCACCGTGTCCATCTGCTGGTCGCGACGGGAAACCGCGCCAGCCAGGCGGTCGCGAGGAAGGCCGGGTTCATCGAGGAGGGCATCATGCGGCAGGCGCTGCCGGTCCCGGGTGGCTGGGCCGACGCCGTACTGTTCGGCATGCTCAACGGGGAAATTTCATGGCAATAGGTAAAGAATCGCCCTAGTCGCTGGGCCGCTGGGTCAAGCGGCCACCATGATTGAGGGCCGGAAGGCTATCCTCGCCAGCCGAGCCTCCCGCCGGCCGGCGAGCGCGCGTCCCGACGCGGGAGACCCCGGCCCGGCGCGCTCGGGCGAAACCGGCCCGGACGGCGAGCGGGGATTGTGAACGGACGCAGGTCAACTGCAGGGGAGATCGACCAGATGAAACCGCCGCTGCTGCTCATCGGCCACGGCACTCACGATGAGACCGGCGTCGCCGAGTTCGGCAGGTTCGTTCACCGCCTCCGCTGCCGCCTCGACGGGCTCCCCGCCGAAGTGAGCGGCGGCTTCATCACGAACGCCCGCCCCCCGCTCGGCGACTCCATCGCCTCTCTCGTGGCCCGGGGGCACCACCACCTGATCACGGTGCCGCTCAGCCTGACCGCCGACCGGCGCGCGCTCGGGGACATCCCCGGCACCATGGCCCTCGAGCAGGAGCGGCACCCGACGCTCGAATACGACCTCGGCCGCCCGCTCGGGGCCGACCCGCGCGTGCTCAAGCTGCTCGCGGAGCGGCTCGCCGACGCGCGCGCGGAGATGCCGCGATTCGTCACCGACGAGCCGCCCGCCGAGATCGCGCCCGGCGAGACCGCGGTCGTCCTGGTCGGGCACGGCTCCACCGACCCCGCCGTCAACGCCGAGGTCCACCGGGTCTCGCGGCTGTTCTGGGAGACCCACGCCGCCGACCTGCTGACCGTGGAGACGGCCTACGTCTCGCACACCCGACCGGGCGTGCCCGGCGGCCTGGAGCGCTGCCGCAGGCTCGGCGCCAAGCGCGTGATCGTCCTGCCGTACGTCCTGTTCGCCGGCGCGGTCCTCGAACGCATCTTGGCGCAGGCGCTGGCGTACGGCGCCAACCACGAGGGCCTCGACATCCGCTGCGCCGAGGTGATCGGCGACTGCGAGGGCCTCGCCGACGTGGTGATCGAGAGGTACGAGGAGGCGCTCGCCGGGGGCGGGCAGTCCTCGTCGCCGGCCGCGAGCCGCCCGGCCACGATGCCGCCGCTGACCCGGCCGTTCCCCACGAGGCGCGCGGAGCCGGGCGCGAGCCCGGACGCCGAGGCCGACGCCGGCCTCGTGACCGCCATCGCCGCGCGCCTGACCATGGCCCGGGACCCCGATCCCGAGCCGCTGGATCTGGAACAGCTCGACGTGGACGTCCTCGACTTGGAGACGCTCGAGGCCGAGATGCCCGAACCGGAAGCGGAGGGCGAGATCGGGACGGATAGCATGATCGGCATGGCCGGCCGTGGCGAGGCGGGGGAGGAGCCCCGCGACGACGCGCCGGACGAGCCCCTCGCCCAGCCCGGAGTCGCCAGCGCCGTCTGACGCGCCCGCCGGTCCGGGTTCCGGCAGCCGCCCGGCCGGAGCCGGTGAGCAGAGGGCCGGCATCGGGGCGCCGCGGCCGGACCAGGTGGCGACAGAAGGAGAGAGCATGACGTCCCTCGGCGAGACGATCGGCGCCATCCGCCCGGTCGAGCCCGGCCCCATGGCGGAGGCCAGGGCCCACCAGGACAGGCTCACCAAGCCGAGCGGCTCGCTCGGGGTCCTCGAGGACGTCGCGGTGCGGCTCGCGGGCATCGCCGGGACCTGCCCGCCGCCGCTCCCGTCCCCGGCCGCCCTGGCGATCTTCGCCGCCGACCACGGCGTGCACGCGCAGGGGGTGAGCCCCTGGCCGCAGGAGGTCACCGCGCAGATGGTGGCCAACTTCACCGCGGGAGGAGCCGTCGCCAACGCCTTCGCCGCCGAGGTGGGCGCGTCGGTGACGGTGGTGGACGTGGGAGTCGCGGCCGACCTGCCGCCCGCGCCCCGGCTGCTCGCCCGCAAGGTCGCGTACGGCACGGCCGACCTGTCGCAGGGACCCGCGATGACGCCGGAGCAGGCCGGGGCCGCCCTGGTCGTCGGCGTCGAGGTCGCCCGCGACCTGGTGGGCGCGGGCGCGCGCTGCCTGGTCTCGGGTGACATGGGCATCGCGAACACCACCGCGTCGGCCGCACTGATCTGCGCGTTCACCGGCAGGCCGGCCGCCGGGGTCACCGGGCGGGGGACCGGCGTCGACGACGCCACCTTCGAGCACAAGATCGAGATCGTACGGCGGGGCCTGCGGGCCAACGGGATCACCGAGGCGGGAGCCGTACCGGACGGGCCGGACGCGGCGCTGCGCGTGCTCGCGGCGGTCGGCGGCCTGGAGCACGCGGCGATCGCCGGTTTCGTGCTCGGCGCCGCCGCGGCCCGGGTGCCCGTCATCCTGGACGGGGTGATCGCCGGAGCGGCGGCCCTGGTGGCCGGCGCGATCGCGCCCGACGCGATCGGCTACTGCCTGGCCGGGCACCGGTCGGCCGAGCCCGGCCACGCGGCGGCGCTGGCCCACCTGGGCCTCGACCCGCTCGTCGACCTGCGGCTGCGCCTCGGCGAGGGAACCGGCGGGCTGCTCGCCCACCCTCTGGTCAGCGCGGCGGCGCGGGTCATGCACGAGGTCGCCACCTTCGACTCCGCGGGCGTGGCGGACAAGGGCGAGTGAGTCCCGAGGGCCCGCGGGGCGACCGACCTGTGGACTCACAAGTCTCAACCGGTGAATGTCGCCCGAGCCCAGCGGGTAGGTTTGCCTCCTAACAATGCACGCTTGACGCGATAGGGAGACTGGGGTCATGGCGCCCTACCTGCTCGGCCTCCGCCTCGACGGGCGGCGTGTTCTCGTGGTCGGCGGCGGACGCGTCGCACAGCGGCGGATCCCCGCGCTGCTCGACGCCGGAGCCTCCGTCACCCTGATCTCACCCACCGTCACCCCGGCGCTGGACGACCTCATCGCCACCGGGCGGGTGATCTGGGAACGCCGGCCGTACCAGGTCGGCGACTGCGACGGCGCCTGGCTCGTGCACGCCTGCACCGACCACCGCGACGTCAACACCGCGGTCGCGGCCGAGGCCGAGGCCAAGCGCATCTGGTGCGTGCGGGCCGACGACAAGGACGCCTCCGCGGCCTGGACCCCCGCCAGCGGGCGGGTGGACGAGGTCGGCGTGGCGGTCACCGCGGGCGGCGACCCCCGCCGCGCGGCCGGCATCCGCGACGCGATCGTCGGCGCGCTGCGCGACGGCACAGTGGACGCCAGGCGGCACCGCACCAAGCCGGTCGGCGTCGCGCTGGTGGGCGGCGGCCCCGGCGACCCCGGCCTGATCACCGTGCGGGGACGCCAGCTCCTGGCCCAGGCCGACGTGGTCGTGGCCGACCGCCTCGCGCCGCGCGCGCTCCTGGACGAGCTGTCGCCCGACGTCGAGCTGATCGACGCGGCGAAGGTGCCGTACGGCCGGTCGCTGTCCCAGGAGAAGATCAACGAACTGCTCGTCGAGCACGCCCGCGCGGGCAGGTTCGTCGTGCGGCTGAAGGGCGGCGACCCGTTCGTCTTCGGCCGCGGTGGCGAGGAGATGATCGCCTGTGCCCGGGCCGGCATCCCGGTGACCGTGGTGCCCGGGATCACCAGCTCAGTCGCGGTCCCCGGGGCCGCCGGGGTCCCGGTCACCCACCGCGGGGTCAGCCAGGAGTTCCACGTCATCTCCGTGCACGTCCCGCCCGGCGACCCCAGGTCCACGGTCGACTGGCCCGGATTGGCGCGATCGACCGGAACCCTGATACTTCTCATGGCGGTCGAACGGATCAAGGAGATCGCCGAAACGCTGGTTCGAGACGGACGTTCACCGGAAACTCCCGTGATGGTGGTACAGGACGGTACTCTTCCGACCCAGCGAGCCGTTGCCGCCACGTTGTCGACCGTGGCGGAGCGGGTGACCGCGGCCGGAGTGCGGCCTCCGGCGATCGTGATCGTCGGCGAGGTCGTCAAGGTCGGCCAGGAGATCGAGATGGTGCGAGCGGAGCGGGTCCCGTGAGATCGGCAGCCAGGAACACGCCCGACCACGGGACCGGTGCGGGTTCCGGCGACGCCGTGACCGAGGAGCCGGACATCGAGGAGCACCCGGAGTCACCGGGGGAGCGGACCGTCGCGTTCCGCCCGATCCGCGACGACGAGCCCGATCCGGAGCCCGCTTCGCGTCCCTCGGGCTCGCGCGGGCCGCTGCCCGCCCCGTCCGCGCCCGCCCCGTCCGCGCCCGCCGTGGAGACCGCGCAGGAGCCCGACGCGGCCCTGGGTGACGCGGCCCTGGGTGACGCGGCTCCGGACGGCACCGTTGTGAACGACACGGCCGACGACGATTCCGGGGACGGCTCCGTGCGGGACGCACCGGAAGAACCCTCCGCGGGAGCGGCCGCGGACGCCGACGGGGAGGAGGCCGGACGGCCGGAGAGCGGCGACGGCGAACAGGACGCCGAGGACGTCCCAGACGTCCCGGACGCGGAGACCGCGGTGGAGGACGCGTCCGACGACGACCGGGTCCGCTCGTTCCCGATGCCGGAGCCGGTCTCCGCGGCGCTGACCGAGGCGCTCAACAACCTCCGTACCGCGGTGAAGGGCCTGCACTTCGGTCTCGACGTGCCGGGCTCCGAGGAGGCGCGCAAGGCGCAGGCGGCGGTCCTGGCGCAGCTCGACGACTACGTCATCCCGCGCGTCCACATGAGCACCGCACCCGCGCTGATCGTCGTGGCCGGTTCGACGGGGGCGGGCAAGTCCACCATCGTCAACTCGCTCGCCGGGCGCAAGGTCTCGGCCACGGGCGTGCGCCGCCCGACGACGGCGACGCCGGTGCTCGCCTGCCACCCCGACGACCACGAGTGGTACGCGCGGGGCGACCTCCTCGGCGAACTGAACAGGCTCGACGAACCCACGCGGGACGCCCCGCCCGGCAGCGTGGTGCTGAGGTCGAGCCCGTCCCTACCCCGGGGACTCGCGCTGCTCGACACACCCGACATCGACTCGGTCGTGGAGGAGCACCACGAGATCGCGCATCGCATGCTGGACGCCGCCGACCTGTGGGTGTTCGTCACCACGGCGTCCCGGTACGCCGACGCGCCGTCCTGGGGCCTGCTGCGCCGGGCCAAGGAACGCGGGGCGCGCCTGGTCATCGTGCTGTCCCGCGTGCCGCCGAAGTCCCGCGACGTCGTCGTCAAGCACTTCGGCCGCATGCTGAAGGAGTACGGCCTGGGCGAGGTCGAGTGCTTCGTCATCAACGAGACGGCCGTACGGGAGGGGCGGCTGCCCGAGATCGAGATCGCCGACCTGCGCATGTGGCTGTCCGCGCTGTCCGTCGACGACGAGCGGCGGGAGGCGGCGGTCAAGACGACGCTGAACGGCGTGCTGAACAGCTTCCGCACCCGGCTGCCCGCCCTCGCCCGGCACCTGGAGACCCAGGTCGCCCTGCGCGCCGATCTGCGCTCCGACGTCGACGCGGCGTACATGGGGGCCCTGGCGGGGATCGACGAGGCGACCAGGGACGGCTCGCTGCTGCGCGGGGAGGTGCTCGCGCGATGGCAGGACTTCGCCGGCTCCGGCGACCTCATGCGCACGCTGCAGTTGCGGCGCGGAGGCAAGGGCCACCAGCAGGGCCCGGAGCGCGTGCGCGGGCTGAGGACCGCCCTGCGGACCGGCCTCGAAGCGCTGGTCAACTCGGCCGTACAGCAGGCCGCCGAGGAGGTCGTGACGCGCTGGCGGCAGCGGGCGGGCGCGGGCGACCGGCTGGCCGCGACCCCGGGGCTCGGGCGCCCGTCGGAGGAGATCGGACGCAGGACCACCAGGACGATCACCGCCTGGCAGGACCACGTCACCGAACTGATCCGCACCGAGGGCGTGACCAAGCGGTCGGTGGCCAAGCTGATCTCGTTCGACGTGGAGTCGCTCTCGCTGATCTTCATGATCGGCCTGCTCGGCTACGGCGCCACGGACGCCCCCGCGGGCGCGGGCGCCGTCGCGCTGCCCCAGCGCCTGCTGCGCGGCCTGCTCGGCGCGGAGTCGCTGCGCAACATCAGCGCCAAGGCCCGCAGCGACCTGCGCGCCCGCGTCGGCCTGCTCTTCGACGAGGAGACCCTCCGGTACGTCGACGCGCTCGACAGCGCCGGCATCCCGGACGAGGCCGCGGCGACGCGGCTGTACCAGGCAACGTACAACCTCGAGGTCGCACGATGACGGAGCCGATCCGGCAGCTCACACCCGAGTACGCCTCCGGCACCACGGTGAGGAATCCATGACGGCTGTCAGCACCGCCGAAACGCAGCACGGGCTCGGCTCCAGGCTCGCCGCCCTGGCCAAGATCGTCGAGCTGGGACAGGGGCGGCTCGATCCGGCGCTGGTCACGGAGGCGGCCCAGCTCCTGCTGCGCGCGGGCGACCGGCTCAAGCTGTCGTCCGACCACACAGTCGTCGCGCTCGCGGGCGGCACGGGCAGCGGGAAGTCGTCCCTGTTCAACGCCGTCTCCGGGCTGGAGCTCTCGCCCATCGGCGTACGCCGGCCGACCACCGCGCGCACCCACGCCTGCGTGTGGGGCATCGACGGCGCGGGCCCGCTGCTCGACTGGCTGCAGATCCAGTGGCGGCACCGGTTCGCCCGCGCCAGCGCCCTCGACAAGGGCGAGAGCCAGCTGCACGGGCTGATCCTGCTCGACCTGCCCGACCACGACTCGATCCGCGCGCTCACCGACCACGAGGCCCACCGGCTGATCCAGGTGGCCGACCTCATCGTCTGGGTGCTCGACCCGCAGAAGTACGCCGACGCCTCGGTGCACCGGCGCTACGTGACCGAGCTGACCGGGTACGACGCGGTGACGGTCTTCGTGCTGAACCAGTCCGACCGGCTCACCCCGGAGGAGCAGGCGGAGTGCGTGGCCGACCTGGAGGACCTTCTCCGGCGTGAGGGCGTGGCCCATCCCCGGGTGGTCGCGACGTCCGCCACCACCGGCAAGGGCGTGGACAGTCTGAAGGCCGTCCTGGCCGAGTCCGTGGCCGCCCGGCGCGCGGCCTACCAGCGCCTCGAAGCCGATCTCGACCGGCTGGTGCAGCGGCTGGTGAAGGACATGCCGGAGCTGCTGCGGGTGGAGCCCACGGTGGACGGAGCGCGGCGTGCCGGGCTGGTCGACGCGTTGTGCGACGCGATCGGCGTCTCCGCCCTGGGCGAGGCCCTCGAGAACGTGCACGCCGTCCGCTCGGCCGACTGGGTCGGCTGGCCGTACGCACGCTGGACGGCCGGGATGCGGCCCGACCCGCTCAAGAGCCTGCGTCTCGGGGCGGTGAAGGACGACATCCGCGGCCTGGTCGCGAGTTCGGTGACCGCCCAGCCCGCCGAGGTGGACAACGCGGTGCAGGCGCTCGCCGACGGGCTGACGGCCGGCATGCCCGAGGTGTGGCGCGACGGCGTGCGCGAGGCCGCCCGCTCACGGGTGGACGAGCTTCCCGAGGCGTTGTCGAACGATCTGGCGGAGGTGGCTCCGCCGCTCGACCGGGTGCCCGCCTGGTGGTGGCTGCTGAAGATCTGGCAGTACCTCCTGGTGGTCATGTTCGCCGCGAGCCTCGCCTGGGCGGGCGCGATCCTCGCGTACGGCGTGTTCAAGGCGGGCCGCCCGCCTGCCGAGGTCCTCGGGGACGTGGGCGTGCTGCCCTGGGTGGGGCTGATGATGATCAGCGTTCTCGGGCTCGGGCTGTTCTCGGCCATGGCGAGCAGGAACTTCGTGGTCCTCGCGGCGGGCAAGGAACGCGACCGGCTGGAGCGCGACATGAGACGCCGGGTGGGCGTCCTGACACAGGACATGGTCGTCGAGCCGGTCGAGCGCGAGCTGGACCGGTACAACGAGTTCTTCGGCGCGATGGCGGCCACCCGGCGCTGACGCGCGGCGGGGCCGCGAAGGCGGCCGTCAGCCGGGGGATGTCGCTCACAGGTTGGCGCCCACAGGCTGTCGTCCACAGGCACCGTGTCATCCACAGAACGCGGTTCTGGCCGGTGGGGCGGTGATGTTCCCGGCCAGTGTGGTCACCCGAGCCCGGCGAGTGACCGGGCCGGGGAGGCACATCGATGAACGACATCTACGTCACGCTGAGCGGGAACGTCACCGACGACCCCCGGCAGTACCAGTTCCGCGACGGCTCTCGCGTGACCTCGATGCGGATGGCCGTCAACAGGCGCGTCCTCGACCAGCAGACCAACACCTGGCAGACCAGGGACACCACCTACTACACCGTGCGCTGTTACCGGGGACTGGCGGACAACGTCCAGCAGTCGATCCGCAAGGGCCACCCGGTCGTGGTGTACGGCAAGCTGCGCATCAAGCAGTTCGAGCGCGACGGCGAGCAGCGGTTCTGGGCGGAGATCGAGGCCAGCTCCGTGGGCCATGACCTGAAGTGGGGCATCGCCACGTTCGAGAAGCCGATCCGGGCCTACTCGGCGGGCGCGCCGAGTGACGGCGAGCGCCAGGCGATGGAGGACGCGACGCGGGAGTGGGAGCTCACCGGCACCGCCGCCCCCGGCGGGGGAGTCGCCGCCGACGGAGGCGGTGACGAGGCCTTCGACGCCCTCGTCGGCGGACGAGGCACGGCCGACGAGGCCCTGCGGACCGCCGGAGCGGGGGAGACCGCCGGCGCCCGCGACGCCTGGTGGGCCGGCGACCCGGGACGGACCGCCAGGCCGGAGGAGACCGACGCGGGAGACGCACCGGAGGCGGCGGCCGCCGCGACCGGCCCGGGCGAGGCGTCTGATCCGGGCGACGCGTCTGATCCGGAGACCGCGGAGAGCGACCCTCAGGGCGGCGAGGACGCCTGGCTCCCACGCGCTCTCGCCGCCTGATCACGCCGTCGCCCCGCCTCGGAGAGGCCCGCCCGTCGAGGGTGGCGCCTCCGCCCTGCCTCAATCGATCGGGCTTGACCGGGTGTCCCGCCGCCGAACGTCGGCCGCGCGCCGGCCCGGAGGAACGGCCGGAGCGAGGCGAGCGGCGGAGCGGGCGGGCGGGGCGAGCGGCGGGGCGGCGTTGTGCCGCGGGTGGGTGTCGGTGGCAGCGGCGGCGGAGGGGGCCATGCCGGCTGCCGAGGGCGCGCGGTACCCGCTGTCCGGTGCATGCGCGGTCGTGGGAGGGCGCGTGGGAGAGCACGTGGGGCGCACGTGGGCTGGCTCCGCAGGGGACCGATCAGGTCCAGATGACGCCTCGCGGCATGGCTGCTCCTTCCGGCGGTGGCCCGCTTTCGTTCGCTTCCCCCCGCACCCGATATGTCCGTCCGCCCCGGGGCCGGGAGTCCGCGGGCAAACCGCCGCAGACGCTCCCTTAGCCCATCAGAAGCAGATGGCCACCGTGCCAAGGTAGCGGTTCCCGTCGCGCTTCGCACACTCCGCAACTATTGTGTTACTCATCGTGAGATGGAGCTTCGGCTACTGGTTCGGCTACTGGGAGGCGGGATGACGGCGACCGGTCAGACCTCGGCCAGGCCGCGAAGCGCGATCTGCTCGCGAAGTCGCTGGCCCCTGCTGGCCCAGCCGCCCGCCCTCGTGTCCTACGTGTGCGCGATCGTGGCGTTCGACGCGGTCCTGATCGCCGTGCTGGCGAGGTCCACCGCGTTCCACGCTCCTCACCTGGTCATGTTCGCGGCGCTCACCGCGTGCGGTGCCGTGTGCATCGAGGCGACCCGCCGTCTCGGCATGCCGGCCGGTGTGTCCCGCGACCTGCTGTCCGCCTGGTGGTTGCCGGTGGCTTTCCTGCTTCCGCCGGTCTACGCCCTGCTCGCGCCCATACCGATGCAGATCCTGCTGCAGCTCAGGGTCCGGGCGACCGTGCTGTACCGCCGTGTGTTCAGCGCTGCGGCGATCGGGCTCGCGGCGGCCTCCGCCTCGGCCGTCTTCCATCGCTCGATCCCCGTTCCCGCGCACCTGTCGTCGGGTGAGGGCGGGCCGATCGCGGTCGCGGCGGCCTGCGCGGTGCTGTTCACGGTGCTCAACACCGCGCTGATCGCGGTCGCGGCGCACGCGTCGGACCCCGAGGGCCGCTGGGGCGAGGTCCTGTGGGACCGCGAACGCGTCCTCCTCGACGCGGTCGAGCTCTGCCTCGGCGTGCTCGTCGCGGCCGTCTGCGGGCTCAACCTGGCGCTGCTGCTGCTCGTGCTGCCGCCCGTCGTGCTGCTCCAGCGGAGCCTGCTGCACGCCCAGCTGCAGGCCGCGGCCCGCACGGACCCGAAGACGGGCCTGCTGAACGCGGCCGCCTGGCAGCGGGAGGCGGACACGGAGATCGTCAGAGCCCAGCGGACCGGGGACACCCTCGCGCTGGTCCTGGTGGACATCGACCACTTCAAGAAGGTCAACGACACCTACGGCCACCTGGTCGGCGACCAGGTCCTCGCCCAGGTGGCGGCCACCCTCCGCACCCAGCTGCGCGAGTACGACGTGGTCGGGCGGTTCGGCGGCGAGGAGTTCGTCGTGCTGCTGCCCGGCGCCGACGTGCACGAGGCGCGGCGGGTGGCCGAGCGGCTGCGCGCCCGGGTGGGCCGGATGGTGGTCCCCGCCGAGCAGGCGACGGTCACGGTCACGGTCTCCGCCGGGGTGGCCATCATGAACGTGCACGGTGAGGATCTCATCGAGTTGCTGGCCGCCGCCGACCTCGCCCTCTACCGCGCCAAGGAGCTCGGCAGGGACAGGGTCTGCCTCCCCGCCGCCCCCGTGGCCCCGCCTCCTCGCAGCGCGGACGGCGCTGCCGGTGCTATCCCCTAGGCTTGAAGGTATGCCGGAGTACATCTACACGTTGCAGCGCGTGCGCAAGGCGCACGGTGACAAGGTGGTCCTCGACGACGTCACGCTGTCGTTCCTGCCGGGGGCCAAGATCGGTGTCCTGGGCCCGAACGGCACGGGCAAGTCGACGCTGCTCAAGATGATGGCGGGGCTGGAGCAGCCGTCCAACGGCGAGGCCCGGCTGATGCCCGGCTTCACGGTCGGCATCCTGCTGCAGGAGCCGTCGCTCAACGAGTCGAAGACCGTGCTCGGGAACGTCGAGGAGGGCGTCGCCGAGACCAAGGCGATGCTCGACCGGTTCAACGAGATCGCCGAGCAGATGGCCACCGACTACAGCGACGAGCTGCTGGAGGAGATGGGCCGCCTGCAGGACGCGCTCGACCACCGCAACGCGTGGGACCTCGACAGCCAGCTCGAACAGGCCATGGACGCGCTGCGCTGCCCGCCGCCCGACGCCGAGGTGAGCAAGCTCAGCGGTGGCGAGCGGCGCCGGGTCGCGCTGTGCAAGCTGCTGCTGGAGCAGCCCGACCTGCTGCTGCTCGACGAGCCCACCAACCACCTCGACGCCGAAAGCGTGCAGTGGCTGGAGCAGCACCTGGAGAAGTACCCCGGCACCGTCCTGGCCGTCACCCACGACCGCTACTTCCTGGACAACGTCGCGAACTGGATCCTGGAGCTGGACCGCGGCCGGTGCTACCCCTACGAGGGCAACTACTCCACCTACCTTGAGGCCAAGGCCGCGCGTCTGAAGGTCGAAGGCCAGAAGGACATCAAGCGCAAGAAGCGCCTGGAGGAGGAGCTGCAGTGGGTGCGCTCCAACGCGCGCGCCCGCCAGACCAAGAGCCGTGCCCGTCTCCAGCGCTACGAGGAGATGGCCGCCGAGGCCGACAAGTACCGCAAGCTCGACTTCGAGGAGATCCAGATCCCGCCGGGCCCGCGCCTGGGCACGACGGTCATCCGGGCCGAGAAGCTGAGCAAGGGCTTCGGCGACCGGCTGCTCATGGACGAGCTGTCCTTCGACCTGCCGCGCAACGGCATCGTCGGCATCATCGGCCCGAACGGCGTCGGCAAGACCACGCTGTTCCGGATGGTCACCGGGTCCGAGACCCCGGACACCGGATCCATCACGGTCGGCGAGACCGTCAAGATCTCGTACGTGGACCAGGGCAGGGCCGGCATCGACCCGAACAAGAACGTCTGGCAGGTCGTCTCCGACGGGCTCGACCACATCAAGGTCGGCAACGTCGAGATGCCCTCGCGGGCGTACGTCGCGGCGTTCGGCTTCAAGGGCCCCGACCAGCAGAAGCTCGCGGGCATCCTGTCCGGCGGCGAGCGCAACCGGCTCAACCTCGCGCTCACCCTCAAGCAGGGCGGCAACGTGCTGCTCCTGGACGAGCCCACCAACGACCTCGACACCGAGACGCTGTCCAGCCTCGAGAACGCGCTGCTCGACTTCCCGGGCTGCGCTGTGATCACCTCGCACGACCGGTGGTTCCTCGACCGCATCGCCACCCACATCCTGGCGTGGGAAGAGGGCTCGAACTGGTTCTGGTTCGAGGGCAACTACGCCGACTACGAGAAGAACAAGGTCGAGCGGCTGGGAGCGGACGCCGCCCGCCCGCACCGCGTCACCTACCGCAAGCTCACCCGCGACTGACCGGACTCACCGCCTGTGTCCCCCGCCGCCGGGCGGGGGACGGGCGCCGGTTAGGTTTGACCGGTGACCGAGCTGCGTAATCTCCCGGATCAGGTGACTCGCTACGTTTTCGAGCGCAAGGTGCGCTTCGCCGACGTCGACAGCTTGGGACACGTCAACAACGTCCGCTTCTTCGACTACCTCGAGGACGCGCGGGTGTCCATGCTGTGGGACCGGCCGCGCGAGGTCGCCGGCCGCCGTCAGGACCTCGTGGTGGCCCGGCACGAGATCGACTACCGGCGGCCCCTGACCTTCCGCACCGACCCCGTACGTGTCGAGGTATGGGTGCCCGAGATCTCCAGGGTCCGCTTCACGCTGGCATACGAGATCCGCGACGACGAGACGCTCTACGTCGAGGCGCGCACGATCATGGTCGCCTACGACGCCGCGGCCGCCTGTCCCCGCCGGCTCGACGAGGACGAACTCACCTACCTCAGGCGGTTCTCCGCCGCGCCGTGACCGGCCGCGACGGCGAGCGCCCGCGGCCGGCCCCGGGACGTGGCGGAGTCAGCCCGCGAGCAGCCAGGCCGCGGTGTCGGCGGGCAGGGAGGTGCCGTCGAGCGGACCGCTGGTGATCAGCACCTGGTCGTGGGGCGGCAGTGCGACCGCGCCCTCACCGCAGTTGATCACGCAGATCAGGCGGCCTCGCCGGAACAACAGCGTCTCCTCCGGCGACTCCAGCCATGTGATGGCGTCGGGCAGGGTGCCGCGCAGTTCCCGGCGCGTCTGCAGCGCCCGGCGGTAGAACCACAGCGTCGAGGCCGGGTCGGCCGCCTGCCGTTCGGCCGTGAGGTCGGCCCAGTCCGCCGGCTGCGGCAGCCACGAGCCGCCCGGCCCGAATCCGTACGGCGGCTCGGTGCCCGACCAGGGCAGCGGCACCCGGCAGCCGTCGCGGCCCGGCACCTCGCCGTTCGACCGTGCGAAGATCGGGTCCTGCCGCGCCTGCGGCGGCAGGTCGATGACCTCGGGCAACCCGAGTTCCTCACCCTGGTAGAGGTAGGCCGACCCCGGCAGGGCGAGCATGGCGAGCAGCGCCGCGCGAGCCCGTGCCAGACCGGCCCCCGGGTCGAGCGACCCCTGGCCGTAGCGGGTCACGTGCCGTACGACGTCGTGGTTGGACAGCACCCAGGTCGGCGAGGTGACGGCTTTGAGCGTGTCGTCGATGACCTTGCGGAAGGCCGTGGCCGACCAGGGGGCCTCCAGCCAGGCGAAGTTGAAGCTCTGGTGCAGCTCGTCCGGCCGCACGTACAACGCCAGGTCCTCGGCCGAGTCGGTCCAGACCTCGCCGATGGCGACGCGGGTGCCGGGGTAGGCGTCGAGCACCCGCCGCCACTCGCGGTAGATGTCGTGCACCTCCGGCCGGCTCCAGATGGGCGACCTCGCCCCGAAGCCCGGGTCCGTGTCGGGCAGCCCCTCCTCCTTGATCAGGCCCATCGCGACGTCGATCCGGAAGCCGTCCACTCCCCGGTCGAGCCAGAACCGGAGGATGTCGAGGAACTCCTCCCGCACCTCCGGGTTGCGCCAGTTGAAGTCGGGCTGCTCGGGCGCGAACAGGTGGAGGTACCACTGGCCGTCGGGCGCCTGGGTCCACGCCGGGCCCCCGAAGGTGGACAGCCAGTTGTTCGGCTCTCCATGGCCGCTTCCGCCGCCCTCGGGGCCGCCGTCCCGGAACATGTACCGCTCGCGCTCCTGGGAGCCCCTGGGGGACGCCAGGGCCTTCTGGAACCAGGGGTGGGCCGACGAGCTGTGGTTCGGCACGATGTCCACCATCAGCCGCAGGCCGTGCGCGTGCGCGTCGGCGACCAGGTCGTCGAAGTCGGCCAGCGATCCGAACAACGGGTCCACGTCGCGGTAGTCGGCGACGTCGTAGCCGCCGTCCGCCATGGGGGAGGGGTAGAAGGGGGTCAGCCAGACAGCGTCGACGCCGAGCTCGGCGAGGTACGGCAGGCGGTCCCTGATTCCCGCCAGGTCGCCCGTACCGTCGCCGGAGGCGTCGGCGAAGCTGCGGACATAGATCTCATAGACAACGGCATCACGCCACCAGGGGGTTTTTTCCATGTGTCTTTGGCTGCCCGCTGCTTCCGTTGCTTAAGCGTTGACCATGCTGTGGGCGGCGTAGACGAGGTAGTCCCACAGCTGCTTGTCCAGCTCGGCCGGCAGCTCGAGGGAGCGCACGGCGTCGCCCATGTGCCTGAGCCAGGCGTCGCGGGCCGCGTCGTCGACGACGAACGGCACATGCCGCATCCGCAGCCGGGGGTGGCCGCGCTGCTCGCTGTAGGTCCTCGGGCCGCCCCAGTACTGCATGAGGAACAGGCGCAGCCGCTCCTCCGCGCCGGTGAGGTCCTCCTCGGGGTACATCGGGCGCAGCAGGGGGTCCTCCGCGACGCCCTGGTAGAACCGGTGGACGAGCCGCTGAAAGGTTTCCTCGCCGCCGACTGCCTCATAGAAGGACAAGGTCTGCTCGCTGGTCACGATTTCAGCCTAGTGCCGCGACCGCCGAAGTTTGCCCGACGGGGCAAAGGTCGGCGGGAGGGGCACCAGGCCAGCTACCGATCGGTAATGTCAGGCGGCGAAGGTGAGGCTCTTGTCGTCGAAGGCGCGCTTCACCCGCAGGCGCAGCTCACGGGCGACCTCCAGGTGTCGCGCCGGCACGGTCCTCGCGCTGACGCGGAAGATGACGGACGAGCCCGACACCGACTCCAGGCCGAAGACCTGCGGCTCCTCGACGATGACCGTGTCCCGGTACTCCGGGTCCTCCCACATGTCGTGGGCGATGTCCGTCAGCAGGTCGCGGACCGTCGCCACGTCGCTGTCGTACGGAACCGGGACGTCCACCAGGGCCCTCGACCAGCCCTGCGACTCGTTGCCGATTCGGGTGATCGTGCCGTTGCGCACGTACCAGACCTTGCCGTCCGCGTCGCGCAGGCGGGTGATGCGGAGCGTGACGGCCTCCACCGTGCCGACGGCCACGCCGGTGTCGATCACGTCGCCCACGCCGTACTGGTCCTCCAGCAGCATGAACATGCCCGCGATGAAGTCCTTGACCAGTTCCTGGGCGCCGAAGCCGACCGCCACACCGATGATTCCGACACTCGTGAGCAGCGGCGCCAGTTCGACCCCGAGCTTCGCGAAGACCATCAACGCCGCGGTGCCGAGGATCACGACGGACGCGAGGCTCCGCAGCACCGAGCCCATCGTCTCGGCGCGTGCCCTGCGGCGCTCGGTCATGATCGCCGCCGCGGCCTCCGTGCTGGTCAGCACGGCCTTGCCGCGCAGCCGCTCCGGCAGCACGCCGACGCTGGCCCGCATGGTGAGCCGGGTGATCAGCCGGTGCACGACCTTCCGGATGATCATCGCTCCGGCCAGGATCAGGGCGATCAGCAGCAGCACGTCCACGATGCCCGCCACGAGCTGCATCCAGGCCGGAAAGTCCCTCTTCGGGAAGGCGCTGTTCAAGACGGTGCAGAAGATGCCGTCGTTGTTCTCACACGCCTTCATCACCTGCTGCCCCATCTCCGTAGGGTCCAGAACGGTCGGCTCAGGATCTGGCGTCGCGGGTGACAGCGGCAACACGAGGTGGATCCCCCTCTGGATCGGTTCAACGGCAGGTCATGAACGTAGCCAATACTGCCGACTGATCCGGCCTCCGTCACATCGCCGGGGAAGACGGAAGCGCGTCCCGCCCGGGGCCGCGGAGGGCGGACCGGACACGCTCCAGTGACGGTGTGGCAGGACGCGGGCGCGCACCCGGAAGCGTGCCCGTCGCCGTTCTCCAAGTGGGGGATCCCCCCCGATCACCGCCCGGCCCCACCTGCTCGACGGGGCCGGACGGCGGTCCATGGTGCCGGCGGGCCGGTGGGCCCGCCGGTCGTGCCGGAATGCGGACGGGTCGGGGCGGGCGGGACGCCGCAGCGTCGCCGTCGCGCCGGGGCGGCGCGACGGCCACGCTCCGCACCGGGCGTCCTGCCCGCCCCCCGAGGCCGCGGTGGATGCGGCGGCCCACGGCGACTGCGTTCTCACCGTGCTTTCACCTTGGGCCGCCGCCTTCCCCTATTCGCTCACCGCGGCGAGCACACGGGCCACCTTCGTGGCCGCTCCGGCGGGGTCGTCCGCCCGGTGCATCCGCTCACCCCAGGACCACCAGTAGTCGGCCGCCTGGCAGACGACGTTCTCCGTGAGGCTTGTCGCGTCGGGGTTGATCACGCGCACGTAGGCGCGGCCCGACGGGGTGCGCACGACTCGCGCGAGCAGGCCCCGGGCGTCGAGTTCGGCCACCAGATGCTCCAGGCGCCGGAAATCGTCCTCCCCCACCGTAGGTCCTCCTTCAGTTCCGTTCGCGGGCGGAATGTGTACTTTGCGTTCCCGTCTGTTCACTCTGGTGCGCCAAAGATGGCTCACAGAAGTGCTCGGGTCAACGAGGGCGGCAAGCGGCCGAGGTGAAGGAAAACCCATGTTGGTTGAAAGAAAACCCCTATCGGGAGACGATCCTTAGTCGGCACGTTCAGGTTGGGGGCTTGGCTGCGCCAACTATGGTCCATCATTATGTTGTGGGCGGAGTGCGACGGCAGCGTCACTCTCCGTCACAAGGTGAGGACCGCTCGAGACCACGGGCTGCTAGTGCGGCCGGCCACGAGAGAGGGGCCGGAATGTCCGGCAGGCAACACAGGGAGACGGAGATCGCGCGCCGGATCCGGGCGCGGGGCCTGGCCACCGGGCGCAGCCTGGCCGAGATCGCGGAGGAGATCCACAACGACTGCGGGCCACAGTTCGGCACGACCCGGATCAAGGCACATCGCCTCTCGCACGGTGTGGCGCTCGCCGACGTGATCGAGCAGGTGCGCGCTCTCTTCGAGAGGGACGGAAAAGGCGTCCCAGGCATCGGAGAGACGCTACTGTCCGCGTACGAGTCGGGCATGAAGCGGCCCGGCCCGGAGTATCTCCACTACCTGTGCTCGGTCTATCGGGTGGAACCGCTGGCCCTCGGGTTCGAAAGCCCGTGCATCTGCGGCCACGGACACCTCGCCGAATTAAGTAGTGGAGCCCCAGAAGAGGACACACCTGACACTTCACCCGCTCCGTGGGTTGCGCCGGCCCCGTCGGGCGGCGGAACCCCCGCGATGAACGGGGGCGAGGAGGACGAGAACGTGCTACGGAGGACGCTATTGAGGCTCCTCGCCGGCGGCGCCGTGGGGGCGGCTGGCCTCCAAGAGCTCAACGAAGAGGTGCTCGGCGCGGTGGAGAACCTCCGACGGCGTATGGACGAAACCATGGTCACGGCCACCGTCTCGCCGGCGATGCTCGACCAGTGGGAGCAGGCCACTTCCGGTTTCGGGCGGCAGTACATGAACACCCCGCCCGTACGGCTGCTCTGCGACGTCATGCTGGAGTTCACCGCGGTGCGCAAGGCCCTGGACCGCCGCCAGCCCATCGACGTGCAGGAGCGGCTGTGCCGGATGGCCGCCCAGCTCGCCGGGCTCTCCGGGATGATCATGATCGACCTGGGGGACCAGCGGTTGGCCCGCTCGTTCTTCCGCACCGGCAGGATGGCGGCGGACGAGACCGGAGACCGCGCCCTGCGTGCCTGGGTCACCGCCCGCGAGGCGCTGGTGCCGCTCTACTACGGCGACCCGCGGGAGGCGCTCACGCTGGCGAAGAAGAGCCGCGACCTGGCCGGCCACACCCCGTGCGCCGCCCGGACCATGGCGCCGGTCGTCGAAGCGAGGGCGCTGGCGAAGATCGCCGGCGTCAACGGCTCGCGGCACGAGGTGGTCGAACAGGCCAAGCGGGCCCTGCACCGCGCCCGGGCGGCCTTCCAGCAGATGAGCGACAGCGACCGGGAGGACCCGGCCTTCGGCTACACCGAGCGGCAGCTCTACTTCTACCAGGGCGACGTCCTGGTGAAGCTGGGGCAGACCGTGGAGGCCGACGTGATCCTGCAGCAGGCGCTCGACAAGTACACGGACGAGGACCTGCTCGACCAGACCCTGATCCGGTTCGACCGGGCGATGTGCCGGCTCATCGACGGCGACGTCGAGGCAGCGCTCAAGCTGGGTCAGGAGGCCATCGACCTGGTCGACAAGGACTACCGGACCGACCTGCTGCTCAAACCGGCGTACGACCTGGTGAAGGCGATCAGGGCCAAGCACGGCGACTCCGCCCGGTTGCAGGAATTCTGCGAGGTGATCAAGCAGAGCCGCGTCACGATCCCGCCAGAGCTGATCCGGGACGTCGGGTGACGTGGATAGCAAGGAGGACGTGTGGCAGGAGACGCGCTGGCGGGTGATCTCGAGCCGGGAGATCCCGTGAGAGGCGGGGAGAACGGGATCGCGCCGCTGAGGATCCGGCGGTACCGCTGGTCGGATCTCGACGCGGTGTGGTCCCTCCATCAGATCGGCCTGGCCCAGGTGGGTGTGGTGCCTGGTGACGGCGTCTACTACGACGACGACTTCCCCCGGATCACCGAGATCTACCTGGCAGCCGGGGGTGACTTCCTCGTCGGAGAGGTGCCCGGGGCGGGGCTCGTCGCGATGGGCGGCCTGCGGCGCATCGACGCCGACACGGCCGAGATGTGCCGGCTGCGCGTCCACCCCGAACACCAGCGGCGCGGCTACGGCGCGCGGATCACGCAGGAGCTCGAGGAGCGGGCACGCCGCCTCGGATACTCGACGTTGCGTGGTGACACCACCCTGCGTCAGGTCGCCGCGCTGGAGCTCTACCGCAAATCCGGCTGGCGGGAGTTGCGGCGCGAGGTATGCGGTGACAACGTGGTGATTTATATCGAGAAGCAGCTGAATGGCGTGGTCTCCCCGCTTTTCTCCCGATAGATAATGCTTCCATCCCTTGGCGGATAGCTGATCCCTGCGAATACTTGTGCCTTGTCCGCAAGAGTGGGGAAAGAGGCGTGATGAAGAAGATCATTATCCGTAAGCCGGGAACGACCAAGCTGAGCGGCACCTCGAGTGTGATCCACAAGGGGTGAGGGACCTCCCGAGCCACATCTGGGTCCGGGGAGACCTCTCCCGCGACCGCGTAGCGGCCCTCCGAGCGCTGGGGAATCACGCCCTGGAGGTGCCGCCCCCAGTGGTGCCCGTCGTCAACGGGCACCGTCGGCTACGCGGTCCGTACACGATCGGTGGCGCGCTGCTGCGCGCCCTCGTCCCGGTCGCCTTGGAGCGTTCCCCGGGCCTGGTGGCGGAACACGACATCGAGATCCGCGCCGTCGCACCCGGCCTGCGCCCTCTGGTGCCGGCGCGACGCCGGCTCATCGAAGACGGCCTGACCGAAGACGAGCGGATCCTCGTGCCCGCGCCACGTCGCACGCTGCGGATCGCCAACGGCGTCGCCGAGTTCGTCCGCGACTGCCTGGAGGAACCGCGGACGCTGCTGGTGGACAACCTGCACGAGGCGGATCCGGCCGACCGCGAACTGCTGCGCGTCCTGGCGCGCCGGGTGCCCGGCCTGACGCTGGCCGTGGGCTCGGCCGAGCCGCCGTGGGAGGGCATGCGGCCGGTGGAGGCGCGGGCCCAGGGCGGGCCGCCCGACGACTACGTCAGCTCGGACGGCACCTCCGACGACCCCCGGGCCTACCGGGCGTACCTGTCGCTGCCGCCGGAGGAACGCGCGCGCCGGCACGACCGGCGCGCCGCCGAGCTGAGGGCCGGCGCCGCCGCGGCGGAGTACGCCCTGGGCGCGGTGCCGTACCACCTGGAGCACGGCGGCGACACGGACGCCGCGGCGCAGGCGCTGTGGGCGGCGGTGGACCACTGCGTCACCGAGGGGTTCCTGCACGCGGTCGTGGAGTGGGGCTCGCGCGGCCTGCGGCTGGTGGAGCCGGGTTCGGACCTGTGGTGGCGCTTCACCCAGCGCACCGCGACCGCCCTGGCGGGGCTGGGCCGGCGCGCGCACGCGCAGGAGCTGTACGACCAGGCCCGGCGGGTCAGCGTCGATCCCGCCGTGCACGCGGCCGCCGCGTACGGCACGGCGATGCTCGACGCGCGCGAACGCGATCCGGCACGGCGGGACCTGGTCAGGGCCAGGGCCTGGATCAACGAGGCGATAGCGATCTCCACGCTGCTGCCCGACCGGCGGACGCGGGCCTTCAAGCTCGGGTTCGACCAGAACGCCCGCGCGCTGATCGAGCTGCGGGAGGGACGGGCCGACGATGCGCTCGGCCTGGTGCAGTCGGCCATCGACCTGGCCGAGCGCGATCTGCCGCCGGGCGCCCATCCCGTGCACCGGATGGTGCTGTTCGCCAACCGTGCGCAGCTTCTCGCGCGCCTGGGCCGCACGCGGGAGGCGCTGGCCGACTTCGACCGGGCCGTCGCGATCGATCCGGGCTTCCCCGACCACTATCTCGACCGGGGCAACCTGCTGTTCGAGATGGGACGTACCGGCGAGGCGCTGGCCGACTACGAGACCGCGATCCGGGTGAGCCCGCCGCTGCCCGAGGCGTATTACAACCGGGCCGAGCTGCGCCTGGCCGGCGGGGATCTGGACGGCGCCCGGGCCGACCTCGACCACGTGCTCGAACTCGACCCGGGCTACCTCGACGCCTACGTCAACCGGGCCGGCGTGCTGGAGATGCTCGGCGAGCACGAGGCCGCCAGGCGCGACGTCGAGGCGGGGCTCGCCCTCGACCCCGGCAACGCGCACCTGCACGGGGTGCTGGGGCAGCTGGAGACCGAGGCAGGTCGCTACGCGGAGGCCGCCCTGGCCTTCGACGCGGCGCTGGCCGCCGACACCCGCCTGGCCTCGGCCTGGGCGAACCGCGCGACCCTGCGGTTCGAGACCGGCGACGCGCCGGGCGCGGTCGACGACCTGACCCGGGCGATCGAGCTGGGCGAGGACGCGGCACTGTACTTCAACCGGGCCACCGCCCTCGACGCGCTCGGCCGGGGCAGGGAGGCACTGGCCGACCTGCGCCGGGCGCTGGCCCTGGCCCCCGACGACCCCGACGTACGCGCGGCGCTGGAGCGGCACGAGAAGGAGGGGTGACGGGGCCGGGGAAGACGGTCACGCCGAGGTGCCGAGGAGCCGCTCGACGGCATCCGCGGCGAGGCCGGCCGGTCGTCCCGTCCCCGCCTGCCCGCACCTCCCGGGCCGCTGGCCCTACCCTTGAACCCGATACGTCACCCCTGTCGAGGATCTGAGCATGAGCGCTGAATACGTGCTGACCCTGTCCTGCCCGGACCGGCCCGGAGTGGTCGCGGCCGTCTCCGGGCTGCTGGCCCGGAAGGGCTGCAACATCATCGAGAGCCAGCAGTTCGGCGACCCGGTCGAGGAGCGGTTCTTCATGCGGGTGCAGTTCTCCAGTGGGTTCGCCGTCGACGAGCTGCGGGCCGAGTTCGCCTCGCTCGCGCCGGAGTTCGCCATGGAGTTCCAGCTCTTCGACCTCGCGGTGCGGACCCGGGTGCTGGTGCTCGTCAGCCGGTTCGACCACTGCCTCAACGACCTGCTCTACCGCGTGCGCTCGGGGCTGCTGCCGATCGAGATCGTGGGTGTGGCGTCCAACCATCCCGACCTGCGCCCGCTCACCCAGTCGTCCGGCGTGGACTACCACCACCTGCCGGTCACCCCGGAGACCAAGCCGCGGCAGGAGGCGGAGATCCTCACCCTGGTCGACCACTACCAGGCCGACCTGGTCGTGCTGGCCCGCTACATGCAGGTGCTGTCGGAGGACATGTGCGCCAAGCTCGCCGGGCGCATGATCAACATCCACCACTCGTTCCTGCCGTCGTTCAAGGGCGCCAAGCCGTACCACCAGGCGTACTCCCGGGGTGTGAAGCTGATCGGCGCCACGGCGCACTACGTGACGCCCGACCTGGACGAAGGGCCGATCATCGAGCAGGAGGTCGCGCGGGTGAACCACACCCACTCGGCGGAGGACCTCGCCGCGATCGGTCGCGACCTCGAATGCCAGGCGCTGGGCCGGGCCGTCCGCTGGCACGCGGAGCACCGCGTGCTGCTGGACGGCCACAAGACCGTCATCTTCCCCCGCTGAGATCAGCCCACCTTCAGGCCGGTGTGCCGGGCCAGGAAGGCGAGCTGGTCGGCCGAGAGCTCGACCGACCGGCTCACGGCCCGGGCGCCGTGACCCACCTCGGTCTCGTTGCGCAGCAGGATCGGGCGGTCGCCCGCCTGCGCGTGCTGCAGGGCCGCCGCCATCTTCCACGCGTGCAGGGGATGGACGCGGGTGTCCGAGGCGAACACGGCGAACAGCGTGGCCGGGTAGGACACCCCCTCGCGGACATGGTGGTACGGCGAGTAGCCCCACAGCCAGGCGAACTCCTCCGGCGCCTCGGCGGAGCCGTACTCGACGTTCCAGGTCGCCCCGAGACCGAACTTCTCGTAGCGCACCATGTCGAGCAGCGGGGCAGAGCAGACGACGGCCGCGTACAGGTCGGGGCGCTGCGTGAGCGCCGCGCCGACGAGCAGGCCGCCGTTGGAGCCGCCGGAGATGGCCAGCCGGTCGGGGCTGGTGACACCGGTGGCGACGAGGTGCTCGGCCGCGGCGTGCAGGTCGTCGAAGACGTTCTGCTTGTTGCCGAGCATGCCGGCCCGGTGCCACTGCTCGCCCTCCTCGCCGCCGCCGCGGAGCTGGGCGACGGCGTAGACGCCGCCCGCCTCGACCCACGCCAGCGTGGTGGCGGAGAAGCCCGGGTTCATTGAGATCCCGAAGCCGCCGTAGCCGTACAGGATGGTGGGGCGGGGCCCCGAGCCGGGGCGCGAGGTGACCAGCATGCGCACCTCGGTGCCGTCCTTCGACCGGTAGACCACCTGCTCGGTGGTCGCCTCGGGCACCTCCACCGCGCCGGGCGGCGCCTCCCAGAGCGTGGTCTCGCCGGTCAGCGCGTCGTAGCGGTACACCGCGGTCGGGGTGATCTCGTCGGTGTAGCTGAACCAGGCCTCGTGCCCGCCCTCCGGCCGCTCGACGATCCCGCCGATCGAGCCGAGCCCCGGCAGCGGGACCTCGCCGGTCCGCTCGCCGCTCTCCAGCGCGTGCACGGAGATCTCGCCGATCGCGTGCCGGGTCCAGCCGACGAGCAGGACCGGCTCGGCCATGCCGTCGAGGATCGCGAAGTCGGACAGCACCGCCTCGGCGTCCTCGGGGATCAGGTCGCGCCAGTGCTCCGGACCGGGGGTCTGGGGCGAGGTGACGCAGACGCGCCCGCGCGGGGCGTCCCGGTCGGTGAAGACGTAGAGCCGCCCGTCGCGGCCGAAGTGGAGCCCGGTCTGGGCGTCGACATCCTGCTGCACGGTGACCAGTTCCGGCGCCTCGGGCGACGAGGCGACCAGGTCGGCCACCCACAGGTCGTTGCGCGGGGCCGTCCCCCGCGAGGCGGAGATCGACAGCCACCTGCCGTCGAGGGAGACCGACACCCCGTAGTAGTTGGTCTTCTCCAGGCCCTCTCCGAAGACCAGCACGTCGTCGTCGGGGGAGGTGCCGACGCGGTGCAGGTAGACGCGGCGGTGGTACTGCTCCTCGCCGGCCGGGACCAGCGATGGCGCCAGCCTGCGTACGTAGTAGAACGCCTCGCCGCCGGGCAGCCAGGCCACGGGGGAGTAGCGGCAGCGGTCGATCGGTCCCTCGACGACCTCTCCCGTCGCCACGTCGACGACGTACAGGCGCGACTCCTCGTCGCCGCCGACG
Organism: Microbispora sp. H10836; assembly: GCF_012999525.1. NCBI lineage: Bacteria > Bacillati > Actinomycetota > Actinomycetes > Streptosporangiales > Streptosporangiaceae > Microbispora > Microbispora sp. H10836. Next base: position 68,627 of record NZ_JABBWU010000026.1, read on the forward strand.
GAGATCTGGTACGCCAGCCGGTTGCCCTCCTTGTCCGGCTGGTAGGAGTCGAGCGTGGTCAGGCCCGAGGGATCGAGGGCGGTGGGGTCGAGCAGCACGCGCTCGCCGTCTCCCTCCCCGACGTACAGGACCGGGTGCTCCTGGTCGGGAGCCCGGCGGGTGAAGAAGCGGCGCTCCCCGCGCCAGGACGGCGTCCCCACCGACCCGGAGCGCAGCAGTTCGGCGACGCGCTCGCGGAAGTGGTCGCGCCCTTCCAACTCGGCGGACCGGAACAGGATCTCCTGCGCGTCGAGCCACTCCTTCGTCGCCGGATCGTCCGGATCCTCCAGCCACCGGTACGGGTCGGGGACGGGCGTTCCGTGGAGATCGTCGACGATGTCGTCACGGTGGGCTGGCGGGTACGGCGGTCGGCTCATGCTGGCACTTTAAATCAGCCGGACGACTGCGACGGTACATCGTCCGTACCCGGCCAAGACGGGAATAAAGGGGTGATCGGCTGGGCATAGAAGCAGCAGGCGTCCCAGTCGTTCACCTCGCAGACCCTTTTATGGGTGGCGAAGGGGTCGCCGAAAAGGCCACACTTTGGTGAAGGGCGGTGCCGTGGTGACGATCCGCTGGGCCGTCCGGCGGAGGTCCCTGTGACGGAAGCACCCGGGTCCCAACAGGCGGGGCCACAACCCAGGCGCACAGCCGAGATCGCTGTGGAGGCCGGCTGATGCGCCAAGTCCTGCTCCTCAATGCCACATACGAGCCGCTGACCACGCTCTCCCTGCACCGGGCCGTCATCTTGGTGCTCAGAGAGAAGGCGGACGTCGTGCACCGCGACGGCCGGGGCGCGGTTCTGCGCTCGGCCACCCGCACGCTCGACGTCCCGTCGGTGATCCGGCTCCGGCGCTACGTCCGCATTCCCTACCGGACGCGGATCCCGCTCACCCGCGCGGCGCTCATGCGCCGGGACAACTTCCGCTGCGCCTACTGCGGCCAGCGGGCCGAGACCATCGACCACGTCATCCCGCGTTCCCGGGGAGGCCCCCACACCTGGGAGAACTGCGTCGCTTCGTGCACGCCGTGCAACCACCGGAAGGCCGACAGGCTGCTGGAGGAGCTGGGGTGGGCGTTGCCCGTCGCCCCCGTGGTGCCGCACGGCGCGCACTGGCGGCTCATCGGCGCGCAACTCGACGGCGATCCGCAGTGGGCGCCCTACCTGTCGGAGACGGCGGCCTGACGGGCATGCGCTGGACGATCACCGATGAGGTGGAGGAGTACGCCGCGGCGGCCGAGCCCTGGCTGCTGCGCGATCCCGTCCGCAACACGGTCATGCTGACCGCGTTGCGCGGAATCCGCAGCGGCCAGTTCGCCGGCGACTGCCTGCTGGCCTGGCTGGAGGAGGACGACGGCACGGTGGCGGGGGCGGCCTGCCGGACGCCGCCGTACCCGCTCGCGCTCGGCGACGTCCCGCTCACGGCGCTTCCCCTGCTGGCGCGCGAGCTGATCGAGATGGATGAGGACGTGTCCGAGGTCGGCGGTCCGGTGGCCGCCGCGGAGGCGTTCGCGGACGCCTGGTGGCGGCCGGAGACGCACCGGCGGTCCGAGCGCCTCTACCGGCTCGGCACGCTGCGGGCGCCCTCCGCGGCGGGGAAGCCCCGTGTCGCCGGCCCCGACGACCTGGCGATGGCCGTGCGCTTCTTCCGGGAATTCCAGGAGGAGGCGCACGTGGACAGTACGGCCGATCCCAGCCCGGTCGTCGCCGCGCGTATCAACCGCGAGGAACTGGTCTGGTGGGAGGACGACGACCGGCCCGTGTCCATCGCGGGGGCCTCCGCGCCGATCGCCGGGATGTCCCGGATCGGGCCCGTCTACACGCCGCCCGATCTGCGCGGGCGCGGCTACGGCAGCGCCGTCACCCACGCGGCCAGCAGGAAGGCGCTCGACGACGGCGCGACCGAGGTGCTGCTGTTCGCCGATTTGAGCAACCTGACGTCGAACTCCATCTACCAGCGGCTCGGTTTCCGGCCCGTCACGGACTTCGCGAGCATCCAGTTCGGGTGATTCGGGCGCCGCCCGATGCCGTACGCGGTCGCGGGTCGTAATCTGGACGCATGCCTCGCTATGACTACCGTTGCCGCGCGTGCGGATCGACGTTCGAGCTCAACCGTCCCATGGCCGAGGCCGGTGACCGGGCGGTGTGCCCCTCCGGCCACGACGACACCGTGAAGCTGCTGTCCACCGTGGCCGTCACGGGCAGGGCGTCCGGGACTTCCGCCGCCCGGCCGGCGGGAGGCGGCGGTGGCGGCTGCTGCGGCGGTGGCTGCTGCGGCTGACGCGCGTACGGCAGTGCGGCCCGGGGCGTCACGCCCCGGGCCGCACGGCATGCCTCGGCCGGTCCTGCCGGCCGAGGCATGCCGTGGCAGGGCAGGAGTCAGGCCGCGGACGGGCGCCTGACCCGCGCGCGTCGCTGGAACGGCAGGTAGCGCTGCGGCAGGTGGGGGCGGGCCGGCAGGTCGGTCGGCTCGACCGCCAGGATCCGGTCGAAGCGGAAGGCCCTGATCGAGCGGCGCATGCGGCACCAGCCGACCAGGTACCAGAACTCTCCGTGGACCAGGCAGGTCACCGGCTCGACGTCGCGGACGGTCATCCGGCCGGCGGCGTCGTGATACTGGATGCGGATCACCAGGCGCGCGGTGATCGCGTTGGCCACCGCCCGTGCCCGGCGGGCGACGTCGGTGGGCAGCGGGGTGGTCAGGGTGGTCAGGGTCGTGGCGATGACGTCGTCGTCCAGATCGAGGTGCTCGAAGACGTGGCGCAGGCCGCGCCGGGCGGTGACCGACTGGGGGCCGGCACCGAGGTGAGCGAGCGACAGGGCGAGGGCGGCGAGTTCCTCGGCGGTCAGCGAGTGCCGAATGACGTTGGCCATATCTCGACAATAACGACGAGGACTGACATTTTTCCGAACGTCTTATCGGATGGTCAGCATCATGTCGCCGCCGTGCCAGCCATTACTTCCCTGTACGGCGGTCGGGGTTGGTCGCCCGCGCCCGAGCCGGGGTTTGGCGCGTTTGGCAAGCGGCGCCACTGCCTTTCGTTGTTTTCGCCGAAAGTTTGATAGCTACAAGACTATCTTTCGTCCGATCTGACAGTTAGTCTCTGCGCCAGAGACAGCGCGCTGATCCGGACGATCCCCCCCCACCCGGCCTCTCGCAGCGAGGTGAAGTTTTGCCTGCTCTTCTTCCCAATCTCCGGACCGTTCACCGACGACTCGCCGCGCTCGGCCTCGCCGGCGCGCTGACCGTTCCCCTCGGACTCGCCGCTCCCGCGAGCGCGTCCGGGACCGCCCGGAGCGAGGCCGCGCCCCGCCCGTCCACCGCGACCGGCGACAGCGTCGCGAACCCCGTGCTCACGGGACCGATCGCCCGCACCACCCCCGTCGGGGATCCCGCGCACGGCTACCCGTTCCTCGCCACCGACGTCGACCTGAAGGCGGCGGGCTACGTCGAGCAGGAGTTCTTCGTTTCCGGCACGGCGACGGGCTACGCGACCCCCGGCACGGGCACCGCGACCGCCGTCAGCATGGGCAACCCGTACAGCACGCGCATCGTCGTACGCCGCCCGGTCAAGGCCCGGACGTTCAACGGGGTCGTGATCGCCGAGTGGTACAACGTCAGCAATCAGTGGGACCAGGAGGTCGACTGGTTCCAGTCGCACGAGCATCTACTCCGGGAGGGGTACGCCTGGGTCGGCGTCTCCGCCCAGCGCGCCGGAGTGCACTCCGCGACCGGACTTAAGGCGTGGAGCCCGGCCCGCTACGGAGCCCTCGATGTGACCGCGGGCGGGACGATCAACGACGACAGCCTCTCCTACGACATCTTCAGTCAGGCGGTGAAGGCCGTCCGCAGTCCGGCGGGCGCCGACCCGCTCGGCGAGCTGCCCCCGCCCCGGTACGTGATCGCCACCGGCCACTCGCAGTCGGCCGGTCGCCTCGCGAACTACTACAACGGCGTCCAGCCGCTCGCGAACGTCCTCGACGCGGTCGTCCTGCACGGCGGCGGTGGCCCGCTGCGCACCGACCTCGCGACGCCGGTGTTCCGGATCAACTCCGAGGGCGACGTGAGCAGCGGCATCCTGTCGGCGGCGGCCCGCGCTCAGGCCGACTCGGCGGTCCTGACCAGCTGGGAGGTGGCCGGCGCGTCGCACGGCGACTGGAAACTCATCAGAGACTACGGACCGCTGCGCAAGCGTGACATCGGCACGTACCCCGGCGGTTACCCGGGCGAGCCGCAGACGTGCACGCTGCCCTCGTTGTCCCGCATTCCGCAGCACATGGTGCAGAACGCGGTCTACGACCACACCGTCGCCTGGGTCGCCCACGGCGTGCGGCCCCCGGCGGCTCCCAAGATCCAGATGACGAACACGACTCCGCCGGCGGTCGCGCGTGACGGCCTCGGCGTCGCGCTCGGCGGCATCCGGCTGGCCCAGCAGGAGGCGCCGCTGCGCGTCAACAGCGGCAGCAACACCGGCCCGGGCTTCTGCTTCCTCGACGGCAGCTCGGTGCCACTGGCCGACGCGCGGCTCGCGGAGCTCTACCCGACCGTGCGGTCGTACGCCGACGAGGTCGTCGGGACGACGCTCGCCGACGTCGAGGCCGGGTACATCCCCCGGTCGTTCACCCGCGATCCCGCGTGGTACTCCGACATCCGCGACCTGATCGGCGAGTACGCCGCCGCCGGTCGTATCGCCGGGCCTGTCGCGTCCTCCCTGGAGGACCGTCTCCGGCACGCCGAGCGGGCCGGTCTCGCCGGTGACGCGCCCCCTGCCATCGCCCACCTGCGGCAACTCGCCGAGCGTGCGGACAGGCATGTCGAGGACGACGCGGCGAGGGCCGGAGTGCTGCGTGTGACCGAGGCGCTCATCGCGCTCCTCGCCGAGGCACGGAAGGCGGAGCACAAGGGCCGCTAGACACGGTCCGCTCCGGTGGGCGGGTCCGCAGGTGTGCCACTCACGCCCGCGGACCGTCCGCGGCTGTGAATCTTTCACCGAACCGGCTCTGTTCAGAAATCCCATCGATCTCCGCGGTCGCGGAATTTCGGCGGGCCACCGGCACGAATTCCCCGATTCCCGCTGCATACCGAGTCATGACGGCCGGGCCTGACCGGTACCGCTTTTCCGGTCCTCGGCGACGTGCGGTTTTCGCGTTCGGGACGACCAGGCCTTCCGGCCCCGCCGAAAACGCCGGTCATTGACGGCGTCCCGATGAAGTGGTGGATTCGCTGTGGTTGTTGCCGGAGACGGGAGAGGGGCATTTGATGTTCACGGTGAATTCAGCCAGGAGGGTGCTCGCGCTCGGTGCGACGCTCGTGACGACCGGCGTGCTGAGTGCGGCGCTCGCGCCCACTCCCGCCGCGGCCGCCGCCGTCACGGTGCAGGCCACGGTGGACTGCGGCAACTTCAACAGTTACGGGGACACCTGGGACTCGTTCCCCATCGACCCGAGCATCAGCGCCTCGCCGTACGGGGCAGGAGGGACGCCCAGCATTGTCTCGGTCCCGATAACGAACGCGTTGCGGCTCACACAGACGCTGCCCAGCGGAACGACGTCCGTCAGCGTCTCCGCCATGTGCAGCCGGGGCCATGTTTACGACTTCTTCGGCTCGGCCGACAGCGTCACCATCCCCGCCGGAGTCACCACGGTGACGGCCGCCTGGAAATGCTATACGGCCCCGGTCAACCCCGGTCCGTGGAGGACCGACTGCTACCTGCAGTCGGCCTCGTACAGCTGATCGCCCGGCCGGCGGTGCGGCCGTCGGGCGCGTGAACTCGTGGGGCGCGTCCGTGGTGGCGGAGGCGCCCCACGCTCTTCCGGCGGCCGCGCGGCCGGAGCCGTGGTGAGCAGTCCGCCGGCGGGGAAGACCGCTTCCCCAGCCCTGCCGATCACTGTAGTTTCACCGGCGTGTATCCCCCGATAGAGCCGTACGACCACGGGCAACTGGACACCGGCGACGGCCATCTCGTCTACTGGGAGGTCTGCGGAAACCCCGAGGGCAAGCCCGCACTCGTCGTCCACGGCGGCCCCGGCTCGGGCTGCACACCGGGCCGGCGCCGGGCCTTCGACCCCGCACGCTACCGCGTCATCCTGTTCGACCAGCGCAACTGCGGCCGGAGCCTGCCCCACGCGAGCGACCCGGCGGCCGACCTGACGACCAACACCACCCATCACCTGGTCGCGGACATGGAACGGCTGCGTGAGCGTCTCGGGGTCGAGCGGTGGCTGCTCCACGGCGGGTCCTGGGGATCCACGCTCATCCTCGCCTACGCCGAAGCCCACCCCGAGCGGGTGTCGGAGATCGTCATCGCGGGGGTCACGATGACCCGCCGCTCCGAGATCGACTGGCTCTACCGGGGAGTCCGCCGGTTCCTCCCGGAGCAATGGCAGCGCTTCCGCTCGGGAGTCCCCGAAGACCGGCGCGACGGCGACCTGGTCGCCGCCTACGCGCGGCTGATGTCCGACCCCGACCCCGGCGTACGGGCCAGGGCGGTTCACGACTGGGTGACGTGGGAGGACGCGGTGATCTCCCACGAGGTCAACGGCAAACCGGACGCCTACAGCGACCGGCCCACCCCGGCGCTGCAGGCGTTCGTCCGCATCTGCACGCACTACTTCTCGAACGCCGCGTGGCTGGAGGAGGGCGTGCTGCTCCGCGACGCGTACCGGCTGGCGGGCATCCCCGGCGTGCTCGTCCACGGCCGCCTCGACCTGGGCGGACCGCTGGAGACCGCCTGGCAGCTCGCCCAGGCGTGGCCGGACGCGCGCCTGGTCGTCGTGGACGACGCGGGCCACACCGGCGGCGACGCCATGAGCCGGGAGATCCTGGCGGCGCTGGACGGCTTCGCGGGCGCCGCGAACGGGCGGTGACCTGCGCCGCGCGTCTCCCGAAGGACAACGCCTGACGGCTGCCACCCCGGTATGGGGGAGCAGCCGTCACGCGCCGATCAACGCGAAAGCTGGGACAGGTCCCGCGAGGCGCCGGTCGAGGCCGAGGTGGTCAGCGCGGCGTACGCCTGCAGGGCGGCGGACACCGGGCGGTGCCGGTCGCGCGGCCGGTAGCCGCCGAGGTCGGCCAGCAGCCGCTCGCGGCGGGCGGCCAGCACGTCCTCGGCCACCTTGAGTTCGATCGAACGGCCCGGGATGTCGATCTCGATGATGTCGCCGTCCTCGACCAGGGCCATCGTGCCGCCCTCGGCCGCCTCGGGGGAGGCGTGGCCGATGGACAGGCCCGAGGTGCCGCCGGAGAAGCGGCCGTCGGTGACCAGCGCGCACGCCTTGCCCAGGCCGCGGCCCTTGAGGAAGCTCGTCGGGTAGAGCATCTCCTGCATGCCGGGGCCGCCCTTGGGGCCCTCGTAGCGGATGACCACGACGTCGCCGGGCTTGACCCGGTCGCCGAGGATGCCCTCGACGGCGTCCTCCTGCGACTCGAACACGACGGCGGGACCGGAGAATCGCCAGATAGACTCGTCCACGCCGGCCGTCTTGACCACGCAGCCGTCCTGGGCGAGGTTGCCGTACAGCACGGCGAGGCCGCCGTCCTTCGTGTAGGCGTGGTCGAGGTCGCGGATGCAGCCCTCGGCGCGGTCGAGGTCGAGCGACTCCCAGCGGGCGTCCTGCGAGTAGGCCTTGACCGTCCGCACGTTGCCGGGCGCCGCGTGCCACAGCTCCATGGCCTCCTCGGTGACCTCCGGAGACTTCGGGTCCCACTTGGCGATGTACTCGGCCATGGAGGAGGAGGACACGGTCGGCAGGTCGCGGTGGAGCAGGCCGGCCCGGTCCAGCTCGCCGAGGATGCCGGGGATGCCGCCCGCCCGGTGCACGTCCTCGACGTGGTACTTCATGGTCGCCGGGGCGACCTTGCACAGGCACGGCACGCGCAGCGACAGCTCGTTGATCTCCTTGAGCCCGAAGTCGACGCCCGCCTCGCGCGCGGCGGCCAGGATGTGGAGGATCGTGTTGGTCGAGCCGCCCATGGCGACGTCGAGCGCCATCGCGTTCTCGAACGCCTCGCGGGTGGCGATGTTCCGCGGCAGGACCGACTCGTCGTCCTCCTCGTAGTAGCGCCGGGTGAGGCCGACGATCTCCCGTCCCGCGTTCTCGAACAGGGCCTTGCGGGCCTTGTGGGTCGCCAGCGTGGTGCCGTTGCCGGGCAGGGCCAGGCCGATGGCCTCGGCGAGGCAGTTCATGGAGTTGGCGGTGAACATGCCGCTGCAGGACCCGCAGGTCGGGCAGGCGTTCTCCTCCATCGCCAGGAGGTCGGCGTCCGACACGCTCGTGTCGGCGGAGGCGATCATCGGGTCGATCAGGTCGAGCTTGCGGCCGGGGATCTTGCCGGCCTCCATCGGACCGCCCGACACGAAGATCGTGGGGATGTTGAGCCGGAAGGCGGCGAGCAGCATCCCCGGCGTGATCTTGTCGCAGTTGGACACGCAGACCAGCGCGTCGGCGCAGTGGGCGTTGACCATGTACTCGACCGCGTCGGCGATCAGCTCGCGGGACGGCAGCGAGTAGAGCATGCCGCCGTGGCCCATCGCGATGCCGTCGTCCACGGCGATCGTGTTGAACTCGCGCGGGACGGCCCCCGCCTCGCTGACCGCACCGGCCACCACCTCGGCGACCTCGCGCAGGTGCACGTGGCCGGGCACGAACTGGGTGAAGCTGTTGGCGATCGCGACGATCGGCTTGCCGAGGTCGCTGCCCGCTACGCCCGTGGCCCGAAGCAGCGCGCGGGCGCCGGCCATGTTCCTGCCGTGGGTGACAGTGCGGGACCTGAGAGCGGGCATCGAGGGACCCCAATCCGGAGACTACTGAGTCTTCAAATGGTACGACCAGTGCCCGGCTGCCGAGACCTGCTGTCCACGTCTCGGGACGACGCGTCGTCCTCTATTCGGGGTACCGCGCGGGCAGCACGCGCTCGGCGGCCCGGTAGATCGCCTCGATCTCGGCCGTGGTGAGCGATCTCTCCCGCTTGGTGATCCACTTGCGTACGAGCCCGCCGGAGAAGACGTCGACCTCGCGGATGTTGAGGATGCGCCAGGGGATCGGCGGGCCGTAGATGGCCAGGGACGGCACCACGGTGATCTCCCGGCCGAGCGCCTTGCTGATCAGGTCGCTGGCCTGCGCCGCCTCCCACCGGGCCTCGTCGAGCCGCGGCTTCTGGTTGAACGGGCCGTGGAAGAGCTTGCGGTGCGACTGGACCCGTACGGGCAGCCGCTTGTCCCACTTCTCCGAGTCCACCGCGTACACCCCGGTGGGCCCGACCACCAGGTGGTCGATCTGGGCCTCGCTGCCGGGGATGGCCCTGGCGTGCAGCGTCTTGTAGCCGTTCCGCTCCAGCTTCTTGAGCTGGGCCTCCGTCTGGCGCTCGGCCGCGGAGGCGCGCCGCCACGCGGGGATGGTGGAGACGGTCCTCGCATGGAAGACGGCGTCGGCGACACACGCGAGGATGGCCGCGGTGAGCCCGAGCCGCCAGCTGCCGAAGAGCACGCCGAACACCACGGCCGCCGCGACCGCGATCAGGGCACGGCGGCGAAGATGGCGATATCGCGTGTCCTGCCACAGGCTGCTCAGCGACGTGCGCTGGACCGGAGCGTACGTGGGGGACGCCGGCGCCTCGGGTGGCGCCGGAGGGCGTTCCGCCTGCTCCGACGTTTGGTCACCGACCCAGATGGGTGACGTATCGTGACCGTCTTCTGGCGCTAGACCGGTATCCACATCACTCACGGTAGTTGAGCCGTCAGCGGCTTGCCTAGTGTTGGATGGTTCATACTTTTGTGGCCTGCTTGAGCCGATTCGTTGCGCGGAAGTGCGGGTATCTTCTCTAGATATCCGCGGCCCGGAGGCCTACCGTTCGGTAGCGTGGCGCACATTCACGATCTTACCGCCCTCGAGCAGGCGGCAGCTGTACGTACGGGTGAACTTTCCCCCGTGGAAATCACCGAGCACTACCTGGAGCGCATCGAGCGGCTCGACCCCGGCCTGGGGGCGTTCGTCACGGTAACCGCCGAGCGAGCCCTCGGCCAGGCGCGCGAGCAGGAGGCCCGGATCGCCGCGGGCGACTCGGAGGACCTGCCCCCGCTGCTCGGCGTACCCGTTCCGATCAAGGACCTCAACTTCGTCAAGGACGTCCCGGTCTACTTCGGCTCGGCCACGTACGAGGGGTTCGTCGCGCCCGCGGACGACAGCGTGGTCGAGCGCCTGCGGGACGCGGGCACGATCATGCTGGGCAAGACGAGCACCCCCGAGTTCGGCATGCCCTGCTACACCGAGACCTACCTGGGCGAGCCGGCCCGCACACCCTGGGACACCACGCGGTCGGCCGGAGGGTCGAGCGGGGGAGCGGGGGCCGCGGTCGCGGCCGGTCTCGCGCCCGTGGCGCAGGGCAGCGACGGCGCCGGCTCGATCCGCATCCCCTCCTCCGTCTGCGGCCTGTACGGCATCAAGCCCAGCCGCGGCCGCATCTCCGCGGCCCCCATCGTGCCCGACCTCGCGGGGCTGTCGACCAACGGGCCGCTGGCCCGCGACGTCGCCGACGCCGCGGCGCTGCTGGACGCCATGGCCCACAACAACCCCGGGGACCTCTACCACGCCCCGCCGCCCGCGCTCGGGTCGTTCTCGGCGTACGTGGGACGCGAGCCGGGCCGGCTGCGGATCGCCCGGTTCGCCACGCCCGCCGTGCCCGGCGCGGAGGTCCACCCCGAGGTGCTCGCGGCGTACGAGAGCGCCTCGGCGGTGCTGGAGTCGCTCGGCCACGAGGTGGAGGAGATCGCCCCGCCGTTCGGGCCGGACGTGGTGCCCGAGTTCGTGAAGATGTGGTTCGCCTTCTCCTGCATGCACCCGGTCGCCGAGGAACTGGAGCCGAAGCTGCGCCCGCTCACCGCGTGGCTGCGCGAGCGCGGCCGCGCCGTCTCGGCCCCCGAGTTCCTCCAGGCGCAGGGGACGCTCCAGCTCGCCACGCGGTTCGCGCTGCTGGTGACCGACACCTACGACGCGGTGCTCTCGCCGACCGTCACCCAGCCGCCCGTGCCGGTGGGCTGGTTCGAGGACGTCGACTCGCCTGAGGAGACGTTCGAGCGGATGATGCGCTTCGCGCCCTTCGCCGCCATCTACAACGTGAGCGGGCAGCCGGCGGTGAACCTCCCGCTCCACTGGACGCCCGAGGGCCTGCCGATCGGCGTCATGCTGGCGGGCAGGTACGGCGACGAGGGGACGCTCATCTCGCTGTCGTCCCAGGTGGAGGCGTCGGTCGGCGGCTTCTGGGGTGACCGCAGGCCGCCGGTCTGGTAACGGCTACCGGAGCAGTCCCACCACGTGGGCGGCGACGTCGGCGAGCAGCGTGGCCGGTCGCACCGGCGCCGCCGCCACAGCGGAGAACAGGGCGGGCAGACCCGGCAGCGGGAAGTCGTCGTCCTCGGTGACCTCGCGGGCCGCGTCGTGCTTGGCCAGCGCGGCCCGGCTGCGCTCCCACGCCTCCAGCACCTCCTCCGGCGACGGCACGCCGAAGCCGTGGCCCACCGGGGCCGCGTGGCGCAGCCGTACGAGCGGGGTGTCGGCGAACGCCAGCGCGATCCGGCAGCGGGCGGACAGGTCGTCGAGGTCCGGCACCCAGGCGAGTGCCCGGCAGGGGGTGCGGCACCGGCCGGCGCAGGTGGCCAGGGCCCCCGCCACCTGACTGTGCTGCCGGTCGAAGTAGGCCCGCCAGCCCGGCGGCGGCTCCACGGCCACGCGCAGCGTCCGCTCGGCCGCCGACCGCTCGGCCCTGGTGTGGTCGCACTCCCTGACGGGCATGGTCCCGAACCGGCTGCCGGGGGCGCGCAGGCCCTCCGGCCAGCGGACCGGGTCGCCCGCGTGGCCGAGCGCGGGCTCGAAGGCGAGCAGGGGCAGATACTCGCTGCAGATGTGGACGGCTGCGATCATCGCGCTGAGCTCGCGCCGCCGCCAGCGGGCCTCGATCACCTCCAGGAGCAGCGCGTAGGCCGGTCGCAGCGAGTCGAGCGCGCCGCGCGGCTGCTCCCTCGGCGTCTGCGGCATGTGGCACGCGCGGGCGCGCCTGCGCAGGTCGGCGGGCACCGTCTGAGCGTCGATCTCGGTGGCGAAGTCCTCCGCGTCGAGGGTGAGCAGCCGCTGGCCGAACTCGCAGACCGACGCCACCAGGGCCGCCCGCCCGCCCTCTCCGAGCACGTCGGGCGCCAGCGCGCCGACGTCGCCGAAGGAATGCCTACGAGCCAGGGCGATCAACAGGTCTCGGGCTGAGTGCACCCGACGACCTTACTGACTGAGGCGGGCGGCGGCCGTACGGGCGAGCTCGATCAGCGGGCCGGGCGGCGGCGGGCCCTGCGGGGACGACACGGCGATCGCGAACGTGCCCCGGCGGGTGGCCGCCGACACCAGGCCGGGGTAGAGCATGGCGCCGTCGCCGACCCCCTCGACCGGCCGGCCCTGAACCCGGGTCAGCGTGTGCCCGACCACCATGAGGTAGCGGGAGCGCAGGCCGGTGGCGGCGTGGACGTCCACCGTCACGCCCGTGCCGGTCTCGTACCGGCAGGAGTCGACGTGGAGCCAGGACGGCGCGGGCGGGCCGTCGCACGCCACAGGGGCCCCGACGTCGATCCCGAGGGCGCGCTTGAGGTCGGCGGGGGTGACGAGGTCGGCCGGGTGCACGCCGTTCGCCGTCGTCCCACGGGCCAGGGGCTCGGGCAGTATCCGCACCTCGCCCAGGTTCTCCGGCGCGTCCACCAGGTGCTCACCGGTGTCGTCGTAGGAGGGGGTGTCTCGCGGACGCGAGTCCTCGATCACGTCGATCCGCCTGATCCAGCCGAGCCTGCGCCCCACCACGGCGCGCACCTTGTCGCCCTCCCGCAGCGGGTGCCACATCTCCTCGCTCAGGCACATGGCCCTGACCTCGCGCGAGACTCCTTCGTCGATCGCGCACCAGTACGTCCACTTGGGGTCGTCGTTCGCCTTTCCGCCGTCCTGGAAGCGGCGCAGCCGGGCGATCTGGCCCTCGACCGTCGCGGTGCCGCCGAGGTCGGAGATCGCGTACATGATCGGCAGCCCGGCGACCGCCAGCCCGACGGCGAGGGCGGCGGGCAGGACGAGCCCGTCCGGCCACACGCCGAAGGCGGCGGCGAGCACCAGGAGGATCCAGCTGAAGAACCCGGCGAACCAGCCGGCTATGAAACCCCGGCCGATCGTCCGTCCCGGCGGCCGGCCCCACAGCAGGCGCGAGGGGTAGCGGACGTCCACGACGTGCCACATCCCGCCGTAGTCGGACCAGGCCCGGTTGTCGTCGGCCGGGGTGCTGACCGGAAGGCTCCTGACGGCCCGCGGCGCGAGCCCGAGCGCGGCGGCGTACGCGAGGTGGCGGCCCCAGATCGTGACCGAGGCGGCGGGCTGCTCGGCGAACCGCCCGGTCGCCCGCAGGTGCTCGCGGACGCCGAGCCAGTGCGCGGCGGCCCCGGCCCCCTCGGCCGTGCCGCGCTCTCCGTTCAGCCGGCCCATCAACGCCAGGAGCAGGGCGAAGGACACGATCGCCGCACCGACTCCGCCGTCGCGGTGCGTACGGGTGTCGTCAATGGAGACCGCGATGCCGATCGCCACGGAGGGGACGCTCGCGGCCAGGCTGAGGAGCAGCGCGTGCGCCCGGCTCCAGCGCGGCCGGGACAGGCCCTGCTCCCGCGCTTCGACGATCACCTTCTTGCGGAAGCTCTTCCACCACCGGCCGAGGTCGCGCGACCCCTCGGCCAGCGCACCCGTCGCGACCACGCCGTCGACCGCCAGCGAGCGGACGTGGTCGTAGACGAGCCGCTCGTACGGCCGCAGGCCGCCCGGCTCCTTGCGCAGCCGTACGAGGGACAGTTCGGGACCGATCTCCTCGACGGCCAGGACTCCCCTGGCGGCCAGGTCGAGCAGGGTGGCCGAGACCGCCTCGTCGCACAGCCGCCAGTTTCCGGTGATCAGGTCGACCACCGCGGGGGAGTGCCCGGCGAGCTCCCCGGTGGCCGGTCCCGGCTCGACGTCCGGGTTCCTCTTCGCCACGGCGAGCGCGAGCAGGAGCAGCAGCCACAGGCCGGTCGCCGCCGCGGCGGCCACCCAGGCGGGCATGGTCAGAACCTGACCCGCACGGGGCCGCGCTCCTCGCCGGGCGCCTGGAAGTACTCGCGGGGTGCGAAACCGGTCATCCCGGCCACGATGTTCGCGGGAACCGCCTGGACGGCGTTGTTGTAGGTCAGGACGGCGTCGTTGTAGTACTGCCGGGAGTAGGCGATCCGGTTCTCGGTGGCGGCCAGCTCCTCCTGGAGCTCGGCGAAGTTGCTGCTCGCCTTGAGATCGGGGTGGGCCTCGGCCACCGCGATCAGGCTCTTCAGCGCGTCCGACAGCATGTTCTCGGCGGCCGCCTGCTCGGCCGGGCCCCGGGCGCCGATCGCCCGGGAGCGCGCCGCGACGACGGCCTCCAGCGTGGCCCGCTCGTGGGCGGCGTAGCCCTTGACGGTCTCCACGAGGTTGGGGATCAGGTCGTAGCGGCGCTTGAGCTGCACGTCGATCTGCGCCCAGGCGTTGTCGGCGTTGTTGCGGGCGCGTACGAGACGGTTGTAGACGGAGACGAACGCCGCGACGAGGACGGCCACGACGGCGAGGGCGACGATCAAGGGGATCATGGAGGCCTCCTGCACGGACGGTAGTCCCGGTCCGTCCCCCCTGTAAACGGCCTGGCGGACGGCCCGGTGCGCCCATGGCACCGCCGGTGCCTTGCACGGGGCTTGCGCCGCGCTTTCATCAGCCCCGCTGAAGGCCCCCCCGGCACGCCCGAGGGCCCCGGCGGTGCTTCGCCGGGGCCCTCGGGGGTTCGCGGAATCAGGTGAGACGCGTCAGGCTGAGGCGTCGCGGGCACGGGCGCGCAGCGCCCGGCTGACGCCGTCGGCGCCCTCGAGCAGCAGGCGCCGCAGCGCGTGCGGCGGCTGCTTCGCGCTGATGTGGTCCTGCGTGCGGGCCACGGTCTCCGGACGGATCAGCAGCGCGGGGTAGCAGCCGACGGCGAAGTTCTGCGCCATGTCGGAGGTCCACTCGCTCCAGATCCGCCCGACCTCCTCGAAGTACCGGTCGCCGTACGGCTCCAGCAGCTCGGGGTGGTGCGGGTCCACGAAGCCGAGGATCGTGGAGCGCAGCAGCGCGCCGCTGAGCTCGCCTCCCACGAGCGCCGCCCAGGTCTCGGCCTTGGCCTCCGGGGTCGGGATCGCGGCCCGGCTGGTGGCGGCCGAGCGCTCGCCGGTCGCGGTGGCGTCCCGCGCCAGCTCCGCGTCGATGTCCCCGGCGCCGAGCACGCCGCCGGACACGAGCGCGTGGATGAGCGTCCAGCGCAGGTCGGTGTCGACGGCCAGGCCCCCGGGCACCTCGGTGCCGTCGAGGACGCCCTTGAGGAACGCCAGGTCGTCGGGCGAGGTGGCGGTCGCGGCGAAGGCGTTGACGTAGGCGAGCTGGTGGTCCGAGCCCGGCTCCGCCGCCGCGATCAGGCGGCGCAGCGCGCCGGCCAGCTCGGCGAGGCCGGTGTCCCGCCACGCCGGGTCGGCGTACTGCTGCACGGCCTGGCGGGCCTGGCGCAGCACGGTCTGCAGGACGGTCATGTCGCGCACCGAGTCGATGCCGGAGACGACCAGCTTGACGTAGTCGCGGGTGGCCATCTCGGCGTCCCGCGTCATGTCCCAGGCGGCCGACCAGCACAGCGCGCGGGGCAGCGACTCGTTGAACGCGGTGATCCCGCCGTTCACGAGGGTCTGCAGCGACCGCTCGTCGAGCCGGATCTTGGCGTAGGTGAGGTCGTCGTCGTTCACCAGCACGAGGTCGGGCCGGGCCTCGCCGACCAGCTCGGGCACGGCCGTACGCGCCCCGACCACGTCGAGCTCGACCCGCTTGGTCCTGGTCAGCACGCCGTCCCGCAGGGAGTACAGGCCGATGGCCACCCGGTGCGAGCGCAGCGTCGGGTGCTCCTGCGTGGCTTCCTGCAGCACGTCGAAGCTCAGGAACCGGCCCTCGTCGTCCGTGGTGAAGGACGGCCGCAGCGTGTTGACGCCCGAGGTCTCCAGCCACTCCTTGGACCAGGACGACAGGTCGCGCCCGGAGGTGCGCTCCAGCGCCGACAGCAGGTCCTGCAGGGTGGTGTTCTTCCAGGCGTGCTCGTTGAAGTAGTCGCGCACCCCGGCGAGGAAGTTGTCGAGCCCCACGTACGCGACGAGCTGCTTGAGCACCGAGGCGCCCTTGGCGTACGTGATGCCGTCGAAGTTGACCTCGACGGCCTGCATGTCCGGGATGTCGGCGGCGATGGGGTGGGTGGAGGGCAGCTGGTCCTGCCGGTAGGCCCAGGCCTTCTCGACGTTGGCGAACGTCGTCCACGCGCCCTGGCCCCACCGGGTGGCCTCGGCCTGGCACAGCACGGACATGTAGGTGGCGAACGACTCGTTCAGCCACAGGTCGTCCCACCAGCGCATGGTGACGAGGTCGCCGAACCACATGTGCGCCATCTCGTGCAGGATCGTCTCGGCGCGGCGCTCGATGACCGCGTCGGTCACGCGCGAGCGGAAGACGTAGTCCTCCAGGAACGTCACCGCCCCGGCGTTCTCCATGGCGCCGGCGTTGAACTCGGGCACGAACAGCTGGTCGTACTTGCCGAAGGGGTAGCGCAGGCCGAAAACGCGGTGGAAGAAGTCGAAGCCCTGCTTGGTGACCTCGAAGATGTTCCCGGCGTCGAGGTACTGCGCGAGCGAGCGCCGCACGTAGACGCCGAGCGGGATGCCGTCGTGCTCGTCCCGCACGACGGCGTACGGCCCGGCGATGAGGGCCGTGATGTACGTCGACATGACAGGGGTCGGCGGGAAGTGCCAACGCTTGGCGGCCTGCAGCGTGCCGTGCCGCCCGTGGTGCTCCTCCAGCTGGTCGACCGCGTCGGGGGCGGCGTTGGACACCACCTCCCAGTCGGCGGGGGCGAGGACGGTCAGCTCGAAGGTCGCCTTGAGGTCCGGCTGGTCGAAGCAGGCGTACATCCGGTGGGCGTCGGCCGTCTCGAACTGGCTGTGCAGGTAGACCTGCTGGTCCACGGGGTCGACGAAGCGGTGCAGGCCCTCACCGGTGCGCATGTAGGAGCAGTCGGCGTCCACACGCAGCTCGTTGTGCCCGGCCAGCCCCGGCAGCGGAATGCGCCCCTTCTCGGCGTCGTAGGTGCTGACGTCCAGCTCCCTGCCGTTGAGTACGACCTTCCGCACGTGCGCGCCGTGCAGGTCGATGAAGGTGTCCGCCCCCTCGCGGTCCGCGGTGAAGTGGACCGTCGTGATGCTCTCGTACCGCTCCTCGCCCTCCGTCAGGTCGAGTTCGACCTGGTAGGACTGGACGGAGAGCAGCCGAGCGCGCTCCCTAGCCTCGTCCCGTGTCAGATTCCCTGCCACACCCGCTCCTCATCACATGATCAAGCCCCCGGGTCCCCGCCGCCCCGTCGCGTCAGGGAATGCATGAATCCTGCCACGCCGCGGGGGACATCGCGGATTCGAGATCGCTCCTACCTGGAATAGGAGATTTCCTGCCCGGGTTGACGACCGAGGGAACCATAGTCCGTTCGAGAGGGTGTCACAGTGTCCGACCGAAAGCTTGTCGATTTCTGGTTCGACCCCGCCTGCCCCTGGGCGTGGATCACCTCGCGCTGGATCCACGAGGTGGCCGCGCTGCGGCCCATCGATGTGCGCTGGCACATCATGAGCCTGGCGGTGCTCAACGAGGACAAGGACATCCCCGCCGACTACCGCGAGCGGGTCGAGCAGACGCTCGGCGCCGTACGGGTGCTCGCCGCCGCGGCGGACAAGTACGGCGAGGAGGTCCTCGGCGACCTCTACACCGAGATCGGAAGGCGCTTCCACGACGAGGGGCGCGAGCGCGACCGGGCCACGCTCGCCGAGGCCCTCACCGCCGCCGGGCTCGACTCCGCGCTGGTCGCCGCGCACGACTCGGACGAGTACGACGAGGCGATCCGGCGCTCGCACGGCGAGGGCATCGACCTGGTCGGTCAGGAGGTCGGCACGCCCGTCGTCGCCGTCGAGGGCACGGCGTTCTTCGGCCCCGTCGTGTCGCCGATCCCGAGGGGCGAGGCCGCCGCCCGGCTGTGGGACGGCGTCCTGCTCGTCGCCGGCACCGACGGCTTCTTCGAGCTGAAGCGGTCCCGGACCCGAGACCCGATCTTCACCTGAGACTTACAGGCTCCTTCACCGGCGCGCGAATCGATCGGAAAGGTTTCGGCCGGAAGACTCGCCATCTGACAGTCGAGGCGCAAGGATGAGTGACATGCGTCACCTCTACGTGAACGGAGCCTGGGTCCCGTCCTCCTCCCGCGAGGCCGTCGACGTCGTCAACCCCGCGACCGAGGAGGTCGTGGACCGGGTGCCCGCGGGGTCGCCCGCCGACGTCGAGTCCGCCGTCGCCGCCGCCCGTGCCGCCTTCCCCTCCTGGTCGGCCCTGGATCCGGCCGAACGCGCCGCGTTCCTGGGGGCGGCGGCCGGGCTGCTCAAGGAACGCGCCCAGGAGATCGCGGCGACGATCGCCACCGACATGGGGGCTCCGCTCACGCTCGCGCTGAAGGTGCAGACGCTGATGCCCGCCGAGGTGCTGGCCTTCTACGCCGACCTCGCCAAGAGGTACGAGTTCGACGCCGGCCGTGTGGGCAACTCGCTGATCGTGCGCGAGCCCGTCGGCGTGGTGGGCGCGATCACGCCGTGGAACTACCCGCTCCACCAGGTCGTGTGCAAGGTGGCCCCGGCTTTGGCCGCAGGCTGCACGGTGGTGCTCAAGCCGAGCGAGGTCGCGCCGCTCGCCGCGTACGCGCTGGCCGACATCCTCCACGAGGTCGGCCTGCCGCCCGGCGTGTTCAACATGGTCAGCGGTCACGGGCCGGTGGTCGGCGAGGCCATCGCGGCCCATCCGGATGTCGACATGGTGTCGTTCACCGGTTCCACCAGGGCCGGCCGCCGGGTCGCGGCCCTCGCGGCCGAGACGGTCAAGCGGGTGGCCCTGGAGCTCGGCGGCAAGTCGGCGAACATCATCCTGCCCGACGCCGACCTGGAGAAGGCGGTGAAGAACGGGGTCGCCGGGGCGTACCTCAACTCCGGCCAGACCTGCTCGGCGCTGAGCCGGATGCTGGTCCACTGGGACCAGTACGACGACGCGGTACGGCTCGCCGTCGAGGCGGCCGGCGCCTACGCTCCCGGAGATCCGTTCGCCGAGGGCACGCGTCTGGGACCGCTGGTGTCCGCCGCCCAGCGCGACCGGGTCGTCAGGTACATCAACCGCGGCCAGGAGGAGGGCGCCCGCCTCGTGCTCGGCGGGACCGACAACCCCATGGAACGCGGCTACTACGTCGAGCCCACGATCTTCGCGGGCGTCTCGCCCGGCATGTCCGTCGAGCAGGAGGAGATCTTCGGCCCGGTGCTGTCGATCATCCCGTTCTCGTCGGAGAACGAGGCCGTCGAGATCGCCAACGGCACGCCGTACGGGCTGTCGGGGGCGGTGTGGGCGGGCACCGAGGACAGGGCGCTCGCGGTCGCGCGCCGCCTGCGCACCGGGCAGGTGGCCGTCAACGGCGGCCGGTTCAACACGATGGCGCCGTTCGGGGGCTACAAGCACTCCGGGATCGGCCGCGAGCTCGGCGAGTTCGGCCTGGAGGAGTTCCTGGAGGTCAAGGCCATCCAGCTCTGAGTCAGGGCGTCTGCAGGAGGATCTTGCGGCGCTCGTCCTTGCCCAGCCGGTCGACGTACAGCGTGCCTTCGAGGTGGTCGAACTCGTGCTGGAAGCACCGGGCGAGCATGCCCCGGGCCTTGACGGCGACGGGCCTGCCGAGCTTGTCGACCCCGCGCAGGGTGACCCCGGCGGCGCGGGCGGTCGGGGCGTACAACGGCTTGCCGGTCTCCTTGCCGGGCACCGACAGGCAGCCCTCCTCCTCGACGACCTGCTCGGGGTCGTCGATCGTGAGCTCCGGGTTGATCACGTGGCCCTTGCGGTTGCTGATGTCGTAGACGAACAGCCGGCGGCCCACGCCGATCTGCGGCCCGGCCAGCCCCACGCCGTCGGCCTGGTACATGACGGCGAACATCTCCTCGATCAGCCGGCGCAGCTCGCGGTCGAAGTCCGTCACCGGTTCTGCGGGGGTGCGGAGGACCGGGTCGCCGACGTAACGCAGCTCGCGCATGACACTCCTGTCAGGCCGGAGGTGTAAGGGACGGATGCCATCTTGGCTATTACTTTAGTGGAGCCCGGGGTCGTCTCCGCCAGAGGCCTTCTGGGAAACTTGTGTCGTGCGTGTCTACATCGGTGCCGACCATGCCGGCTACGAGCTGAAGAATCACCTGGTCTCCTGGCTGAAGGAGCAGGGCCACGACGTGGAGGACTGCGGGCCCCACGTCTACGACGCCGAGGACGACTACCCGCCGTTCGTGCTGCGCGCCGCCCAGGGCGTGGCCGGCGACGCGGGCAGTCTCGGGGTGGTGATCGGCGGTTCGGGGAACGGCGAGCAGATCGCCGCCAACAAGGTGCGGGGGGTGCGCGCGGCCCTCGCCTGGAACGAGGACACGGCGAAGCTGGCCCGCGAGCACAACGACGCCAACGTGATCAGCCTGGGCGCCCGGCAGCACACGCCGGAGGAGGCCGTCCGGTTCGTCGGGCTCTTCCTGGCCACGCCGTTCTCCGGGGCCGAGCGGCACGCCCGGCGGATCCGCCAGCTCGCCGACTACGAGACCACCGGCGAACTGCCGCCGCTGCCCGCCTGAGTAGCTCTAGCGCGCGTCCCTGTCCCGGCCCCGGCGGGGCTCCCGCCGGGGCGTCTCGTCGCGCAGCGGCCGCTGGTCGGCGGCCTCCAGCTGCTCCGGCGTCGGCCGGGACACGTCGCGGGCCCGCATGGCCGTGATCGCGGTGATCTGCAAACTCTGCAGCGCCATGCCCGAAGCCTACGCCCCGGCTGTCCGCGGCGCGGCTCAGAACACCCGGCAGCCCCACGGAGCGGGGTCCCAGGCCATCGCGGCCGACAGCTCGCGCAGGGCGCCCGCCCGGTGCTCCCGCACCAGTCCGGCCTCCGCCGCCGCGATCAGAGGCCGCCCGCCGAGGTACGCCGCGCCCAGCACTCCGACCGGCAGCGTGAGGTCCGCGGGCGCCTCGCTCCGTTCGCACGACCCCTCCCCGCCGGCCGCCTTCAGCCGCCGGCGTCCGGCGTTCCACGGGCAGACCTCGTCCTCCACCTCGACGACAAGGTCGGCGGGGGCGGCGTAGGCGCGGGCGGCCAGGGCCCGGTCCACGTCCACGAGACGGACCCACAGGTCGTCGACCCAGACCGCGTTGAGCTGGCGGGGCTCGGCCAGCAGGTGCATGATCGGGTCGTCCATCGGGCGCCGCTCGGCGTGGACGACCGCGCACAGGTCGCGGTCGAGGACGCCGCGCCAGACCAGCGCGTACGCCGCGGGGTCGGAGGCATGCAACTCCAGGAGCCGGACCTCCCCGTCCGGCACGTTGTGCTCGTTCCAGCCGGACTTCGCCCGGAACAGCGCGTAGCCGCGGGGCCCCGCCGGGTCCTCCGCGATCAGGCAGCGCAGCGGGCCCATCCCGCCCCGGTCGTGGTCGGTGTCCGGGAGGATCTCGGCCCGCCAGTACGCCTCCGAGCGCCCGTAGAGGCCGGGACGGCCGGGCTGTACGGCGTCGTAGACCTGGCGGAGCCCGGCGAGCTCGTCGGCCGGCCGCGCCCCCCGGAGGCGTAGCGCGGGATCGGCGGGGGCCGAGCGGGTGAAGGCCGAGCCGTGGGTGGGGATGCGGAAGTTGAGGGCGTCGGCGGCCCTGCCGTACCCGAAGCGGCCGTAGATGCCGGCCTCGCTGGCGTAGAGCGCGGCGACGGCCTCACCCCCGCTGTCGTGCAGGTCGTGCAGCTGATGGGTCATCAGCGCGGTCAGCACGCCCTGCCGGCGGTGTGAGGGGAGCACGCCCACCGACGTGACCCCGGCGACGGGGATGGGCCCGCCGGGGACCGTCATCCGGAAGGACAGCGCGCCGGCGCAGCCGACCGGCAGGTCGCCGTCGAAGGCGGACACCAGGCGGTCGATCTCCATGATCTCGCGCCAGCGGTCGGCGATCTCCAGGGGATAGGTGGAGCTGAACGCCTCGTAGGCGACGGCCACGAAAGCCGGCCACTCGGCTTCCTCGATGGGGCGGACGGCGATGCTCATCGAATCACCGTAGAAGCGGACCGCCGCGCGGGGCGACCCAATATCCGTGCCGGATGATCTAGACCTTGGTCAAGCAGGTGCCGCGACCTGGGATGTCCGGATACAGTCGAGGCCATCATGACTTCCCGTCCGGCGCCGCTGATCCCTCCTCGGCTGCGCGCGCTCCTGGCGCGCGTACCGCTCCTGGTGCCGTTGGTTCGTTTCGCCAGGAAAGTCTGGTCGAGGGACCGGTACCTCCTCATCGCTCTCGCCGTGCTCACCATCGTGGTCGG
The DNA here is from genome assembly GCF_012999525.1 of Microbispora sp. H10836. Taxonomy (NCBI): domain Bacteria; kingdom Bacillati; phylum Actinomycetota; class Actinomycetes; order Streptosporangiales; family Streptosporangiaceae; genus Microbispora; species Microbispora sp. H10836. The sequence continues at coordinate 91,171 of NZ_JABBWU010000026.1, forward strand.
CGTGCTCGACGCGGAGGTGTCGGCGTACTGGTTCTCGCCCTCGCTGCTGATCCTCTTCACCCTGATCGGCGGCCTCCAGCTCCGGCTGCGCAGCCTCGCGATCCTGCTGTGCGTGGTCGTGGCGTCCCTGGCATACATGGGACCGATCACGGGGGTGCCCAGCGTCGGGCCCGGCCTCCTGATCACGATGGGCTTCACCGCCGCGCTGGCGTGGACGATGGCCCGGACCCGGGGCAAGCTCGGCGTCCAGGGCCTGCGCGGCGACGCGATGCTGCTGGAGCTGCGCGACCGGCTCAAGCGGCAGAGCGAGCTGCCGTCGCTGCCCAAGGACTGGGGTGGCAAGGTGGTGCTCAAACAGGCCGGGGGATCGTCGTTCGGCGGCGACTTCGTCGTCTCGATGCGGGAGGGCGACCGGGTCCAGGTCGCGGTCGTCGACGTGTCCGGCAAGGGCGTGGACGCGGGCACCCGCGCACTCATGCTGTCGGGCACCTTCGGCGGGCTGCTCGGCTCGGTGGACGACTTCCTCGTCGCGTGCAACTCCTACCTGCACCGCCAGCTCGGCGACGAGGGGTTCGTCACCGCCGTCCACCTCGACCTCGACCTGTCCACGGGGGCGTACACCATCACCTCGGCCGGACACCCGCCGGTGGTGCGGTTCGACGCCGGGTCGGGCACGTGGCGGGTGTCCACGGCGAAGGGTGTCGTGCTCGGCGTTGTTCCGGATCTGGCGTGCGAGACCGACAGCGGGGTGCTGCGCAGGGGCGACGCGCTCATGCTGTTCACCGACGGGCTGATCGAGCAGCCCGGCCGGGACATCGACGCCGGGCTCGACCGGTTGCTGGGAGAGGCGGAGCGGCTGCTGCCGTCCGGGTTCCGGGACAAGGCCCGGCAGCTCGTCCAGTCGATGTCCTCCGGCCACAACGACGACTGCGCGCTCGTCCTGATCTGGCGCCCTTAGCTCACAGCCAGCCGGAGTCGGTGGCGATGCGGACGGCGTCGACGCGGCTGCGCGCCCCGGTCTTGACGAGGATGCGCGACAGGTGATTGCGCACGGTGCCGACGGACAGGGCCAGCTCCGCGGCGATCTCCTTCGGGCGCGCGCCCCCCGCCGCGAGCCGCAGCACCTCGTGCTCCCGCGGCGTCAGCGGGCAGTCGGCGGCCTCCAGCGCGGCGACCGCCAGCTCGGAGTCGACGACCCGGCGCCCGGCGGTGATCCGGCGGATGCCGTCGGCGAGCTGCTCAGGGCCCACCTCGATGCTCAGGTAGCCCAGGACGCCCGTCGCGAAGGCCCGCTTCACGTGACCCGGGCTCGGCTGCGCCGACAGCAGCATCACCCGGCAGCGCGGCACCTTCTCGCCGAGCCGTGCCGCCGCGCTGAGCCCGTCCACGCCGGGCAGGTCCGCGTCGATGACGGCGGCGTCCGGTCGCACGTCCAGCGCCGCGGGCACGATGTCCTCGCCCGACCCGACGTCCGCGACCACCCGCAGGTCGTCCTCCCCGTCGAGGGACGCGACCAGGCCACGCCGTACCAACGGAAGATGCTCGGCCACCAGGATCCGGATCAAGATGCTCCCCTCTGCACGTCTCTCAAAGGGTGATCGACCAATTGCGTACTGTCAACGAAGTGTCCCTAATCGGTCACGGGTGGGCAAGCCGAACCCGGGCCGGAAAAGTCTTCGCTCTCGCGCCGGTGGGCTACGCTCGAAAGGTGCTTCGTCTGCCAGGGCACCTTCTCCACCTCGGGGGTACGCGCTGATGAGCTGGCTCATCGTGGCCGGATTCGTGATCGTCTTCGTGGGCCTGCTGCTCTCGATCGCGCTTCATGAGATCGGGCACCTCGTGCCCGCCAAGCTCTTCGGTGTCCGCGTGACCCAATACATGGTGGGTTTCGGGCCCACGATGTGGTCGCGCAGGCGGGGCGAGACCGAGTACGGCGTGAAGTGGATCCCGCTCGGCGGCTACATCCGCATGATCGGCATGCTCCCGCCGCGCCCCTCGGACGAGCCGGGCAAGCTGCGCAGCGTCTCCACGGGCCCCTGGCAGGGGCTCATCGAGAACGCGCGGGCCGTCGCCTCGGAGGAGATCCGGCCGGGTGACGAGAACCGGGTCTTCTACCGCAAGCCCTGGTGGCAGAAGGTCATCATCATGGCCGGCGGCCCGGCGATGAACTTCGTGCTGGCGTTCGTGCTGTTCGCGGTCGTGATCATGGGGTTCGGCGTGCGCGAGCAGACCCCGGTCGTGTCCTCGGTGTCCAAGTGCGCCATCCCGGCCGCCGAGGCGCAGCACCGCGACTGCCGGGAGAACGATCCGCTGACGCCCGCCGCCAAGGCCGGCCTGCGGCCCGGCGACCACATCGTCGCCATCGGCGGCACGGCGGTCACCGACTGGTCGACGGCGCAGCGGCTGATCCGGGAGCACGGCGCGGGGGTGACGACGCTCGGCATCGAGCGGGGCGGGCAACGGACCGACGTGCGGGTCGACCTGATCGCGCAGGACATGCCCTCGCTGACCGACCCCGACAAGGTCGAGAAGAACGTCGGCTTCCTGGGCGTGAGCCCGACCACCGTCGTCGAGAAGAAGGGCCCCGGCTACGTCGTCGGGCAGATGTGGGACCTGACCGAGCGCACCGCCGTCGCGATGGTCAACATCCCCAAGAAGATGGTCGGCGTGTGGAACGCCGCGTTCTCCGGAGACAAGCGCGACCCGAACGGGCCGATCGGCATCGTGGGGGCGGGCCGGATCGGCGGTGAGATCGCCGCCTCGGACCTCTCGGTCGAAAGCAAGATCGAAATCTTCATCAACCTGCTGGCCGCGCTGAACCTCGCGGTGGGCATGTTCAACCTGATCCCGCTGCTGCCGCTCGACGGCGGGCACATCGCCGGCGGGCTCTGGGAGGGCCTCAAGCGGGCCCTCGCGCGGGTGCGCCGCCGCCCCGCCCCCGGTTACGTGGACGTGGCCAAGGCGCTCCCGCTGACGTACGTCATGGCGGCCCTGCTGGTCGTCATGGGCGGCCTTCTCATCTACGCCGACCTCGTCAACCCGGTCCGCCTGTCCGGCTGAGCCCGCCGGGCGGGCTACTCGCCCGTCACGCCGTCGATGCGCTCGCGCAGCAGATCGGCGTGGCCGTTGTGGCGGGCGTACTCCTCGATCATGTGGCACATGATCCAGCGCAGCGAGTAGTGGACGCCGTCACGGGCCGTCTTCGTCATGGCGTCCAGGTCGGCGCAGGCCTCCTCGGCCGCCCGCGCGTGCTCGATCTCCGCGCGCCACGTCGCGAAGGCCTCCTCGGCGGACGCGGTGTCCACGTTGTCGAACTCGCCGTCCGGGTCGTCGTCGCCGTAGTAGATGCCGTTCAGGTCCTCGCCGTTCAGCCGCCGCCGGAACCAGGATCGCTCGACGTCGGCCATGTGCCGTACGAGGCCGAGCAGCGACATGCTGGAGGGCTGCACCGAGCGCAGCCGCAGCTGCTCCTCCGTGAGGCCCTCGCACTTCACCGCGAGGGTCTCACGGTGCCAGTCCAGCCAGGCGCGCAGCATCGTGCGCTCGTCCGCGGCGACAGGGGGATCGATACGTGTGTCAGTCATCCCAGCATCCTGCCCGGCTTCGCGCGGGGGAGTCACTCCAATTGCCGCCCGGCGCGGCGGTACCCCGTCGACGCCGCCTCAGATCGCGCCGCGGACCGCGTCGAGGAGCGTGGCGGCTCTGCTGTCCGGCACGCCCTCCTGAATGCGGTTCATGACGTAGCCGAAGGCCAGGCCGGACGCCGGGTCGGCGAAGCCGAGCGATCCGCCGTAGCCGGGGAACCCGAAGGCGGCCGGGCCGTACCAGAAGGCGTCGGGGGTGGGCAGGCCGAAACCGGTGGCGATCCGGACGGGCACGCGCAGGACGCGGTCCACGCCGCCGGCCTGTTGCGCGATCGCCGCCGCCAAAGTGCCGGGCGACAGGATGCGATGCCCGTCGACCTCGCCGATCAGCGCGGCGTAGAAGCGGGCCAGCGCGCGGGCGGTGCAGATGCCGTTGGTCGAGGGCATCTCGGCGAACTGCTCGGCGGGGTCGTCGTGGTTCAGCAGGGGCGTGACGACGGTCATCGCCCGCATGGTCAGCGACGTGGGATCGGCATAGGCGCGCATCACCTCGCGCGCGGACTCGGGAAGGGCGTCCAGGTCGATCCCGGTCAGCGCGCCGAGGTCGATCGGGGTGGTGACGATCCGGCTGACCCGGTGCTGCTCGGACTCCGGCAGCCCGATCCACAGGTCGAGGCCGAGCGGTGCGGCGATCTCTTCGGCGAGGAAGGCGCCGAGGCTGCGGCCGGTCACCCGGCGGATCACCTCGCCGACCAGCCAGCCGTACGTGTGCGCGTGGTAGCCGTGCTCGGTGCCCGGCTCCCAGAACGGCCGCTGGGCGGCCAGCGCGGTCACCATCGGGTCCCAGGCGATCGCCTGCGCCGGGGTGATCGGGTTGTCGATCGCGGGCAGCCCGGCCTGGTGGGTGAGCAGCCAGCGCACCGGGATCCGGTCCTTGCCGTTCGCCGCGAACTCCGGCCAGTAGCGGGCGACCGGTGCGTCCAGGTCCAGTTCGCCCCGCTGGGCCAGCAGGTGCGCGCAGGCGGCGGTGACGCCCTTGGTGGTGGAGAACACGACCGCCAGGGTGTCGCGTTCCCAGGGGCGGCCCGTCCCGGGGTCGGCGATCCCGCCCCACAGGTCGACGACCTTCCGGCCGTGCAGGTAGACGGCGACCGCGGCCCCCACCTCCTGCCCGCCGGACAGATTCGCCGCGAACGCCTCACGTACTGCTTCGAATCCAGGTGCGGTCTCGCCGCCGATTGCGGGCATGCGTCATCGCCTTCCGAACGATCGTGGTGTGCGGGGAGGAGCCGGCGTCGCAGGTGGCGATGAGCCAGGCGCGGCCCGGGCCGTCGTGGCGGCTTTTCCGGTACGCGTGGCGAGCGCGCCAACACCGTCTCTATCGTGGACAAAGTTATGCCATCGATGAAACATCGTCAACGTCGCGGACGAAGTTAGCTTGGGGTGGGAGGGGTGGCTGAACGTGACGCTTGACTCAAAAGTAGACACTTTTCTGTACGACCTTGTCCAAAAATGGCAAGCAAGTCAAAATCGGTTAAGCCTTCAACTATTTGGGGTTGGAGGGGTAACTGCACGGATGAGGAGAGGCATGAAGCGCACCATCTCCGTTCTCGCCGTCGTCGCCGGTGCCCTCGGCACCACGCTCACCGGCATCGGCCCCGCATCCGCGGACACGCCCGCGGTCGACTGCTCCGCAGGCGGGTACACGCGGGCTCTGAACAGCTACATCCTCACCAACATGGAGTGGTCGGCGTTGGACGGTCGCATCTACAACATCAGCGGTCCGACGGCGTACACGTACGAGATCTGCCTCGACATCCCGGACACCTCGACACTCACGGTCGAGGTCCGGATCGGGGCCACCGGGTCACAGCGCGTGATCGTGGACGACCGGCCCGGGGACAAGATCTTCCGCTTCTCGCCCGGCGCCAACACCTTCTGGCAGGTCTACGGCACGATGACCGGGCCCGGCAGCACCTACCTCTACTACACCTGGAACGAGAAGCAGGTCACGGCCTGACCCGGAAGGGGCCGGCCGCCCCGCTCGGCGAAGTGGCCGGCCCCGCCCGCTCAAGGGGCCCCACCACTCTGCTCCGTCGCAGATTCGGCAGGAGGCCGGGAGGCCGCGTTGATCGGGCGCACCGATGAGAACCGCGGCCGTTCCGGAGCAGGCGGGTCGGTGGTTCTCGGCATTTCGCGGCCGGTCACGGTGTCATGTGCCCTGGCTGTGCCCTCTGGCTTGCTCAGTCGCCTCGGCTATCAGCTTGGGAATCGGCTAGTGATCTACCCTCTCTGAGCTGGGAAACAGGGGGTGCAGCTCAGCGCTGATCGAGTCCCCGTGACTTCCCTTACTAGGGGTTCGAGGTGCGCGGTCTTGTCGTCCCGATGGGCTGGAGGAAGATCGTCCGGCCGCGCTCGCCCCCTGAGGGCCGACTTCGGTGAGCACGTCGGATGGGGACCCGCGTCGACGAGGAAGCCGGTGAGCTTCACGTCGGACACTTTGACCTCGGTGGACGGGCTGGAAGGCTACGCCTGAGAATTCGGCCCGCTGGTCGTGAGCCGCATACGGCGCGTCGCCGGACTCCGTTCCGGCCTGACCTCACCTGGAGGCGTTCCAGGTGTTCGACGGGCCCTGGCCGGTCGGCACGGTCGGGCTGAACCGTACGGGCAGGGCCTCCAGGCTGCGAACCCACAGCGAAGGGCGCCAGCGCAGCGCGTCAGGTTTCACGGCGAGGTAGACGTCGGGCAGCCGGTCGAGGAGGACCTCCACGGCCGTCTTGGCGATGATCCCGCCGAGCTCGGGCGCGGGGAAGGGACAACCGTACTCGCCGTGGCCGAAGGCGAGGTGCGCCCGGTTGGCGCCGGAGCCGGCATGGGCGGCCGGTTGCACCTGCGGATCGGCGTTGGCCGCGGCGACACCGAGCACCAGCATGTCGCCCCGGCGGATGTGCCGCCCGGCCAGCTCGCAGTTCTGCACGGCCCAGCGTGTGGGCATGTTCGGCGTGGGCGGGTCCTTCCACAGCACATCGTTCAGCGCCTCGCCGACGCTGCTGCGGCCGCCCTGCAGGCTCATCGAGAAGTGGTCGTCCATCAGCATCAGCCGCAGGGTGCTGCCGATCCAGTTGGAGCAGTTGTCATGGGCGGAGATCAACATCATGATCAGGTCCTGGATGAACTCCTCGTCGGTGAGCCGCGCGTGGTGTGCCAGCATCTGCGAGGTGAGGTCGTGGCCCGGCAGTGCGCGCTTGTCGGCGATGAGCCGGCTTACCTTGTCCAGCATCCGGGGAAGCGCCGAGAGGGCCTCCTCGCCCCCGCTCAGCACGTGGTTGACGTCCTCGACCAGTTTCGGCAGGTCGGTCTCCGCCAGCCCGAACAGCCGGGTGATGACCTGAGCCGGAATCCGGTCGGCGTACTGGGAGATCAGGTCGGTCTGGCCGTCCCCGGAGAACTCGTCGATCGCGCGGTCGGCGATCTGCTCGCAGATCAGGGCGAGCTCGGTGCGGTCGACGCTGTCCAGCGCGTCGCTGATGGCGCCGATCCGCCGCTGGTGCTCGGCCCCCTCGGTGAACATCACGGACGGTTGCCATGTCACGTACGGGCGCGCCGGCCAGTCAGGGGGCAGGACGTCCTGCAGGTTCCAGCGCCTGGGGTCGCGGCTGAACAACTGCGGCTGGCTGGTGACATGGTGCAGCTCGCGATAACCGATCACGTACCAGACGGGCATGCCGTCGAGGAGAACGGGGACGACGGGGCCGTGCTCGCGGCGCATCTCCTGGAACAGCGCGGTCGGGTCGTCGCCGATCAGCGACGCGTGCAGTCGTACGGCATCGGCGTGGTCGGCGTATCCCTCCAGCGGCTCCCGTCTCCGCTCGGGATACTGCGATGCGGGCGAGGCGGCGGACGGGTCTGTGGAGTCGGGCAGGGGAGGGGAGTTCGTCACGGCGTGCTCTCTCGGGCGGGCAACTGGTCGTAGGTGCGGGTGAGGTGCTCGATGAGCGTGATCAGCACGTGCTTGGACGAGGACCGCTCTCTCGCGTCGCAGTCGACGAGCGGGACCTCGGGCGACAGTGCCAGCGCCTCGCGCACCGAATCCAGGGTGGGCCCGTCGGTGAAGCGGTTGACCGCGACGACGAACGGGGTCCGGTGGTGCTCCAGCCGGTCGATGGAGTACCAGGAATCCTCCAGGCGGCGGGCGTCCACCAGGACGACCGCGCCCAGGCTGCCGGCGAACAACTGGTCCCACACGAACCAGAACCGCTGCTGACCGGGCGCGCCGAACAGGTAAAGCACCTTGCTCGCGTTCAGCGTGATCCGGCCGAAGTCGAAGGCCACCGTGGTGGTCGACTTGGTCCGTACCCGGCTGGCGTCGTCGATGCCCACGCTCGCCTGGGTCATGACCTCCTCGGTGCTCAGCGGGCGGATCTCGCTCACCGAGCCGACCATGGTCGTCTTTCCCGCCCCGAATCCGCCGACGATCACGATTTTCAGAGCGTCCGCGGCGGTCGTGCGTAGCGGCGTTCGCGTGGTGGCCGCCATCTGGTCAGAGGTTGTGGAGCGCAACGAGCACCTGCCTCAGGATTTCGGGATCCGGTCGTCCGGCCTGTGCGGCGATCGACGGATGACGGACGGTGATGCGACCGGTGTCCAGCAGGTCGCACAGCAGGATCTTCACCACGCTGACCGGCAGTCGCAGTTCCGCCGAGATCTCCACCACCGCCGTCGGCCGCTGGGCCATCCGCAGGATCTTGATGTGCTCGGACTGCATACCGGGGGTGGGGGCGCACTCGCTGACGATGAGGGAGACCGAGTCGAAGGTTTTCTCATCGGCGCTGGTACGCCCACCGGTGACGGTGTAGAGCCGGTCAGGGTCTTCTTGGTCGATGGCTCGCCGTGTCATCCGCGGTCGTCGCTGTTCTCCGTTTGCCGCGGTGCCGCGGTGAGGTACACCCCGATCTGCTCCACCAGTTCGTTCATGTTGTGCGCGATAAGCCCCACCTCGCCGTCCTCCTCGGCCACCACGGCCAGGTGGGCGCCGTCCCCGGCCGGCACGATGAGCAGCAGTCCGCCGGCGAACTCCACCATCGCCTGCCCCGCTCCGATGCCGTCCCCGAACTCGGCGGAGGCGCTCAGCGAGAGGCTCTGGATCCCGGCGGCCAGAGCGGAGAGCTGGTCGGCCCCGTCCAGGCCGAGGCCGGCGGTGAAGCACATCTTCAGGCCGTCCCTGGTCAGCACCAGCACATGCCTGATCCCCGGGGTCTTCTCCTTGAGGTTCTCCAGTAGCCAGTCGAAGTCACGATCGGTGGTGTGCGAAGCATCGGTTGTGCTCATAGAAACGACGGGGTGCCCCTTCGGCGCGGGAGGGACGCCCCCTGCCTCCTCATCTGTGAATCCAAAAATGTCCGGTGGTCGGCGGACGCGTGTCAAGAGTCGCCCGGGGCCGGGGGAGGGGCTGAAGAGGAAGTACGCCCACGGCCGCCGGCTTGGCGGAACGCGGCGAACCTCGCAGCCGAGTCAGGCCCCTCGCGCGCGGGCTTGACCGGCGATGCCTGCCGCGCCCTGGTCGCCTCGGCCAGCGTCTGCCCCCGGCGCCGCCTGGGCAGCAGATCTTCGGACTCGTCCGTCGGCCCCTCCTGCGCGGGTACGGCCGGTGCCTGCACGGGGTGGTGGACCGACGCCTCGGCGTCGGGCGGCACGGTGGCCGACAGGGGCTGCGTGATCAGCAGGCGCGGGATCAGCATCACGACCCCCACGCCACCGCGGGCGGACGACCGGAAGCTGACCGTCAGGCCGTACTTGTCGACCAGGCGTCCCACGACCGCCAGGCCCAGCCGGGTACCGGACAGCGTCCGCAGGTCGAGCGGCTCGGACACGAGCCTGGTGGCGTGCTGCCGCTCGCGCGGGCGCATCCCCAGGCCGCTGTCCTCGATCGTGATCACGACGCCGGCGTCCTCCTCGTCCACGTACACGTGGACCTCGGTGCCGTGCGCCGAGAACGTGGCGGCGTTGTCCATCACCTCGGCCAGCGCGTGCATCACGCCCTCGGCCGCGTACCCCGCGACGGCGACGGTGCTGGTGGAGTGCAGCCGGATGCGCCGGTAGGCGCCGATGCGGCCCATCGCGCCGCGCAGGACGCTTTCCATGACGATCGGCCGGGTCCATCGCCGCCCGGAACGGCCGCCGCTCAGCAGCGCGATGTTGTCCGCCAGCCGGCTCATCTGGGAGACGCGGTGGTCCAGGTCAAGCAGGTCGGCGAATACCTCCTCTTGTTCGCCGTACCGCTCCTCCAGTTCGCGCAGCCGGGCGAGCAGGCTGGTGGCCTGTGCCTGCACCCGGGCCGCGGCCCCGGCGCACGCCGCCATCACGGCGGTGCCCCTGCGCTCGCTCTCGGAGAGCTGCCGCGCCGTCTCGCGCAGCAGGTCGCGTAGCGGGTCCTGCCCCGGCTGGCGTATCTCGGCCAGTGCGGCGCTCACCGACATCCGGTCCGTCTGGATCCGCCGGAACAGCTCCGGCAGCGTCTCGCCGATCAGCCGGGAGATCTCGCCCTCGGTCGCATCGCGGGACGCCTGGGCGACGGCGCGCTCGCGTTCGAGCAGTTCGAGCTCGTGCCCGGCCGCTCTGAGCAGGTGCAGCAGCGGGCCGTCCGGAGGCTGCGGTATCTGGGAGAGCGCGTCGGCGACCGAGGCGCCGTCCCGCACCTGACGTCCCAGCGCGGGCAGCGACTCCTCGGCCATTCGCAGTGTTTCCCGCTCCAGCCAGGTGAACCGCGCGCCGGCCCACTCGGCCTGCTCACGCAGCCGGCGACCGGTGCCGGAGTAGTGGACAATGGCCGCGACGGCGCCGGACAGGAGTGCGGCCGAGACCCCGCCGACGAGCGCCATCAGCTCTCTGGCCTCATAAGGGGCGGCGGATATCGCCCACAACCACGCGCAGGCCGTAATGATCATGGCGCCGAGAGAGGCGAGGGTTGCCAGTTCCCTCGGTGAAAACCTTCTCCGCGCCCGGTGGGGTACATCTACTGACATCGGCGTCCTCGGGGTGGCGGCAGAGCATGACAAGGCCGCGTCGAACCTGCTGTTCTCCCTGGTAGGCGGGACGGCCATGCGGTGCCGTTTCACAGCAGGGCGTGAACAGGCAGACACCGTAGCACCATGCCTACGACCAAGAACAGACAGTCACCTCGAACCATGTGGTTCAGTTCTAATCAACCATGAGTCAACTCATCCATTGACTAATACTCACTTTTTGGACATTCATAGATTTATGATGATGATTTTCCCTAGTGCGGCAGCCGCCATTTGCCAGCTGAGCTGGGTGTATGCGGTGGATAGGCGGGCTCGATGGTGGAACCAGCGGGCGCGGGCTTGATGACGGCGGCGCCAGGCCAACCAGTGCAGGTAGACGGCTTGCGGGCCTCTAGTACATCGAGATGTGGACGTGGTCGTAGTGGTTGGCGGTGACTCCGCCGCGGTCGGACATCGTCCGCCAGCCCGGGTGGCCGAGGTTGTAGATGCGCTGCTGCCAGATCACGTACATCACGCCCAGCTTCGGCCCGTTCTTGATGGCCCAGGCGGCCAGGCTGTCGCCCAGCGCCTTCATCTCCGGGGAGGGCATGGCGCCGCCCGAGCTCATCATGAAGTCGCAGGCACGCCCGAGGGGGTGCTCGCCGCTGTTCTCCGCGCGGTAGCAGCCCACTGGAAACCGCAGATCGAAGGTCTTGCCGACCTCGGTACGCATGAGCCGCATGCGGGGGGTGATGTTGTCGGAGCCGGCGGGCAGCTCCGGCGCCCACGAACCACCGGCCCGTCTGCCCGGGGCGATCGGGATGAGGGCGTCGAGCTTGTCCTTGATCTCGTCGATGAGGTCCTCTGCGTCCTCGCGCTGTGCGGCGACCTCGGCGGCCTGCGTCTTGAGCTGTCCGGTGAGCGTCTTGGCGGCGTCCGCGGCGCGTTGCCGCTCGGCGCGGACCTGCTCGAAGTGCTCGAGCCTGGCGGCCTGCTCCTCCTTGAGCTGGTAGTTCAGCGCGGCGGTGTTCATGTCGGGCAGCGCCATCGAGCTGTCGGTCTGGTAGCGCAGCCCGGCCATCTGCCGTACGGCGTCCCTGGCGGCCTCGTAATCGGCCTCCGCCTTGGCCAGCCGCCCGCGCGCGGCCTTCTCCTCGACCCGGGCGTCGGCGAGCGCGACCCGTTTGGCGTTGTAGTCGGCGATCAGCCGGTCGATCCTCTTCCGCAGGTCCGACAGCTCCTGCTTGAGCTGCTTCTCCGTCGGCTTGGGGTCGGCGGCGCCCGGGGCGGCCGCGCCGAACAGGAGGGCGGCGGAGGCGAGCACACCGACGGCCAAGGGGAACGCGCGGGGCAGAGCCCACTCCTCTCCACGTGCCTGCCGGGTTAGCTGACGGGTGCGGGCTGGAGGAGCCCGGGCAGGCGGCTGCCTTGACCCCAGATGCGTGATTGGGTCCCCGGCTCCCGGGCGAGGCGCCCGGGATTAGGCGTACCGGCTGTGACAACCGGTGCCAGGGATACTACTGGTAAAGAAACTCCAGGTGCCACCCAAGTCGCAACCGTTCGGTGATCAAGTCGTGACCACCTCGCGGAGCATCCGGGCGGCCTCCTCCGGGAGCACGTCGTTGACGAACGCGCCCATCGCCGACTCCGAGCCGGCGAGGTACTTCAGCTTGTTCGGCGCACGCCGGATCGTGAAGAGCTGGAGGTGGAGATGGGCCAGGTCGCGCCGGTAGGTGACCGGGGCCTGGTGCCAGGCCGCGACGTACGGCATGACGACGCCGAACAGCCCGTCGAGGCGGCGCAGCACCTCGATGTAGAGCGGCGCGAAGGCGGCCCGTTCCTCGGGCGACAACGCGGGGATGTCGGGCACCCGGCGGTGCGGGTAGACGTGCACCTCGAACGGGTACCGCGCGGCGGCCGGGACGAAGGCCGTCCAGTGCTCGTTGGCGGCCACCACCCGGGGGCCCCTCCGCTCGGCGGCCAGGACGTCCGCGAACAGGTTGCCGCCCCGGTGACGGGCGGCGGCGTCCAGCATCTGGCGCGTACGCGGCGTGACGTACGGATAGGCGTAGATCTGCCCATGGGGGTGCGGCAGCGTGATGCCGATCTCGGCGCCGCGGTTCTCGAAGCAGAAGACCTGCTCCACTCCGGGCAGTGCGGACAGCTCGGCCGTACGGTCGGCCCACGCCTCGACGACCAGCTCGGCCTGCTCGTCGCTGAGGGAGCTGAACGACGCGTCGTGGTCGGAGGTGAAGCAGACGACCTCACAGCGCCCGATCCCCGGCCGCACCTCGCTCAGGCCGCCCACCTGCTCGTACGCCCCGGTGTTGAAGCTGAACGACGGGAACCGGTTCTCGAACACCGCCACCTCGTACGGCGAGGGGATCTCCGAGCCGGGATGGGCCGGGCAGAGCGGGCACTCCTCGGCGGACGGCAGGTGGGTGCGCGTCTGACGATGCCTGGCGACGGCCACCCACTCGTCCATCAGGGGGTCGTAGCGCAGCTCGGAGGCGAGCGGGCGCGGCGGCAGGTCCCTGGGGTCGGTGGCGCCGTGGTCGGCGTCGTCGCGCCGGTCGAAGTAGATCAGTTCGCGGCCGTCGGCGAGATGGGTGATGGTGCGCTTCACAGAGCGGTCTCCAACTTTCAGCGTGCGGTGTTCGGCGTCACAGTGCGGTCTCCAGCGCGGATTCCCCGGACGGATCGGCGAGGAGAAGTTCGCCGGCGTGCTCCGACAGCGCGGCGCGCGCCTCCTCCGGCAGGCCGACGTCGCTCACGACCACGTCGGCCTCGCCGAGGGCGGCGATCGTGCTGATGCCGATCGTCCCCCACTTGGTGTGGTCGGCCAGGACCACGAGCTGCTGGGCGGCTGTGATGAGGGCGCGGTCGGTCTCCGCCTCCAGCAGGTTGGGCGTGGTGTATCCCGCCCTGACGCTCATGCCGTGCACGCCGAGCATGAGGGTGTCGACGTTCAGGGAGCGGACGGCCGCCACGGCCACCGGGCCGACCAGGGCGTCGGAGGGCGTGCGCACACCTCCCACCAGCACCACGGTCTGGTCGGGCCGCCCCGCCCGGTGGAAGACGTCGGCCACCTGCACCGAGTTGGTGATCACTGTCAGCTCGGGCACGTCCACCAGGTGGTGGGCGAGCGTCCAGGTCGTGGTCCCGGCCGACAGGGCGACGGAGCTGCCCGGCCGTACGAGCATGGCCGCCCGGCGGGCGATGGCCTCCTTCTCGGCCTGCTGCCGCACCGACTTGGCCGCGAAGCCCGGCTCCTCCGTCGAGCCGGTGCCGGTGGCGGTCGCCCCGCCGTGCACTTTGACGATCAGGCCGCGTTCCGCGAGGACCTCCAGGTCGCGGCGGATCGTCATGTCCGAGACCCCGAGGTCGCGTACGAGCTGCGCGACGCGCACCCCGCCGGTTCTGCGTACCCTCTCCAGGATCGCCTGCTGCCGTTGCTGGGCCAGCATCCACCACTCCTGTCAACAGATTCAAACAAATTATGCCCCACGCACGTGGGGACATGTTGAGTTGGGGTCCGGGTACTTGCCCGGTCGCGGTGCCGGGGAGGACAGTGAGCGAAAGCCGTACTCGACGGAAGGCGGTCTTCATGGGCAGACGCGCGCGCAAGTCGAAGGCACGCAAGAAGAAGAAGGCCAATCACGGCAGGCGGCCCACGGGCCGGTAGAGGCCCGGCCTAGGGGTTCCTGCCCCAGGCGGCGAGCAGGTGAGTCTGCTGGTCGGCGCCGGCCGGGACGTCTCGCTCGTCCCCGATCACTCCCGCCTCGCGGTAGTCCTCCCGCGCCTTCTCGAACCATTCCGAGCAGGAGGCGACGAGCTCGGGGTCGAGCCTTTCCGGCCCGCCGATGGCACGTGCCAGGTCCCAGGTGTGGATCAGCGCGTCCGCGAACAGCTCGGTGATGTACTCCTCGCCCGGCACGTCGCCGAAGGACAGGTGGGCGACGGCGGTCAGGGCGCCCTCGGCGTACACCGCCTGCACGGCGCCCTGTGCGGACGCCTCGAACGCCTTGACCGGGTCGTCGCCGAGCACGTCGCCCTCGAAGGCGTCTCCCACCTCCGCGACCCTGCGGCCGGACAGCAGCTCGGGGGCCCACAGGTTCTCGGACACGACGTGGTTGACCAGCCCGCGGACGTCCCAGTCGACGCAGGGAGTGGGCAACTCCCACTGTCCGCGGCGGACGAGATGGAGGCGGTCCCCGAAACCGTCCAGCGCCCTGCGGTACGCGTCACGGATATCGATCATGTCCCCTCCTCGCCACGAACTCCCCGTTCGAACGTAACTCTTCTCAACGATCAGTAATACACGCTCGCCGGGGAGGAACACCCGGGTCAAGGGAGGTGCTGCTCGACCCAGACGATCTTCCCGTACGGAGTGGGCCGGGTGCCCCAGCGGTAGGCGAACCGCTTGATCAGCTGGAGACCGCGGCCGGTGTCCTCGTCGGGGGTGGCCGTGCGCGGGGCGGGAGCGGCGGGCGAGCCGTCGGCGACCTCGACCACCAGCGTCCGCCCGCGCAGCAGCCGCAGCTCTATCGGCGGCCAGCCGTGCTTGAGCGCGTTGGTGACCAGCTCGCTCACGATGAGCTGGGTGGCGTCCACCAGGCCGCCCAGGCCCCACCTCTGCAGGGTGCCGCGGACGAAGCGGCGCGCGTGCGAGACGAACCGCGGGTCGGCCGGCAGCGGGCAGGTCGCGATCTCGTCCGGATCGAGATCGCGCACTTCGGCCACCAGCAGGGCGATGTCGTCACGCTCGTGGCTCGACCGCTGGCTGCTGATGATCACATCGCACATGTCCTCCAGGTCGTCGACCGGACCGGCGAGCAGGCGCCGCAGCCCCATGATCCCGGCGTCCAGGTCCCGCTCGCGGCTCTCCACCAGGCCGTCGGTGTAGAAGGCGAGCACGCTCCCGGACGGCAGGACCAGCTCGCACGACTCCAGTGGGTCGCTGCCGATGCCCAGCGGCAGGCCCGACGGCAGCTCGATGATCTCGGTCGAGCGGTCGGGGTGCAGCAGGATCGGGGGCACGTGCCCCGCACGGGCGAGCGCGCAATTGCGCGTCACCGGGTCGTAGACGGCGTAGATGCACGTCGCGATCTGGCTCGGGTCGAGGTCCTGGCTCATGAGGTTGAGCCGGAACAGCACCTCGTCGGGCGGCAGATCGAGGCTCGCCAGCGTACGCGCGGCCGTGCGCAGCTGGCCCATGGTCGCCGCGGCCCTGGTCCCGTGCCCCATGACGTCGCCCACCACCAAGGCCGTACGGCAGCCGGGCAGGGCGATCACGTCATACCAGTCGCCACCGACGCCCATCAGGTCGCTGGCCGGCAGATAACGCGAGGCGATGTCCATCCCGAGCGCCTGCGGAAGTTCGACGGGCAGCAGGCTGCTCTGCAGGGTCAGCGCGGTTTTGCGCTCCGTGGTGTACAGCCGCGCGTTGTCGATGCACAGGGCGGCGCGGGCGGCCAGGTCCTCGGCCACCACCACGTCCTGCTCCTCGAACGGCAGGCTGCCGGGGCGCCGGGTGAAGACCACGCAGCCGAGGACCCGTCCCCGCGCACGCAGGGGCACCGCGAGGAACGAGCAGTCGGTCAGGAGCGAGGCGACCGCCTCCTCCCGGTCCAGGCTGGCGCCGATCAGCCGGGCGCTCTCCTTGTCCAGCGACGGGTACATCAGCGGCTTCCCGCCCGCCATGCACTGGGCCTGCGGGAGGATCGCCGGGTAGACCGTCGCCTCGTCGACAGGGAAGGCCTTCATCCAGGCCTCCGGATCGGCGCCGGCCACACCCAGGGCCACCCGGCGTACGAGGGTCGTCCCGTCCACCGGCCGGGGCGATAATTCGCCTTCCGACATGAGGCGGTCCTGCACCATCACGGCCGCCGCGTCGGCGAAGCGGGGGACCGACACGTCCACGAGCTCCCGGCTCGTTTCGGCCAGATCGAGCGTGCTGCCGATGCGCCGGCTCGCCTCGTTCAGGAAAGCCAGCCGCTCGTTGGCGGACGCGGCGCTGCTGCGGCGCCACTGCGCCCGGTTCCCCGGGGCGGGGTCCTTGATAACGCAGTTCCGGTTCAACGAATTCTCCGGAGAGAGCGGATGGTGTTCCAGAATCGTATGGAGCTGATACCGCGCATTTCAGCCGTTTGACATGAGTGCTCCGACAGGTATCACGGCACGATGGCGCAGCCGTACCCGCCGCTCAAGGGACGAAACGGGATATCGGTGAGCATGCGTCACATCAGACGGCGGGCAGGTGCGCGAGGGCCTCGTCGATCCGCTCCTGCGGGAGCGTGAAATCCTCCAGCCGACCGGCGAGACGGCTCTCGTAGGCGGGCAGGTCGAAATGGCCGTGTCCGCACAGGGACATCACGATGACCTTCTCCTCGCCCGACTCCGCGCATCGCAGTGCCTCCGCGATCGTCGCGGCCACCGCGTGGGCGGGTTCGGGGGCAGGCACGACCCCCTCGGCCCTGGCGAAGCGGATCCCCGCGTCGAAGCACTCGGTCTGTGTGACGGCCACGGCCTCCGCCAGGCCCTGCGCGTACACGTGTGAGAGCAGCGGCGACATGCCGTGGTAGCGCAGCCCGCCGGCGTGGATCGGGTCGGGCACGAACGTGTGCCCCAGAGTGTGCATCTTCATCAGCGGCGTGAACCCCGCGGCGTCGCCGAAGTCGTAGGTGTACGTGCCCCGGGTCAGCGACGGGCAGGCGGCGGGCTCCACGGCGCGCAGCACCGGGTTCATCCGTCCCGCCAGCTTCTCGCGCAGGAAGGGGAAGGCCAGCCCGGCGAAGTTTGAGCCGCCGCCGGTGCAGCCGATCACCAGGTCGGGGGTCTCGCCGAGGGTGGCGAGCTGCTCCAGCGCCTCCTCGCCGATGACGGTCTGGTGCAGCAGGACGTGGTTGAGCACCGAGCCCAGGGCGTACCGCGTGTCGTCGTGCTGCCCGGCCACCTCGACGGCCTCGCTGATCGCGATGCCCAGCGACCCCGTGCAGTGCGGGTCCTCCGCCAGGATCCTGCTGCCCGCCGTGGTCACCGCCGACGGGCTGGCGTGCAGGGTGGCGCCGTAGACCTTCATCAGCGTGCGCCGGTACGGCTTCTGGTCGTACGACGCCCGGACCATCCAGATCTCGCAGGCCAGGCCGTACTGGGCGGAGGCGAACGCCAGCGCGGAGCCCCACTGCCCCGCGCCGGTCTCGGTGGTCAGCCTGCGCACGCCCTCCCGCGCGTTGTAGTACGCCTGAGGAACCGCCGTGTTGGGCTTGTGCGAGCCCGACGGGCTGCCGCCCTCGTACTTGTAGTAGATACGCGCGGGCGTGCCGAGGGCGCGCTCCAGGCGGCGTGCGCGGATGAGCGGCGTCGGCCGCCAGAGGCGGTAGACGTCGAGGACGCCGTCGGGGATCGGGACGAACCGTTCGCCCGACACCTCCTGCCCGATCAGTGCCTCCGGGAAGAGCGGGGCGAGGTCGTCGGGGCCGACCGGCTGCAGCGTCGCCGGATGGAGCACCGGCGGGGGCGGCGTGGGCAGGTCTGGGATGAGGTTGTACCAGTTCCGGGGGATCCGGGACTCGTCGAGAAGGACCCTGGTCGGCTCGCCCATGTCTTCCAGTGTCCGCGCCCCGGGGCCATCGGGAAAGGGCGTCGGCCCATGTGGCCGGACCCGGTCAGACGGCTGCGTCAGACCGTTCCCCCCGAGCGCCAGTAGACGCCCGCCTCCCGGGTGAGGAACCCCTCGTCCACCAGGTAGCGGCGCAGCGCGGCGTGGTCGTCGTGGAACGCCCGTAGTGCCACGTCGACCTCCTTCTCCTGGTAGCGCACGCCCACCTCGAACACCTGCGCGATGTAGTCGAGCACCATCAGCCGTTTGGCCCGCTTCACCGGTATGGAGACGAGCCGCCCGTCGACCAGGAACGCGTCCATCGGGTCGGCCGGCGTGGAGGGGACCGTGCGCAGCAGGTCGCGGAAGGTCTCGGGCCGCGCCCGCCAGCCGTCCTCCTCCCGTACGGCGAGGCCGCCCCTGGCCAGCCGGTCCAGAGCCTTGGCCGCCGCCTCCGGGGTCAGCCCGGTGACCTTGTCGAGCGGCTCGCCGGGACGCAGGACCAGTCCGGCGAGGACGCGAAGCGTGTCGTCCTGTCCGAGCAGCCCGAGCACGCGGGAGATGTGCTTGTCGATCACCTGTCCACGGTATTGGGTTGATGAGGACCGCGGAAAACCTGGAGGGCGCCGTGACCGCTCGACTGGACCACACGATCGTGCACAGCAGTGACCGCTTCGAGTCCGCCCGGTTCCTGACCGGGTTGCTCGGCGAGCCGGAGCCCGGCGCGTTCGGGCCGTTCGCCACGGTCCGGGTCGCCAACGGCGTGACGATCGACTACGCCGACTCGATCGTCGGCCGGGACCGGATCGTCATGCAGCACCTGGCGTTCCTCGTCTCCGAGGACGAGTTCGACGAGATCTGCGCCCGCATCGCCGAGCGGGGCCTGCCGTACTGGGGCGGGCCGCACCACCAGGAGCCGCAGCAGGTCAACCACCGCCATCACGGCCGCGGGGTGTACGTGGACGACCCCGACGGCCACGCCATCGAGTTCCTCACCCACCCGTACGTGGAGGAGGAGTGACTGTCACCGGCTCTGGGTCCGGCCCCGGTCGAGCACGGCGCGCCTGCGGGCGGCGAAGTCCTCGGGGGCGGCGATGGTGAGCCCGCCTCGGCCGGTCTCCAGTTCGGCCCGCAGGCCGTCGGCGCCGGTGCCGTCCCGCAGGAGGTCGTAGATCTCCCGGATCCTGCCCAGCGTCTGCGGCGTCGTCGTCGCGATGCTCCGCGCGAGCTCCACGGCCCGGGGCAGCAGCCGGTCGTGCGCGACGACCTCGTTCACCAGTCCGATGCGCAGCGCGAGGGGAGCGTCGACGAAGTCCCCGGTGAACGTCATCTGCCGGGCCCACGCCTGCCCGACCGCCTGGCTCAGCCGGGCGGTCATGCCCCAGGAGGGCACGATTCCGACGCGGGTGTGGGTGTCGGCGAACCGCGCCCGTTCGCTGGCGATCCTGAAGTCGCACGCGAGCGCGAACTCCAGGCCGCCGGTCACCGCGACGCCGTTGACCGCCCCGATCACGGGCACGGGGAAGTTCCGCAGCGGGAGGATCGAGTCGGGATGGCCGATCCTCACCCCCGCTTCCAGCTCACCGAGGTCCAGGCCGGCGCAGAAAGCGGGGCCGGCCCCGGTGAGGACCATCGCGCGCAGGTCAGGCTCGGCCGCGAGCCGCTCCAGCGTGTCGCGGAACTCCTCCAGCAGCGCCTTGGAGAGCGCGTTGTACTTGCGCGGACGGTTCAGCGTCACGACCGCGACGGCCTCGGCAGGCCGGTCGACGAGGACCAGGTCGCCCATGGTGCTCCTCAGGGTCCCGGAGGTACGGCGAGAACAGGTTATAGAAACGCGCCGGAGGCCCGGAGCCCGGCTGGTGCGGTCGGCGGCGGGGTGTCGTCGCCTCGATCCTGCGGTGCGCGGGAGCGGACGAGGCCGCTCCCGCCTGCCGGAAGCGGCGTGAGAAATGCGTGAGAGCTGGTCGGGGCGACAGGATTTGAACCTGCGACTTCTTGCTCCCAAAGCAAGCGCGCTACCAAGCTGCGCCACGCCCCGTCTCGTCGGGTACGCGTGCGCTCCGAGACTCCGGTACGCTTACGCCCTGACGACCGGATGAAGTCTAGACCAGATGGACACCGGGCGCGCGCGGACGTAGCTCAATGGTAGAGCCCCAGTCTTCCAAACTGGCTACGCGGGTTCGATTCCCGTCGTCCGCTCTGACCATGAAGGCCCAGGTCGGGGGAGTGCTCCCGACTCTGGGCCTTGGTCTTTCACGGCCTCCGATTTCTCGCCGTTCCCGTCGCGTGCCCCCGGCACGACCGTGCCGGATCGGTCAGCTCGACGTGGGGCATCGGCCGCCGAGCTTGGACAGCTGACCGGAGAAGGCCTTCGCGTGCTTGAGTTCGTCTTTCGCCGTGTCCTTCAACACGCGCGCCGCCGCGGTGTCTCCGGCGGCCGAGGCCTGGCGCGCGTAATCGGGGTACATCTGCGTGCCTTCGTGCGTCTCCCCCTTGATCGTCGCGCACAGGTTGGCCGCGGTGTCCCGGACCGCGCCGGCCAGATTCGCCTCCTCGGCGAAGTGCTCGGTGCGCTCGACGGCGGCGGTGCGGTGGAACAGCTTGGCGAGCCTCGGCTGACCGGTCTCCCGGGCCTTGTCCCCATAGAGGGTGTACTTCGCGTAGGCGAAGGCCTCGCCCTTCATCGCCGTACGCAGGTTCTCCAGCGTCCGGTCCGACGAGACCCTGGGCTTGCCCGCCCGTATCTCGACCGGCTTGGCCTGTACGTCCGTTGGGATGACCGTGCCGGACGACGGATCGGTGATGGCCTTCGCCGCCTTGACGAACTTCGCGTGGTGCGCGGCCTCGTCCTTGGCTATCTCGGAGAAGAGTCGGGCCGCCTGCCGGTCGCCGTCGGCCCTTGCCTGCTTGGCGAAGTTCTTGTACATCTTCGTCGCCTCGTAGGACTCGCCGCTCATGCTGTCGCCGAGGTTCGTGGCGTTGTCGCCGACCAGGCCGATGAGTTTCGCCTGCTCGGTGAGGTGCTCGCGTAATTCCGTGTGCGCGGTGCGCCGGTACAGCGCCGCAGCTTCCGGCAGATTCTCCCTGTCCGCCTGCTTCGCGTACGCGCGGTATGTGACGTGCGCCAGTGCCTCGCCCTTCATCGCGTTCGTGACGTTGGTACGTGTCGACTGATCGACGTCGTCCCCGTGGGGAGCGGGCGCCGCCGAGGCGCTCGCGGCTCCCAAGGCGAGAAGCGTGACGGTGCCGGCAGCAGTGAGACCGGCTTTGCACCAGCCGAGACCTGAGGTTCCCATGCGACCCCCCGACGGGCATGTCCTCGCGACCATGAGTAGAGCCAGGTGAGAGGGGGGTCGAAATCCGACATACCCGGTTACGGCGGGAGAATCTCCCCGGTTGTCCTGTGTCTGGCACGGACATCACAAAACATGGCCCCGGCGGCTGCGGGGTCGCTGGAGAACGTCAGTCCCCGGTGCGGAAGAGGGCCCAGACGGCCTTGCCGCCCTCGTCCAGCGCGTCCCAGCCCCAGGCCTGGCTGTAGGTCTCGACGATGTACAGGCCTCGTCCGTGCTCCGAGACGAAGTCGGGCTGCGCCGGCGACGGTGCCTGGTCACTCGGGTCCGAGACGGCGAGCAGCACGTGCGGCGCGATGCGTACGAGCGTCAGCGTTATCGGCGGGTCACCGGTGCGGTCCGCCGGACACAGAGCGTAACGAACAGCGTTCGTCACCAGTTCGCTCACCACGAGTGCCGCGTCGTCGCTCAGTTCCGACAGCCCCCACTCTCGTAGGGTCGTCCGGGTGACGTCACGTGCGGTCTTGACCGAATCGGCCTGGGGGGCCAGGGGGCACATCGTGGTATCGGACGGACCTGCCGCCCTCCGGAACCAGCCGAATCCCACGTCGCGGGTCAGCTGGCCGCCGGATTTGGGCTCGTCCGACATGGTTGCCCGTACCTCCCGCTGGCCTGAATCGATGACTGGTGCACATTTAGCCCAATATGCACCTAAGACATGATGGATCAGCGGCTCCTGCTGCTGCAAGACCCAAATGCACGTGCAGTTGTCATGTGCAGACGCACATGGCGGAAGTGCTGACTGTCAGGGACACGTAGATCAGACCTTGTCATCGGAGCCCGGAGTGGTGACACTGTGTGGGCTGGGGGTGTCGTACGGGTCGTCCCTTGGCGGCACACAGGGCCGAGGTGAGAGGGAGGCGCCGTGATACAGATCCAGGCTGGATCGGGTCCGACGGCTCTGCGCATCCTTCTCGGTTCCCAGCTCCGCAAGCTTCGTGAGAGCAAGGGCATCAGCCGTGACGAGGCCGGCCAGTGCATCCGGGCGTCCGAGTCGAAGATCAGCCGGATGGAGCTGGGCCGGGTCGGGTTCAAGGAACGCGATGTCGCCGACCTTCTCGCCCTCTACGGAGTGGAGGACGAGGAGACGCGCGATGTCGTGATGAACCTGGTCGAAAGGGCCAACGAGCCCGGCTGGTGGCACAGGTTCAACGACCTCCTGCCCTCGTGGTTCCAGGCGTACGTCGGCCTGGAGGAGGCGGCCGAGCGCATCCGCACCTACGAGGTGCAGTTCGTTCCCGGTCTGCTGCAGACCAAGGAGTACGCGCGCGCCGTCATCATGGCCGGCGCGGTCGGCGCGGCGCCGGAGGAGATCGCCAGGCGGGTGGACCTGCGGCTGGAACGTCAGCGCATCCTCGACGGCGGGAACAGCCCCAAGTTCTGGGCCGTGATCGACGAGGCCGCGCTGCGCCGCCCGATCGGCGGTGTCGACGTCATGCGGGGCCAGATCCAGCACCTCATCGACCTGATGAACCAGCCCAACGTGACGATTCAGGTCATCCCGTTCAGCTACGGAGGACACGCCGCCGAAGGCGGCGCCTTCAGCATCCTGCGGTTCGCCGACCCGGACCTGCCCGACATCGTGTACGTCGAGCAGCTCGCCAGCGCGCTTTACCTGGACAAACGGGAAGAGGTCGACCGCTACAGCGAGGTCATGGAACGCCTCTGCGCGGTCAGCACCACTCCCACGGAGACGGTGGACCTGCTACGGCAGATCATGGCCGACCTCTGATCAGTCGCTACCGGGCCTCATCTGCTCTAGACTGCCCTTGGCGTTGGACACCCGCCACAGTCGAGCATGCCCGGACAGGTCGCGTGCAGGCGAGACGGTGATCCTGCGCCTTTCACGTGGGCGCGGCGCGCGTTACTGTGCCGCGGTTGCCGTGCACGACGTGCCCGCGATCACCAGATGCTGGATCAAGGAGACCACCCCGTGAAGACCGCTGTCGAGGAGCTCAGCCCTACCCGGGTCAAGCTCACCGTCGAGGTGCCGTTCAAGGAGCTCGAGCCGAGCCTGCAGGCCGCGTACAAGAAGGTCGCGCAGCAGGTGCGCGTGCCCGGCTTCCGTCCTGGCAAGGTGCCGGCCCGGATCATCGAGCAGCGCTTCGGCCGCGCGGTGGTTCTCGAGGAGACCCTGAACGACGCCCTGCCCAAGCTGTACGGCCAGGCCGTTGACGAGACCGAGGTCTTCCCGGTCAGTCAGCCGGAGATCGAGGTCACCAAGATCGAGGACGGCGAGCAGGTCGAGTTCACCGCCGAGGTGGACATCCGCCCCGCCTTCGACGTCCCGGACTACCAGGGCGCCGAGATCGTGGTCGACGCCGCCGAGGTGACCGACGAGGACATCACCGCCCAGCTCGAGGCCCTGCGCCAGCGCTTCGCGACGCTGACCGGTGTCGAGCGGCCGGCTCAGAACGGCGACTTCGTCGTGATGGACCTGCGCGCCGAGATCGACGGCCGCAACCTCGAGGAGCAGCAGGCCGCCGACGTGTCCTACGAGGTCGGCGCGGGCTCGGTCCTGCAGGGCCTGGACGAGGCGCTGCAGGGCATGGCCGCGGGCGACGAGAAGACCTTCCGCACCACGCTCGTCGGCGGTGAGAACGCCGGCGAGGAGGCCGACGTGATCATCAACGTCAAGTCGGTCAAGGAGAAGGTGCTGCCCGAGCTGGACGACGAGTTCGCGCAGCTCGCCAGCGAGTTCGACACGCTCGACGAGCTCAAGGACAGCATCCGTGAGCAGGTTCGCCGCAACAAGCTGGTGGACCAGGTCGTGCAGAGCCGCGAGAAGGCCCTCGACGCGCTGCTGGACAGGATCGACATTCCGCTGCCCGAGAGCGCGCTCCAGACGGAGATCGACGCGCGCAAGCACAACCTCGAGCACCAGGTCGCCGAGAGCGGGCTGAGCCGTGAGGCGTACCTCCGTCTCCAGCAGACCACCGAGGAGGAGCTGTTCGCCGAGTACGAGGCGAACGCGGCCAAGGCGCTGAAGTCGGGCTTCGTGCTCGACAAGATCGTCAAGGCGGAGGAGATCGGCGTCAGCGAGCAGGAGCTGACCGACTTCGTGGTGCGCCGCGCCATGCAGATGGGTGTCGCGCCGAACACGCTGGCCCAGCACCTCGCCGACAACAACCAGCTCCCGCTGGCGATGATGGAGATCGTGCGCGAGAAGGCCAAGACCGTCATCGGGGACGCGGCCAAGGTGACCGACACCGCGGGCAACGAGGTGGACATCCAGGCCATCTACGCCGAGCTCAACCCCGAGCAGGAGGCCGTGGGCGTGGACGAGGCGGGCGAGGAGCCCGCCGACGAGACCAAGGAAAGCTGATCTCCAAGGCTCTCGCCTGACATCCGCCGCCGGCCTGCCATAGGGCGGGCCGGGGCGGCGGCGACCATGGAACCCCCGTCGCACTCGGGTGCGCCGGGGGTTTCCGGTTATATGCGGGCAAATCCCTGAAAATTTGTTTATTACCGTGGTCGGGGAGCAAGCGTACGGCCGTGACACATGTGTCTCGGCGGTCCGGCCACTGGCGGGAAACACGAGCGAAGCGGCGTGCATGCCCGTCGCGGGCCGGGCATGCGCCGACAGCGAACAGTACGGCGCACGGGCATGACCTGTCTGCGCCGCGCGTTAAGGTCACAAGCAAAGCCAATCGATTACGAGCATCGGAAGGTGACGCTGTGACCAGCCCGCCGACCTTCTTCCCGACCGGTGGTTCCGGCTTCGAGGCCCGGAGCCCGGAGGGTGGCCCCTCCCGCCTCGAGGACCAGCTCTACCAGCGCCTGCTGCGTGAGCGGATCGTGGTGCTCGGCACCCAGGTGAACGACGAGGTGGCCAACCGGCTGTGCGCTGAGCTCCTGCTCCTCGCCGCCGATGACCCCGACCGTGACATCTGGATGTACATCAACTCCCCTGGTGGCTCGGTAACCGCCGGCATGGCGATTTACGACATGATGGAGTACGTGCCGAACAACGTCTGCACGGTCGCCATGGGTCTGGCCGCCTCCATGGGGCAGTTCCTGCTCTGCGCCGGCGCCCGCGGCAAGCGGTACGCGCTCCCGCACGCCCGGATCATGATGCACCAGCCGTCCGGCGGCATCGGCGGCACCGCGGCTGACATCGCGATCCAGGCCGAGCAGATGCTCTACGTGAAGAAGACGCTCGCGGAGCGGATCGCCTACCACACCGGCCAGCCGCTCGAGCAGATCGAGCGCGACTCCGACCGGGACCGCTGGTTCACGGCCGAGGAGGCCAAGGACTACGGCTTCATCGACCACGTGGTGCGCAGCGCCCGCCAGGTGCCCTCCGAGGGCGCCGTCTCGTGACTGGAGCTTCCCAGATGAGTGAGCTGATCCGGCCGGGTGACATCAACGGCCGCTACGTCCTTCCCTCCTTCGTCGAGCGCACGTCGTACGGCGTCAAGGAGATGAACCCTTACAACAAGCTGTTCGAGGACCGCATCATCTTCCTCGGCGTCCAGATCGACGACGCTTCGGCGAACGACGTGATGGCGCAGCTGCTCACGCTGGAGTCGCTCGACCCGGACCGCGACATCAGCATGTACATCAACTCGCCGGGCGGCTCGTTCACCGCGATGACCGCGATCTACGACACCATGCAGTTCGTCCGGCCCGAGATCCAGACGGTCTGCCTGGGGCAGGCGGCCTCGGCCGCCGCGATCCTGCTGGCCGGCGGCACGCCGGGCAAGCGGTTCGCGCTGCCGAACGCCCGCGTGCTGATCCACCAGCCCTACACCGAGGGCGGCGGACAGGGCAGCGACATCGAGATCCAGGCTCGTGAGATCCTGCGGATGAGGTCGCTCCTGGAGGACCTCGTGGCGAAGCACTCGGGCAAGTCGCCCGACGAAGTTCGCAAGGACATCGAGCGCGACAAGATCCTCAGCGCCGAGGAGGCGAAGGCGTACGGGTTGGTGGACGACATCATCCCGTCGCGGAAGAAGCGTGCGGCGGCGGTCGCCGCTTCCTGAGGAGGTTGCCGCACCGGAACGGTGCCCATTTGGGCACGTTCCGGTGCGACTCACCGCTAGGGGGCTCACTGAGGGCCCGAGAGACGGTAACGTCGAAACCTGAGCGGGATGACGTTTTCGCACCGGATCGCGATCAGCGGATCGCGCAGAGGGTGCGGACGGAAGCGACCGCGGCGGCAGGCGGTCCCACGCAAAGGAGTATCTGGGGTGGCACGCATCGGCGACGGGGGAGACCTGCTGAAGTGCTCGTTCTGCGGCAAGAGCCAGAAGCAGGTCAAGAAGCTCATCGCCGGACCAGGCGTCTACATCTGCGATGAGTGCATCGATCTCTGCAACGAGATCATCGAGGAGGAGCTGTCCGAGTCCTCCGAGCTCAAGTGGGACAACCTTCCCAAGCCCCGTGAGATCTACGAGTTCCTGGACGCGTACGTCATCGGGCAGGACAAGGCGAAGAAGGCCTTGTCGGTGGCTGTCTACAACCACTACAAGCGCGTCCAGTCCGGTGAACGGGGCCGCGACGACGGCCTGGAGCTGGCCAAGTCCAACATTCTGCTGCTCGGCCCCACCGGGTCGGGCAAGACCCTGCTCGCGCAGACGCTCGCCAAGATGCTCAACGTGCCGTTCGCCATCGCGGACGCGACCGCGCTGACCGAGGCGGGCTACGTCGGTGAGGACGTGGAGAACATCCTCCTCAAGCTGATCCAGGCCGCCGACTACGACGTCAAGAAGGCCGAGACCGGCATCATCTACATCGACGAGGTCGACAAGATCGCCCGCAAGAGCGAGAACCCGTCGATCACGCGGGACGTGTCGGGCGAGGGTGTGCAGCAGGCCCTGCTCAAGATCCTGGAAGGGACCACGGCGAGCGTGCCGCCGCAGGGCGGGCGCAAGCACCCCCATCAGGAGTTCATCCAGATCGACACCACGAACGTGCTGTTCATCTGCGGCGGCGCCTTCGCCGGCCTCGAGAAGATCATCGAATCCCGGGTCGGTAGGAAGGGCATCGGTTTCAACGCGATCATCCACTCCAAGGAGGAGATGGACTCCTCCGACATCTTCTCGGACGTCATGCCGGAAGACCTGCTCAAGTTCGGCATGATCCCCGAGTTCGTCGGCCGGCTGCCGGTGATCACGTCGGTGCACAACCTCGACAGGAGTGCGCTGATCCAGATCCTCACCGAGCCGCGCAACGCGCTCGTCAAGCAGTACCGGCGCCTGCTCGAGCTGGACAACGTCGAGCTGGAGTTCACCGACGACGCGCTGGAGGCCATCGCCGACCAGGCCATCCTGCGCGGCACCGGCGCCCGCGGTCTGCGCGCCATCATGGAGGAAGTCCTCCAGTCAGTGATGTACGAGGTGCCCTCCCGCCAGGATGTGGCCCGCGTCGTCATCACCCGCGAGGCCGTGCTGGAGCACGTGAACCCGACCCTCGTGCCGCGCGACCAGCTGCAGGCCAAGCAGCAGCGGACTCCGAGGGAGAAGTCGGCCTGACAGGCCACTCTCCGGCCGTGTTGTTGTCCACAGGGTGTGCGGCGACGGCTCGGGTGGCGTCCGGACGTCCCTAGAATTGGGCAGCGTGACTACGTCTGAGCTGCCCACCCAGTACGCCCCCGCCGATGTCGAGACCCGGAGCTACGAGCGCTGGGTATCGGCGGGCTACTTCACCGCGGACCCGGGCAGCGGGCGCGAGCCGTACAGCATCGTGCTTCCTCCGCCCAACGTGACCGGGTCGCTCCACGTGGGCCACGCGCTCGACCACTCGATCCAGGACGCGCTCACCCGGCGGGCCCGGATGCGGGGGATGGAGACGCTGTGGCTGCCCGGCATGGACCACGCCGGCATCGCCACCCAGAACGTCGTGGAGCGCGAGATCGCCAAGGACGGCCTGTCCCGCCACGACTTCGGTCGCGAGGCGTTCGTCGAGCGCGTCTGGCAGTGGAAGGAGGAGTCCGGCGGCCGGATCCTCGGCCAGATGAAGAAGCTCGGCGACGGGGTGGACTGGTCCCGCGAGCGCTTCACGATGGACGAGGGGCTCTCCCGGGCCGTCCAGACGATCTTCAAGAAGCTGTTCGACGACGGGCTCATCTACCGCGCCGAGCGGATCATCAACTGGTGCCCCCGCTGCCTGACCGCTCTGTCCGACATCGAGGTCGAGCACAGCGACGACGACGGCGAGCTCGTCTCGATCCGATACGGCTCGGATGACGAGGAGATCGTCGTCGCCACGACCCGTGCGGAGACCATGCTCGGCGACACCGCGGTCGCCGTTCACCCCGCCGACGAGCGCTACGCGCACCTGGTCGGCAAGTACGTCGAGGTCCCGCTCACCGGGCGGCGCATCCCGATCGTCGCGGACGAGCACGTGGATCCCTCGTTCGGCACCGGCGCGGTCAAGGTCACCCCCGCGCACGACCCGAACGACTTCGAGATCGGGCGTCGCCACTCGCTGGAGTCGCTCGTCATCATGGACGAGCGCGGCATCATCACCGCCCATGGGCCCTTCCAGGGCCTCGACAGGTTCGAGGCACGGCCCGCCGTCGTGGCCGCGCTGCGCGAGCAGGGTCGCATCGTCGCCGAGAAGCGCCCGTACGTGCACTCGGTCGGCCACTGCTCCCGATGCAAGACCGTGGTCGAGCCGCGGCTCTCGCTGCAGTGGTTCGTGAACGTCACACCGCTGGCCAAGGCCGCCGGCGACGCGGTGCGTGACGGCCGCACCCGCATCCATCCGCCGGAGCTGGCCAAGCGCTACTTCGACTGGGTCGACGACATGCACGACTGGTGCATCTCCCGCCAGCTGTGGTGGGGCCACCGGATCCCCGTCTGGTACGGCCCGGACGGCGACATGGTCTGCGTGGGTCCCGACGAGGAGCCGCCGGCCGGTTACGAGCAGGATCAGGACGTCCTCGACACGTGGTTCTCCTCGGGACTGTGGCCGTTCTCCACGCTGGGCTGGCCCGACGCCACGCCCGAGCTGGCCCGCTTCTATCCGACGACCGTCCTGGTCACCGGCTACGACATCCTGTTCTTCTGGGTGGCCCGGATGATGATGTTCGGGTTGTACGCGATGGACGGCCAGCCGCCGTTCCGTACTGTGGCGCTGCACGGCATGGTGCGCGACCAGTTCGGCAAGAAGATGTCGAAGTCGTTCGGCAACGTCGTCGACCCGCTCGACTGGATCGAGCGATACGGCGCGGACGCCACACGCTTCACGCTGCTCCGCGGTGCCAACCCCGGCTCCGACGTGGCGATCAGCGAGGACTGGGCGGCCGGATCCCGCAACTTCTGCAACAAGATCTGGAACGCCACCCGGTTCGCCTTGATGAACGGGGCCGTCTCCGACGGCCTGCCCGATGACCTCACCGCGGCCGACCGGTGGATCCTGTCCCGGCTGCAGGAGGTCGTCGCGAGTGTCGACGCGGCCTTCGAGGAGTTCGAGTTCGCGAAGGCCTCGGACGCCCTCTACCACTTCGCCTGGGACGAGGTCTTCGACTGGTACGTCGAACTGGCCAAGGTGCAGTTCGCCGAGGGCGGTGCGGTGGCCGAGAACACCAAGCGCGTGCTGGGGCACGTCCTCGACGCGCTGTTGCGGCTGCTCCACCCGCTCGTGCCGTTCGTGACCGAGGAACTGTGGCGTGCCCTGACGGGCAGGGAGTCGATCGTCGTCGCTCCCTGGCCATCGGTGTCGCCAGACCTGCTCGACCCCGCGGCCGAGCAGGAGATCGTGTCGCTGCAGAACCTCGTGACGGAGGTGCGCAGGTTCCGATCCGACCAGGGGCTGAAGCCCGGCCAGCGCGTGGCCGCGCGACTGTCCCTGTCCGGTACGGCTCTCGCGGCCCATGAGGACGCGATCCGGGTCCTGCTGCGCCTGGACGAGCCGGCGGACACCTTCAATCCGACAGCCCGGCTCACCGTCGGCACGGTGCTCGTGGAGATCGACACGGCCGGCGCCATCGACGTCGTCGCCGAGCGGAAGCGGCTGGAGAAGGACCTGGCCGTGGCGCGCAAGGAGCAGGCGCAGGTCACGGCGAAGCTCGGCAACGAGCAGTTCATGGCCAAGGCCCCCGAGGACGTCGTGGCGAAGGTACGCCGGCGTGCCGAGCAGGCCGCCGAGGACATCTCTCGTCTCGAGGCCCAGCTCGCCGCCCTGCCGGCATAGGTGTGCCAGATGAGGTTTGGGAGTGCTGGAGACGGGGCAGGACAGTGAAGTTGCCTAAGTTGTCTCCAGCACCTCCCAACCGGTGCTAGTCTTTCTCTCGCGCTGAGGGTCCGGCGAGTCGGAACACCCCAAGGGGTTCCGGTTGTTAGGCTCTCGGTCACTCCCTCCCTCTGATCCGATCTCGGATGTCTCGTCTCGATTCGACGAGGTGTCGGGGATCAGGTAAGTTCGAGGGGTTGCCCCGGAAACGGGGTAGCCGAAATTCTTGGTAAAAAACGGAATTCGAAGCAAATCGAGTTGATTTGACACGAATAACCGGACTCGCCAGAATAGAGGCAGAACGAAGCGAAACGCCCCGGAGCGTTAGGGCCTGGTGACGGGTTCTGGGTGATGGTGGTCGCGTCCGTTTCTTGAGAACTCAACAGTGTGCTAAAAGCCAGTGCATGAAATCATGCATGACCCCGT
>NZ_JABBWU010000027.1:0-112901 GCF_012999525.1 Microbispora sp. H10836
CTGGCTGTATGTGATCTGGCACTGCTGGCAGGACGGCGTCGCCTACGACCCCGCCAAGCACGGAGCCCTCCAGGCCCTGCTCAGACAAGATCAACAGGCGGCGGCTTGACACAGGGCTACTCATGCCGCCTCCTCGCCTGGCGGCTCGGAGTCGAGTCGTGTCGTGTCGATTCGCTCGCTCATTCCGCGGCCTTCATCAGGCGCGCGTAGGCGAGCTGAAGCCAGTCGGAGATCGCCACGGCCGTCATCGTGGCCCCGGCCAGCCGGGTCACCCTGGGGAAGAACACAGTGCCCGCCGCGTATCCCGTGGCGATCCACTGGGACAGGCAGAACGGGCAGGTCAGCAGCTCGCCCACGGCGTGCTGCAGCCCATGGCCGCGGACCTCTTCCTTGAGCTCCGCCGGGCCGGAGACCCCCTCGTACCGGGTGAAGGGGGCGCGAATGGGGCTGGTGACCGGGTCCTTCGCGAGCGTCCGCGAGAGCCGGTGCGTGAACAGCCCCATGAGCATGAGGTCCATCACCTTGATCTTCTCGGGGCCGGTGCGGCCCGTCAGTTTCGCCGCGGCCAGCAGCGCCCCTACGGCTCCGCCGTACACCGCGAGAACCCGTGTGTACGAGGCGAGTGGACGGCTCTCCTCGCCCTCGTACTCGCGCTTGATCTCCTGGAGGGTCTCGGTCATGAGCGCGCCCTACCCGGGATTGTTTGCGGCGAACATTGCTGGGCAAGCGACGTGAGTGGGTAGTCACAGTCACGAAGTCACCGACGCGATTCTTGAAACGCTCAAGCGCGCCGGGGCCGGTCTCAAGGAGGCCGGGGTGCGCTTCGCCCTGGCCGGAGGCTGCGCCGGCTACGCGAGGGGCGCCGCGCCATCACTGCACGACGTCGACTTCGCCCTGGTCGAGGAAGACGTCCCGCTCGCGCTGAAAACCCTGGACAGCCTGGGTTTCCGGACCGCGAAACCACCGGAGGACTGGCTGGTCAAGGCGTTCGACGAGGAAGGTGTGCTCGTCGACCTGATCTTCTCACTCGCCGACAGGCCGGTGACCGAGGCGATGATCGCTCGATCCGAGCCGATCAACACCGCCGCGCTGAGCCTGCCCGTCCTCGAAGCCACCGATCTTGTGATCTCCTGGATACTGCCGCTGTCCGAACACGCCTGCGACTACGGCTCGCTGCTGCCGATGGTCCGCGCCATGCGGGAGCAGGTCGACTGGGACCGGGTCGCCTCGGTCGCCGCGCCGTCGCCGTACGCCTCGACGTTCGTCACGCTCCTGGAGCGGCTGCGCATCATCGCCCCTACGACACCTCGGCCCGACAGCGCCTGGCCCTGAAAGGCCCGCTCCGGCCGCCGCCCGGTCCATGCGGAGGAGGGGCCGGGAGGGGCCTCCGGTGGGAAGAAGAAAGGGGCCGCGCCGCCACGGCGGCGCGGCCCCTTTCCGCCATCACATGGACGAAGTGCGGGGGAAACGCCCGTAGTACTCCCCGACGCGGTCCCGGTAGCCCGGCTCGCTCATCGCCGTCTCGTTGAACTCCGGCGCGTTCTTGATCTCCTGTTTGGTGCGGCTGACGAAGACCTTGCGATCCTGGAAGTCGATCCTCGTCACCACACTCGCGGGCAGCATGACCTTCTTGCCGAAGATCCACGGGCCCGTGTCCACGACGATGTAGCTCTGGCCCGCCTCATAGGTGGCCTCGTCCACGGAGCCGATCTTCCCGTCCACGGCCTGCACGTCGTATCCGGCGATGTCCATCTGCTGACCCGTGCCGCTCACGGTGTCGGAATACGACCAGAGATCCGGTGTCATGGTGCTCACTCCCTTCGTCGTCACTCTCCGTACCCGATGGGGAGAAGGAGAACATCCCGGACACGTAAGGGCAGGACATCATCTGGTCGCCTGCCATCCGGTGCGATCGGTCGCGCCCTGGCGCGGAACACCTCCGGATGCCGCTACTCTTGTGGGGCGGGCGCCGCTAGCTCAGTTGGTTAGAGCAGCTGACTCTTAATCAGCGGGTCCGGGGTTCGAGTCCCTGGCGGCGCACCACATCGAAAGCCCAGGCCGTTCGGCCTGGGCTTTTCGCGTTCCGGTGCCCGGACTTCGTCTCGTGACGTCGGCTCGTCGCCGGAGCTTCCTGACCGCGCGGCCGCCCGTCACCCCGTGCCGGGGAATCGGCGATCCGCCGGGGCATCGGCTCGGCCGGTACGCGGCGGCGCGGCGTCAGCGGGAGGTCTCGTACCAGTGGTAGGGGATCGACCAGTCCCAGTGCTCGGTCTCCTCCTGCTCGCGCGCGAGGTGGGCCGCGTCGGGGGTCCAGGTCAGCGTGCAGGCGACGCCGAACTGGGCGGCCCAGTACCGCCCGAGCCGTACGAATCCCTGGCCGAGAGCGAAGACCATCCGCTTCACCAGCGACAACACCATCGGGCACCACTCCTCGCACGATCAGGCTCGGCACCAATGTGGCCAAGATCACTATGTATCTGGAAATAAAGATTTAATCTGGCTGAATCCTCCATGTAAATGCCCAGAGGGGTACGTGATGCGCCGCAGCGGCATCCGGTCGTACGCGTGACCTCCCGGCGGGAGGATGGCGGGCATGGCACCCTTCGAGATCGGGGAGACCGCCCTGGTGGTGGAGGTCCCCTCGGCCGAGCCCCTGGTCCGGGACCTGCGGGAACGCTACGACTCCTCCGCGGCGTACGGCATGCCCGCGCACATCACCGTCCTGTATCCGTTCCTCCCGAAACAACGCCTCGACGACGGCGTGCTCGCCGCGCTGCGCGACCTGTTCGCGGCGC
Source organism: Microbispora sp. H10836 (assembly GCF_012999525.1). Taxonomy (NCBI): domain Bacteria; kingdom Bacillati; phylum Actinomycetota; class Actinomycetes; order Streptosporangiales; family Streptosporangiaceae; genus Microbispora; species Microbispora sp. H10836. The sequence goes on from NZ_JABBWU010000027.1 coordinate 2,796, forward strand.
GGCGGCCGTTCGAGGTCGCGTTCGGGGACGTCGGCCGCTTCCCGGACGTGCTCTACCTCGCACCGGAACCGGACGGGCCGCTGCGGGAGCTCACCGAGGCGGTGGCAGGCCGTTGGCCGGAGGCGCCGCCCTACGGAGGCCGGTTCGGCGACATCGTGCCGCACCTCACGGTCGCGGAGCGCCTCGGCGGCCAGACCGACGCCGGGGTCGCGGCGGACCTGGCGGCCGGACTGCCCGTGACGACGCTCGTCGGCGGCGTGACGCTGCGGGTCTTCGACGGCGAGAGCTGGCATGCGGAGGCGTTCTTCCCGCTGGGCGAGCCGCCGGTGGCCGAGTTCGCGTTCCCGGGGCCGCTGCGCGAGCGTCTGGTCGCGGCGATCCTGAGCGGGGACAAGACGGCCACCGCGGGCCTGCTGGCGGATTACGAGCACTGCGGCGACCCCCTCCCGGCGGCCGGCCGGTGGACCGCGCTGATCGACTCCGCCGGGCGGCGCGTGGCGCTCCTGGAGACGACCCAGGTGCGGGTGGTGCCGATCCGCGAGGTCGACGAGGCGTTCGCCCGCGACGAGGGCGAGGGGTACGACACCGTCGCCCAGTGGAGGGCCGCCCACGAGCGCTTCTGGACCGGCCCGGAGATGTCCGCCGTCCTCGGCGGACCACCGGTGATCGACGACGACACGCTGATCGTGGCCGAACGCTTCCGTCTGCTCGGATCCCTGTGACCGCCTGTGGATAACGTCACGGAGCCGGTGGCCGGGCCTGACAGAATCGCTCGCACGACCCGACCGGGCGGCCGTCGAGGGCCCCCCGGAGGGGCGCCGATCGGGGGAGGGCGAGCGGATGATCGGGGCGAACCGGCGGCGTGGAGCCGGAGAGCGGGAAGACACGCGGCGGCGGAGCCTCGGGCCGCCGGGGGAGACCGCCTGGAGCTTCCCCTGGTCGTCGCAGTCCCCCGGGCGGGCGGCGGAGGAACTGGTGGCCGAGCTGCTGTCGGCAGCGCTGGAGGCGACGCGCCGCCACGACGAGACCGAGTTCCGGCGATGCGTGAAGGTCCTCGCACAGGGCCAGGGGCTGCGCGAAGTCGTGGACCGCGCTCTGCTGGACGCGCTGAACCGGCACGTGACACTCACCTGGGAGCGCGGCTGGCAGCCCGCCGACGTCGTCCGGCTGGCGGGGCGGCGGCTTGAGGCCCGGCACGTCCGCCTCGTGACCGACGCCGTCGCGGCCGAGATGCGGGCCTACGCCGCGGCGACGGTGGACGAGCGCTGGCTGGACCAGCTCGCGGCCATGGGCGCGACCGTGTGGTGGAGCCGCGACGAGGAGTACCTGCACGAGGACGGCGACCGGATCGCGATGGTCGCCTGCGCGCTGCGGGTGGTCCGCCTTCTGGCCACGCTGCCGCCGCTGGAACGGCTGTGCCCGGTGCCGGGAACGGCCCGGCGTACGCCCGGCTCCCGCGGCGGCGCCGTGGACGAACGGATGCTCGCCCGGGTGCGGGCGCTGCTGGCCAAAGCCGAGTCGACCGAGTTCGAGGCGGAGGCCGAGACGTTCACCGCAGCGGCCCAGTCGCTGATGGCCCGGCACAGCATCGACGCCGCGCTGCTGGCCGCCCGGACGGACGGCCAGGCAGGAGCCGGGCGGCCGGAGGGACGCCGGCTGGGCGTCGAGTCGCCCTACGAGGGCCCGAAGGCGATGCTGCTGGACGTCATCGCCTCGGCCAACCGCTGCCGCTCGGTATGGAGCCGGCATTTCGGGTTCGCCACCGTGCTCGGGTTCCCCGCGGACCTGGCCGCGGTGGAGGTGCTGTTCACCTCTCTGCTGGTACAGGCCACGACGGCGATGAGGCTCGCGGGATCCCGCCGTGACGGCCTCGGCCGTTCCCGCACGCGGTCGTTCCGGCAGTCGTTCCTCGCGGCGTACGCCCAGCGCATCGGCGAGCGGCTGCGGGAGGCGACGGGACAGGCGATGCGGGAGGCCGCCGCCGACACCGGGCGCGACCTGCTGCCGGTGCTGGCGGCCCGGGAGGCCGAGGTCGAGGCGAGGGTCGAGGAGCTCTTCCCGACACTGACGATGGTCGGCGCGGGCGCGATCAGCAACCGGGAGGGCTGGATCTCCGGCCGGGCCGCCGCCGACCGTGCCGTTCTCGACCTACGCGCCAAGGTCACCCGGGGAGGCGGTTGATCCGCCCTCGCGACGACACGGCCGCGGCAGGTGCCCGACCGGCCCGGCCGACGTCGACGGCACAGGACGCCGCAGTACGTCGGGTTTCAGGCATCGAGCAACTCGTGCGGCCCCCAGCCGTCGGCGTCCTCCACCACCCGCAGGGCCAGCTCCGCGCGGCCGGCCATGTCGAGCGGAGCGACGCCCGAGACCGCGTGACCGTGCGCGAGCCGATCCAGTGCGGCGCCCACGAGCGGCCCGGCCGTCCGCACGGTCGAGGGCAGCGCGATCGATCGCGTCGAACCGCCGTGCAGCACGATGTTGCGCTGGCGGTAGAGGCGCCGGAAGCAACCGCGGAGATAGCGCTCCACGCGCCCGAGGGTCACGGACGGTGCGGCGACCAGCTCGCGCATCCGTCCGAGCGCGGCCGTGGTCACGGGGTCGTCCACGCGCACGACCGGCTCCGCGGTCAGCCACCGGACCATCCGCCGGGCGCGCTCGCGGTTGTTGCCGCCGATCACGTCGAGGTCACGGCACAGGCGAGGATCTTCCTCGCGGATCCGGGCGTCGTAGCTCAGGGCGGTCAGTTCGGCGCGTGGCCAGCCCGCCGCCACCAGCGCGGCGGCCCGGTCCGCGGCCACCGCCCGCCCCTCCTCGCGGTCCGCTTCGTCGGTGTCGCAGAAGAGCAGCGATTCGATGGCGGCCCAGGCCCCTGCCACGGCCGTGCTCGGCGAGCTCTCCGTGAGCGGCGCGGCGAGTTCGAGCGCGTCGTCGATGCGCAGCCCGTGCGCACCGGCGTCGGGCAGGTCGTAGAGCACGCCGACGCGTTCCAGCGACAGCACGGTCACCGCCGGGTCGCCCCGCCGGAAGTCCTGTGGTTCGGCCAGCCCCGAGATGAACACCTTGGGGTAGACGTCCAGCGCCGTCTGCCCCCGCCGGTAACGCACCCTGTTGCGGACCCGGTCGAACAACTCGGTCACCTGCTGAACCGCCGAGACGTGGTCGCGAGCCCGTACGCGGAACAGCAGGCCTCCGCTTGCGCGGACACCCGTGACCTGTGGAAACTCCGTCAGCAGCCGCCGGCGTACCTCCTCCTGCGACAGCCAGTGCGAGGACTTCAGTGCCACTTGCGGCGCGGGCACCCTGTCCTGGAGGACGATCACCCCCTCGTAGTCGAGCTCGCCGCGGGATTCGAGTTCGATGAGGAGATCGATCAGGTCGACCGGGTCGGTCGATCCGGCGAGCCGTGTCTTGATCTCGCGCCGGAGGAAATCCTGATGAAAGCCCTCGTCCAGTAGGTGAGCGGCGACGCACCGGGCGGAACGTTCCACATGAACGCGGTCAGAAGTAAGGAGATCGCGCCAACGACGAAGATAGCCGTCGGCCACGAGGTCCAACAGGAGCGCCAGCGCGCGCTGGCTGCGGGCGCCCGGCTTGATCGGCCTGACACAGATCTGGTGCAGGTGCCGGCGGATCAGCCCGTCCCCCAATGCGCTGTCGGTCTTGAGCCTGGGGAGCAGCGACTCCCGGGCGTACCAGGCGAGTGAGACCTGCGAGAGGACGTGGCGTCCCACCCAGTCGGCCGCCTCCACCGCCTCGCGCAGGGCGAGGACCGTGCCCACGTCCCACAGGCGGCGCTGCCAGGGACGCCACGACTCCAGCAACTCCTGCACCCTGGCGGTGACCAGGGCACCGGTTTCAGGCATGCTGCTGACGGCTCCCATCGGCGAGGTACCCCTTCGGCTGAGTGACTGTGGCGTTACTGCTTGCGCACAGCCCGCCGGGGAAAGTACTCTCAAGAGGACTTAGGCAGGGGAGTCGCCCGGAAGGGCCGCTCCCCATCGCCTTTTCTGGGGGGTTGTGCGGCACCCAGTGTGGCTGATCAGAGACCTCCCGATCACCGTTTTCGCATATCTCCGGCACTCTGCGTGACCGCCTCCCGTGTCAGCCGGAGGAGTCGTCGAAGTGGAGTTCCGAGGTGATCCGGTAGCGGTCGCCGCGGTAGATGGACCTCGTGAACTCCACGACCCGGCCGCCGGCCTCGCGGGCCGTGCGCTCGATGAGCAGAGCGGGAGCGTGCTGGGGGACGCCGAGCAGTTCGGCCTCGGTCTCGTCGGTGACGGTCGGCTCGATGCTCTGGGTGGCGCGGCGGACGTCGATGCCGAACCTCGTACGCAGGAACCGGTAGAACGACCCGGACACCATGTCCTCGGGCCGCAGGGACTCGACCAGGCGGTGCGGCAGGTGGATGCGCTCGATCGCGATCGGCTCGTCGTCCACCAGGCGTAGCCGTACGACGCGCAGGACCGGGTCGGCGGGCGAGACCTGCAGGCGGTGCGCCAGTCGGGCGGTGGCCGGGGCGGAGTCGAACTCGAGGATGCGACTGAGCCAGTTCCCCTCGGCGGCGGGGGCGTGGAAGGAGTCGTCGCCGGCCGCGAGGGGCTGGGTGACCTTCCGGCGCCCGGTGAACGTCCCCCGCCCGTGCTCCCGCACGAGCATGCCCTGCCGTACGAGCCCGTCGATCGCCGCGCGGAGAGTCGGGCGGGAGACGCCGAGCTCCCGGGACAGGTCGCGTTCCGAGGGGATGGCGGTGCCGGGCTCCTTGTCGGCGATCAGGTCGAGCAGGACGTCTCTGACCCGGTCGCGCTTGAGGCCCGCTGGGAGTCTCTGCACCCCCCAGACCTTACCAGTAGTTGACCAATCCTCCCCATCTCGGCCTGGCGATAACCCGAAATATCGCCTCTTGACAGCCTGACTGGTTAAGACCACTCTCCTCTCAACGGTTTACCAATAACTGACCACTGGGAGGACCGATGAGGTTACGCCTCCTCGCCGCGGCGGCCGCGTTCAGCCTCGCGCTCGCCGGTTGCGGCTCGGCGTCCGAGCCCGGGACATCCGGACAGACCGGTACGACCACGCTGACCGTGTGGTTCATGCGCGACAGCCTGTCGGACGCGATCGTGAAGCGGTTCACGGACGACTTCCAGCGGTCGCATCCCGGAATCACCCTGAACGTCCAGATCCAGGAGTGGGACGGCATCGGGCAGAAGGTCATCAGCGCGCTGGCCAGCAAGGACGCCCCCGACGTCATCGAGGTCGGCAACACCCAGGTCGCCGAGTACGCCGCCAGCGGCGGGGTCAGGGACCTCACCGGCAAGGTCGCCGACCTGGGCGGCGCCGACTGGCTGCCCGGCCTGGCCGAGCCGGGGAAGATCGACGGCAGGCAGTACGGCATCCCCTGGTACGCCGCCAACCGAGTGGTCGTCTACAACAAGGACCTGTTCGCCAAGGCCGGCGTCACCTCCCCGCCGAAGACGCGTGACGAGTGGATCGACGTCACCACCAGGCTGAACAAGGGCGGCGTACAGGGCATCTACCTGCCGGGCCAGAACTGATACACCCTCGCGGGGTTCGTCTGGGACGAGGGCGGCGACCTCGCCGTGGAAGAGGGCGGCCAGTGGAAGGGCGCGCTCGACACGCCGCAGGCGCTCGCCGGGATGGCGTTCTACGAACGGCTCCAGGCGCTCGGCAAGGGGCCCAGGGACTCCGACGAGGCCAGGCCGCCGCAGGCCGACGTGTTCGGCAAGGGCGACGTCGCGCAGATCATCTCCGCGCCCGGCGGCGCGGTCGCGATCGAGAAGGCCAACCCGGACCTCAAGGGCAAGCTGGGCTTCTTCCCGATCCCCGGCAGAACCGCGGACAGGCCGGGCGCCGTCTTCACCGGAGGGTCCGATCTGATCATCCCCGAGGCGTCCGCGCACCCGGACGAGGCGTACGAGGTGGTCAAGGCCCTCTCGGGGGAGAAGTTCCAGCTCGACATGGCCAAGGAGATGAGCTACGTGCCCAACCGCACCTCGTACGCCGGAGTCCTGAGCGGCGACGAGGCCACCGCGGCGATGGCGGCGGGGGCCGCGGTCGGGCACGCCACGCCCAACTCGCCCAACTGGGCGGCCGTGGAGGCCAGGAACGTCATCAAGGAGTACATGACCAAGGTGCTCACCGGAGGCGACGCGGCCACCGCGGCGAAGGAGGCCTCCGGCGTGATCACCACGATCCTCAACACCAGGTCCTGACATGGCGCGCGCCCTCGCCCGCACGGCCCGTCCCGCCCTCGTCGTCGAGGCGAGAACCCGCAGAAAAGGCGCGTTCTGGCCCTACCTGCTGGTGGCCCCGGCCCTGGCCGCCTTCGCGTGCCTGCTCGTCTACCCGCTGGCCCGCAGCGTCGTGATCTCCTTCCAGCACTTCCGGCTGGGCGAGCTGATCAGGGGCGGGGCGGCCTTCGCGGGCCTCGCCAACTACGCCGAGGCCCTCGGCGGGCCGGAGTTCTGGGCGGTCGTACGGCGGACCTTCCTGTGGACGGCCGCCAACGTCGTGCTGATCATGGTGATCGCCACCGCGGTGGCGCTGATGCTGCCGCATCTGGGGCGCCGGATGCGGCTGGCCGTCATGAGCGGGATGGTGCTCACCTGGGCCACGCCGGTGCTGGCCGCGACGACGATCTTCCAGTGGCTCTTCCAGTCGCGCCTGGGCGTCGTCAACTGGGTGCTGGTGCGGCTCGGCTTCGACTCCTTCCGCGACTACACGTGGTTCGCCGACGGACGGGCGACCTTCGCGATCCTGGTCGCGCTGGTGGTCTGGCAGTCGGTGCCGTTCGCCGCGCTCACCCTCTACGCGGGACTCACCACCATTCCCGGAGAGCTGTACGAGGCGGCCCGGATCGACGGGGCCGGGCCGTGGCAGGTCTTCGGCCGGGTCACGTTCCCCATCCTGCGCCCGCTGTTCGGCCTGATCACGTCGCTCGAGGTCATCTGGGTCCTCACCTGCTTCGCGCAGATCTGGGCGATCAGCAAGGGCGGCCCCGGTGGCGCCACCGCCACGCTGCCGGTCTACGCGTTCCAGATCGCGCAGTCGCTGCACCGGTACGACCTGGGATCGGCCGTCTCCACGCTGACCGTGCTGATGCTGCTCGCGGTGCTGGTCGTCCACCTGCGCCGCATGTTCCGGGAGGAGGGAGCGTGAGGAGGGCCGCACTCAACCTGGCAGCCGTGGGTGTGCTGGCGGTGTCGGTGTTCCCCGTCTACTGGATGGTGATCACCGCGTTCAAGCCGACGGTGGACATCCTCACCGAGACCCCGGCGTTCTGGCCCGCCCGGCCGACCCTCGGCCACTTCGCGACGGCCGTACGGGCCGCCGGGTTCTGGACGTTCTGGCGCAACAGCCTGGCGGTCACGCTCGGCGCGGTGCTGCTCGCGCTGGTCGTGGCGCTGCCGGCCGCCTTCGCCGTGGCCCGGCTGCGCTGGCCGGCGCGGCGCGGGTTCATCCTGATGGTCTTCGTCGCCCAGACCGCTCCCTGGTCGGCGCTGCTCGTGCCGGTCTACATCATCGCCCGCGACGCGGACATGCTCGACCGGCTGCCGACGCTGACGCTGGTGTACTTCGTCACGACGCTGCCGTTCACGATCGTGACGCTGCGCGGGTTCATCGCGGCGGTCCCGCCCGAGTTGGAGGAGGCCGCGCTGATGGACGGCTGCGGCCGGGCCGAGGCGTTCCGCCGGGTGGTGCTGCCGCTGCTCGCGCCGGGCCTGATGTCCACATCGCTGTTCGGCTTCATCACCGCGTGGAACGAGTTCGCCTTCGCCAACGCGCTCATGATCAAGGACCAGGGCGACCGTACGCTGCCGATCTGGCTGTCCGGGTTCGCCAACGTCTTCGGCACCGACTGGGGCGCCACCATGGCCGCCGCCACGCTGTTCATGCTCCCCGTCCTGCTCGTCTTCCTCGTGCTCCAGCGCCGCGTGTCCTCCGGGATGATCGCGGGCGCGGTGAAGGGATGACCCAGATGATGATTCCGCGGCCCCGCGAGGCGGCCGTGCTCGGGGGAACCGTCACGCTCCACGACGGCCTCGTACGGCACGCGCCCGGCGATCCCCGGCTGGGAGAGGAGGGCTACCGGATCGACGTCACGCCGGACGGCGCGGAGCTGACGGCGGGAGGACCCGCAGGGCGCTTCTACGGCATGCGGACCCTGGCGGCGCTCGGCCCCGAGGCGCCGCTGTGCCGGATCACCGACCGGCCCGCGCACACCTGGCGCGGGGTCATGCTCGACGTCGCCCGGCACTTCATGCCCAAGGACTTCGTGCTGCGGCTGATCGACCTGCTGGCGGTCCACCGGCTCAACCGGCTGCACCTGCACCTGACCGACGACCAGGGCTGGCGGCTGCAGATCAAGCGTTATCCCCGGCTCACCGAGGTCAGCGGAGAGCACTACACGCAGGAGGACATCCGGGAGATCGTGTCGTACGCCGCCGACCGGTTCGTCACGATCGTGCCAGAAATCGAGATGCCGGGGCACGCCCAGGCGGCGATCGCCGCCTATCCCTGGCTCGGCAACCACCCGTCACGCCGCCTGCCCGTACGGGACTCGTGGGGGATCAGCCCGCACGTGTTCAACCTGGAGGAGGCGGCCATCGGCTTCTGCCGGGACGTGCTCGACGAGGTCATGGACCTGTTCCCCGGGGAGTACGTCCACCTCGGCGGCGACGAGTGCCCGCCGGACGAGTGGGAGCACAGCGAGGCGGCGCTGCGGCGGATCGCCGAGCTCGGGCTGCCGGGCCCGGACGCCGCGCGGGCGTGGTTCACCTCCACCGTCGGCGCGTACGTGACCTCCCGGGGCCGGCGCCCGATCCACTGGTACGACACACCCGGTGGGCCCCCCGGCGTCACGGCGATGACGTGGCTCGACCACGAGAGCGGACCGCGGGCGGCCCTGGAAGGGCTCGACGTCGTGCTGGCCCCGCACACCAGCACCTACCTCGACTATCCGGCCGACGCCCCCGGCCCGCACGGCCGGATGCTCTCCCTCGCCGACGTCTACGGGTTCACGCCGCCCCCGGCCCCCGAGGGCGCGACCGGCCGGATCCTCGGGGTGCAGTGCCAGCTCTGGACCGAGTACATGCCCACGCCCGAGCACGTCGAGGCGATGGCCTTCCCCCGGCTGTGCGCCTTCGCCGAGGTGGCCTGGGGCACGGCCGGGGACTACCGCGACTTCCTGCGCAGACTCACCCCTCATCTGGAGTCCCTGGGCGTCCGGCCGGGGCCGGTCATCCCCTGAACTCCGCAACCCACCCCCCACGAAAGGAAGACTGCGGTGTCACGAAAGCTCTTATGGGGCGGCCTCGCGGCCGTGCTGCTGGCCGCGCTGGTCGTGGCCCTGCCCGCACAGGCGGCCCAGTCGCTGCGCCTGCGCTACAAGACGAGCGCCACCGGCGCCACCGCCGACCAGGTGGAGCCCTGGTTCGACCTGGTCAACAGCGGGACCACGGCGGTGCCGCTGAACACCGTGAAGATCCGCTACTACTTCAGGGCCGACTCACCGGCGCAGCAGTACCGCTTCGCCTGCTCGTGGGCGGTGGTCTCCTGCTCCACCGTCACCGGGGCCTTCCAGACGATCTCGCCGGGTACGGCCACGGCCGACCGCTACCTGGAGGTCGGCTTCACCTCCGGCACCCTGGCCCCCGGCGCGTCGACCGGCGACCTGCAGCTGCGCTTCTACCGGGCCGACTGGCAGACGATCCGGCAGAGCGACGACTACTCCTTCGGCCCCGCGCGGACGACGTACGGCGACTGGGACAAGGTCACGGTCCACCAGGGCGGCACGCTGGTGTGGGGCACCCCGCCCGCGGGTGCGACCGACCCCTCGCCGTCCCCGTCGCCCTCCACCTCGCCATCGCCGGGCGGCCCCGGCGGTGGCAGCGGGGTCGTCTTCGACGACTTCGCGTACGCATCCTCGTCGGACCCGCAGATCGCGGCGCACAACTGGACCGTACGGACCAACAGCGGCGGCCCCGGCGTCCCCGGCGCGAGCTGGCCCGCGTCCAACGTGAGTTTCCCCGTCGTGAGCGGGAGCAACAAGGCGCTGCAACTGCGGGCGGCCACCGACGGCACCGCCGGGGGCACCTCGCAGGCCGAGTTCCTGCACCAGCGAAAGTTCTTCGAGGGCACGTACGCCGCGCGGGTGAAGTTCGCCGACGCCCCCGACAGCGGACCGGACGGGGACAACATCGTGGAGACGTTCTTCACCATCACGCCCCTCGCGTACGACCTCGACCCGGACTACAGCGAGCAGGACTTCGAGTACCTGCCGAACGGCGGCTGGGGCGCGCAGGGCCCGATCATGTACACCACGACCTGGGAGACCTACCGCAACGAGCCCTGGCTCGCGGTCAACACGCACACCGAGCGGACGGCGAGCTACGTCGGCTGGCACGACCTCGTGCTGCAGGTCTCCGGGGGCACGGTCCGCTACTACATCGACGGCACGCTGTTCGCCGAGCACGGCGGCGACTACTACCCCGAGACGCCGCAGTCGGTGAACTTCAACCTCTGGTTCATCTCCGGCGGGCTGCTGGGCAGCGCCACCCCGCGCGTCTACACGCAGCAGGTCGACTGGTTCTACTTCAGCAAGAACGAGGTCGTGGCCCCGGCCGAGATCACCTCCAGGGTGAACGCCTACCGGGGCGCCGGCACCACGTGGAAGGACACCGTGCCCATGCCGTAGCCGGTGTCGCCCGGGCCCCGGCGGCATCCGGGGCCCGGGCCCGTGCTCGGTGCGAAAAGCGTCAGTCGAGCAGGTCGGGGTCGGAGGCGAGGATCTGGTCCAGCAGGGGCTGGAAGTTGATCCAGCCGACGACGTCGTTGCCGATCTGGCCGTGCGTGAGCTTGGCGTTCTCGTGCGAGATCGGCACCGTCGGCCCGGCGGCCTTGGCCGCGAGCTGCGCCTGGCAGCTTCGTTCCATCGTGATGAACCACCAGGCCGCAGCCTCCACGCTGTCGCCCACGGTCAGCAGCCCGTGGTTGCGCAGGATGACCGCCTTGTGCGAGCCCAGCGCCTGCGCGATGCGGCGGCCCTCCTCGGTCTCCACGACCACCCCCGTGTAGTCGTCGAACAGGGCGTGGTCCTCGTAGAACGCGCACGCGTCCTGCGTCAGCGGCTCGAGCAGCGTGCCGAGCGCCGACAGGGCCTTGCCGTACACCGAGTGGGAGTGGGCGGCGGCGACCACGTCGGGCCTGGCCCGGTGGACCATCGAGTGGATGGCGAACGCCGCCTGGTTGACGTGGTGGCGGCCCTCCACCACCTGGCCCTCGTGGTTGACCAGGATCAGGTCGTTGACCTTGATCTGCTTGAACGACATGCCGAACGGGTTCACCCAGAAGTGGTCGGTGTGCTCCGGGTCCCGGGCCGTGATGTGGCCGGCCACGCCCTCCTCGAAGCCGAACCTCCCGAACAGCCGCAGCGCCGCCGCGAGCCGCTCCTTGCGGTGGCGCCGCTCGTCCTCCGCGTTGGCGAAGGTCGGCGGCAGCCGGAAAGCGAGCTGGTCGGCGGGCACGGGCTGCAGGTCGGACAGGCTCATCGCGGCTCCCAAGGCTCGTGAGGCGTACCCGTCCAGCCTGTCCTCCGCCGCCGTCCCCTGTCCATGCCGGAGCCGAATCTTCTTCTGTGCCCCAGGCGGCTTCGGTCCTGTCCGACAGGGCAGTGGAGGCCGACCGAATCCGCGTAAGGTGCATGCAGCGGGAGAGACGGGAGGTACCGATGCGGCTGGAGGCCGTCTTCTTCGACGTCGGGGAGACCCTGGTGGACGAGACCCGCGAGTACGGCACCTGGGCCGACTGGCTGGGCGTCCCGCGGCACACCTTCTCCGCCGTGTTCGGCGCCGTGATCGCGCGCGGCGGCGACTACCGGGACACCTTCCAGCACTTCCGGCCCGGTTTCGACCTCCACGCCGAGCGGGAACGCCGGGCCCGGGAAGGCCAGGCCGAGACGTTCGGCGAGGAGAACCTCTACCCCGACGCCCGGCCCTGCCTGGCCGAGCTGCGGGAGATGGGGCTGCGCGTCGGCCTCGCCGGCAACCAGACCGCCCGCGCCGAGACCATCCTGCGCGCCCTCGACCTGCCCGTCGACGTGATCGGCACCTCCGACGGCTGGGGTGTGGAGAAGCCCGACGCGTCCTTCTTCGACCGGCTGGTGGCGGAGGCCGGCTGCCCGGCGGAGTCCGTCCTCTACGTGGGCGACCGCCTCGACAACGACATCCGGCCGGCCCAGAAGTCCGGGCTGCGCACCGCCCTCGTACGGCGGGGCCCGTGGGGCCACATCCTCCACGACGAGACGGCGGCGCGGGCGTGCCTGTTCCACGTCGACTCGCTGGCCGAGCTTCCCGCGCTCGTCCGCAAGCACAACGGCGACTGACGGCTCAACCGGCCTCCGTGAGGTCGATCGCGGCGGCCAGTTCCACCGCCACGTCGAGCAGGTTCCGTACGGCCCGCCGGTCGCGGCCGGGGTGCCAGGCCATGACGGTCTCGGCCCGTTCACCGGCGAGCGGCACGAACACGACCCCGGTGCGCCGCAGGCTGTGCGCCGACCGGGCGAGCCGGGTGACCCCGACTCCCGCGGCGACCAGGCCGAGCAGGCTCGGCACGCCGTCGGCTCGCTGCACCACCCGCGGCGCGAAGCCCGCCGCGCGGAAGTCCTCGTCGTACTTGCGGTGCCACGGCTCCCACGAGCCGCGCGGCGTGAGCACCCAGGGCTCGCCGGCCAGGTCGGCCAGCCGCAGCTCGGCCCGCCCGGCGAGCGGGTGGCCGGTCGGCAGGACCGCGCAGACGCGCTCGCCGACCAGCGTGACCGTCTTCAGGTCGTCCACGAGCGGCGGCCGGGTGAAGGCCGCGTCGTACCGTCCGTCCCGCAGACCGCCGACGAGATCGGCGATGCCGACCGCCTCGGTGACGAGATCGACGTCCGGGTAGCGTTCCCGGAACGCGCGGACGACCGGCGGCATCATGTAGTTGGCGGTGGAAACGAGGAAGGCCAGGCGCAGCCTGCCGACCTCGCCGCGCTCGGCACGTCGGGCGGTCTCCACGGCTGCGTCCGCCCGGGCCAGCACCGCGCGCGCCTCGGGCAGGAACACCCGCCCGACCTCGGTGAGGCGGGTGCCCCGGGTGTCCCGGTCGAACAGCCGTGTGCCGAGGGCGCGCTCGAGCGCGACGATCTGCTGGGAGAGCGACTGCTGGGCGATGCGCAGCTCCCGCGCGGCCACGGTGAAGCTCAGATGTTCGGCCACGGCGACGAAGTACCGCAGATGACGCAACTCGGGGGTCACAGGCTCTGACTGTAACCGCCGCAGGGAACATGTGTTGGCGCGGCGGTTCTCGTACGGCGGACAGTGGTCCCACTGATCACGGAAAACGAGGAGCGGGACCATGACCGGACGGGTTTGGCTGATCACCGGATGCTCGGCGGGCTTCGGCCGGGAGCTGGCCGAGGCCGCTCTGGCCGCGGGCGACCGCGTGATGGCGACGGCGCGACGTCCTGAGACGCTCGCCGCCCTGGCGGAGCCCGGCGGCGACCGGGTGCGCGCCTCGCGGCTGGACGTCACCGACGTCGCCTCCGTCGACGCGGCGGTGGCCGGGACGCTGTCCGCCTTCGGCCGCATCGACGTGGTGGTGAACAACGCCGGCCACGGGTCGGTGGGAGCCGTCGAAGAGCTGTCGATGAGCGACCTGCGCGCGCTGATGGAGGTCATGTTCTTCGGGGCGGTGACCGTGACCAAGGCCGTCCTGCCGCATCTGCGCTGTCAGGGGAGCGGAACCGTCGTGCAGATGAGCTCGATGGGCGGGCAGCTCAGCATGCCGGGATTCGGCGCCTACTGCGCCGCCAAGTTCGCCCTGGAGGGGCTGTCGGAGGCGCTCGCCGCCGAGGTCGCGCCCTTCGGCGTACGGGTGCTGATCGTCGAGCCGGGCGCGTTCCGCACCGAGTTCGGCGGCCACCGCATGCACCGTTCGAAGCCCATCGACGCATACCGGGCGTCCGCGGGCGTGACCAGGGCCTTCGTGGACGGCATGGACGGCACCCAGCCGGGCGACCCGGCCAAGGCCGCGCGGGCGATCCTCGGGGTGCTGGACGAGGCCGAGCCGCCGCTGCGGCTCGCCCTGGGCGACGACGCGGTGGACGCCCTCCGCGCCCACCACGAGATGCTCCGCGCGGACCTGGACCGATGGGAGAAGCTGAGCCGGGCGATGAGCATCTAGAGTCGCCGGGGTGAAGCTCGATCACGATGCCGACATCACGCCGCTGCTCGGCCGGGACTGGAGTGCGGTGGACCACCGGGAGGCGCTGGCCGGCCTCGCCAGGCTCGGCTGGACGCCCTGCGGAGTGGGCGACTGGGCCGTCGGGCTGCGTTCGCCCCGCGGCCTGTTCGCGGCGCGGATCTGCCCGTTCGATCCGGCCTATCCGGCCTTCCTCGAACTGTGCCGCCGCTGCCCCGGCAATCCGTACCTGCCGCACGTGGCGTTCGCCGAGGCACTCGACGGCGGCGGCTCGCTCACGGTGCTGGAGTTCCTGGCCCCGGCCGCGCCGGAGGAGGCGGCGGAGGTGGCCCGCCGATGGCGCGAAGGGGAGGGCGACGAGGCGTTCGACGCCGTACGGCGCACCGCCCTCACGGTGGACGAGGAGTGGCGGGCCCGGACGCCCTGGTGGGACGGGATCGACCTCAACCACGGCAACGTCCGCCGGGCGGTGGACGGGAGGATCGCGCTCGTGGACGTCTTCTGCATGGACGGGGCGTCGCTGTACCGCCAGGTGCTCGACGACTCCGCCGTCGTGCGCGAGCGCCTGTCCACCGCCGCGACGCGACACCTGCTGGACATCCCGTACATCGCCCGTGAGAGCTCTCCGGCGGAGATCGAGGCGCTGCGCGCGGCGTGGCGGGCGGGGGCCCGCGTCACATCGTGAGCTCGGGGTGCCTGGCGCGGCCGAGGCCGACCAGCCGTTCGTCCAGCGCCCGGGTGGCCGCGGCGGACGGCAGGACCTTCAGAACGCCGCGGACACGGTCGTGCCCGATCGCGTACCACTGGTCCTCGAGCGCGTCGACCGCCTCCCGGAGATGCTCGGCGGCCTGGTCGCCGTCGGTGGAGGCGTGCGCGGCGGCGAGGTCGGCGAGCAGCACCGAACGCTGCTTGCCGCCGTTCGGTCCCAGGTCGTCGAGCGCCTTGCGCAGCCGGCGGGCCGCCTCCTCGTGGTTGCCCGCCGTCAGCGCGCTGTAGCCGGCGAAGCCGTCGAGCCTGGCCCGCTCGAAGAAGTCCAGCCAGGACGGGTCGTCGCCGCTCGCGTCGACCATGTGGTCGGCGCGGTCGATGTGGCGCATGCACTCCTTCGGCTCGCCGCAGCGGGCCGAGATCTCCGACGCCACGCAGTGGAGCCACGCCCTGGTCAGCGGGCCGACGCCGTGCCAGGCGTGCGCGAACGCCGCGTCCAGCAGGCCCAGGGCGTCCGTGCGGTTGCCCTCGAACCCTGGCACGAACGCCGCGTGGGCGAGCACGGCGGCGGCGAGCGGGTGGTCGCCGCACTCCCGGCTGGCCGACAGGGCCATCCGGTACAGCCGCGCCGCGGTGGGGCCGTCGTCCAGGTCGAAGAAGGCGACCCGGCCCGACAGCAGGGCCGAGCGCGCGGCCGCCTCGGCCAGCGTGTGCCGGACCGCCCCCTCCGGGGCCCCCCGCAGCAGGCTCATGCCGAGCCGCGTGTGCGCGACCGACGCCTGGAAGATGTCGTCCGGGGGCGATGTCCAGTAGAGGGCGGCCTGCTTGTCGACGACCCGGGCGAACGCCTCGGCCGACTCGGCGTCGACTCCGCGCCCGCGTTCCACCGCCGCGGGAAGACGCTCGCCGCCCTCACCGAGGAGCGGGGCGAGCACGCCCGCGCCGAAGAGCCCCCGTAGGAACGTGGAGCGGTCGATGCCGTCTGCGGCGATCATGCTCAGCAGCCTCCGTATCTCGTCCACCACCTCCGTGACCGGCCGCATGGCCATCTCGTCGGGGGTGAGCAGTCCCAGTTCGCTCGCGGGCTTGTCGAAAATCGTCACCAGATGCTTGCGATAGCGCGGATCCGGCCACCGCTCGCCGGTTTCCCACCGCCTGACCGTGTTGGCCGTCAGGCCGGTGTCCTTCTCGTCGCACGACCGCATGGACGTACGAATGCGTTCGCACAGCTCCTCGTAGGACCACCCGCGCTGCAGGCGTTCCCACGCGAGCCGGCGATTTTGCGGATGGCGGTGGTTGGCCGGCATGTCGCACCCCCAGCACACTGCGTCAGCGTGACACGCCGACACTACGGGAGATTCTGTGTTCGCGCGGCTACTGGCTGTGATTGGACGTCCTCTGGCTGATACTCCAACCGCTTCAAAAGCGCTTAGCTTGGCCCACTTCCGCGAGCAGCCGTTGGAGATGGGTGACATGACCACGCTGGAGGACATCGCACGAGACCACGCCGGCTGGATCATCTGGCGGTCGGACGTCGGCCGCTGGTGGGCGACCAGGCGCGGGCCGGTGAACCTCGACGCGATCCGCAGGGGATGCGCGATGACGCTCGACGCCGACGACCCCGAGGCCCTCGCCGCGGCGCTGACGGCCCAGGCCGAGCTGACCGCCGCGGTCGCCGCCGACCCCGCGCCCACCGGGTGACGGGGGCCGCCGGCGCGGTCAGCGGCCGTGCCGCAGACGGTCCCTGATGTAGTGGACGACGTGGACCGCGCAGGCGCCATTGTTGGCGCCTGCGCGATCGGTGACGGTGAACTCAGCAGGCGACGGGCATGACGAACCGCCCCAACCGCACCGGCGTTCGTGCCCCTTAGTGCCCGGCCGGTAGTCGCCCGCTTCCCAGAACTTGATCTGCAACAGATCCATCCGCCCCTGCCCTCCGCTGTTCAGGCGAGGAGATCGGGCCTGAGGACCTCCGCCTGGAGGATGCGCTCGATCTCCTTCTCGTCCGCATTGTG
Source organism: Microbispora sp. H10836 (assembly GCF_012999525.1). Taxonomy (NCBI): domain Bacteria; kingdom Bacillati; phylum Actinomycetota; class Actinomycetes; order Streptosporangiales; family Streptosporangiaceae; genus Microbispora; species Microbispora sp. H10836. The sequence continues at coordinate 19,775 of NZ_JABBWU010000027.1, forward strand.
TCCCGTCTGCCGCCGCAGTTCCTTCCGTACGGCGTCGAGGATCACGGGCGTGAGGAGAACGCGGATGAGAGATTTCGGCGCCGTCGCCGCACGGGCCTTCCACAGGTCGTCGATCAGCCGGCGCTTGAACGCCTCCTTGCTGAGGTAGAAGAGCGCGTCGGCCTTCCCGCTCAGCCCTCCCTCGTCGAGGAGGTCGACCTCCAGAGCCAGGTCGACGACGACCGGGAGGCCGCCGGTGAGGCGGTAGACCTGCCACACCTGCCCGTTCGTCAGCACCATCCATTCGACGCCCTCGTTCACCGCGTACATCTGCACCTGCCGCAGGTGTTTGACGCCCAATTTCTGCGTGCACCGCTTGACCTCGATGAACGCGGCCAGCTGCTTGTCCACGCGTATGCCGTAGTCGGCGAATTCGCCTTTTACCTGGTATTCGGTTGTCAGATCTTCGTATTTGTCGTACCCCAGCCCCTCGCAGAGGAAATCGGTGACGAGCAGGCGGGTGTCGCCCTCGTTGGCGTCGCGGGCGATGAGATCGCTGAGGGGCTTGCCGTACCGGCGTATCGCCGTACGAATGCGGGTGCGCGCCTCGGATTCCCATTTCGGCATGGTCCGGGGGGTGGCGGGCGTCTTCCGGGTCCCGCGAACGTCGCCCTCATGTGCGAGGGGGGCTTGAGTGGCATCGGGTGTGACGAGGGCGTCGGACGTCTGATCGGTCATCGGGTGCACCTTCTCCTCGCGGCGGCTCGGGTTGTTTGCCGACCATTGGTGTAACGGTGTTGGACGCGTTTCCGTCAGTGAATGGTTACCACCGTAAATATCTGTTCGGCAACAAATGGCAATGCGACAATTCCTCTCAAATGATGACTTATTGGGGTGTGTCCCTTCGACTCGATCTCCGTGCGCGAGGCCGGGGGTGTCGAGGATCACGGGCCGTACCGGCGCCGTCGGTGTGCCTCGGCGCAGGGGGGTTCCCCATCGCATTGCGTCTCGCTATAGTGCGGATTGCAATAAGGCGATGGGGGAGTGATGGGGCGGGCGGACAGGGATCTGGTCGGGCTCACGGTGCTCGCCCTGCTGTCCGTGCGGCCCGCCCACCCCTACGAGCTGCACCGGTTCGTCATCGACACGCACAAGGACTACATCGGCGGCCTGCCGCGCAGCCTCTACCACGCGGTCGACCGGTTGGCCCGCGACGAGCTCATCGCTCCGGTCGAGACCAGCAGGGAGGGTCGCCGGCCGGAACGCACGGTCTACCGGGTGACCGAGGAGGGGCGGGCCGAGCTGAGCTCCCGGCTGCGCCGTCTGCTGGAACAGCCGGACGGCGACACCAAGGTCTTCCTGGCCGCGGTGTCCCTGATGGGATGCCTTCCCGTCCCCGAGGCGGAGCGGGCGCTGAGCACCCGCGCCGCCACGCTGGAGGGCGCGATCGTCGCCGCCGACGCGCACATCGAGACGCTGGGCGGCTCCGGCCTGCCGCGCGTGCTGGTCCTCGAAGTGGATTACGACCGGGCGATGAAGGCCGCCGAGTTGGAGTGGGTCCGCGCGACCCTCGCCGAGATCCGATCCGGCCGGATCGCCTGGAGCACCGAGACGAACGCCGGACAGCTCGACCGGCAGTGAAGCGCCGGCCGGATGCGCCAACATCCGGCCGGCGCCCGACCCGACCACCGCGAAGCGGCCGATCAGGGCTCGCACTCAGAAGGATAGGCGGCTTCGCGGTCTTCCGAGAGGAGTCGCAACCATGTCCGAGACCGTGGTGGAAACCGTGTCCGACGACGTCCGCCGCCTGCTGGACGCGCTGACCGCGGCCTGGAACGACGGGGACGCCGCCGCCTTCGCGGGGCTGTTCACCGAGGACGCCGACTACGTGACGTACTTCGGGGCGCGCATGGAGGGCCGCCGGGCCATCGAGGACAGCCACCGGGCTCTGTTCGAGGGTCCGCTGAAGGGGTCCCGGCTGGTCGCGCCGGCCGCGGCGGCGCCGCTGCGGAGGATCCGCCTCCTGAGCCCGGACGTGGCGCTGGTCGTGACGACCGGGGGATCGTCCCTGCCGGACGGCGGGTCCGATCCGGGCCGTGACTCGATCATGACGTTCACCGCGGTCAGGAAGGGCGACGGCTGGCGCCTCGCGTCGTTCCAGAACACGCGGATCGGTGCGCCGTGACGACGTCTGCCGGGACCCTGCTGTGCGAGGTGCGCGGCGTCGTCGAGGCGCCGGTCGACCGGGTGGCCGGCCTCATCCTGCGAGTACGGCCGGGGCAGGTGGGGCGGCACAACTGCTTCCTGCTGGCTGAGCACGGCGGAACGCTCACGGGCGGACCGGACCGGTTCGTGCTCGCCGCGCCCGCGCACACGATGACGGTCGAGGTGGGCCCGGACCGGCTGGCCGTGCAGGGCGGCTGGTGGTACCGCGGTGAATACCGCCTCGCCCCCGATCCGGCCGGCACACTGCTGGTCCACCGGGTCCGCAACGTGGCCGAGCGTCTGCGCTGGGGGGTTCCCCTGGCCAACGGGTTCTTCCGGCGCTTCGGACCGCGGACGCGCGACGGCTTCGCCGTCCTGCTCGACCGCGTGGGCGGCGAGCTGGGCTGTCCCGTCCGCCTGCTGTGACCAGATGGCACCATCCCTCCGGCCCCGGCATGATCGAATGAATGTTTGAATATGCTGGGGCCATGAGGGCTTTTCAGGCGTCGCTGCTGGACTGTGTTCCTGGACTGGGCGAGGGGGTTCCCGGACTGGGCGAGGGTATTCATGTCGGCTCGCTCGGTTCGTCGGTGCGGCGCACTCCGCTCGACCGGGGCGCCTGGATCGACGTCCGGCCACACTGGATCGAGGGGGCGGACGCGCTCTTCGAACGCCTCCTCGACGCGGTGCCCTGGCACGCCGAGCGCAGGCACATGTACGACCGGGTCGTGGACGTGCCGCGGCTGCTGAAGTTCTACGACGAGGGCGAAGAACTGCCCGATCCCGTCCTGGCCGAGGCGAGGGACCTGCTCAACGCCCACTACGAGGAGGAGCTCGGCGAGCCGTTCCGTACGGCGGGCATGTGCCTGTACCGGGACGGCCGGGACAGCGTCGCCTGGCACGGCGACACGATCGGGCGCGGGAGCACGCAGGACACCATGGTCGCGATCGTGTCGGTCGGCACGCCACGCCCGCTGCTGCTACGCCCGCGCGGCGGGGGAGGCCCGACGCTGCGGCACGAGCTGGGCCACGGCGACCTCATCGTCATGGGCGGGAGCTGCCAGCGCACCTGGGAGCACGCGATCCCGAAGTCCGCCAAGGTGATCGGCGCCCGCATCAGCGTCCAGTTCCGGCCGAGAGGCGTACGGTGACGGCACGCGGCGGAGCACCCCCGCTCTGACCTGCCCGGCCCGCACCCCGCCGGCCCTCGGCGTCCGGCCGCCCCCGCCTGCCCGGCCGTTGACACGTGCGGTTTCCTGGTACTGCTGGAGCAAGGCCCGGGCAAAGGACGGGCCACGGTCGCACGAGGAAAGGTCGCGGATGATCCCGAACCCCTACGCCCCCGCCCCCACCCGGTACGACGACATGCGGTACCGGCGCAGCGGAAGGAGCGGGGTGCTGCTTCCCGAGATCTCCCTCGGCCTGTGGCACAACTTCGGCGACGGTCACCCCCTCGACGTGCAGCGTGCCGTCCTGCGCCGGGCCTTCGACCTCGGCGTCACCCACTTCGACCTGGCCAACAACTACGGCCCGCCGTACGGCTCGGCGGAGGAGAACTTCGGCCGCCACCTGCGCGCGGACTTCCTGCCCTATCGCGACGAGTTGTTCATCTCGACCAAGGCGGGCTACGACATGTGGCCCGGCCCGTACGGCGAGTGGGGGTCGCGCAAGTATCTGCTGGCCAGCCTCGACCGGTCGCTGAGCCGCATGGGCCTCGACTACGTCGACGTCTTCTACTCCCACCGGCCCGACCCGGACACCCCGATCGAGGAGACGATGGGCGCCCTCGACACGGCGGTGCGCTCCGGCAAGGCGCTCTACGTGGGCATCTCGAACTACTCGGCCGAGCAGACCGAGCGGGCCGCCGCCGTGCTGCGCGAGCTGGGCACCCCGCTCCTGATCCACCAGCCGCGCTACTCGATGCTCGACCGCTGGGTGGAGGACGGGCTGCTCGACACGCTGGAGCAGGCCGGATCGGGCTGCATCGCCTACTCGCCGCTGGCGCAGGGCCTGCTCACCGGCCGCTACCTCGACGGCGAGGTGCCGGCCGACTCTCGGATGGCGATCGGCCACTTCCTCACGCGCGACCGGCTCACCCCGGAGCTGCTGGAGTCCCTGCGCGGCCTCAACAAGATCGCACACGAGCGCGGCCAGACGCTCGCCCAGCTCGCCCTGTCGTGGATCCTGCGCGACCGGCGGATCACGTCCGTGCTGGTCGGGGCCAGCTCGGTCGGGCAGCTCGAACAGAACATCGCGGCCCTCGACGCGCCCCCGCTCACGCCGGAGGAACTGGCCGAGATCGAGAACCTGCTGTAGTCCTCCCGCCGTCACGGCGGCGGGCGGCCCGTCACGACGCGCCGCCCGCCGCCGGAGGAGGCGAAGCGCGCCTCAGGAGAACGCGTCGACGCCGGTGAGCTCGGCGGACAGGTCCCAGAGCCGGGTCGCCTCCCCGGGGTCGACCGCCCACGGCGCGACCCGTCCGCCGGTCGTGTCGCCGGTGGCGAGTTCGGCGACGTCGCAGTCCTCGCAGTAGACCCCGCCGTGACCGTCGAGCAGGGGGGAGGTCGCCGCCCAGACGGTCGTGGCCGCGCCCTGCTCCGGCGTCTTGAAGTCCTCCGCCGGCGTGCCGCCGGGAGAGACCCAGCCCAGGGCGATCTGCTCCGCACGGGGGATGTGCCGCTGGAGCGGGGTGAGGATGCTGCCGGGGTGCAGGGCGAAGGCCCGTACGCCGGCGGCGGCCCCGAGCGCGTCGAGGCGGACGGCGAACAGGACGTTCGCCGTCTTCGACTGCCCGTAGGCCGCCCACTTGTCGTACCCGTCGCGGAAGTGGATGTCGTGCCACCGGATCCCGGACGCGAAGTGAGCGCCCGAGGACACCGACACGACCCGCGACCCGGTGGCCAGAGCCGGGCGCAGGCGGTTGACGAGGGCGAAGTGACCGAGGTGGTTGACCGCGAACTGGGCTTCCCAGCCCGGGCCGACGCGGGTCTCCGGGCAGGCCATGATCCCGGCGTTGGCGATGAGGAGGTCGATGGTCCTGCCGGTCTCCACGAGAGTTTCGGCGAACACGCGGACGCCGCGCAGGTCCGCCAGGTCGAGTTCGTGAGTCTCCGTACGCGGGATGTCGCGCAGCGCCTCCCTCGCCGCCGCCGGTCTGCGCGCCGGGACGATCACGCGGGCCCCCGCCGCGCTCAGCGCCCGCGTCGTCTCCAGGCCGAGCCCCGAGTGTCCCCCGGTGACCAGGGCCGTCCGCCCGGACAGGTCGATTCCCGTGAGCACCTCGCGCGCGGTGCTGCGGGCGCCGAAACCACTGCCGATCCTGTGCTGTGCCGTCATGGGGAGGACGCTAGGAACTAGAGCGTGCTCTAGGTCAAGCTGTACGCTCGCCGGATGACCAGGCATACGGATGCCCTGTCCATCGGGCAGGTCTCCGAGGCGACCGGGCTGAGCGTGCACGCGTTGCGCTTCTTCGAGCGCGAGGGGCTCTTCCTGCGTCCGATCCCCCGATCGGCGGGCGGGCGGCGGGTGTACGACCCGGCGGACGTGGAGTGGCTGGTCCTGTGCAACCGGCTGCGCGACTCCGGTATGTCCATCGCCACGCTGCGCAGGTTCGCCGGGCTCGTCCGGTCGGGGCCGGGCAACGAGTCCGAGCGCCTCGCCCTGCTGGAGGAGCACGAGCGGGCCGTCGAAGCGCGGATCGCCGAGCTGAACGCGAGCCTCGCCGTCATCCACGGCAAGGTGGTCACCTATCGCGGGCACGTGCGCGACGGAACCGCGGCGGGCCTGTGGGCGCCCACGCCGTCCCCCTGATCAGTCCCGGAGGGCGGCTCAGTCGACCTCGACGCTGCCGTTCACGCGCAGCTTGCGGCGGGCCCGCTCGTAGAAGGTGGTCGTCCCGAGCCGTACGACGCGGGCGGCGGCGCGCAGCGCGGTCACGGTGAGCCGGTCGCCGGGGCCAAGGTGGCCGCCGATCGTGCCGTCGACCTCCAGCGCGAGCTGTCCGCTGGTGGAGAGCACGTCGAGCGTCACCTCTTCGTCCGCCGACAGGACCAGCGCCCGGTTGAACGCCGAGTGGGCGGCGGCGGGGACGACGAGGAAGCCCTCGACGGTCGGGGAGACGATCGGGCCGCCGGCCGAGAAGCTGTACGCGGTGGACCCCGTGGAGGTGGAGACGATCACGGCGTCGGCGGCGTACCGGACGAACGGCTCGCCGTAGACGGAGACGGCGACGGCCGCGAGCCCGTCGCCGGGGATGCGCACGAGGGCGATGTCGTTGAACGCCGTCACCATCCGGCCGTCGTGGCTCGTCGCCCGGACCGCCATGCGCGGCTCGACCGTGTATCTGTGCTCGTCGATCGCCGACAGCGCGGGCGCCAGCTCGTCCACGTCGATCTCCGCGAGGAAGCCGAGGCGTCCCAGGTTCACCCCGAGGACGGGGGTCGGCCGCCCGGCGATCAGGCGCATCGTGCGCAGCATCGTGCCGTCGCCGCCGAGGCTGACGAGGAGGTCGGACCGCCTGGCCAGGGTCGGAGCGTCCACCGAGACCGCGCTGCAGTCGATGCGCCCCACCTCGTCGGGCAGCCCGAGCACCGTGACGTCCCGCTTGCGCGCCCACTCGACGATCGTGTCGATCGCCTCCTTGGAGTCGCGCTGCGGATGCAGGACGAGACCCACGGTGCTGACCATGCCCATGCCCCCAACTGTACGGTCAGGCCGGCGCGGCCGGTTTCAGGCCGCGATGGGCAGGTAGACCCGGAACCTCGTGTCGCCGGGGCGCGACTCCACCCGGATGTCCCCGTGGTGCTTGTTGACGACGATCCGATAGGAGATGTCCAGGCCCAGACCGGTGCCCTCACCGACGGGCTTGGTGGTGAAGAACGGCTCGAAGATGCGGGGCCGGACCTCGGGCGGGATGCCGGTGCCGGTGTCGCCGACCTCGACGATCAGGTGGCCGTCCTTCCGCCGGGTACGGAGGGTCAGCGTGCCCGCGCCGTCCATCGCGCCGAGCGCGTTGTCGATGAGGTTGGTCCACACCTGGTTCAGCTCCGCCGCGTACGCGGGGATGGGCGGCAGCGACCGGTCGTACTCCTTGACCGTGCGCACGCCCTCGGGGATCTTGCCCTGCAGCATGGTCAGCGTGGCGTCCAGCAGATCGTGCACGTCGACGGTCTGGTGCGGGGCGCGGTCGAGCTGGGAGTACTGCTTCGCGGCGGCGACCAGACCGGAGATCCGGTTGACCGTGTCGTCGATCTCGCACATCAGCAGCTCGGTGTCGACGGTGTAGGTGAGCCATCGGACCGCCGGCTCCAGGTTGTCCTCGCCCACCGCCCCGGCGATCTGGTCGAGCCAGGCCGCGTCGACGCCCCCGGCCACCAGCGTCGCCGCCAGGTCCCAGCCGCCGACGATGTCGTGGTCGTCCAGCCAGTCGGCCACCGCGTCCTCGGCGTCGGACCGCGCCAGCGGGGACAGCTCGGGGGCGGACGCGGCGCGCTTGACCGCGTCCTCCTGCAGCTCCACCAGGTCGTGCAGCTGGCTGCCGTCCAGCCGCCCGTCGGCGATCATGGCGAGCTTCTGCCGCATGCCCGCGACCCGCCCGCGCAGCGCGGACGTGGCGCGCACGGCGGCGGCCGCCGGGTTGTTCAGCTCGTGCGTCAGTCCGGCCGACAGCGAGCCGAGCGCGAGCAGCCGCTCCCGTTCGCCGACGATCGTCTGCGTGGCGCGCATGCCGAGGAACAACCCCTCCAGCAGGTGCATCGCCATCGGGAACCACTCGCGCACGCACGCCCCGATGACCTCGGCCGGCAGCACGAAGAACTCGGCGTCGGTGAGCGCGGTCAGCGTGTTCAGGTAGAGCTGGGAGAACTCGCCGGTGATGTACGCCTGGGTGGCGCCGCCGTACACGCCGCGCTGGTCAGTGCGGCTCACCTCGACCTCGTCGCCCTGCACCCGCCTGCTCATCGCGACCGCACCGCTCAGCAGCACGAAGAAGCAGGTGGCCGGCTCGCCCTCCTGGAAGACGCTGCTCCCCGCGAGCCGCCGCTCCACCCGGCCCGCCTCCGACAGCCGGGCGAGCTGCGCCTCGTTCAGCGCCTCGAACAGGAAGAGCGTGCGCAGCTCGCCGGGCGACAGGGTCGGCTCACTCGGCTGGTCGGTCATCTGTCCTCCAGATAGCGGTGCACGAGCGAGACCGCCATGGCGCCCTCTCCCACGGCCGAGGCGACCCGCTTGACCGAACCGGCCCGCACGTCGCCGGCCGCGAAGACGCCGGGCATGCTCGACTCCAGGTGGTAGGGGTCCCTGGAGGGCGTCCACCCGGGCGGGCGGCGGCCGTCCGCGAGCAGGTCGGAGCCGGTCAGCACGTAGCCGCTTCCGTCGCGGGCGACCACGTCGCCGAGCCAGTCGGTGCGCGGTTCCGCCCCGATGAAGACGAACAGCCACGACGCCGGCACGGACGTCGTCCGGCCGGTCCGCCCGTCGCACAGGATCAGGCGCTCAAGGTGGTCGCGGCCCTCGCCGCCGACCACCTGGGTGCGCGGATGGACCTCGATCGCCGGAATGGCCTCGATCTGGTCGATCAGGTAGCGCGACATCGACCGGGTGAGGTCGTCGCCCCGGATGAGGATGTGCACCTTGCGGGCGAACCGGGAGAAGTACACCGCCGCCTGCCCGGCCGAGTTCGCCCCGCCCACGATGTAGACCTCTTCGCCGGCGCAGCTCGGTGCCTCGGTGGCGGCCGCGCCGTAGAAGACGCCCCGGCCGGTCAGGTCGGCCAGGCCGGGCGCGTCCAGGAGCCGGTACGACACCCCGGTCGCCAGCACGACCGTGTGCGCCGTCACGGCGGTGCCGTCGCCGAAGCGCAGCAGGGTGGCCGAGCCGCTGCGGTCGAGGCCGACGACCTCGCGGGTGGTGAGCAGTTCCGCCTCGAACTTCAGCGCCTGCCTGCGGGCGCGGTCGGTGAGCTGGGCGCCGGAGACCCCGTCGGGGAAGCCCAGGTAGTTCTCGATGCGGCTGCTCTGCCCGGCCTGCCCGCCGGTGGCCCGCTGCTCCACGAGCAGGGTCCGCAGCCCCTCGGACGCGCCGTACACCGCGGCGCCGAGGCCCGCGGGGCCCGCGCCGATCACGGCGAGGTCGTAGACCTCCGAGGCCGGGGTGGTGGCCATGCCGACGTGCGCGGCGAGATCGGCCTCCGTGGGCCGCGCCAGGGCCTTGCCGTCCGTGGTGATCACCACGGGCACGTCCGTCTCGCTCATCCCGGCGGCGGCCAGCAGCCGTGCGCCCTCGGCCTCGTCGGCGCGTAGCCAGCGGTACGGCACGAGGTTGCGGGCCAGGAAGTCGCGCACCGCGAACGACTGCGCCGACCAGCGATGGCCCACGATCTTGGTCTCCGGCATCGTCACGACGGGAGCGGCGAGCCAGGACTCCAGCAGCGCGTCCAGCACCGGATAGAGCTTCTCCTCCGGCGGGTTCCACGGTTTGAGCAGGTAGTGGTCGAGGTCGACGATGTTGATCGCGTTGATGGCCGCGTCCGTGTCCGCGTAGGCGGTCAGCAGCACTCTGCGCGCCAGCGGGAAGACGTCCATGGCGGCCTCGAGGAACTCGATGCCGTTCATCTGGGGCATCCGGTAGTCGGCCAGGATGACGGCGACCTGCTCGCCGCGCAGTTTGATCTCGCGCAGCGCGTCGAGCGCGCTGGGGCCGGACTCGGCCCGGATCACGCGGTAGCGGTCGCCGTATCGGCGGCGGACGTCACGAGCCACCGCCCGGGAGACGGAAGGGTCGTCGTCGACGGTAAGGATCGCGGCATTCTGCACATCTCACACGGTACTGGCGGACCTCTGACAGATGGCACTCCCGGGACATAGGTCCCACAGTGCGGTGACGTTCGCCGGTCGCCCCGCCGCCGGTCGTGGCCAAGGCTGGGGGAGACGAAGGAGGACGCCATGCCGATGACCGTCCGGGACGTCATGAACAGGTTCGTGGTGGCGGTCGAGGCGACGGCCTCCTTCAGCGACGTGGTCACCGCCATGTGCCGGTTCCATGTCGGCGCCGTACCGGTCGTGGACGGGGACCGGCGCGTGATCGGCATGGTGAGCGACGAGGACCTGCTGCTCAAGGACCTGGACCGGCGGCCCGGCGACCTGTTCATCGAGGGCCCGTCCCGCCGCAGGGAGCGCAGGAAGGCGAGGGGCCGCACCGTCTCCCAGATCATGACCAGCCCCGCGATCACGGTCACCGAGGACACCCCGCTGCGCCGGGCCGCCTGGCTGATGCACTGCAACAGGATCAAGGAGCTTCCGGTGGTGGACGGGCAGAGCGGCCGCATCACCGGGCTGGTCAAACAGTCGGACCTGATCAGGGCGTTCTGCCGGCCGGGGGAGGACATCCGTGACGACGTCCTGGAGGTCGTGGCCCGCTATTCGCGGCAGTGCGCCGTACGGGTCGAGGACGGGATCGTCCACCTCGACGGCGGCGTGGAGCGGCGGTCCCAGCTCCGCGCCCTGATCGACGAGGTCTGGCAGGTGGACGGCGTGGTGGACGTCGAGTCCTCCATGACGTACGAGACGGACGACGTGAGCCGGGTCGTCTCCGCGGGCGGGCCGTGGGGGACCGGTCCGGCGGAAGGTGGTGAGAAGTGATGAGCGTCGAGACCATGACGGCGTCCGAGGTGATGACCCGGACGCTCGTCACGGTGGAGCCGGAGGAGTCGCCGCTGATGGCGTGGGAGCTGATGTGGCGGGCCGGAGTCCATCATCTGCCGGTGGTGGACGATTACTGCCGGCTCGTCGGCGTCCTCGCGCGGGAGGACATCGCCGGCAACTGGTCGGGCGGACCCGCCGAGCAGTCCCGGGCGCAGGTGCGCACGCTCGTGCGGGGCATGCGGTGTCCCCGCGCGGCCCCGGACACCCCGCTCTCCGAGATCGCCGCGCTGATGGCCGACTCCGGCTGCGGCGCGGTCCCCGTGCTCGGGCCGGACGACATCCTGCGGGGCCTGGTCACCACCACCGACGTGCTGATGGCGCTGGCCGGGAGGACGCCCCGTCCGTCCGCCGACATCGAGGACGTGAAGGGCGGCCTGTTCCATCTGGAGCCGGTGCCGCCCGTCACCTGTCCATGAGCAGGACGGCCGCTCCCTCGACCCGGTCGGCGGCCAGGTCGGCCAGGGCCCGGTCGGCCGCGTCGAAGGCATAGGGCGTCGTGGTGACCCGTGGATGATGACGGGCCGCCAGCCGCAGGAACTCCCGCCCGTCGGCGCGGGTGTTGGCCGTGACGCTGCGCAACGTCCGCTCCTGGAACAGGTGGCGCTGGTAGTTCAGCACCGGGATGTCGGTGAGGTGGATCCCCGCCACCGCGAGCGTGCCGCCCCGGTCGAGCGCGCCCAGCGCGACCGGCACGAGGTCGCCCACCGGGGCGAACAGGATGGCCGCGTCCAGGGGCTCGGGCGGCGGATCGGCGCTGCCCGCCGCGGAGGCCGCGCCCAGCCGGAGCGCGAGCTCCCTGGCCGCCGCCGACCTCGTCATCACGTGCACCGTCGCGCCCTCGGCGATCGCGATCTGGGCGGTCAGGTGGGCCGAGGCGCCGAACCCGTAGATCCCCAGCCGCCCGCCCGGCGGCAGGTCGGCGCGGACCAGCGCGCGGTATCCGATGATCCCCGCGCACAGCAGCGGCGCGAGCGTCTCCGCCGGGGTGTCCTCAGACAGCGGGTAGACGTACGCCGCGGGAGCGGTCAGCAGCTCCGCGTAGCCGCCGTCGGCGTCCCACCCGGTGTAGGCGGACGCCGGGCAGAGGTTCTCCGCGCCACGCAGGCAGTAGTGGCACCGGCCGCAGGTCGAGCGCAGCCAGGCCACCCCCACCCGGGTGCCGACCGGCGGCCCCGCCGTGTCCGGGCCGAGCCCCGCCACCCGTCCCACGACCTCGTGCCCCGGAACCGTACGGGGCCGTCTCGGGGGAAGGTCGCCCTCGGCGAGGTGCAGGTCGGTGCGGCAGACCGCGCACGCCTCGACCCGGACCAGCAGTTCCCCGGGCCCGGGCACGGGGTCCGGCAGCACGGCCCGCTCCAGCGGCCGCGTCGCCACCGGCCCCGGCCGGGCCACGACCCAGGCGTCCATGACGCGACTATCCGCGCTGGATGCGCCGGCCGCTGATCTCGACGGGCGCGATCCGGATGTACAGCTCGCGCTCGCCGCCCGCCCAGGTCTCGACCGTCGTGTTCACGTCGCCGGTCACATGGTGGGCCCCGCCGCGGACGAGGACGCTCCAGCCCTCCCGGGTGCTCTCGTCGATCTGGTCGACCTCGAAGGCCACCATGAAGTCGGCCCCCTCGACCCCGGTGCGCAGGTCGGCGTCCATCGGGCCGCCGAGAGCGGTGCGGAACAGCACGGCGCCCTGCTCGACGGTGTAGTTGACCGGCAGGATCACCGGCCCGCTGGGGTTGTTGAACGCGATCCTGCCCACGCCGCCCGGGGAGATCAGCCGCAGGCACTCCTCGCGGTCGAGCCTGTCCAGACGCGGCATGCCGGCGGGCGCGGTGTCTTCAGTCATGCGGACCTCCAAAATGATCCTCAGCGGGCGTCGGCGACCAGTCTGCCGTTCCCATCCCTCCGGCGGCACGGCGGTCCGTCACTTCCGGAGGGGCCGAAAGGCCCGTGCACGCCTTGGCCGCCGCTTGCCCCAATCCGTCCTTCACCCGCATGCCCCGAATGGGCACAACGGTCACATGGAAGTGCTGAGCAGCCGCATACTTCTGCGGCCGGCCGATCGGGCCGAGAGTCGCCGTTTCTACCGGGAGGTCCTGGGCCTGGCCGTCAGCCGGGAGTTCGGGACGGCCGAGGACCCCGGGGTGATGTTCTTCCTGGGGCAGGGGCTCCTCGAGGTCTCCCCGCGCGGCGCGGACGCCGTGGAGCCGGGCACGGCGATCTGGATGCAGGTGCGCGACGTCCAGAAGGAGTACGACCGGCTGGTGGAGGCCGGTGTGCCGGTGTCCCGGCCGCCCCGGCTCGAACCGTGGGGGCTGGTTGAGATGTGGATCGAGGATCCCGACGGACTGCCGATCGTGCTGGTCGAGATCCCCGAGGGCCATCCGCTGCGGCGCGACCAGCGTTCCTTCGCACCGCGCCCCGCCTGAGCCCGCCCCCTCCGGGTGTGTGACGAATTGAAGAATTCTTCATATTGGAATATGCTGTCCTCGCCGGACGGACGAGAGGACGACATGCACGAGTTCACGGCGGAGCTGCGCGCCCGGCTCGGGGAGACGCGCGAGGAACTGCGGCGGGCGCGGGAGGCCGGCGACGAGCACGGAGTCCAGATCGCCTCCGGCCGGCTGGACAACCTGAAGCGGCTGGCCGCCGACCACGGGATCAGCCTGGAGGCGGCGGGAGAGGCGGAGTGACCCCGATGCCCGTTCCCCTCTATCAGGCCAAGGCCGACTTCTTCCGTACCTTAGGACACCCGGTGCGCATCCGCGTGCTCGAACTCCTGCGGGACGGCCCCCGCCCGGTCCGCGAACTGCTCGGCGAGATCGAGGTGGAGCAGTCGAACCTGTCCCAGCAGCTCGCCGTGCTGCGCCGTACCGGCCTGGTGAGCGCGGTCAGGGAGGGGGGCACAGTGGTCTACTCGCTGGCCACCCCCGACGTGGTGGACCTGCTCGCGGCGGCCCGGCGGATCCTCACCGACATGATCACTGGTCAGGGTGAGCTGCTGGCCGAGCTCCAGGCGGAGGCGGCGAAGTGACCGGCGCGGCCAGACTGCTGTACGGGCGGGTCGCGGGGCTGCTGCCCTCGCCCGCCGACTGGCGACCGGCCCGCCGCAGCCCCGGCCGGGACCTGATCGCCGGTCTCACGGTCGCGGTGGTGGCCCTGCCGCTCGCGCTGGCCTTCGGGGTCGGATCCGGTCTCGGCGCGCAGGCCGGCCTGGCGACCGCGGTCGTCGCGGGCGCGATAGCCGCCGTCTTCGGCGGCAGCAACCTCCAGGTCTCGGGCCCCACCGGGGCGATGACCGTCGTCCTCGTGCCGATCGTGCACACGCACGGCCCGGGCGGCGTTCTCGCGGTCGGCCTGCTCGCCGGGATCGTGCTCGTCGTGCTCGCGCTGGCCCGGGTCGGCAGGTACGCCCGCTACATGCCCACCCCGGTCATCGAAGGTTTCACGGCGGGCATCGCCGTCGTGATCGCGCTGCAGCAGGTGCCCGCGGCGCTCGGCGTGAAGGGCGAGGGGGAGCGGGTGTGGCAGGCGGCCGGCGACGCGGTCGCGAACTTCGCGCGCGACCCGCGTCCGGTGCCGATCGTGATGGCGCTCGTGGTCGCGGGGGCCATGCTGCTGGGGGCGCGATGGCGGCCGGCGGTGCCGTTCTCCTTCCTCACGGTCGTGGCGGCCACGGTCGTGGCCGAGGTCGCCGGGCTGGACGTCGCCCGCATCGGGACCCTTCCGGCCGGGCTGCCCGCGCCGTCGATGGGCTTCCTCGACGCGGGCGCCATCACGTCGCTGCTCCCGGCGGCCCTCGCGGTGGCCGCCCTCGGGGCGCTGGAGAGCCTGCTGTGCGCCTCCGTCGCCGACGGCATGAGCGTGGGGGAGCGCCACGACCCCGACCGTGAGCTGTTCGGGCAGGGCCTGGCGAACGTCGTCTCCCCGCTCTTCGGCGGCATCCCCGCCACCGCCGCGATCGCCCGTACCGCCGTCAACGTCCGCTCGGGCGCGCGCTCACGCCTGGCCGCCCTCGCGCACGCCGTCGTGCTGGCCGTCATCGTGTTCAGCGCGGGCGGCCTGGTGGGGCGCATCCCGCTCGCGGCGCTGGCCGGGGTGCTGCTGGCCACGACGGTCCGCATGGTCGAGGTCGGGTCGCTGCGCGCGATCGCCCGGGCCACCCGGGGCGACGCCGCGGTCATGGTCCTCACCTTCGCCGTGACCGTCGTCTTCGACCTCGTCACCGCCGTCGCGGTCGGCGTCGGCGTCGCGATCGTGCTCGCCCTGCGGGCCGTCGCGCGCAGCGCCCAGATCGAGCAGGTCCCGCTGGAGACCGGCGACCACGGCGACGAGGAACGGCGCCTGCTGGCCGAGCACATCGTGGCCTACCGGTTCGACGGACCGCTGTTCTTCGGCGCGGCCCACCGCTTCCTGCTGGAGCTGTCGGAGGTCGCCGACGTGCGGGTGGTCGTCCTGCGCATGTCGCGCGTGTCCACGATCGACGCCACCGGTGCGGGCGTCCTCGGCGACGTGATCACCCGGCTGGAGGGCAGAGGGATCACCGTGCTGCTGTCGGGCATCCGGCCGGGTCACGACGAGGTCCTCAGCGGGCTCGGGGTGGCCGATCACCTCCGCCGCGACGGGCTCGTCTTCCCGGACACGCCGGCCGCGATCGCCCACGCCAGGACACTGCTCGGACTCCCGTCCGCGCCGCCGCCGGCCCCGGTTGTCACGGCACGCCACCCCGACGTTCCCGCGCCGACGGTGTGATCGGCGTACGACTCCCCGTAGGCTCTCGTTTGTAAGAGTGGTAGCCTTAATTTCCTACCAGCTTTGTGGGAGACTGGGGTGATGAGCGCCTGGCCCCGAGAGAGCCCTATCACCGCCGCCGTCACGGCCGCGCGCTGGGTGCGGTCGGCGGAGGTCGACGACGACCTGGGGCGGCGATGGCGGGCCAACCCCGATCCCCGGGGGCGGTCGTCCGGCGCCGGTGACGCCTCCTCCCTCTACGCCGGTGCGGCCGGCGTCGTGCTGTTCTTCCTCGAACTCGCCGCCGCCACCGGCCACGAGGCGTACCTGCGGGACGCGCTCGCGGGAGCCCGCAGGCTCGCCGCCACCTGGCCGGAGCAGCGTGACCCGACCTTCTACCACGGGCTCGCGGGCACGGTCTTCGTGCTGGCGGAGACGGGGTGGGCCACCGGCGACGAGGAGGTCTTCGGGGCGGCCCGAGCCGCCGCCGACCGCCTCGTCCGCGACGCCCGTCCGCTGGGCGACGGCGTCGGCTGGACAGGGGACCCGGCGCAGCGCGGCGACGGGGGGATCGTGCTCGCTCTGCTGCACGCGGCGGGCATCCTGGGCGTCCCGGCGTACGAGGAGGTGGCGATCGAGGCGGGGGAGCGCATCGCGGGCCTCGTCGTCCCCGGGCACCGCTTCGGCGCGGACGCCAGCCCCGACCTGCCCGTGGACGCCGTCACCCCCGGGTTCCTGTCCGGGACGGCGGGCACGGCCTTCCTGCTCGCCCGCCTGTACGGCGTGACCCGCGACGAGCGGTTCCTCGCGGCGGCCCGCCGGGGCGCCGACTTCGTCCGGACGGTCAGCGTGGTCACCGACAAGTGCGCGCTCGTGCCGCATCACCTCCCGCAGGGCCGCAGGCTCAACTACCTCGGCTTCTGCTCGGGTTCCGCCGGGGTGGCCCGGATGTTCTACGAACTGCACCGGGTCACCGGCGACCCGGGTGATCTCGACTGGGTGGAACGGCTCGCGCACGGGATCGTGCAGAGCGGGGTGCCCGGGTCACGGCCGCCCGGCCACTGGGACGTGGCCTGCCTGTGCTGCGGCAGCGCCGGGCTGATCGACTGCTTCGTGGGCCTGTACGCGGCCACGGGGCACGGGCCGTACCTCGACTTCGCGCGCACGCTCGCGATCGACCTGATCGGGCGGGCGACCGCGGGCGACGACGCCGGCTTCCGCTGGTACCAGGCGTACCGGCGGCTGCGGCCCGGAGAGGTCACGGCGGACACGGGATACATGGTGGGAGCCGCGGGCATCGGGACGGCCCTGCTGCATCTGGAGGCCGCGGAGCGGGCCGCGCCGCGCCGGTTGATCCTCCTGCCGGACAACCCGTTCCCGGCCATCCCGATCCCCGCCGCCGTCCTGCGCGGCGAACAGGCGTAGCGGCTGAAAATTTCAGCCGTGCCCGGCCCGTACGCCCAGCTCGTATGCCCAGCTCGGCGGGGGTGACGGGTTCGTCGCTTGCCTTGGCCGGTCTCGTTGACGACGCTTCGGTCCGGCGCGTGTCCGCCGGCCTGCGTGTCGGCCGGACCCGGAGCGCCCGGGACCGCTCCACCGGGGCGTCCCCGATCAGCGACGGCGACGGCACCCGGGCCTCCTTAGGGGCCGGGCGCGAGCCCGCCCGCCGCGTCCTGATCCCGGTACGTGGCGTGCCCTCCTTCCCTCCAGCCCCCCGGAAGGGGGGCGCGTCCACATCTGACTTTGCCTGATGGGAAGTTCGTCCAGAAAGTAAAACTTTTGTCTGCAATGTCGAGATTTGGGGTGTTCCTGGTTTAGTGTCCGGTTACCCGACCGTGACCAGTCAGGAGATCCCCCATTTCCAGCTACGCGGACCCCCACAACGATGCCCTCCGGGAGCAGGCGAGCCCGGCGAAGGGCGAGACGCACCACGCGACCGCCGTGTCCCCGCACGGGCAGGACGCCCCCGCCCGCCCCGCCCCGGCGGGCCTCCAGCACACACACGCCGACATCGCGACCGTCGTGAGCGACGTCCTCGGACCGGAGCCGGCCGAGGCGCCCGCCGAACCCGAGGCGGCGGACGCGCCCGCGCCGCAGGCGCCCGCGATCCCGGCGGTGGGCTGCCCCACGGCCGACGGCGAGACCGTCCTTTACTCCGGCAAGACGACCGCGTCGTACTTCTGGGACGACGGGTCGGGCATCAACGGCGACACCGGCGCCCCCGCGTCGGGGAAGCCGATGCAGAAGGGCCTGGCCGCCAGCCCGAGCTGGCCGATGGGCACCAAGGGCTATGTGATCTACAAGGGGAAGAAGGCCGACTTCTTCGTCGGCGACCGCGGCCCCGGCGTGCCCTCCAGCAGCGGGGTCATGCTCGACCTCGACGGCAAGACGTTCGCCGAACTCACCGGCGGCACCTGGAACACTGACTCGCTCACCGTCGAGGACGCGGGCGGCCTCGGCCACATCCCGGTGAAGTACGTGATCACCCAGTGGGGCAAGGGCCTCGGCAAGACGGGCGCGCCCAAGCCGTTCTCGACGGGCGCGTACGGCGTCAGGGACCACGCGGAGCCCCCGCCGCCGTGTCCCACCGCGGCGCCCGCTGCCTCCGCGGCTCCCGCGGCGCCCGCTGCCTCCGCGGCTCCCGCCGCGCCCCGGGACGCCGCTCCCGCGTCCACACCTGGCGTGAAGGAGAGCCCGGCCCCCGCCGCCCCCGCTGCCTCCGTGGCGCCCGTGGCCTCCGCGGCGGCCGGCGGCGCGACCCCGTCCGTGGCCCCGTCCGTGGCCCCCGCGATGCCCGCCGAGCCCGCCACGCGGATCCAGGCGGCCGGGGCCGGGATGTTCCCCTTCTCGGCCACGACAGCGGGGAAGGGCGCCGCGTCCCCCGCGCCCGCGTCCAGCGCGAAGACCGCCGCCAAGACCGCCGCCAAGACCGCCGCCAAGACCGTGCAGGCGGCGAGGACCGGTGAGGCGACGGCCTCCCCGGCGTTCACTCCGGCGTCGGCCGTGGACGGGCAGCTCGAAGATGCGGCCGTCCCCGCGTTCTCGGTCGCGATCGTCGTGTGCGCGCTCGTCGCCGTCGGCGCCAAGGCCGTGCTGAGCCGCCCCGCGCACGCCCACCATGCGGGCCGCCACCGCGAGCGATAGGGACGCGCCGCGGCCCTCTACCGTTTGCGCTTGAGCGTCCCGGCCACGCGCTTGAGCACGCGGTCCCACTCCGAGCCGAACGGGTTGTCCTGCACCAGGTAGGTCCAGGTGGCCGTGGGCCGCTTGAGGCCCTGCTCCGCGAGGTCCCGGGTGACGTCGGCCTTCTCGAAGGTCTCCTTGGAACGCCGCTCGACCTCGTCGAGCATGGCCCGGTAGGCCGGAACGGCCTCGCGGTTGAACTCGTCGAGCGGGTTCAGCCGGCCGAGGGCCCGCAGGTGGATGCCCTCGCGCAGGTCGGCGAGGAAGCCGAGGTGCTCGGTCCAGCAACGGTCGAGGTGGTAGAGCACGATCTGCCGGGCGGCCCGCTCGACAGCCTCCCGGCCCGCCTCCTCGCACAGCTCGCGGTAGCGCTCCGGGCAGGCCTGCTCCAGGGCCCGCGCCCCGGTGTCGCCGTGCAGGACGCGGTCGCGCTGGTCCAGCACCTCCGCCCGCTGGCCCTCCTGCTGCCGCGTGTAGCGCCAGGTGTTGCGGTGGATCTCCAGGTTGACGCCCTCGGCCACGCGCTGGGCGTGCGCCACCAGCCCGGCGGCGTCGGCGCCGGTCACGACGCCGTCGCGGCCGGCCCGAGGCAGCGACTGGTCCGGCGCGTACGCGGTGAGGAGCGTGTCCTCGCCGCTGACGAAGAAGACCGAGCCGCCGGGGTCGCCCTGCCGTCCCGCCCGGCCGCGGAGCTGGTCGTCCAGCCTGCTGCTCTCGTGCCTGCCGGTGCCGATGACGTAGAGCCCGCCGAGACCGGCGACCTCCTGCTCCTCGCCGGGGTCGCCGGCGCCGAGCCGGATGTCGGTGCCGCGCCCGGCCATCTGAGTGGAGACCGTGATCGCGCCGCGCCGGCCGGCCTTCGCGATGATCTGCGCCTCCTCGGCGTCGTTCTTCGCGTTGAGCACGGTCGCGCTCAGCCCTCTGGCCTCCAGGGCCCCGGCCAGGCGCTCGGACTCGGCGACGTCGAGCGTGCCGACGAGGATCGGCTGCCCGGTGGCGTGCCGGGTCTCGATCTCCTCAAGCAGCGCCCGGTCCTTGTCCTCCAGCGTGGCGAAGATCCGGTCGGGCTCGTCCACCCGTACGCACGGCTTGTTGGGCGGGATGACCGCGACCCTGAGGTCGTAGAACTCCCGTAGCTGCTCGGCCACGGCGATCGCGGTGCCCGTCATGCCGCACACGCGCGGGTAGCGGCGGATGAGGCTCTGCACAGTCATCGAGTCGAGGATCTCGCCCGTCTCCGACGCCGGCAGGTGCTCCTTGGCCTCCACGGCCGCCTGGAGCCCGTCCGGCCAGCGCTGCAGCACCGCGACCCGGCCGCGCGAGGTGTTGATCAGGTGGACCCGGCCGTCTCTGACGATGTAGTCGACGTCCCTGGTCAGCAGCGCGTGGGCGTGCAGGGCGAGGTTGACCTGGGTCACCACGCCGGGGTGCTCGTAGAGGTCGATCCCGAGGGCCTTCTCGACCGTGTCGGTGCCCTTGGGGGTGAGGAAGACGCTGCGCCCCTCCTCGTCGATCGTGTAGTGGTAGCCGCGCGACAGCCGTCGCACGAGGGCCGCCATCTCGGGCAGCGCCGTGCCCGGGTCGGCCGTGCCGGCCAGCACCAGCGGCACGCGGGCCTCGTCCACGAGCACCGAGTCGGCCTCGTCCACGAGCGCGATCTCCGGAGCGGGCACGACCAGCTCGGCCGGGTCCGTGCGCAGGCGGTCGCGCAGCACGTCGAACCCCAGCTCGCTGACGGCCCCGTACGTGACGTCGCACGCGTACGCCGCCCGGCGCTCCTCGGGGGCCGAGGTCTCGGCGATCCACCCGGCCGTGAGGCCGAGCGTCTCGTACAACGGTCCCATCCACTCGGCGTCGCGGCGGGCCAGGTAGTCGTTCACCGAGACCGCGTGGACCCGCGCGCCGCGCAGCGCGTACCCGGCCGCGGCCAGGGCGCCGACGAGAGTCTTGCCCTCGCCGGTGGCCATCTGCACGACGTTGCCCTCCAGCATGGCGAGCACGCCCACGAGCTGCACGTCGTACGGCCGCTGGCCGAGCGCCCGGCGGGCCGCCTCCCGCATCACCGCGCAGAAGTCGGCGCTGCCGACCCAGGCGGGATCCGGCTCCGCGGGACGGAGATCGGCCCGCCGGGCCACCTCGCTCTCGAGTTCGCCCGCCTCGGCGACGATCCGCTGGAAAGGGGCCAGGTCGACACTTCCCGGCTTGTCCAGGAACCGCCTGATCCATGCACCTACCCGCGCCACACCCGCTCCAACGACTCGCCTGCCGGACTGGTTCCACATGCCCGGTTCATGGTCCCACTATCGGCGAAGATTCCGGTGGTGCGGGTACCTGACACTCCCTGACAGGAATAGACGGCAGGATGGCGGCCATGACAACGATCGCGAAGCTCATCGCCGTGACCATCGACTGCGCCGAGCCGAAGAGGCTCGCCGAGTTCTACTCACAGATCACCGGGTTCCCCGTGCAGTACGCCGAGGAGGAGTACGCCGGGATCGGCGACGGCACGACGAGCATCTACTTCCAGCGCGTGCCCGAGCGGAAGGCCCCCTCCTGGCCCGGTGGGGACAAGCAGTTCCACCTCGACTTCCGGGTGCCCGACGTGGCCAAGGCGGTGGAGGAGTACGTCGCGCTCGGGGCGACCAAGCCGGAGTTCCAGCCGGGCGACTGGGTGGTGCTCGCCGACCCGGAGGGTCACCTTTTCTGCGTGTGCCCGGAGAGGTCCTGATCTGGTCCCTGGCCTGACGGCGACGGTGGGTGCTTGAGCACGACGGGGGCGTCAAGCAGCTCGCGCTGTCCGGGGACCGGATCGGGGTGCTGACGGCCGGCTGAGCCGCACGTCCTCCGGTCCCGGGATCCGCGCCGCCGCGGATCCCGGGATCTGCCCGGAAAGCCCCACTTGTGTCGCGGGCTCCTTTGCCGCCCGCCGGGCCCCACTAAGCTTGCGTGGTGATTTCTCGACACACCGGCGGGCGCGCATGACCTGGGTGGGAGTGGCGATCGCTCTCGTCGGCGCGCTGGGGTACGCCCTGGGCGCGGCGCTGCAGCAGTTCGAGGCGGTGAGCGAGGGGGCGACCCTCGCGCTCGTCAGAAGGCCCCGCTGGTGGATCGGCGGCATCATCGGTTTCACCGGGGCGTCGCTGCACGCGGTGGCGCTCAGCCTGGCGCCGCTCGTCGTCGTCCAGCCCGTGAGTGTGGCGACGCTCGTCTTCGCGGTGCCGCTCGCCGCCACACTGCACGGAAGGCGCCCTCGCCGGGCCGAGATCGCCGGGTCGATCGCGGTGGCGGCGGGCCTGCTCGGCCTGATGCTGCTGGTCCCGGCGCACAACGTGACCCCGGTCCTGTCGGACGCGGACGCCCTCGGGCTGATCGCGTGCATCGGCCTGGTGGTCGCCGTCACGTTCACCGCGGCGCGCTGGCTCAAGGGCCCGTCGAAGGCGCTGCTGATGGCGGTCGGCGCCGGTGCGGTCACCGCGACCGTGTCCACGTTCGTCCGGGTCGTCGGTGGCGGGCTCGAAGGCGACCTCAGCCACCTGCTGCACTGGTTTACCTTGGCCATCCCGGTGCTGCTGGTCTGCGCCGTGGTGCTGCTGCAGAAGTCGTACGCCGTGGGCTACTTCGGCATCGCCTACGCCGGGGTCCAGGTCGTCGACCCCATCACCTCCGTCACCGCCGGGGCGCTGCTGCTGGGCGAGTCGCTGCCCACAGAAACGGGCAAGGTGATCCCCGCGCTGCTCGCGGCCGCTTTGCTGATCGCCGGGACGATCACGCTCGGACGTCTCGCCCCCGACCATTCCAAGCCCGCCGCCGCACCGGCCGAGCCGGACAGGATCGGCGAACCGGTGGTCGCGTCCGAGGCGGCCTGAGCTCCACGCCGCTCAGGGCCGCCAGTCGAAGACCGGGTCGAACTGCCGCATCGCGACATTCGGCCCGAGCCGGCCCGCCGCGCGCATGGCGGCGTCGCGCAGCGTGACGGCCAGGGGATTGCGCCACCGGGTGAGCCGGCCGATCGCCCGCGACCGCCGGACGATCGGTGTCGTCCGCGCCAGCCGTTCCCGGCTGTAGGCGGCCAGCCCGGCGGCCGGGTCCACGGCGTGTGGCGACTCGTGTGACGAGACGCGCTCGGCGAGCACGACGGCGTCCTCCATGGCCTGGCAGGCCCCCTGCCCGAGGTTGGGCGTCATGGGGTGCGCCGCGTCGCCCAGCAGCGCGACCCGCCCCGCGTGGAAGGCGGGCAGCGGGGTGTCGAGGCAGTGGACGTCGTGGCGGAGCACGGCCTGCGGGTCCGCGGCGGCCAGCAGGGCGGGGATCGGGTCGTGCCAGCGGCCGAACAGCCGGAGCAGTTCGTCCCTCTCGTCCGCCGCGCGCAGCCCCGCGGGGACCGGCGCGGTGGCGTAGCAGTACACCTGATCGCCCGCGAGCGGCATGACCCCGAAGAGCGGCCCCGCCCCCCAGGTCTCCGACGCGCCGGTCACGGCGGCCGGCGGCGCGGTCACACTGCGCAGCGGCACGATCGCCCGCCAGCTCGTCACGCCCGCGTAGACCGGTGCGGGATGCCCGGGGAACAGGGCGGCGCGGGTCCGGGACCTGATCCCGTCCGCCGCCACGACGAGGTCGGCCTCGATCGTCTCCGCCGCCGCCGCGCCGCTCGCCGCCAGGGTGACGCGCCCGGTCGCGGGGTCGGCCGACTCGACGCGGGTGTTCACCCGCAGGGCTCCCGGCGGGAGGCGTTCGGCGAGGATGCCGACCAGCGACGACCGCGCGAGCAGCACGATCGGGTCGCCGTACCGGGCGGTGGCGTCCTCCGCGGTGGTACGCGACAGCCACCGGCCGTCCGGCACCCGGATGCCGCTGCGGCCCTGGATCGCGGAGAGCTTCCTTACCTCGTCGCCGACGCCGATCACGTCGAGCGCCCTGAGCGCGTTGGGTGCGACCGCCAGGCCGGCGCCCACCGGCTCGATCGAGGCCGCCTGTTCCAGGACGGTCACCGACCACCCCTTGCCTGCCAGGGCGAGGGCCGCCGTCAGCCCGCCGATGCCCGCCCCGATCACCACCGCGTGCGCCATGCCCGCCTCCTTGTTACTACAGTTGTAGTAAGCTTACTACAGGCGTAGTCCAGCCCTACGATGTGAGGGTGAGCAGTCAGCGGGCGGTCCTCGTCGCCGACGCGGCCATCGCGATCCTGGCCGAGCGGGGGATGCGCGGCCTCACCCACCGGGCGGTCGACGAGGCCGCCGGGCTGCCGCCGGGATCCACCTCGAACCACGCGCGTACGCGCGCGGCGCTGCTCGAGCTGACGCTGGCCCGGCTCGCGGAGCGCGAGGAGGCCGTCTTCGCCGCCGCGACCGCACCCGAGGCCAAGGTGTCCCGGGACGAGGTGGCCGATCTCCTGGCGAGGATGACGCACGCCGCGGTCACCGTGCACCGGGAGACCACGATCGCGCGGTACGAGCTGGCCCTGGAGGCGACCCGGCGTCCGGAACTGCGCAAGACCTACGACGAGATAGGACGCCGCTTCCGCGAACTCGCCACCGCGGTGCTGGCCGCCGCCGGCTCGCCCGACCCGGCACGGCACGGCCGCCAGATGGTCGCCTACGTCGAGGGGCTGCTGTTCGACGCGGTCGTCGGCGCGGGAGGCGTGCCGCCCCTCGATGACCTGGACGCCGCCTTCCGGGACCTGCTTCGCGTCGCCACGAGCATGTGATCTACCGGGGGGTCAGCAGGCGGGCGCGGTGGGCGGGCCACTCGTCGTCGAGGATCGAGTACAGGGGGCTGTCGCGCCAGGTGCCGTCCGCGCGGCGGTACTGCCGCCGGAGCACGCCCTCGCGCACGCCGCCGATGCGCTCGATGGCGGCCTGCGACCGCAGGTTGCGGATGTCCGTCTTGAGCACCACGCGGGCGAACCCGAGGGCGAAGGCGTGGTCGAGCAGCAGGATCTTGCACTCGGTGTTGACGGCGGTGCGCCAGTAGGCCCTGCCGTACCAGGTGGAGCCGATCTCGACGCTCTCGTCGAAGCCGCCGACGTCCCAGTAACCGGTCGAGCCGATCGCCCGGCCCGTCTCCTTGAGGACCACCGCGAACTGTGTGGTGCGGGGATCGGCGAGCAGTCTGTCCACCATCCGGCGCGTGTCGTCCTCGGTCTCCGGCACGGGCTCCGGCCGGAACCGCCAGACCTCCTCGTCCCGCGCCGCGAGGAACAGGTCGGGAACGTGGCCGGGGGAGAGCGGCTCCAGGCGTACGACGCGGCCGTCGAGCACGGCCGGCGCGGGCATCTTCGCGGTCATGTTCACGACGTTATCGGCGACGTATCGTGCGAGCGGAGGGCCACTCGGACCCGATAGGGGACGACCACTTCCGGCTCTGTCGACACACATACCGGCTGGTCGGTATGCTTTCCCTGTGAACCCTGACCCGCCCGGCCTCGACCTCGCCCGTCTTGCCGAACACCTCCAGCGTGAGGGCCTGACCCGAGGGCCTCTCACCGCCGAGCTGATCGTTGGGGGCAAGTCCAACCTGACGTACGTCGTCGGAGACGGCGAGAGCGCGTACGTCGTGCGGCGGCCGCCCCTCGGGCACGTCCTGGCGACGGCGCACGACATGGGCCGCGAATACCGGGTCATGAGCGCGCTCCAGGACACCGGCGTACCGGTCCCGCGCACCTACCACCTGTGCCGGGACGCCGAGGTCGTCGGCGCGCCCTTCTACGTCATGGAACACGTCCAGGGCGGGCAGCCGCCGCTCACCCCCGCCCTCGCCCACGGGCTGGTGGACGTGCTGGCCGCCCTCCACTCGATCACCCCCGAGAGCGTGGGCCTCGGCGACTTCGGCAGGCCCGAGGGCTTCCTGGAGCGGCAGGTCGCCCGGTGGAAGCGGCAGCTCGACGCCTCGCGCAGCCGCGAGGTGCCCGGCATCGATGACCTTTACGAGCGGCTCGCCCGGGACGTGCCCGTCTCCGGCGCGCCGGCGATCGTCCACGGCGACTTCAAGCTCGGCAACACGCTGATCGCCGACGGCGAGGTGCGCGCCGTGCTCGACTGGGAGATGTCCACGCTCGGCGACCCGCTCACCGACCTGGCGTTGTTCCTCCTGTACGGCGAGTTCGCCTCGCTCGACCGGGGAGCGGCCGGGGAGGTGCCGCCCAGCTCCGAGCTGGCCGCCCACTACGGGGAGGCGTCCGGCCGTGACCTGTCCCGGCTCGGCTGGTACGTCGGCCTCGCCTGCTTCAAGCTCGCGGTGATCGCCGAGGGCATCCATTTCCGATACACGAAGGGGCTCACGGTGGGGGAGGGCTTCGCCGAGGTCGGCGACCAGGTCGCCCCGATCGTCGCCCGCGGGCTGATGGAGGTCTAGTGGAGTTCGGGTTCGACGCGACCACGGAGCGCTATCGGGAGAGACTGCTCGCCTTCATGGACGAGTGCGTCTACCCCGCCGAGCACGCCTTTCACGAACAGGCGGCCGCCAGCGGGTGGAGTCCGCCGCCCCTGCTGGAGGACCTCAAGGCCGAGGCCCGCTCGCGCGGCCTGTGGAACCTCTTCCTTCCCTCTTCCGAAAAAGCAGGTGAACGCGGCGCGGGGCTGACCAACCTGCAGTACGCGCCGCTCGCCGAGATCATGGGCAGGTCGCCCGCCATCGCGCCGCCCGCCACCAACTGCGCCGCCCCGGACACCGGCAACATGGAGGTGCTCGCGGCGTTCGGCAGCGAGTGGCAGCGCAAGGAGTACCTGGAGCCTCTGCTGGCCGGAGAGATCAGGTCGGCCTTCGCGATGACCGAGCCCGAGGTGGCCTCCTCCGACGCGACGAACATCGCGACCTCCATCAGGAGGGACGGCGGGGAGTACGTCATCAACGGCCGCAAGTGGTACATCACCGGCGCGATGAACCCGAACTGCAAGATCTTCATCGTGATGGGCAAGACCGACCCGGAGGCGCCCAAACACCGGCAGCAGAGCATGGTGCTGGTCCCGCGCGACACCCCCGGCCTGACCGTACGGCGCGGCATGACGGTCTTCGGCTACGACGACGCCGACCACGGCGGCCACGCCGAGGTGGTGTTCGAGGACGTACGGGTGCCGGTGGACAACCTCATCGGCGAGGAGGGCGGCGGCTTCGCCATCGCCCAGGCGCGGCTCGGGCCGGGCCGCATCCACCACTGCATGCGGCTCATCGGCATGGCCGAGCGGGCCGTGGAGCTGATGTGCCGGCGGGCGCTGTCGCGCGAGGCGTTCGGCAAGCCGCTGGCCCGGCAGGGGGTGATCCAGGACTGGATCGCCGAGTCCCGGGTGCGCATCGAGCAGTTGCGCCTGCTCGTGCTGAAGACGGCGTGGCTGATGGACACGGTCGGCAACAAGGGCGCGCACACCGAGATCCAGGCCATCAAGATCGCCGGTCCGGCGACCGTGGAGTGGATCCTGGACAAGGCCATCCAGGCGCACGGCGCCGGCGGCCTGAGCCAGGACTTCCCGCTGGCGGCGCTGTGGGCGGGGGCGCGGTCGCTGCGGTTCGCCGACGGCCCCGACGAGGTCCACAAGCGGTCGCTCGCCTACCGCGAACTCAAGAAACACATGGGGTGATGTGCTGGTGACATGGGATGAGGCATCGGTCGCCGAGCGGGCCAGAGCCTTCCTCGCGGAGCACGACCCGGCGGCCATGGACCGCCTGGAGTTCCTGCGCGCCCGGTTCGACGCCGGGCTGGCGTGGGTGCACTTCCCCGAGGGCCTCGGCGGGCTCGGCGCGCCCCGCGGGCTGCAGGCCGTGGCCGACCGCGAGCTGAAGGGCACGCCCGACAACCAGCCGGGCCGGATCGGCATCGGCCTCGGCATGGCCGCCCCCACGATCCTCGCCTTCGGCACCGAGGAGCAGAAGAAGCGCTTCCTGCGGCCGCTGTGGACGGGCGAGGAGGTGTGGTGCCAGCTGTTCAGCGAGCCCGGCGCCGGTTCCGACCTCGCCACGCTGGCCACCCGCGCCGTACGCGAGGGCGACGAGTGGGTGGTGGACGGGCAGAAGGTGTGGACGTCCAGCGCGCACACCGCGCGCTGGGCCATCCTCGTGGCCCGCACCGACCCGGACGTGCCCAAGCACCGCGGGCTGACCTACTTCGTGTGCGACATGCACGCGCCCGGCGTCGAGGTGCGCCCGCTGCGCCAGATCACCGGAGAGGCCGAGTTCAACGAGGTCTTCCTCACCGGGGTGCGGCTGCCCGACTCGCTGCGGCTGGGCGAGGTGGGCGACGGCTGGCGGGTCGCGCAGACCACGCTCATGAACGAGCGGGTCGCCATCGGCGGCACGCCGAGCCGTCGCACGATGATGGGCGTCGTCGCCGAGACCTGGCGTTCCCGGCCCGAGCTGCGCACCCACGACCTGCACCAGCGGCTGCTCAAGCTGTGGGTGGACTCGGAGGTCATGCGGCTGACCGCCGTACGGCTGCGCGAGCAGCTCGCCGCCGGGCATCCCGGGCCGGAGGGGTCGGGCATGAAGCTGGCCTTCGCCCGGCTGCACCAGGAGCTGTCGGGCCTGGAGGTGGAACTGCTCCGCGAGGACGGCCTGGCCTACGACGACTGGACGTTCCGCCGGCCCGACACGGTCGACTTCATCGGCCGCGAGGCGGGCTACCGCTACCTGCGCGCCAAGGGCAACTCGATCGAGGGCGGCACCTCCGAGATCCTGCGCAACATCATCGCCGAACGCGTCCTCGGCCTGCCCGCCGAGCCGCGCGCCGACAAGGACGTCGCCTGGAAGGACCTCCCCCGATGACGCTGCTGTACACGGAGGTGGAGGAGGAGCTGCGGGCCGCCGTGCGCGCCCTGCTCGCCGACAAGTGCTCCCCGTCCGCCCTGCTCGACCGTGCCTCCCGGACGACGGAGTCGGGCACGCCGTACGACGCGGAGCTGTGGAAGGCGCTGGCCCGCGACATCGGCGTGGCCGGGCTGCTGATCCCGGAGGAGCTCGGCGGCACCGCTTCCCGTGAAGGCGGCGCGTCGGCCCGCGAGGCCGCCGTCGTGCTGGAGGAGCTGGGCCGGGCCGTAGCTCCCGTGCCGTACCTGAGCAGCGCCGTCCTGGCCACCCAGGCCCTGCTGACGGCCGCCGGGCAAAACGCGCGGGGAGACGTCGCGGTGGAGCTGCTGGGGCGGCTGGCCGCCGGCGAGGCGACGGCCGCGCTCGCGGTGTCGTTCGCCGCCTCGCCGTACGCGCCGCCGGCCCCGTGGCATCGAGACGGGGCCGTCCTCGGCGAGGACGGCACGGTGACCGGCACGGTCACCGGGGTGATCGGCGCGGAGGCCGCCGACGTCCTGCTCGTTCCGGTACGGCTCGCGCAGTCCGAGAAGCAGGGCACCGGCCTGTGCGCGGTGGAGGCGTCTCCGGCCGCCGGAGAGGCGGTGCGGGTGACGCCGGCCACCTCACTCGACCTGACCCGGCCCGTCGCGACCGTGTCGTTCGACTCGGCGGCCGCTCGCGTCGTCGCCACGAGGGACGGCATGGAGGCGCCCTGGGTGGGGGAGGCGCTGGCGCGCAGCGCCGGGCTGCTCGCCTCCGAACAGCTCGGCGTGGCCGAGTGGTGCCTCACCACGACGGTCGCGTACGTGAAGGAGCGCAGGCAGTTCGCCCGGCCGGTGGGGTCGTTCCAGGCGGTCAAGCACCGGCTGGCCGACCTGTGGCTGGAGGTCGTGGGGGCCAGGGCCGCGGCCCGCAACGCGGCCGCCCGGCTGGCGGAGGCGCCCGCCGCGGGGCCGCTCGGCGACGACGCGGCGGTGGCGGTCGCGGTGGCGCAGGCCCACTGCGGAGCGGTGGCGGTGCACGCGGCCGAGGAGTGCGTGCAGCTCCACGGCGGCATCGGGATGACCTGGGAGCACCCCGCCCACCTGTATCTCAAGCGGGCCAAGGCCGACCAGATCGCGCTGGGCACGCCGGGCGACCACCGCGAGGCACTGGCGGGCCCGGCCGACCTCCCGGCACCCGCGTGAGCTGTGTTTCCGGGCCTGCTCAGGGTCGCAGCGCGTTGAGCAGGAGGTCGGCGAAATGGCGGCCGACCTCCTGTCCGGTCAGCGGGCCCTCCGGGTGATACCAGGTGCCGAGGTGGTGGACCGAGCCGAAGAAGAAGTCGACCACCATCTCGGCGGGGATGTCGTCGCGGAAGACGCCGTCGCGCTGTCCCTCGACGACGAGGTCGCGGAACCGCTCGTGGTAGCGGCGCCGCTCGGCCCGCACGCTCTTGTACGTCTCCGGCGCGAGCTGGTGCATCGACCTGAAAAAGATCTTGGAGTCGTCGAGGTTGTCGACGGTCGTCACCACCACGTCCGTCGCCGCCGCGTGCAGCCGCTCGGCCACCGGGCCCTCCGCGTCGGCGAACCGGTTGAGGCGCTCCATCTGCAGGCGCAGCACCCGGGCGTAGATCTCGTGGAGCAGGTCGTCCTTGGAGTCGAAGTAGTGGTACATGGCGCCCTTGGTGACGCCCGCCCCCGCGACGATCTCCTGCACCGACGTGCTCTCGAAACCCCGCTCGGCGAACAGGCGGGTGGCCTCGGCGAGCAGGCGCTGCCGTACCGGCTCCTCAAGGGACCCGTTCGCGGGGTGCTCCCCGTTCGCGCGATCCCCCGTTACGCGGCGGGCCATGCCGACCTCCTTCGTCTCTCGAATCAAGCATACCGACTGGTCGGTCAAGTGTCGGCACTGGCGTAACTGCGCTACTTCCCTCACCTTAGGAGGGTTGGGATTCCCGGTCGGGTATCCCGGAGAAAGCCGCATGCCTAGTGTGGGGGGTTCGCGTGCCCAGTGGGTCCATTTACGTCCCGAGGGACGAGAAGTTCACCGGCGCCTCGCCGCAGAACCTGTACGAGACGTTCTGGTTCGCCGGACGCAAGAACCGCATCCGGATACGGGCCGCCATCACCTTCGCGGGGTTCGTGGTCGGCACCCTGGTGGGCCCGCGGCTCGGGCTGAACATGATCGGCGCCGGCCTCGGGCTGGCCCTCCTCGCGGGCGGCACCGACCTGTTCGTCGCCTGGCGCCTGCACGAGCGCACGGCCGTGTGGCGGGGCAAGCGCCGCGGCGAGGTGCGCACCGGACGGCTGCTGCGTCTCGGGCTGCGCCGGCACGGCTACCGGGTGATGGACGGCCGGGCCGTGCCCGGCGAGGCGTCGATCGACCACCTCGTCATCGGGCCGGGCGGCGTGTGGATCGTGGACAACGAGGCGTGGTCGCCCGACACCCTGATCGCGCGGTACGGCGAGCGGTTGTTCTTCGACGAGAAGTTCGGCACCTCGGTCGCCAAGGGCCTCATCTCGGCCGCTGGGTCGATGGCCGCCCTGCTGACCAAGGAGACCGGCATCGAGGTCTCGATCGCCCCGGTGCTCGCCGTGCACGGCGGGAAGATCAAGGCCAGGGGCGGCGTGCTGCACGGCGAGGGGCTGACCGTCGCCTACCCGCGCAGGGTGGCCCGCTGGATCCGCTCCCAGGGGTCCGCGGGGTTCGACGAGGAGCAGATCGAGCTGCTGGCCCGCACGGCGGCCCGCATCCTGCGCCGCATGAGCTGAGCACGCCGACGCGGGCCGGAATCGATTCGGGCGAAGGGAATCGACTCAGGCCAGCGTCTCGACGAACGCGGCGAGCTGGGCGACGTTGCGGCACTCGTGCATGGGAACGACCGAGCCGTACGACGTGGCGAGCGAGTCCCCGGTGTCCCACTGGGCCCGGGGCTCGGGGTTGAGCCAGTAGGCGTGCCTGGCCTGCCCGGCCAGCCGTTTCAGCGTGCCCAGCGCCGGGGCCTGGTAGTTGGACCGGGCGTCGCCCAGGATCAGCAGCGACGTCCGGGGGCCCACCGCGTCCGGAAACCGTTCGGCGAAGCGCTCGAAGACGTGGCCGTAGTCCGTGCGGCCGAACCTGACGATGTCGGCCTCCTTCGTCAGGCGGCCGATGGCGTCCAGCACGTCCGCGCCCGGGGCGAACAGGCGGGTGATCTCGTCCACGGTGTCCACGAACGCGAACGCCCGCACCTTGGTGAACTGCTCCCGCAGCGCGAACGTCAGCAACAGCGTGAAGTGCGAGAACGTGGAGACCGAGTCGCTGGCGTCGCACAGCACCACCAGCTCGGGCCGGTGCGGGCGCGGCGGGCGCAGACAGGTGGTGAGCGGCACCCCGCCCGTGGACAGCGACGCCCGGACCGTACGCCGGAAGTCGAGCCGCCCGCGCCGTCCGCGCCTGTGCCGGATCGACAGCCGGGTGGCCAGGCGGCGGGCCAGGGGATAGACCTCCCGGCGGAGCCGGGCCAGCTCGTCCTTGGTGGCGCGTAGGAAGTCGACCTGGTCGATCGGCGGCCGGACCGCGGACCTGGCGACCTTCTCGACGCCCGCCTCCTCGGCGATCCTGCGGCGTACGTCGGCGGCGACGGCCTCGGTGAAGGCCTCGATGGTCCGCGAGATGTGCCGCCTGGCGACCTTCTCCGGCAGGCCGCCGCGCTCGTCGAGCATGGCGGCGAGCATCCGGGCCACCAGCGTCTCCGGCGACAGCGCGCGCAGCACGGGGAAGGAGAACCACGACTGCCTGCCGGGGGCCGCCTGGACCTGCCCGAACCGCCCGACCATGGCCCGGGCGAACTCGCGGAACGCGGGATCGGCCGGATCGCCCATCAGCAGCTCCGCCAGCCGCTCCCGCAGCTCGGGCAGCTCGGCGTCCTCGGCGACGGCGGTGCCTTCGGCGCCGCTGATCACCGGCGGGAACCACAGGTCGAAGAGCGTGTCGAAGCCCGGCCGGTGGGCGGGCCGCTTCACCAGCGTCGCGGCGTACGCCTCGCGCAGCGTCTGCCGATCGGACAGGTCGACGACCATGAGCGCGTGGGCCGCGTCCAGTCCCTCGGCCGGGGAGACCGGCAGCCCGGCCGCCCGCAGGGCGTGGACGAACCCGACGTGCCGGTCCACGAGGGACGCGGGAGGCATGGGAGACGGGGGAGGCGGGGGAGGCGTGGTCATCACCGGGCGGGCAGGCCGAGCTCCTTGGCGGCCCGCACCTGGTCGGAGTTGTGCTTGAGCACCACGCCCAGCGTCTCGCCGATGAGGGCCTCGTCCAGCTCCGTACGGCCCAGCGCGAGCAGGGTGTGCGCCCAGTCGACGGTCTCGGCGATCGAGGGCGACTTCTTCAGCTCCAGCGCGCGCAGCGTGGCCACCGTACGGGCGAGCTGGTCGGCGATGCCCGCGGGCAGCCCGGGCACCTGGGCGAGCAGGATGTCGCGCTCCCGCTCCGGGGTGGGGTAGTCGAGGTGGAGGTACAGGCAGCGCCGTTTGAGCGCCTCCGACAGCTCGCGGGTCGCGTTCGAGGTCAGCACGACGTACGGCCGGCGTGCGGCGGTGATCGTGCCCAGCTCGGGAATCGTGACCTGGTAGTCGGACAGGATCTCCAGCAGCAGCCCTTCGACCTCGACGTCGGCCTTGTCGGTCTCGTCGATGAGCAGCACGGTGGGCTCCTCGCTCCTGATCGCCTTCAGGAGAGGGCGCTCCAGCAGGAACTCCTCGGAGAAGATGTCGTCCCAGGCGCCGTCGTCGGCCTGGATGCGCAGCAGCTGCTTCTTGTAGTTCCACTCGTACAGCGCCCGCGCCTCGTCCAGGCCCTCGTAGCACTGCAGGCGGATGAGCCGGGCGCCGGTGGCCTGGGCGACGGCCTTGGCGAGCTGGGTCTTGCCCACCCCCGCGGGTCCCTCGGCCAGCAGCGGCTTGCCCAGCGCCCCGGCCAGGAACACCGATGTCGCGATGCCGTCGTCGGCAAGGTAGTCGACGGCCGCCAGCCGCCCGCGGACCTCGTCAGGCGAGGCGAACCACATGTGCGCTCCCAACCGCTGATAACCGAATGTTGTTCTACTCTAGCCCGATTTTGACCGCTCTGAGGTGTGCGATAACCTCTAAGAGCTCTGCGCCGCTAGCTCAGTTGGTTAGAGCAGCTGACTCTTAATCAGCGGGTCCGGGGTTCGAGTCCCTGGCGGCGCACCACATCGGAAAGCCCAGGCCGTTCGGTCTGGGCTTTCCGCGTCTCCCGGGTGGCGTGCAGGGACGCGAGCAGCCGGATGCGTTCGTCGTCCGCGGTGCCGGGCTCGGCCGTGTAGACGAGCAGGACCGGCCCGGGGTTGCCGGGCAGGGGATAGACGTCCCAGGCGAGGGTGATCCCGCCGACCTGGGGATGCCGGAACAGCTTCGTCCCGTGGACCGTCTCACGCACCTCGTGCCGGGCCCAGAGCCGGCGGAAGTCCGCGCTGCGGATGCTCAGCTCGCCGATGATCGTCGTGGCGCGCGGGTGGGTCGGATCGGTCGCGACGGCGGCCCGCAACATGCCGATGTACTGCAGAGCGGTGGTCTCCCAGTCGGGGCAGCGCGCACGGGTCCCGGGATCCTCGAACAGCGCCATGAGCATGTTCCGCCGCCCCGGCGGCAGGGTGGCCGGATCGCCGAGCAGCGCCTCGGCGAGGGCGTTCCACGCGAGCACGTCGAGGTGCCGGCCGAGCACGACCGCGGGAGTGCCCATGACGTGCAGCAGGCGCCTTGTGCTGTCCGGCACGCGCTCCGGGGCGCGGCGCGTACGGACGGCCGCCGGCCGCCGCGCCGCCCGGGCGAGGGTGAACAGGTGCCGCCGTTCCTCGTCGTCCAGATCGAGCGCGGAGGCGAGGGCGTCGAGCACCTGGTCGGAGGGCCGCACCTCACGGCCCTGCTCCATGCGCTGGTAGTAATCGGTGCTCAGCCCGGCCAGCAGCGCGACCTCCTCGCGCCGCAGGCCGGCCACCTTGCGCCGGGGCCCCGGCTCCAGGCCGACGTCCTGCGGGCGCAGCCGGCCGCGCCGGGCACGCAGGAAATCGCCGAGCTCACGGGCGTACGGGTGGTCGACAGCCATGACGGCAGTCTGCCGGTGCGGTCCGCGCCGAAGGTAGGTCTGGCGTTCCCAGGCAAACGCGTACGACCGAATCCCGGCGACCCCGTCCTAGCGTCGTCGCCATGACCGAATGGAACGCCAGTCACATCCCCGATCAGCACGGCCGGGTCGCCGTCGTCACCGGCGCGAACTCGGGACTCGGCCTGGTCACCGCGACCGAACTCGCCCGGCACGGCGCACACGTCGTGATGGCCGTGCGCGACACCGCCGCCGCCGAGCGGGAGGCCGAGGCGATCCGGCGCTCCGCGCCACGGGCCGAGATCGAGGTGCGGGAGCTCGATCTGGCCTCACTCGCGTCGGTGCACGCGTTCGCGAAGGACCTGACCGCCGGCTTCCCGGCGATCGACCTGCTGGTCAACAACGCCGGTGTGGTCCTCCTCGGCCCCGCCCGCACGACGGCCGACGGGTTCGAGCTGCAGTTCGGCACCAACATGCTGGGTCACTTCGCCCTCACCGGCCTGCTGCTCGACAATCTCGGCCGGGCGGACGCCGCACGGGTGGTCAGCCTCAGCTCGATCGTGCACAAGAACGCCCACCTCGACTTCGACGACCTGATGTCGCGGCGCGACTTCAACGCCAGTCGCGTGTACGGCCGCTCCAAGCTCGCCACCACCGCCTTCGGCCTCGAACTCGACCGCCGCCTACGCGCCGCGGGCTCACCGGTCGTCAGCGTCGTCGCCCACCCCGGGCTGTCCAGGAGCAATCTCACCCCCCGGGCCTGGGAGTACCGCCCCCGGGCCGGGCGGATCTTCGCCCGGATCGGGCTGCTGGTGACGCAGCCGGCCGAGCGGGGGGCGCTGCCGCAACTCTTCGCCGCGACCGCGCCCGGCGTGCGCGGCGGTCAGTTCTTCGGACCGTCCGGCCTCTTCGAGATGCGCGGCCGGGTCGTGGAGGTCCGCCCCAGCGCGGAGGCGGCCGACCCGAGCGTCGGACGCCGCCTGTGGACCGCCGCCGAGGCCCTGACCGGCGTCACCTACCTCTGACCTGACCTGGTCAGATCGGGACGCTGTACAGGCGCCGGGTGGCGTCGAGGTATCGCTCGTCGATGAGACGTCCCGAGACGCGACCCGCCAAGGTGAGCCAGTTGTCCAGCCACAGGCCGAGGCTGCCCTCGGGCCTGGCGGGCTCGCCCGTCGTGAACACGTCGATCAGGCCGGGGCGGCGTGGCGCGAGTCCCGTGGCGTACTGGTGATAGGGCCAGCCGGGGTCGGCGATCTCGGTCGGGCTGTGCCGTCCGGCCGTGCTCCCGTCCGAGTAGTACAGATCGTGCACGCCGAGGCCGTACGGCTCCCACACCACCTGGAGGAATCTGCGCCCGGTGGCGGCCAGCACGTCGGTGCGCAGGCGCGGGCCGGCGATGGTGATGGCGTGGGTCCAGCCGGGTGAGTGCTCGCCGAGCCAGACGAGCTCCCTGAACGCGTACGGCTCGTACTCCCGCATCGCCTCGTCGAGGCCGCAGGGCACCGCCGTCGCGGGATCGGAGCCCAGGACGCGGGCGATCTCGTCGGGGTCGTCGCCCTCGATCCAGGTCCCGGCGAACATGTCATCGAACCCGCGCGCCGCCAGCAGGGGCCATTGCTCCGTCATGAGGCCCTCGCTCCAGCCGCGATCCGGCACAGGGTGCGGCGCCGGGCGAGCCACTCCCGGTCGACGAACCTGCCGGTGATCCGGCCGACGGCGATCAGATGGGGTTCGAGGTCGTCCTCGGCGCCCTGGTCGTCGTTGAGTTCCAGGTCGTCGAGTCCCTCCTCGCGGTAGAGGCCCGGGACACCGTAGAACTCGTCGATCTCCCGTAGGTAGCAGAAGTCGAAGACCCGCCGGCCCGGCAGGTTCAGGTCGGCCGCCGAACCGGTGAGCGTCAGGGCGAACGTCCAGCCGGGCGCGTGCTCGCCCATCCACAGGACGCGGGTGCGGTCGTCCATCGTGCTCCAGCGCAACGCGGTGGCCAGGTCACACTCGAGCACCGCTGCGGGATCGATCCCCAACTGGGCCTTGATCGCGTCGAAGTCGTCGCCTTCGATCCACGCGGCCTGGAAATCCTCCCGCAGCCCTGCCTCGGTCAGCAGTCCCCATTGGCTCTCTTCGGGGAAAAGCCCCATCCAGCACCCCAATCCTGAGGTGGCAGAAGATACCGCACAAATGATCAAAGGTTTGCCTGAAGCGGGGCGCACAACCGGCCGCCTCACGGACCCAGGGTGCGGATCTGGCCGAACTCGCCGTCGTAGCCGGGGTCCTTGGCCACCTCGCCGTTCCGCAGGCGGCCGATCGCCTCGGCGAGCGGCGGCGAGAGGGCGGCGATGTCGCCGAGAGGAAGGTCGCCGAGGATCGCGAGCTCCGGCCCGAGCGCGGCCACGAGCCGGTCGGTCTCGGCGCTCACCTTCTTGCTCTTCGGGCCCACCCCCAGGATCTCGGCCACGAGATCCGGGAGCGGGACGAGGTTGCGGAAGCCCGCCGCGCCGCGCGGGGTCATGCCGGCCGGGCGGTCGGCCAGGTCCTCGACCCTGCTGAGCACGCCGACCGTGAGCTTCCTGCCGCACACCGGGCACAGGCCGCCGAGCTCGCGGGTCTCCTCCGGGTCGAGGCGCACGCCGCACTTGCGGTGGCCGTCGACGTGGTACTTGCCCGCCTCGGGGAAGAACTCGGTCGTGCCGCACAGGCCGGCGCCGGTGCGCAGGACGCGCTCGATCGCGAAGTAGTCCAGGTCGGTCTCGAAGACCGTGCTCTCGCGGCCGACGATGGGCGGCGAGTGCGCGTCCGAGTAGCTGACCAGCCGATATCCGTCGAGGCCGGAGACCTGCCACATCATCGCGGGGTCGGCAGACAGCCCGGTCTCCAGCGCGAAGACGTGCTCGGTGAGGTCGCCGAAGCACTCCTCGAGGCTGTCGAACCCCGATTTCGAGCCGAGCACGCCGAACCACGGCGTCCACACGTGCGCCGGCACCAGGTAGGCGCCCTCGCCGCAGGACAGGACGGCCTCCAGTAGCTCGCGGGAGCTCATGCGCACGGTGGGCCGGCCGTCCACGCCGAGGTCGGCGACCTTGGCCAGGCCGCGGTTGAACTCCTCGACCTGGTCGAATCCGGGCAGATAGACGAGGTGGTGGATCTTCCGGGAGCGGCCGCCCTGAAAGTAGACGGTGGAGATCTCCACCGACGGCATGTACCGCACGGGCGCGCCTGCCACGCTGTCCGGCAGCGTGGCGGCGACCTCGCGGTCGAGGTCGTCGCGCAGCCGGAACAGCCCCGGCTCGGCCGGCACGAGAGCCGTGCGCAGCCGTTCCAGCCAGGCCGGGTGGGTGAAGTCGCCCGTGCCCATGAGCGTGACGCCCTTGCGCCGGGCCCACCAGGTCAGCTGCTCCAGGTCGCTGTTCTTGCTGCACGCGTACGCGTACCTGGAGTGCATGTGCAGGTCGGCGTGGAAACGCACGGGGACCTCTCCCGTCGGTGTGATCCCGGATCCACCAGCTTGCCGATCAGGAGAGATCGAAACCCGCCCCCTACAGTTCGGCGATGCGGTCCAGCAGCGCCTTCTTCGCCGTGCTGAACTCCTCGTCGGTCAGCACTCCGTTCCGGTGCAGTTCGCCCAGGTCGCCGAGCCGCCGAATCAGCAGGTCGCGCCCGTCGGAGGCAGGCGGCGACAGTGCGGCGGGCGGTTCCGGAGCGTGGCGGGCCAGCCGCGCCAGCACGGCGGCCCCGACGAGGACACTCGTCCCTCCGAAGCGCTGCACCCCCCAGGACAGGCAGCGCCGATCCTCCTCCGGCCGGCCGGTCGGCCCTGCGCCGCGCACGTGGAAACGCAGGCTTCCGTAGGCCAGGCCCGCCTGGGGCTTCCACTCGACGCCGGTCAGATCCGACAGCCGGAACTCCTGTGCGCCGGCCGCCTGCTTGACCGTCTTCGCGAATCCCGTCCACTCCAGGCGGACCCGGACACCGTCGAAGCTCACGGTGCCGTCACCGGCCGTGGCGCTGATCGGCACGGCCGGACCGGGCAACAGGAAATCGGGACAGGGCCCCTCCGGCACCTGGGCCAGCTGCACCAGATCGCGGATCTCACCGGCCATGTACTCCGCCGCCGCCTTGCGCTCCTTGGGCACAGCCAGCCGGTAGGGGTCGGCGGGGGCGGCCAGCAGCCCGGCGCCGACCTCGGTCAGCGGATCCGCGCCGGGCCGCAGCCGCAGCCGCAGGTGCCCGCCTTTGCGGGAGGGCTCGAACACGGCGCCCGCCACGGCCTCCAACGGCACCACCAGGTCCCCGAGGGCCTTGCGCACCTCGTGGACGTCGCGGCCGCTTCCGGGGGTGATCCGCACGGCCTCGACATCGACCGTCCATGAGCCGTCTTCCACGACGATCTCGGTCATGCGATCACACTACGACGAAGGCGGGGCCTCAGACGCGGGCGCCGGGACGAGGCTCCCGGCGCCCGCGTCACAGGACGGTCAGGGGATCAGTAGAGCTTGTTGTCCGGCACCGGCAGGTCGATCTGCTGGGGACCGTGCCAGGTGCCCTTGTCCTTGGGAATGTCGCCGCCGTTCAGCGCGTGGCCGACACCGAGCACGAGCGGAATCTCCACCCGGCTCTTGTGCAGGTCGATGGTGACGGTCGTGCCGGTGGCCCGCTCGCCGCTGTAGTTAGAGTCGGTGCCGGCGATCACCAGTCCGATCCTGTGGCCCTTCTTGAAGACGTACTCCTGCGGCAGGGTCTTCCACTTGACCTGCGCGTACGTGCCGGGGGTCAGCGGCGAAGACCCGGAGAGCGAGTCGCGGTTCTGCGCGTCGGCCCAGCCGCGGGCCACGACCTCCAGCGGCCGCGTGGCCAGGTTGGTGACGACCTTCCGGTAGCAGGCGTCGTCGGCGGCGGTGCTGTCGCCGTGGCAGTCCTCCTGGGCGAGGGTGGTGATGCCCTGTCCACGGCGCCAGTCGACCCGGGTGTCCTCGCCGAAGTCGACGAGAAGCGCGGTCAGGTTCGAGGTCGGCTTGTCGAGCGAGACCCGCAGGTCCACCTCGGGCGTGCCCGACATGCGCAGGTCGCGCGGCAGTTCACCCGTGGTGAAGGCGACCCGTCCGGGCTTGGCCGTGCCGACGTCGGCGACCATCGCGTCCTCCGACTGGCGGATGTCGGTGAAGCTCGCGGTCTCGCCGTTCTTGCCGGGGTTGAGGTTCAGCGAACCATCGGCGGACGGGCGGAAGAAGTGGGTCGAGGCGGCCGGCGTCGGCCAGTCGCGCTGAGTGATCCACTCGGCCGGGCCGACCTGCACGTCGGCTCGGGGCTCCTCCATGATCCCGTTGTCCACGCCGAGCAGCCAGCGGTCGAACCAGCGGTGCAGCGTGTCGACCCACAGGTCGCGGCGCCCCTCGAAGTCGAAGGGGTCCACGTGCTGATACTGGCCGACCCAGATCTTGCGCGGCACGTTCCGGTCGGCGAGTGCCTGCCACCACACGGAGAAGTTGTCGGGCTTGACGTTCAGGTCGTTGACCGTGTGCACGACGAAGACGCTGGCGTGCACCTTCGACGCGTCGCCGAGCGACCCGGCGACGTAGTCGCGCTCGGCCCAGAAGCCGTTGTAGTTCCCCGTGGCGTCGTCGGCGTCGACGTCCAGTTGGGCCCGCTTCGCCGCGCACTTGGCGGCCGGGTCGGTGTCGACGACCCGGGACAGGTACGACATGTAGTTGTAGTTGTAGATGACGCCGTTGGAGCGCTGGTACTTGTACCAGGAGCTGATGGCGGAGATCGGGACGATCGTCTCCAGGCCCTCGACCCCGGTCGCCGCGACCGCGTTGGCCAGCGTGCCGTCGTACGACTTGCCGATCATGCCGGCCCTGCCGGTGCTCCAGTCGGCCACCGCGGGGGAGCCGTCGTCGTGGTAGCCGGGGGCGCGGCCGTTCAGCCAGTCGACGACCGCCTTGCCGCCCAGCACGTCGGCCTTGCCGCCCACGTCGGGGCAGCCGTCGGACTTCGTGGTGCCGACCATGTCGACGTTGAGGACGGCGTACCCGCGCGGCACGAAGTAGTTGTCGTAGAACAGCGGGAACTTGGCCGGCTCGCCCGCCGCGTCGTACACCTTGCGCTCGGACTCGTTGCCACGCCCGGAGTTGTCGTAGTAGGGGCTCTCGTCGATGATCGACGGCACCTTGAGCCCGGCCCCCGACTCCTTGGGCCTGATGATGTCGACCCTGACCCGGTCGAGGCGGCCGTCGGAGTCGCTGTCGACGCTCGACTCGACGTAGACGTGCTCGCGGACGGCGTCGGCGTAGGAGAAGACCGGCTGGGTCCGTCCCTGGTCGACGGTGATGGCCGGGCCGGTGGCCGCGTGGGCCGGGACCGCGCCGATCGCGGTCACGGCGACCGCGGCGATGGCTGCTCGTAACAGCACGGAGAGCCTCCAGAGGGGGTGTGGAATCCTCCGCAAATCTCCATGCGTACCTTTATGCCGACAAGATCCCTTTATGTGATCGACATCACCTTGGTCCTTCGGTGTGACACAAGTGGCTGTAGTGGGTCAAAAAACGCCGTGAACCCTTGACTGCTCCCCGGTGCACTACGCGATCAAGTGCCTGCTGCCCGACGACGTGCCGTTCAACGAGGGGTCGATGGAGCCGGTGACCATCCACGCCCCTGAGGGCTCGGCGGTCAACCCGATCTCCCCCGCCGCGGTCGGCGACCGGCACCTGGCCT
Organism: Microbispora sp. H10836; assembly: GCF_012999525.1. Lineage (NCBI taxonomy): Bacteria > Bacillati > Actinomycetota > Actinomycetes > Streptosporangiales > Streptosporangiaceae > Microbispora > Microbispora sp. H10836. The sequence goes on from NZ_JABBWU010000027.1 coordinate 61,135, forward strand.
CCCAGCGGCTGGCGTCCGTCATGACCCGGGCGCTCGCCCCGGCGGCGCCGCACCGCGCGTCGTCCGAATGGTTCGTGGGCTGGCCGGTGCTGATCTGCGAGTCGGCCTCGCCGAAGACCGGGGACGGCGTCGTGCTGCTCGCCAACGTCGCAGGCGGGGCCGGTGCCACCGCGGCGCACGACGGCGCGGACGCGGTCGACGTCCACATGGCCAACTGCGCGATCATCCCCGCGGAGATCATCGAGTCGAGCTACCGGTTGCGCGGCGAGCGCTACGAACTGGTGCCCGACAGCGGCGGTGCGGGACGCACGCGGGGCGGCCTGGGCATCCGCGCCGACTACCGGAACATCTCCGACGACCCCATGCAGTTCCTCTCCGAGGCCGAGCAGAGCAATCCCGGTCACGCCCCCCAGGGGCTCGACGGCGGTCTGCCCGGCACGTCCGCCTCGATCGTCCTCATCCGGCAGGACGGCGAGGAGACCCCGCTCCCGGCGAAGGGGCAGCACGTCGCCGCCCCGGGCGAGGTGGTGAGCCTGCGCGCCGGCGGCGGAGCCGGTTACCGCCGGCGTCTCCACGGCCGCCGCGGGGCGCGCGCTGGGGGGTTACGGAAGCGTCAGCGAGGACGTACGGCGGCGGGTGGCGGAGGCGGCGCGGCAGCTCAACTACCGCGCCAACCGCCTCGCCGCCAGCGTCCGCACCGGCCGTACCGACACCATCGGAGTGGTGTGCGCCGACATCGAGAGTCCCTTCTTCGCCCGCGCGCTGCGGGGGATCTCCGACGTCGCGCACGAGCACGGCTTCAGCACCCTCGTCACCAACAGCGACGAGGACCTCGCCAGCGAGCGTGAGGCGGTCCAGCTGCTCCTGCACAAGCAGGTGGACGGGATCATCTGCGCGCCCGCCGACGTCACCCAGGTCGACCATCTGGCGCAGGCGCAGACCGGTGGCACGCCCGTGGTCCTGTTCGACCGCGTCAGCGACCACCTGGAGGCCGACGCCGTCGTCGTGGACGGCATGAAGGCCGCCTACCAGGCCGTACGGCGACTGCTCGACCTCGGCCACCGGCGCGTCGCGATCGTCGCGGAGCTGCGCCAGCCGCGGGAGCAGGACTGGGCCAGGTTCCTCACCCCGCAGGCCGAGGTGTCGCTGGGCGAGCTCAGCCCGAGCGAGGCCCGGCTGCTCGGTTACCTGCGGGCCCACTGGGACGCCGGGGTGCCGGTGCGCCGCGAACTCGTGCGGCGCACCGGCACCTACGCCGCCGAGGCCGCCTATCAGCAGACCAAGCGCGTCCTCGCGCTGAAGAACCCGCCCAGGGCGATCTTCACGGTGGACAACCTGATGACGGTCGGCGCCTACCGCGCGATCCGCGACCTCGGCATCGCGGTGCCCGACCGGCTCTCTGTGGTGGCCTTCGACGACCTCGACTGGACCGTGCTGGTCTCCCCGGCCCTGAGCGTCATCACGCAGCCGGTCTACGAGATGGGCGCGGAGGCGGCCCGGCGCCTGATCCGGCGCCTGCGGGACCCGGAGCCGGCACCGCCCGGCACGCTGTTCATGGACGTCACCCTGGTCGAGCGGGAGTCCGTCGCCCCGATCCCGACCTGATCCGGCCGCATGGGAGGGGTGCGGGCAGGAAGCCGGAGCCCTGCCCGCACCACACGTCAGGCCGTCACTCGGCGCGGATGTCGTCGATGTAGAAGGTGCCGGCATTGATCCAGAGGTAAAGGCCGCGCACGTCCTTCAGGTCCTCGGCCGTGCAGGAGAACGAGTCGACGAGGCTGATGTCGACCGTCACCGTGCTGTTCTCGTCCTTCGAGTCGGTCGCAGACCTGCACTCGTGCAGGTCGGGGCCGGCCAGCAGCAAAAGCTCGGTCCAGGTCCACGACGCCCCGGTTTTGAGGTCGTACTTGAGCGTGCCCTTGGCCGACAGGTCGACGGGCTCCGGGAGGCGCGCGCCCCACCAGGTGCCGCCGTCGCCCTCCCAGCGAGGAGCCATGTCCACCCGCGCACTGTGGGTGCCGTCGGTGGCGAACTCGGTGGATTGGGTGACCGTGCCCTCGACCGCCTGCGGCGCCCATCCCTGCACGCCGTCCTCGAAGGAGAACATCTTGACCGCCCTGTCCGGGTCGGGCTTGACGGTCACCGTGATCCGGGCGACGTTCGACAGCTTCCGCGACAAGCTGTCGTCGTTTACCACGTATGTCGCAGTGGCCTGGCGGGTGAACCCGTCGACGGGGGTAAAGACCACCTTTCCGGACGAGTCGGTCGTGAACGTACCGCCGGTCACGGTGACACTCGTCTGGCGTCCCTCGGCCTCCGGATCGAGGTCGACGGAGTCCGGATCGATTAGGTAGTGGTAGGCGATGTCATTGGCCGTGACGTCGATCGTGACCGCCGTCCTCGCGGCCGTGACGGCCGTGTCGTCGTCGGCTACCGGATCGATGAACTCCGGTGGGCGGTTGTTCATCAGGAGGCCGGCGTTGGTGAGGGTCTGGCAGACCGGGCCGGGGCAGTTGACTGTGTAGCCGTCGAGGTCGGGGAGGATGTCGCCGAAGAACTCCTCGTTGATCTGCCAGAAGGCGAAGCCCGCTCCCTTGCCGGATCTGAACGCGTTCGTCCAGGATTGGTAGACGGGGTTGCGCACGGCCTTGTCCAGCAGGCCGAACGCGCTGAGCACCACCGGCTTCCCGATCTCTCGGCCGTCGGCGAGATGCCTGGTGATCCAGGCCGTGCCCCAGGCGGCGTCCTTGCCCCACTTGTCCGGAAAGAGCTGCAGGGACATCAGGTCGATCTCCGGCAGCCTCGCCAGAGCGAGGGTGTCCACGCCCTGACTGCAGTTGTTCGTCAGGTCCGGGCCGCCCGGGTCGGTGCAGTAGAACCCTTCGTCGCCCGCGCTCAGCAGGTGGTTGCGATCGAGCGACTTGACGTGCCGGGACATCTCGTCCGCCCAGGCGGTGATCGTGGCCGCGCTGCAGTCGGGCGAGGTGGGCAAGCCGCCCGTCCCCTTGCACCGGGGCGCGTCGGCCAGTTCCCACGCCATGATCGTGGGATCGTCCTTGTAAGCGACGCCGGTCAGCGTGTTGACCCGGTTGAGCAGATGGCTGATCCAGTCCTTGAACCAGCCTTTGATTGTTGGAGTGGTGAAGAAGTCGTCGTGGTACTGCCCGCCGGTCCAGCGGACGTACTGGTCCATGCCGCCATAGCCCGTCCAGTCGTTGACGAGCGGGATCATCACCCTGACTCCGGACATCGAGGCCCTCCACAGCACGTAGTCGAGCTGCCGGAGGCCGTCCTCTCCGTCGTTGTAGGCGGGTTTGGTCCCGTCCCAGTACTGGAAGTGGCCATCGGAGGTGCCGTCATCCTCACCGATCTCCTTGGAACCGGCGACGCGGATCACCCTCAGGGCGGCCGTCTCCGCGCGGTGGAAGACACTGTCCACCACCTCGTGGCCCCTCTGGGCGAGAAGGTGATCGTTGGCCCCGGCGAAGCGCCAGGGCTTTCCGGTGTCCTTGATCATGAGCCTGGTGCCCACACGCTTCACAAAGGTGGTGCCAAGGCTGTCCGTGGTGGCGGTGCTCGCCGTGGCGGGGGCAGCCACCAGCCCCGCGAGCAGGGCGAGCACAATGACCGCCGCGGCAGACGTGCGCAGTTGTCGTAATCGACTCATCGACGCTCCTTCGTCTGGGAGAGGCCCGGGCCCAGGGGCGTGCCGACCCGGCTCGTCCTGGTTATCACGAAGACGATCTTGGTGAATAGCGGATTTCCGCCGGGGGCGTCAGCCCCGGGTGCTCTCCCATTCCAGTGCGCCCTTGACGACCTCCGGCCGCCAGCCGCGGATCGGCCTGCCGGTCTCCAGCGACCTCGCGGTCGCCTTCAGCAGCGCCAGGTAGGACGGCCACACCACGTCGCCCTCCAGCGTGATCCCCTCCTCGTTGAAGAACTCGCCCGTCTTCCCCGTACGGGTGTCGACGAACAGGTTCCCGCCGTCGTTGGCGTACGCGAAGGGGATCAGATGGCCGTCCCACCAGTAACCGAGCAGGTCTCCTCCGACGTCGCAGAGCATTTTCCACTCGCTGCGAATGTGCTTGGCGGACATCAGCTCGTAGAAGGGGGCGGGGCCGAAGCCCCAGGAGCCGCCGCCGTCGTGACGCAGCAGTGAGGCGCGCAGGTCGTCGGGGAACCGCAGCCCCATCGCCGCCTCCGACCTGGCGATGTCCAGGGGACGGGCCGGGGGCCGCAGCAGCGTGTACGTCGCGGGCGCCTTGCGGGCAAGCCACCGCTCGATGCGCCGCCACACCGCGTTCACCTCGGCGGTGACGCGCGGCCCCGGCATACGCACCCGGGGCGTACGGCGGGTCGGGAGGCAGCCGCCGGCCCGCAGCTCTTCGGCCGTCGGCTTCTCCGGGGTCGGCTCCACGGTGGGCGTGGGGCTGGGAGACGGCCGGGGGCCGCCGGCGCAGCCCGGCCGCGCGGGGGCGGGATCATCGGCCCAGCGCAGCTCACAGCCCGCCGTCACGACCGGATGCCAGTCGCGCAGCGCCGCACCCCGCTCCAGCGCGCCGGCCAGCGCCTCCAGCATCGCCAGATGCGAGGGCCAGCCCATCGGGCCGTCGTACTTCAGTTTCTCCTGCCACGCGGCCTCGCCCACCCGGCCCGTACGCGGCTCGACGAACAGCTCCCGGCCGCGGGCGTCGCCGCCGACGGCCAGAAGGCTGCCGTGCCACACCCCGTGCTCGGGGTCGGCCGCGTCCAGGTCGCCCTCCATCACCAGGTCCTGGCACTTGCTCCAGTTCTCGGAGTCGATGTCTGACACCCCGAGCAGGGTGTACGACGGAGGGAGCTGGAACCCCGCCCCGGGATTGCCGTCGGCGCCGTCATGCCGCAGGTAGGAGGCGTACAGGTCGTCGGGAAGGCGGCGGCTGCGCGTGGCCTCCCACCGGGCGAGATCCTGCGGGTCGGCGCCGAACTTGAGCGTCCGCAGCGTGGCCGAGGCGTGCGCGCCCAGCCAGCGTTCGATTCGGTCCCACGCCTGGTTCACCCGCGCGGCGACCGCCGGATCGGGCGTGCGCGGGGTGTACGTGGGCTCCGCGATCATGAAGCCGGGCTGCGACAGGGGGAGGCCGGGCTCGGGCGTGCTCCGGTCGCCTCTCCAATAGATCGGCGGGCAGCCGATGGCTTCCGCCTCCTCGGGGGTGAGCGCGTCGGCCTTGATCTTCGCCTCGAACTCGGGATCACCGCAGGACAGCGACGTCGAACCACCGAAGGATATGGACATGCACCTCACTGCGTCCTTCAGGAGGTCCGGCTCGCCCGCGAGCCCTGCCATCAGGAGCGCGGCCACGAGCGCCGGTCGTACGACACGCGCCCACCGGGGTCCGATCACTCGGGCACATTATCGATCTTGCTGGTCGTCCGAAGGTGCCACGTGAGAACGCGCGCGGTCCGCTCGCCCAGCGCGTCGTACGCCTGTTCAACCAGCGCCGCCAGCTCGTCGCGCAGTGGCTCGGATGGTCCCGCGTACGCGGTGGCCGCCTGCCTGGTGAGCCAGTCGTCCACACCGGCCCGGGCCCGCGCGCGGAGCGGCTCGTCCGGTCCGGTCAGGAGAACCAGGTCCGCCTTGAGCCGGTTCCACATGTCCGTCCGGGTGAGCAGCCGGTGGGCCGCCCGCCGTACGTGCGGGGGACGAACGCCGTCGAGCAACGGCCACAACCGGTCCGGCGGCGGGGGCGCGTCGCGCAGCGCCTCGGCGACGTGGCGGACGACGACCGGCGCGGGATCGACGAGCATCGCGGCGAGGTCGACCCGCGCTCCCAGGCGGCACGCGGCGCGTACGGCCTCCGCCCGCACGCGGGGGCTCTCGTCGGTCAAATAGGGCGAGACGATCGGGGCGTCGGCGGGAGTGCCGCACTCACCCAGCCCGGCGACCAGGTGCCGTAGCCCGTGGCCCGGCGGCTCGTCGAGCAGACGGCGGTAGAACTCCGCCGGGTCGCCGCCCACCCGCCGGACCGCCCACTGCGCGGTCAGCCGCACCGCCGGGGACCCGTCGCCGAGCATGCGCTCCCCGTGCTCTGGTGCGCCGAGCCGCACCAGGGCGGTCAGCGCCGTGGCGCGCACTTGTGCGGCTCGGTTCGCCAGCAGCTCCCGCAGCAGGTCGGGACGGTCCATCTCGGCGACCGCCTCCGCGCACAGCGTCCGGGAGACGATGTCCTCCTCGTGCCGCGCCGCGTGGATCAGATCCGCCTCGCCGATGCGACGGCCGTCGAGGCAGGCCCGATAGGCGAACCGGCGGGTGGGGATGTCGGCGCTGCTCCGCAGGGCCGTGAGGACCTCGTCGCCCGCCCGCGAGAGCGCGTCACGGACCATGCGGACGACCCCTTCGCCGCGTCGCCGCCCCCCGATCCGTACGGCCACCGGCGCGACGGTTCCCAGGGTGGCACCGGTGGGCACCGCGAGCACCTGGTCCAGGACGTCCGCCGCCGCCGACCGCACCTGGGCCACCCAGTCGGCGGCCCGGATCACCAGGATCGGCAGCAGCCGCGGGTCGTGGCGCATGGCCGGATGCCGGACGGCGCGCTCCCGCTCGTGACCGTCATGGGCGCACGCCGCCACAAGCACGGCGAGCGGGGTGTCCGGTTCGGGGGGCCTGCGGCGCAGGCGCCACAGCCTGCGCGGCTCAGGCACTGGAGCGACTGCGGGTGCCGAGTACCACATCGCACGCCGCGCGGAATCGAGTTCGGGCCACAGCCAGGGCGGGGCCGATGCCAGGGCGTCGAGAGCGCGTTCGGCGTGCTCGCGATCGCCCGCCGCCTGCGACAGTGCCGTCCACAGGTCCCACAGCGCGTACCGATGGCCCGGCGCGGCCCTGACGACGAGCGTTTCGACGGCATCCATCCCATCACCATGATCCACGTTGTGGAGGTCCTCGCCGGCCGGGCTCGAACCGGCGCCCACCCGGTCCCAGAGCCGGGCGTTCTACCGCTGAACTACGACGAGGATGCTCCTTCGTGGGCACCGCCGGCCGGGCTCGAACCGGCGCCCACCCGGAGAAAGAGCCGGGCGTTCTACCGCTGAACTACGGCGGGGCCGGTTCCAGTCTGCTCGCCTGTTCCCCGGCCCTGCCACGGAATTAATCACTCTCCCGAGGACCGGGCAGGTCGCCGGTCACGACACCGGCCCGGAGCCCGTGCAGGGCGTCCGGAGCCAGATCGGGCCTGACGGGCCGGCCGCTGAACACCCCGGCCCGGCGCAGCAGGGCCGCCCACACCGGATCGGCGACGGCGACCCCGTGGACCAGCTCCGGGGTGGGCCGGAACACCGCGACACGACGCTTGGCCGCGGGCGCGGTCCAGCCCGACCTCTCCGGGTCCAGTTCCGCCGTACGGCAGGCCGCCTCGACGTCCGCACGGGTGCAGGACGCCGTGCCGTCCAGCACCTCCCAGGGCGGCGGCAGCGCGGCCCAGACCCTGGTGCCGGGATCGACGTCGCCGCCGGTCGAGCGGTGCCAGGCCGCCAGGTCCGCGGCCATCAGCCGCATCGCCTTTCCCGGGCAGGACGCGTCCAGCAGCTCAAGCGCGTTCAGGGAGGCCAGGCACGCGAGCCACCCGGCGCGGGCGGCGTTGTAGGCCCCCGCCAGGGAGTTCCACGTGCTGGAGTCGTCGCCGGGCCGGACGACCATCGTCGCCCGGTCCATGGCCGGCCGCCACCGGTCGCCCAGGAGCCGGGCGGCGTGCCGCATGACCGCCGACCACTGGCCGAGCAGCCGTCCGCGCTCCTCGTCGGTGAGACGGTCCAGCACGTCCGGCGTGGGCCGGACCTGGGCGATCATCCACCAGTCCGCGTCGTCCCCGCACCGCGCGAGCAGGACGTCCGCGATCTCGTCGAAGGGGTTGTCCCGCCCGGAGAGGCTGAACTCGCGGCGCAGTTTGCGGCGCGCCGTGTAGTACGCCACGAAGCAGGCGGCGTCCGGGTCCTTGACGAACCTGTGCAGGGGGACGCGCGCGCCGAAGCCGGTGACGCCGACCATCAGCAGCCGTCGCTTGTCCCGCTCGGTCTCGAGAGTGCCCGCCTTCGCGGCTATGCGGCGCAGCATCCGGAACCGGCGGTTGTACTGTCGCTTCGACAGGTCCATCCCGGCGGCCTCCCGGGCCTCGCGGTTGAGCCGGTCGGCCAGGAAGTCGCTCCGGTCGGGCGTCCATCCGATCGAGTGCCCGGCCCTGCTCGCGTACGCCCGCAGCGACTCGGGGTCGTCGGGGTCCACCTCCGCCGGTCCGTCGAACAGCCGGGCGGCCACCGCCACCTGGCGCGCTCCGCCGACGGGGCGCGCGTAGTCGTCCGGCATCGAGGTGAACCACGCGGCGCCGCGCGAGGAGTGCCGCGCGGCACGGGCGAGTACGTTGCGCTCGCGGCCCGTCAGCCGCCCCGCGAGCGCCTGGAGGACCAGTTCGGCGACGTCCTCCGGCCGGCAGCGGCGGTCCAGCGAGCCGTGCAGTTCGGCCAGCGCCTTCCGACGGGAGCGCTCGGAACCCTTGCGGTGCTTCATGCGCGCCATGATGTCCGCGAAGCCGCCGGGAATCGATCGGTTATCCGCGGGTGGAAAACCGCTGGGCGTACGGCCCGCGGCCGGGGAGACTTCGGGCATGCACGACACCATCGCGGCGGGCCCTGTCACGCTGCGGCCGCTGACGGCCGCGGACGCGGACGAGATGACGGGAGTGCTGGCGGGGGAGGAGCTGTACTCCTTCATCGGCGGAACCGCGCCCACCCTGGCCGAACTGCGCGCCCGGTACGAGGCGCTCGAAGCCCGCCGGTCCCCGGACGGACGGCAGGAGTGGCTCAACTGGGTCATCCGCCGCGACACCGACGGCCGGGCGGTCGGCTACGTCCAGGCGACGGTGGTGGACGAGGGGCGGCGGGCCGAGATCGCATGGGTGGTGGGGAGCGCCTGGCAGGGCCGGGGGTACGCGACGCAGGCCGCCACCGCGCTGGCCGGATGGCTCCGTGACAGGAGGGTCACCCGGATCGAGGCCCACATCCACCCCGATCATGAGGCGTCCATGAAGGTGGCCGGCCGGATCGGCCTGCTGCCCACCGAACGCGTCGAGGACGGCGAGCGTCTGTGGATCTGGGAACGGCCGGCCCGCACCGCCGGTTTCCGCTCCACGGCCGGGTAGCCGGAGGCCCATGGCCGGGCCCCCGGCGTACCCCCGCCCCGGCTCACCAGGTCTTGCCGGCCTGCTCCCGGATCGTGTGGTTGATGCGGTTGAAGAAGTTGGTCAGCGCGATGTTCAGGATGATCGCGGACAGCTGCTTGTCGTCGAAGTGGGCGGCGGCGGCGTCCCAGATCTCGTCGGTCACGCCCGGGGCGCCGTCCTGGATCCGGGTGGCGGCCTCGGCCAGCGCGAGCGCCGCCCGCTCCCCGTCGGTGAAGAACGGCGTCTCGCGCCACGCGACCACGTTGTGCAGCCGCTCGTCGGTCTCTCCGTGCTTCTTCGCCGACGCGACCCCGGCGAACACGCACGGGGCGCAGCCGTTGATCTGGCTGGCGCGCAGGTGGACCAGCTCGAGCACGAGCGGGTCGGCGCCACCGGCCTGGATCGCCTTGTTGAGGTGCTGGATCGCGGTGAAGACGTCGGGGCTCACCGTGCTCTTCATGCGTGCTTCCATTGTTCCCGCTCCTTCATCGGTTACCTGAGCCCGTCCGGGCCCGTCATCTCCATGACGGAGCAGAGCCGAGGAAGGTAACGACATGTCCCACAACAGTCCCGAGGACCGGGTGACCGAGGCGTTCGAGGCCGAGCGCGACCGGCTGCGCGCCGTCGCCTACCGGATGCTCGGATCGCACGCCGACGCCGAGGACGTGGTCCAGGAGGCATGGCTGCGGCTGTCCCGGCAGGAGACCGCGACGATCCACAACCTCGCCGGCTGGCTGACCACGGTGGTCGGCCGCATCAGCCTCGACGTCCTGCGATCGCGTCAGGCGCGCGCTGAGGCGTCCTACGACAACCGGCTCCCCGAACTCGTGGTGACGGTCGACGACGGCCCCGCGCCGGAGGACGACGTGGCGCTCGCCGACTCGGTCGGGCTCGCGCTCCTCGTCGTCCTCGAGTCGCTCCGACCGGACGAGCGGCTGGCATTCGTGCTGCACGACCTGTTCGCGGTGCCGTTCGACGAGATCGGCCAGATCCTCGGCAAGTCGACCGCCGCCGCCAAGATGCTCGCCAGCCGCGCCCGCAGGAAGGTGCAGGCGACCGAGCGGCGGACGGCCGTGGGACAGGAGCAGCGCGAAGTGGTCCAGGCGTTCCTGGCGGCGGCTCGCCGCGGCGACTTCGAGGGGTTGCTGCGCGTGCTCGACCCCGACGTGAGGCTGACCGCCGACACTCCCGATGGTGTGGTCGTCACCCTCGGCGCCACCGCGGTCGCCGCCGGCGCGCGGCTGTCCGCCGGCGCAGCCGCGCGGAGGCGCGTGCTGCTCGTCGACGGCCTTCCCGGAATCGTGGCCTGGCGCGAGGACGGCGCACTGCTCTCGGTCGTCTCGTTCACCGTCGCCGGTGGCCGGGTCACCGGCATCACGGTCGTGACCAACCCCGAGCGGCTCGCGTCGCTGGACCTGCCGGGTCCGGAGTGAACGCGCCGGCGGCTCCGGAACACTTCGCGCGCTCCGGCCTGATTCGATGGAGCCCTGGGCGTTCCTGGAGGAGGCGGGCATGGAGACGGCGGAGTGGTACAGGTACTTCGCGGAGCGCGAGGTCAGGGGACACAGCCCGGCCTACGAGGCGCTCGGCCTCGGGATCGCCGCCGACCCCGTGCTGCTCGGGCTGATCGACGGCCTGCCGGAGCCGAAGAGGCAGCCGAACCTGCTGCTCGCGGCGGTGCGCTACCTCGGCGGGCCGTACGACGAGTTCGGCCGCTTCCGGGAGTGGACCGTACGCCACTGGGCCGAGGTGCGGGAGACGGTGCTCGCCCGAAGGACGCAGACCAACGAGGCGGGGCGGTGCGCGAGCCTGCTGCCGGTGCTGGCGGCGCTGCCGCAGCCGCTGGCCCTCGTGGAGGTGGGCGCGTCGGCGGGGCTGTGCCTGTACCCGGACCGGTACCGCTACCGGTACGACGACGGGCCCGAAATCGGGCCGGCCGGGAGCCCTGTCCTGCTCACCTGCCGGACGAACGGGAAGGTGCCGGTGCCGGAGCGCCTCCCCGAGGTGGTGTGGCGGGCCGGGCTGGATCTCGACCCGGTCGACGTACGCGACGACGAGGCGGTGCGCTGGCTGGAGTGCCTGGTGTGGCCGGAGCAGGAGGACCGGCTGGCGCGGCTGCGCGGGGCGGTGCGGATGGCGAGACAGGACCCGCCGCGTCTGGTCCGCGGGGACGCCGTGGCGGCCCTGCCCGGTCTCGTCGCCGCCGCGCCGGCCGGGGTGACGGTCGTCGTCTTCCATAGCGCGGTCATGCCCTACCTGGACGCCGAGGCGCGGAACCGCTTCGTGGCGCTCGTACGGACCCTGCCGGTGCGGTGGATCTCCAACGAGGGCTCGCCCCGGCTGCCCGCACTGGCCGCGAGGCTGACGGCCGGCCTGCCGGACAGGCGGCTGGCGTTCCTGCCCGCGCTCGACGGGGAGCCGCTCGCGATGGCCGGGCCGCACGGCGAGTGGCTCGACTGGCTCGCATGAGGAGCCCCATCCGGTGGGGCGGATACTGAGGATCATGACCGTCTATGACCAGATCGGCAGGACCTACAGCGCCGCCCGCAGGCCCGACCCGAGGCTGGCGGCCCGGATCGTCGCCGCGCTCGGGGACGCCGCGACGGTCGTCAACGTAGGGGCGGGCACGGGGTCGTACGAGCCGCCGACGACCCTGCTCGCGGTCGAGCCCAGCACGGTGATGATCGCCCAGCGGCCGCCGGGGTCGGCCCCCGTGCTGCGCGCCCGGGCCGAGGCCCTTCCCCTCGCCGACGGCGTGGCCGACGCCGCCATGGCCCTCCTGACCGTGCACCACTGGACGGATCTCGCGGCCGGGATCGCCGAGTTGCGCAGGGTCGCGCGGCGCCGCGTGGTGATCCTCACCTGGGATCAGGAGCTCACCCGTGACTACTGGTTCCTCAGGGAGTATCTGCCCGAGGGCGCGGCGCTGGACGACGCCCGCGCCGCCTCGATCGCCGGCCTCGTCCGGCTGCTCGGCGGCGCGAGGGTCGAGGCAGTGCCCATCCCCCACGACTGCACCGACGGGTTCGGCGCCGCCTACTGGCGCAGGCCCGAGGGCTACCTCGATCCCGTGGTCAGGTCCGGCATGTCGGTGCTGGCCCAACTCGACCAGGCGGTCGTACGGCCGGCCCTGGACCGGCTCGCCGCCGACCTGGAGTCGGGCCGCTGGCACGAGCGCCACCGCGACCTGCTCGGCCTGGAGGAGTACGACGTCGGATACCGGCTGCTCGTCGCCGACCTGTGAGCGGGCGTGGGATCCGCGCACCGGAGGGTAAGGACACCCTGTGGACACGGAGCGGCTGCGCCAGGTCGTGGACGAGATCTTCCACGGCCGTCCCCATGCCACGCGACGCGACCTCTACTCGGCCGCCGCCGCGGACGTCCACGTGCCGGCCGAGACCCTCGCCCTTCTGAACGAGATCCCCGAGGGCTCCTACAGCCGCGGGGAGATGCTGGAGGCCATTGAGGGAGCCGTACGGACCCGGGACGAGGCGGAGCGGAGGGCGCGGCCACCGGAGCAGATCACCGCGCTGGAGGACACGGCCGAGGCCGAGCACGCCATCGCCGACGACACCACGCTGGGCGCGCTGATCCAGGAGAACACCGGTCCTCCACCGGACGCGCCGCGGTTCCGGGAGCCGGGCGAGTGAGGACGCGTGAGCAGACACACGGGAGGCGCGTCGTGCTGACAGTCACCGACCACGCCGTTCAGGCCATCCGCGATCTGATGGTGGGGGAGTATCTCCCCGACGAGGCGGGCCTGCGCATCGCGGCCAAGCCGGGCGAGCCCGCCTCGCTGGAGCTGTCGCTGGTCAGCGCGCCCTTCTCGGGCGACGAGGTGATCGAGAGAGCGGACGTGCGCGTCTTCCTCGAACCGGAGGTCGCGCAGGCCGTCGGCGGCAAGACCCTGGACGCCGAGACCGGTCCCGGCGGCCGCCCGACCTTCCGTCTCACCTAGTGCGGTGACCAGGAACGTTCGCCGGGTGTGATCAGGCGGCATGGGCCCGGGGGCGACCCCGTGCCTCAGGCGCTCACTGGTCGCCCTCGTCCTCCTCCTCATCGTCGGGCGGCAGGCCGGTGCCGGCCACCGTGTCGGCGAGCTGGTCGTCGTCGAGCCGTCCGGTCGGCGGCTGCCCGAGCGTCCCTCCTCCGGAGGCGCCGCCGCCCGAGATTCCCTTGCCGCCGACGATGCCGGCGGCGTCGAGATCCGCCTGCTCCACCGATCCCTGCCGCGTGGCGCGGATGCCGGGCGTCCGGTTCTTGAACCGCGGGTCGTCCTGCGCGTTCGTCGCCAGCTCCTCGGCGAGCTGCTTCGGGTTCATCTTCTTCTCGTCCATACGGGCCGCCGTACCCGGCGGCCCGCGTGCCATTCACATACTCACAGCTCGGACGGAACCCGCTGCGGCGGGACGTGCCGCTGCTCCTGCCTGCTGCGCAGCGCCTCCAGGCCGACCAGGTCGTCCGGCTCGGCGTCCGGGGTCTCCTGGTCGAACCTCGCCAGGGCCGGGTGCCGCAGGGCCAGCGTGATCGTGATCGCGATGGCCAGGCCGCACACGATGTACAGCAGGCCGATGCCGCGGCCGTCTCCCGTGCCGATGACCTTCCCGACCGTGTCGGCCAGCGGCCCGTCCGGCCGCATCAGCGGTTCGAAGACCAGCCCCACCAGCCAGGCCTGTACGGCCAGGCCGACCGGCTGGGTCGACAGCGCGAGCATCCGGTTGATCGCGATGACCCGGGCGTGGTAGCGCTGGGGCACCTTCGAATGGATGATCGTCAGCCAGATGCCGTCGCTGATCGTCATCATCAGCGACATGCCGAACGCGCCGAGCGTGATCAGGATGAGCGACGGCCGCAGACCGGCGATCGCGCAGAAGATCCCGAGCACTCCGGCGGCCGCCAGCATGCCGAACATCCGGCGGTCGCGCGGGCCGCCCCACAGCGTGATGATCAGGCCGCCGCAGACCGCCCCGATGCCCGCGAGCACCGCGACCCGCCCGGTGTCGGCCAGTTCGCCGACCGACAGCACCAGCGGCGGGATCATGATGAACCCGGTGAACAGGAAGAAGTTCACGATGAACATCGTGAAGGCCATCGCCCGCAGGCCCCGCCGCCGGAGCAGGTAGCGGAAGCCGTTGCGGATCTCGGCGGAGACGGTCTCCCGGCGCCGCCAGGCCATCGTGGCCGGGAAGCGGACCAGCAGGGTCACTCCGAACGCGATCGCGTAGCAGACCACGTTGGCGGTCAGGATGCCCTCGATGCCGATCAGCGCCAGCACGGCGACGGAGAAGAGCGGCACCATGAGCTGGGCCACGGCGTTGCCGAGCTGGACGACGCCGCCGACGTGGTGCAGGTAGTGCTTGGGCGCGAGCTGTGGCCCCGCCGACTGCCAGGCCACCCGTTGCAGGGTCACCGATATCGACAGCAGCACCAGCAGGCCGTACAGCAGGGGCATGCTCAGCACGTCGCCGGCCATCAGCGCGAGCAGCGCGGCCTGCACGGCCAGGGACATGCCGTCGGCGGCGAGCATCGCCCGTTTGCGGTCGTACCGGTCGACCAGCGCGCCGATCAGCGGCGCGAGGATCAGCCCCGGCACCAGCCCGACGATGGCGAACAGGCCGAACTGCACCAGCGAGCCGCTCTTCAGGTACGCCCAGATCGGCACGGCGAACTCGGTCATCACCGCGCCGATCATGGAGACGATCTGGCCCGTCGCCACCGTGAAGAACCGGCCGAGGCTGGGCTGCGGCCCGTCCGTGTCGGCCTTCCGGTCGGACGAGACGGCCTCCCGCCACCAGGTGGCCGTGTCACCGGGCGCCGGGACGTGCCACTCCTCGGGACGGTCCACCGAGGTGTGCGCGGTGGTGACGATCGCGGCCAGCTCCTCGGTGCGGTACCGGAGGAAGTAGTGCCCGGCCTCGGCCAGCACCACCAGCGCGGTGGTCTCGGAGACGCAGTGCCAGTCGCGGTAGCGCTCCTCGTAGAAGTCGGTCAGCGCGTCGCGGTCGCCCACGATGGAGATCACCGGGGCGCGCAGCTGCGGGCTCTGCTGCTCGACCAGCTCGCTGAAGTAGTCCTCACCGGCCCGCGCGTCCACCCGCATCGTGCTGATGATGTGGTCGACCTGCTCGGGGTCGAGGTCCTGCAGGTCGGCGCCCATCGCGCGCAGCCAGTTGGCGTGCGCGTTGGCGTTGTCCAGCGCCTTGCTGCGGAAGATCCGGCCGAGCAGGCCGTTCAGGCCCTTCGTGGGGGTGGCGAACGGGAAGCTGCCGCCCGTGTAGACGGCCTCGACGCGCCGCCCCGCCGCCTCCAGCCTGCGGGCGATCTCGGCGGTGAGCGCGCTGCCGACGCAGTGGCCGTACAACGCGACCGGGCCGCGCACGCGCTCGACGACCTCGTCGCAGACCCGCTGGGCGGCCTCGTGGAACGGGATCGTGCTCTCCTCGACCCCGAGCTCGTGGCCCGGCAGGGCGACCGAGAACAGCGAGTGCCCGGCCGGCAGCGCGTCGGCCAGCGGCTGGTAGACCATGGCGCTCGCCCCGCCGTACGGGATGCAGACGAGCGACAGCACCGGGGCCTTGACCGGCCGGGTGAGCTCGACGAGCAGGCCGCGCGGGCCCTCGTCCGCGGCGCCCTCCGGCGCCCCGTTGGCGGCGTCGACCAGCGCGGCCAGCTCCCGCACCGTGCGGTTGGCGATCGCGTCGAGGACGGTCACCTGGTAGCCGTCGGCGGGCAGCACCTGCCGGAGCTTGGCGACCATGCGGATGAGCAGCAGCGAGTGCCCGCCGAGCGCGTTGAAGTCGCTGTCGATCGAGATCGCGTCGATGCCGAGGACCTCCCGCCAGACCCCGGCCACCGCGATCTCGGTCTCGGTCTCCGGCTCGGCCAGGTCCTCGCCGACCCGGACGACCGGATCGGGCAGCGCCTTGCGGTCCACCTTGCCGTTGGCGTTGAGCGGGATGGTCTCCAGCGGCACGAACACCGACGGGACCATGTAATCCGGCAGCCTTGCCGTGCAGTGCTCGGCCAGGTCGTCAAGGTCCCGCGCCTCGGGCACGTAGTAGGCGACCAGCCTCTTGTCCTCGGGCGTGAACGCGTGCACGGTGACGACCGCGTCCCGGACGCCGGGGTGGTCGAGGACGGCCGCCCTGACCTCGTCCAGCTCGATGCGGTAGCCGCGGATCTTCACCTGGTCGTCGAACCGGCCGAGGAAGGCCACGTCGCCGTCCCGGGTCCAGGCCACCCGGTCGCCGGTGCGGTACATCCGCCCGCCCTCGAAGAAGGGGTCGGGGAGGAACCGCTCCTCGGTGAGGTCCGGGCGGTTCATGTAGCCGCGGGTCACGCCCACGCCGCCGACGTACAGCTCGCCCGGCACGCCGACCGGCTGCAGCCGCCGGTTCGCATCGAGGACGTACATCCGCATGTTGGGCAGCGGACGGCCGATCGGCACGACCTCCACGAGCTGGGCGTCCCGCACCGGGTAGATGCACGTGCCGACCGACGCCTCGGTGGGGCCGTACTCGTTGACGAGCCGCCCCGGGCCGAGCATCTCCATCCATCGGTTGGCCATCGACCCGGGCAGCGCCTCGCCCGCCACGACGATCACGCCGGCGAGCGCCTCGGCCTGCCGGGCGTCGATCTGGTGGCCGAGCACCTCCAGGTGCCCGGGGGTGCACTTGATGAAGCTGTAGGGCCCGCCCGCGACGAGCAGCGCGCCCAGCTCACCCATGTCGAAGTCCTGCTCCAGCACCGTGACCCGCTGCCCGGTGACGAGCGGCGCCCACAGGTTCGGGACCACGAGGTCGAAGGCCACCGAGCCGAACAGCGGCGCTCCGCCGTCGCCCTGGCTCGCCAGGTCCTCCACGGCCCACCACACGTGGTTCACCAGGCCGCGGTGGGTGACCTGCACGCCCTTCGGCTTGCCCGTGGACCCCGACGTAAAGATCACATAGGCCAGCCGGTCGATGTCGTACGGCACGCCCACCGGCTCGCGCGGCCGGTCGTCGAGCACCCCGCTCTCCACGTCCACGACCTCGGCGCCGTCGAACAGGTGCGCGTGCCCCGCTGAGGTCAGGACCAGCGGGGTCGCGGCGATCGACAGCATGTCGCGGACGCGCTGCGCGGGAAACTTGGGATCCATCGGCAGGTAGGCCGCGCCCGCCTTCCACACGCCCAGCAGACAGGCGATCAGCTCCGGGCTCCGGTCGAGCAGCACGCCCACCGTGTCCTCCGGGCCGACGCCCCGCTCGCGCAGCAGGTGGGCGACCTGGTTGGCGCGGGCGTGCAGTTCGGCGTAGGTGGTCGTGCGGCCCTCGAAGGAGACCGCGACCGCGTCCGAATCCGCGTGGCGCTCCAGCAGCTCGGGCAGGGCCACGTCCGGGTACGGCCGCGCCGAGTCGTTCCACGTTCCGAGGACGAGCTCGCGCTCGGCGTCGGTGACCAGGTCGAGCCCGGCCAGCGGGGCGTCCGGCGCGGCGGCGATCCGCTCGGCCAGCGCCCGGTAGTGCCCGGCCATGCGGGCGATGGAGTCCGCGTCGAAGCGGTCCTTCTGGTAGGTCAGATAGAGCTCGGGGTCGCCCGTGCCGTTCAGGTGCACCAGCAGCGCGAGGTCGTAGGTGAAGTCGTCGACCTCGTGCTCCCAGACCGACGCCTGCAGCCCGGGCCAGCGCCCCCGCTGGTCGCGGAAGACGCGCAGCGAGAAGCCGACGGTCGACAGCGAGAAGTTGCGGGCGTCCCGGTCGCTCAGCGCCCCGGCCAGCTCGGAGAACGGCAGGTGGTTGGTGAGCGCCTCGCCGAGCCTGCGCCGCACCCCGGCGGCGGCCTCGCGGAACGACGGGTCGCCCGACAGGTCGGCGCGCAGCGGCAGGGCGTTGACGAAGCAGCCCAGCACGGGCTCCAGTTCCACCCGGCGCCGGCCGCCGTCCACCGTGGCGATCGTCAGGTCGCCCTGTCCGGTGTAGCGCGCCAGCAGCATCGAGAAGACGGTGAGCAGGGCCACGAACGGGGTGGTGCCGGGGCCGCCGGCCTCCCGCAGCGCGCGCAGGACCTCGTCCGGCAGCGTGAACAGGTGACAGTCGCTCCGGTTGCCCTCGACGACGGCCTGGCCGTCCCGCGCGATGGGAAGCTCCACCGCGCTCGCGCCGTCCAGCCGGTCGCGCCAGTACGCCAGGCGCCGCTCGCGCTGCTCGCCGCTCAGCTCACGCCGAGACCAGGCCGCGTAGTCGGCGTACTGGAGCGGGGGCGGGGCCACCCCGGCGGGACGGCCCTCGTGGACGGCCGCGTACACGCTGGTCAGCTCGTCCACGATGATGCCGACCGACCACCCGTCGCACGCGATGTGGTGGCAGACGAACATCAGCACGTGGTCCTCGTCGGCCAGCCGGACCAGCGTCGTGCGGTGGACCGGCCCGGTCTCCAGGTCGAAGCGCTCGACGGCGGCCCGGCTCGTGATCTCCCGGGCCCGGCCCTCCCGCTCGGCCTCCGGCAGGTCCCGCAGGTCGACGACGTCGAGCGGCGCCGGCCCGGGGTCGAGGACGATCTGGCGGGGCTCGTGTCCGTCGCCCTCGTAGACCGTACGCAGGATCTCGTGGCGTTCGACCAGGCTGTCCAGGGCGACGGTCAGGGCCCGGACGTCGAGCGGGCCGGTCAGCCGCAGGCCGATGGTGGCGTTCGGCGCCGGGGCGCCCTCCGCGAAGCGGGCGCCGAGCCACATCTGGGTCTGCTCGTAGGAGCAGGGGGCGGGTCCGTCCCCACGGGGGGCGATCACGCTCGCGGCGGCGGCTCTGGCGGCTCTGGCGGCGAGCAGCCGGCGCAGCGCCTCCTGCCTGCGTGGGGAAAGCGACGCTATTAGATGCTCGTTGTCAGTCGTCGGCGATATCGTCACCGAGCGTTCTCCTCTCTGCGCAGTAATGCGCAGGACCAGCTGACCACGCAGAAAAGTGGTTGAACCAGAAAACGCTTTGATCGTCGATTCCGCAGGACCTCGCCGCGTATCTCGCCGCGTTCGAGCCGAGATGCGTGGGAGCGCTCCCACAAAACGGATTATTTCACGATACGGGATGTGAGTCTGGTAACGCAAGCCTCACTTCGACCTGCGATCAGGCGCGAAGAGTAAGGGGAAACCGACCTTCCGTCATCGATTGCGGGCGGCCGAACATGAGTGGTCGTCGGCACTGCCGGCGGACACACGATCATGTCGAGTAATTTGACTGCCGACGTCGAGCGAACGGGATTAAACATGTTTCTTGCGCGTAAGCCGACCCTGGTTCTATGTTGGCCGCCGGAATCTATTGCCGCAGGGGCGCCGCCTATTCGAGGGCCCGCCTGCCTCCTTAATTCGACTTTTTCCCCGTGCTCGGCCGTGGCCGGATCCCGTGCAGAAGGAGGACGCATGGACGACTTCTGGAAGCCCCTGGAAATAACCCCCGACGGCTCCGCCGCCACCCCCGAGGGGCTGGTGGAACGGCTGCGCGAAACGAAGGTGGGCGACCTACTGGTCCGCGAGAAGGCGCTCGTCTTCCGGGGGTTCGGCGTCACACCCGAGACCCTCGACGCCGTCATGGACATGCTGCTGCCCAACCGGCTGGCGTACGTCCACGGCAACTCGCCCCGCACCAAGGTGGGCGGCAACGTCTACACCTCGACCGAGTACCCGCCCGAGTACACGATCTCCATGCACAACGAGCTGTCGTACTCCGCCACCTGGCCCTCCCGGCTGCTGTTCTACTGCGAGAAGGCGGCCGAGAGCGGCGGGGCGACTCCCGTCGTGGACGGTGTGCGCTGGCTGGAGTCGCTCGACGACGAGGTCAGGGAGGCGTTCGCCAAGGGGGTGCGCTACACCCAGAACCTGCACGCCGGCCGTGGGCTCGGCAAGAGCTGGCAGGAGACGTTCGAGACCGAGGACCGCGACGAGGTGGCCGAGTTCCTCGACCGCATCGGGGCGGACTGGCAGTGGCGTCCCGACGGCGGCGTACGGGTCTCGCAGGTCAGGCCCGCCACCACCCGGCACCCCGTGACCGGTGCCGAGGTGTGGTTCAACCAGGCCGACCAGTGGCATCCCGCCTCGCTGGGCGACGAGACCGCCGCCATGCTCGCCGAGCTCATGCCGCCGGAGGAGCTGCCGCAGTCGGTGACGTTCCCCGACGGCGCCCCGATCCCCGGCGAGTACGTCATCCAGGCCCGTGACCGCGGCCTGGACAACGCGGTGGACGTCGACTGGCGGGAGGGCGACCTGCTGCTGATCGACAACGTGCTGGTCGGGCACGGCCGCAGGCCCTTCGCCGGCTCCCGCCGCATCCTCGTCGCCATGTCCGACTGATCACGCTCTCGAAAGGGAAACCGCTGTGGACAAGATCGGGCTGGGGGTCGCCGCGACCTTCACCGCCGAGCCGCTCGGGGACGCCCTGCGGTTCTGGCTCGCCGAACTGGACGTCGAGGGGGACGTCGCCTTCGCTCCGTACGACCAGGTCTTCCCCTCGCTCCTCGACCCGGGCAGCGTGCTCGGCCGGGCCGGCGCCGCGGTCGTCCTCGTCCGCGCGGAAGATCTGGACCGTGACCCGGAGGACGGGCCCGGCGAGCTGGACGCCGTGGCCACCGACCTCGCCGCCGCGCTGCGGGCCTCGGCGCGCGCGTCCGGCGCGCCCCACGTGCTCGTCGTCTGCCCTCCCTCGCCCGAGCACGGCTCGCCCGAGGCCCACGCGCGCTTCGCGGCCGGGCTGGCCCGGGCGTTCGAGGGCGACCGGGCCGTGTCCGTGCTCACCTCCGCCGAGCCGTACGAGCCGGAGCCGGAGGACATCCACGACGCCTTCGCCGATCGGACCGGCAACGTCCCCTACACCGACCGCTACTTCGCCGCGCTGGCCGCCGCGGTCGCCCGCCGCCTGCACGCCGTGACCACCCCGCGTCCCAAGGTCGTCGTCGCGGACTGCGACGGCACGCTCTGGGACGGCGTGGTCGGCGAGGACGGCCCCGACGGCGTCGTCATCGGCCCGCAGCGGTTGGAGATCTGGCGGGAGCTGGCCCGCCAGGTCGCCGCGGGCAGGCTGCTGTGCCTGTGCAGCAAGAACGAGGAGAAGGACGTCCGCGAGGTGTTCGCCAGGCATCCGGAGCTGCCGGTCGGCCTGGACGACGTCACCGCGATGCGCGTCGGCTGGGAGGCCAAGCCGGACGCGCTGCGCTCGCTCGCCGCCGAGCTCGACCTCGGGCTCGACTCCTTCCTGTTCCTCGACGACAGCCCGGTCGAGTGCGCCGAGGTCCGGGCCGGCTGCCCCGAGGTGCTGACGCTCCAGCTTCCGGCCGACGCGGCCGGGGCCGCGGACTTCCTGCGGCACTGCTGGCCGCTCGACGTGACGTCCGTGACCGCGGCCGACCGCGAGCGCACCCGGCGCTACCAGGAGGAACGGCGGCGCGACCAGGCCAGGGGCGAGATGTCGCTCGCCGACTTCTTCGCCACGCTCGACCTGCGGGTGACCATCACCCCGGCCGGTCCCGAGCACGAGGCCCGGGCCGTTCAGCTCGCCGAGCGGACCAACCAGTTCAACCTGGGGACGCGCCGCCTGGACGGCGAGGAGAAGTTCGTCGTGGACGTGCGCGACCGCTTCGGCGACTACGGCGTCGTCGGCCTCACCGACGTACGGACGGAGGGGGACACGCTGCGCGCCGGCGCGTTCCTGCTGAGCTGCCGGGCGCTCGGGCGCGGGGTGGAGCACCGCATGCTCGCGCACCTGGGGACGCTCGCGCGGGAGCGCGGGCTGGCCCGGGTGGCCCTGGCTTTCCGGGCGACCGAGCGCAACCGGCCGGCCAGGGACTTCCTCGCCGCCCTGCCCGCGAGGGTGGAGCCGGACGGCGAGGAGACGGCCTGGTACGTCCTCGACGCGGGCGACGCGGCGGCCGTCGTCCACACGCCGGGCCCTGCTGAGGAGAGGGCAGCGGGGCCCGTCCGGACCGTCGAAGCGGCCGCTCCCGCCGGTTGGGCGGCTGTCGAACGGATCGCGACCCGGCTGACCGGCGCCGACGCGATCCTCGACGCCATGCGGGCCGCCCGCCCCGTGACGGAGGTTGCGGGGGCGAGCCCCGTCGAGGCGACCGTCATGCGGTTGTGGGCCGAGCTGCTCGACACGGCGCCGACCTCGGTGGACGACGGCTTCTTCGAGCTGGGCGGCCACTCGCTGCGGCTGGTGCAGTTCATGGCGCGGGTCCGCGCCGAGTTCGGCGTCGAGCTTCCCTTCGACACGCTCTACACCACCTCGTTCACCGTCGCCGAGGTCGCCAAGGTGATCGAGGAGCGGCAGCTCGCCGACACCGACGACGATGAGCTGGCCGGACTGCTCGACGAGCTCGCGGGCCTGTCGGACGAGGAGATCGACGCCCTGCTCGAATCCGGGAACGGCTGATCCGCATGGCGACGATGCTGCTGAGCACCCACGGCACCAACGGCGACGTGCTCCCGTTCGTACGGATCGGGCGCGAGCTGGCCGAGCGCGGCCACGACGTCATCGTCATGACGCACTCCTGGTTCGCCGACCGGATCGCCGCCGCGGGCCTGCGGCACCTGCCCATCGACACGGCGGAGGGCTACGACCGGCACCTGGACGACGCCCGGCGGTACATGCTCGATCCCCTGAAGGACCCCGAAGGGGTGCTCGCGCTCTACCGGCGCAACGGCCTGTTCGAGCTGCTCGCCGACGAGGTCCGCATGGTCGAGGCGCACTACCGGCCGGGCGACACCGTGGTGGTCGCCCGGCACACCTCGGGCATCGCCGGGCTGATGGCCGCCGAGCTCCGCGGGGTCCCGGTGGCGCTGGTGTCGGTCACGCCCCATCAGTACGTCTCGCTGCCGGTGCTCGGGAACCTCTTCCGGCGCGTGCTCGGCCAGGGGTACGACGAGGTCTTCGAGTCGTTCGGCCTGCGTCCGGTCCGCGACTGGGCCGCCTATCTGACGAGTGCCGCGACGCAGCTCGCGCTGTGGCCGGAATGGTTCGACGCCGCGGGCCAGCCGGCGCCGGAGGGCGTCGTGCGCTGCGGGTTCGTGCTCGGCGACACGGCGGAGGGGCCGGTCCCGGACTGGACCGACCCGCCCGTGCTGATCACCGGTGGCACCGGGCAGGTGCTGCACGACCGGTTCTACGACGTCGCGGCGCGGGCGTGCCGGCGGATCGGGAGGCGTGCCCTGCTGGTGAACAGGCACCCGGCGTTCCAGCCGGAGTCGCTGCCCGACGGGATCGACTGGGTGCCCTCGGCGCCGTTCGCCTCGTTCATGCCCCGTGTCGCCGCCGTCGTCCATCATGGGGGGATCGGCACGCTCGCCCGGGCGCTGTCGTCGTCGACCCCGCAGGTGCTGCTGGCGCACGGCGTGGACCGGCCGGACAACGCCGAGCGGCTCGACCGCGCGGGCGTCGCGCGATGGCTGCCCGTGTCCCGATGGGACGAGGAGCGGACGGCCCGGCTGCTGGCGCGGGCGCTGGACGACGACGGATACCGGGAGCGGATCGCGCCGCTCGCGGCGAACGCCGCGTCGGAGGACGCCGTACGGCTCGCGGCCGATCACGCCGAGGCGCTGATCGGCACCGACGCGATCATGAAGCGGCCGGATCCGCGCGAGCGGCTGGCGCGGCTCACGCCCCGGCAGCGGGAGCGTCTGGCCCTCATGGCCCGCGCCCGGCGGAGCGTGTAGAGAAGGACCTTCCGGGTACGCCGGGCCCATGGCGGACACGGCGGCGCCGATTTCGCGCTTCGACTACGACAAGGTGGCGATCGTCACCGGAGCCGACTCGGGCATCGGGCGGGCGACGGCGGTGACGCTCGCCGCCCAGGGCTTCGACGTCGGCGTCACCTGTCACCGGGACGAGAAGGGCGCGCGGGAGACGGCCGACGAGGTCGTGGAGCAGGGCCGCCGCGCGGCCGTGCGGCGGCACGACCTGACCGACCCGGTGGCCGCGGCGGCCGTGGTCGACGAGCTCGCCGACGAACTGGGCGGCCTCGGCGTGCTGGTGAACAACGCGGGCACCGGCACGGCCGAGCCACTCCTGGAGATCGGTTACGACCGGTGGCGGTCGGTCCTCGCGGTCGACCTCGACGGGCCGTTCCTGTGCTCGCAGCGCGCCGCGCGCCGGATGATCGAACGCGGCGCGGGCGGGCGGATCATCAACGTGACCAGCGTCCACGAGGACTATCCCCGCCTCGGGGCCGGGCCGTACTGCGCGGCCAAGGGCGGTCTGCGCATGCTCAGCCGCACGCTCGCGCTGGAGCTGGCCAGGCACGGCATCACGGTCAACACGATCGCGCCGGGAGAGATCGCGACCCCGATGACCGGCCAGGAGGACCAGCCGCCGCGGCCCGGCACCCGGCCCGGCTACCCCCTGGGCCGTCCCGGGGACGCCCGCGAGGTCGCCGCCGTGATCGCCTTCCTGGCCGGGCCGGCCTCGTCGTACGTCACCGGCGCGTCGCTGTTCGTGGACGGCGGGCTCGGCCTGATGGGCCCGCAGGCCGCCGGGGACATCGACAAGGACATCTGGTCCTCCCGCTGACCGGGTGTTGCCCGGCGGCCGGGGCTGGGTGACGATGGCGCCTGAAGACGCTGAAGGTGAGGGCGCCGTGACCAATCCATGGCTCGCGCTTGAGTCCGGGGCCGACGCGGCCGAGCGTACCGGTGAGCTGCGCCGGGCCCACGAACGCTTCCTGTCGGCCGGCGCGGTCGACGGACCCGTACGCGCGGTGGTGGCGGACTCGTGGCGGCGCTCGGCCCGGGCGGTGGACCCGGACGCGCTGGCGCCGCTGGAGCTCACCGACGACGAGCTGGAGGACTACCGCGACGCGCACCCGCTGGCCCGGGTGCTGCCGCTGTTCCGCGACCTGCTGGGCGGCATCGCCGACGACGGGCGGCACCTGCTCGCGGTGTGCGACGCGGCCGGGCGGCTGCTGTGGGTCGAGGGCCATCGTGGGGCGCGGGACCGGGCCGAGCGGATGAACTTCGTCGCCGGAGCCCGATGGGACGAGGCCCACGCCGGCACCAACGCCCCCGGCGTCGCGCTCACGGTCGACCATCCGGTGCAGATCTTCGCGGCCGAGCACTTCGCCGTACCGGTGCAGCCGTGGACCTGCGCCGCCGCGCCGATCCACGACCCGCGCACCGGCCGCCTGCTCGGCGCGGTCGACGTCAGCGGCGGCGACAACCTGGCCAGCCCGTACAGCCTGGCCCTCGTGCAGGCGGCGGCCCGTGCGGCGGAGGCTCATCTGGCGGCTCTCCCCGCGCCGGATCTCGCGCCCGCGGTGACGCTCACCGCGCTGGGCCGGGACGACGCCGTCCTCGCCGAGGGGGCGCGCCGCATCAGGCTCGGACCCCGGCACAGCGAGATCGCCGTCCTGCTGGCCTGCCATCCCGAGGGGCTGAGCAGCGACCAGCTCAGCGCGGAGCTGTACGGCGACCGCATGCTGAACCCCGTCACGCTGCGCGCGGAGCTGTCCCGGCTGCGCCACCGGCTCGGGCCGCTGCTCGACTCCCGTCCGTACCGGTTGCGGGTGCCGGTGCGGGCCGACTTCCAGGCGCTCGCCGAGCACCTGGCCGCCGCCGACGCGGACGCCGCGCTGCGCGCCTACCGGGGGCCGCTGCTGCCCGGCTCGGAGGCGCCCGGCGTCGTCTGGCAGCGCCGCCTGCTGGACGACGGCGTACGTGAGCTGCTGGTGGCCCGCCGCGACCCCGCGCTGCTCGAACGGTGGACGCGCGCGCCGTGGGGGAGGGACGACCTCGTCGCCTGGCAGGCGCTGCTGGCCGCGCTGCCCGCCGGGTCCCCGGCCCGGGCGCGGGCCGCCCGGCGGGTGCGCGACCTCGACGCGGAGTACGGCCTGCCGTTCAGGTGAGGTCGCGCAGCCGGCGGAGGACGACCGCCGCCGCGAGGCGGGGCGGCACGGTGCCCGCGCCGAGCCCGACGTCCACGAGCAGGTCGAACACCTCGGTGCGGCGGGCGGCGACGGCGATCGCCGCGTCGATGAACCCGGGGGAGCGGGCGGCCAGGGCGAGCACGTCCGTGGTGCGCAGGTGCCGCCCGAGCGCCCGGCGCAGACCACGCCGGTAGGCCCGCAGCGGGTCGCCCGGCGAACCGATCGCGGCCTCGGCGGCGAGCCGCCCCGACAGCAGCGCGTAGTAGATGCCCTCGCCGGTCAGCGGGTTGACGAGGCTCGCCGCGTCGCCCGCCAGCAGCACCCGGCCCGCTCCCGGCACCGGCCGCCCGCTCGACAGCGGCAGGTGGTGGGCCCGCAGGTCGCGCACCTCCCCGGGCGGGTTCTCCATCAGCGCGGGGAGCAGCCGCGCCAGGCGCCCGTGCAGGACCTCGCGGCCCGGCAACCCGGTCTCCCGCATGCGGGGCAGCAGCAGGCCGTAGCCGACGTTGGCCGTGCCGTCGCCCACCGGGAACGACCAGGCGTAGGCCGGCCAGGCCTCGCTCTGCATGACGATGACCTGCACGTCGTCGTCCGGCGGCACGTCGGCGTACCCGCGCACCGCGATGGCGGTGTGCCGCTCCGGGCTCGGCGGGACGCCGATCAGCCGCCGTACGGCCGAGTTGGCGCCGTCGGCGGCGACGACCGTGCGGGCGACCAGACGGCCGTCGATCACGACGTGCTCGCCGAGAGCGGTCAGCGTGTGCACCCGGTGGCGGCGGACCTCCACACCGCGCGCACGCGCCGCCTCGACCAGCCGGGCGTCGAAGACCCGGCGGGGGACCACGTGGTTGGGCCGCGCGACGACGGCCGAGACGTGGGCTCCACCGGGCGACGTCACCGACAGGCGCGGCGTCGGCCGGTGGTCGTCGAGCAGGCCGGGCAGCCCGAGCAGCGCGAGCTCGTGCCGCGCGTGCGCCGCGATGCCGTCGCCGCAGGCCTTGTCGCGCGGGAAGGCCGCCCGGTCGAGCAGCAGCACGCGGCAGCCGGGGTCGAGCTGCCTGGCCCGCAGCGCGGCGGCCGAGCCCGCCGGCCCGGCGCCGACCACCACGAGGTCCCAGACATCGCCCACATTCACAGACCGTACGTGGAGAAGAGGTTGGTGGTGGGCCACGACTTCACGGAGTTCGCGGCGGTGTGGAGCTGGGAGTCGATGTCCCCGTAGTTCAGCCCCGAGGCGTCGTCGCGCTGGTCGAACAGCACCACCCAGCTCAGCCCGTCGTAACGCCGGACCATGAGTGTGGAGGTGCCGGCCAGCGACCCCGTGTGCCAGGTGTTGCGGCCTCCGGTGACCGGGCGCACCTGCCAGCCGAGGCCGTAGTACCAGCCGTCGGAGTTGACGCCGATCGACGGCTTGGCGAACGCCTTGGAGATCGACGCCGAGGTCAGCACGCCGGCCGCGTCGAAGAGGGTGGTGAACTTGGCCAGGTCGACGGCCGTGGCGAGCCATCCGCCATGGGCGGCCATGTTCTCGAGGTTGAACCCGCCGTACGGGAAGGGCACCACGGAGTTCGAGGTGTCGATCACGCTCTTGCCGGTGTACTGCGAGAAGTACGGCGCCTCGCCTGATTTGCGGAGACTCTTCCCGGTCCTGCCGAGCACCATCCGCTTGATCTTGAGAGGCGTCAGCACCTTGCTCTGGACGTAGCTCGCGTACGAGACGCCGCTCGCCTTCTCGATGATCTTCTGGAGGAGGACATATCCGTAGTTCGAGTACGCGTACGTCGTCCCGGGGGCGTGGTCGAGCTTGCGGCGGGTGGTGTATTCGATGATGTGCGCCTGGGTGACGGGCAGCGGGACGCCGAGCGCGGCCGCGACGGCCCTGTCGCTGAACATCGGGTCGCCCGACACGTCGAGGTCCCAGCCGCCCAGGTGCTGCAGCAGGTGGGTCACGGTGACGGAGGCGAGGCGGGGGTCGGCGGTCGTGCTCAGCCCCAGCAGCGGCGCGACCTTGGCCGTGAGGCTGAGCTTGCCGTCCTGCGCCAGCTTCAGCACCGCGGCGGCGGTGACCGGCTTGCTCAGGCTCGCGACGCGGAACAGCGAGGTGGGCCCGGCCGCGAACGAGGTGTCCGCCGTCCAGTTGTAGCCCCGGGCGAGCACCAGCTTGCCCTTGCGGACCACGGCAAGGGACGCGTGCGGGATCGTCCGTGCCTGCATGAAGCGCTTCAGCGCGTCGTCGAAGGGCTTCAGCGACGTCGCGCTGCGGCCGGTGACGCTCCACGCGCGGGCCGCGGCGCTCGCGGGCGACGCGGGCAGCCCGGCGGCGAGCCCCGCCGCGGTGCCGCCGGCGAGCAGGCGCAGGGCGTCCCTGCGGGAGACGGAAAACGTTTCCGGAATCATGACGCGTGATCTTAGGGGAGATTTGACCGCTCATGACCACGGTTCTGACCATGCGGATCGGAGGCTGAGTGCGGAACGACGCCCGGAACACGGACGCAACGTCTCGGCAACGTGCCCGCGACTAACGTCCGGGGCGTCAGACCCACACCCTGTCCGGGAGGTCCATCTCATGACCCGTCACGCCGCGCCGGGACAGCCGGACGCCCTCATGGCGTACGAGCAGCGTTACGACCACTGGATCGGCGGCGAGTACGTCCCGCCGCAGCGGGGGCGGTACTTCGAGAATCCCACCCCGGTCACCGGCCAGACGTTCACGGAGATCGCGCGGGGCACCGCCGAGGACGTCGAGCGCGCCCTGGACGCCGCCCACGGCGCCGCGCCCGCCTGGGGCCGTACGTCCGCGGCCGAGCGGGCGAACATCCTCAACCGGATCGCCGACCGCATGGAGCAGAACCTGGAGCGGCTCGCCGTCGCGGAGACCTGGGAGAACGGCAAGCCGATCAGGGAGACGCTGGCCGCGGACATCCCGCTGGCGATCGACCACTTCCGCTACTTCGCGGGAGCGATCAGGGCCCAGGAGGGCAGCCTGTCGGAGATCGACGCCGACACCGTCGCCTACCACTTCCAGGAGCCGCTCGGCGTCGTCGCCCAGATCATCCCGTGGAACTTCCCGATCCTGATGGCCACCTGGAAGCTCGCGCCGGCGCTGGCCGCCGGTAACGCCGTGGTCCTGAAGCCGGCCGAGCAGACCCCGGCGTCGATCCACTACTGGATGAGCCTGGTGGCCGACCTCCTCCCGCCGGGCGTCCTCAACATCGTCAACGGGTTCGGCGTCGAGGCCGGCAAGCCGCTGGCCTCCAGCGCGCGGGTCGCGAAGGTGGCCTTCACCGGGGAGACCACGACCGGGCGGCTGATCATGCAGTACGCCAGCGAGAACATCAAGCCGGTCACGCTGGAGCTCGGCGGCAAGAGCCCCAACATCTTCTTCGACGACGTGTCCTCCGCCGACGACGAGTTCTTCGACAAGGCGCTGGAGGGCTTCACGATGTTCGCGCTCAACCAGGGGGAGGTGTGCACCTGTCCCTCCCGGGCGCTCATCCAGCAGGGCCACTACCGGCGGTTCCTGGAGGCCGCGGTCGAACGGACCGAGAAGATCGTCCGCGGCCATCCGCTGGACCTGGCCACGATGGTCGGCGCCCAGGCGTCCAACGACCAGCTGGAGAAGATCCTGTCGTACCTCGACATCGGCCGGCAGGAGGGCGCCAAGGTGCTCACCGGCGGGCACCGCGCCGATCTCGGCGGCGAGCTGTCGGGCGGCTACTACGTCGAGCCGACGATCTTCGAGGGCGCCAACCACATGCGGGTGTTCCAGGAGGAGATCTTCGGGCCGGTCGTCTCGGTGACCTCGTTCACCGACTTCGACGACGCCATCAAGATCGCCAACGACACGTTGTACGGCCTCGGGGCGGGCGTGTGGACCCGGGACGTCAACAAGGCGTACCGGGCGGGCCGGGCCATCCAGGCCGGGCGGGTCTGGACGAACTGCTACCACGCCTATCCCGCCCACGCCGCCTTCGGCGGCTACAAGCAGTCGGGCATCGGCAGGGAGACGCACAAGATGATGCTCGACCACTACCAGCAGACCAAGAACCTGCTGGTCAGCTACTCGCCCTCGAAGCTCGGCTTCTTCTGATGCCCGAGGTGTCCCGCGTGGACCTCACCCCCGCGGCCGCCGATCTCATCCGGCGGCTGCGGGCGGACCACGGCCCGCTGATGTTCCACCAGTCCGGTGGCTGCTGCGACGGCAGCGCACCGATGTGCTACCTGGAGGGCGAGTTCCGCACCGGCTCCTCGGACGTGCTGCTCGCCTCGCTGACCGTCGACGGCGTCGGCGAGCCGGTCACCTTCTGGATGTCGGCCAGCCAGTTCGACCGCTGGCGGCACACCCACCTGACCGTGGACGTCGTACCCGGCCGGGGTAGCGGTTTCTCCCTGGAGGCGCCCGAGGGCGTCCGGTTCCTGATCCGTTCCCGCCTGCTCACCGACGCCGAACGCGCCGCCCTCGACGGCTGACCGGCTCTCCAACGGCCTCGCCTGGTCCGCGGACAGAAGCCGGATCCCCAGACGGGGCGCTGACCGGCCGGGCGCGTTCGGGGGCGTGTCGCCGGGATCGCACGGTCAGCCCTGCACGGTCGCCGTCGCGTTCTCCGCACGTCCCGGGCGGATGCCCTGCGCCAGGCCGATCAGCCCGGCGGCCATCAGCGCGCTCACCACGAGTTTGGGCGCCGTGCCGCTGGAGACGAAGTCGAGCACCAGGCCGACGGTGAGTACGAGTGGCACCCACAAGGACACGAGGCCGGCGCGCCACGCACCGAAGGCCAGGATCAGGAGCCCGATCATCCAGCCCAGAATCCAGACCATGAACGATGCCACCACCAGCGGGTCCTTGTCGAGGGCGTCGACGACCGGCCGGACCGCGTCCACCTTCACGCCCCCTCCGGCGAGGGCCCCGAAGAAGGCGTTGTAATACCACAGGTGGATCGCCGAGAGGTAGAGAGCGGGAACGACGAAGGCTCCGCCGATGGTGGCCACCAGGCGCTTGCGGCGGCCGACCGCCACGATCAGACCGGCCATCGCCGGCAGGAGCAGCAGGTGCGTCAGCGCGAAGAGGATCGTCTCGACTCGCCAGGCGCCGAGGTCGGAAGCGGCCACGTCCACGTTCGCCGCGGTCTCGGACACTTCGTCCGGGAACATCGCCCAGTAGAAGGCGTTGGCGGCGCTGTAGAGAACGCCGCCACCCGCCATCGCGATCGCCGCGAAACGCCGGCCGTACGGCCTGGTGGTCTGGTCATCCATCGACATCTCCCGTCGTGATCCGTCTGACGACGCAGAGGCTAGGAGCGTCGTACCGCTCAGGTCGTCGGCCGGGACGCTGATCGACGGGTTGATGCAAGCAGGACGCCGCTCCACCCGTGGGTGGATGCCAGGCGGCGGGCGGTTCGAATACGCTCCCTGCCATGGAACGGCTCCGGGGCATTGGGCGGCGTGACCTCGGGACTGTCGCAGCGGGCCTGGCGCTGTTCGGGTTCGGCCTGGCCGAGATCTACGTGCCACTCGCCCCGTACGTCGAGGGCGACGGCCCCGACCCCACCGAGTTGTCCGGCGGGTGGATGGCCGTGCTGACCGTGCTGCTCGCCGGCTATTGCCTCGCGGTCGCGGCCTGCGGCGCGTACCCACGGACCGCGGTGGTCCTGGCCGGCGTCTGCTTCATCGCGCAGAGCTTCACGCCACTCCTTCCGGAATCGCCGGCCGCGCCGCTCACGGCGTTGGTCGCCGTCTGCTTCGCGAGCGTCGCCGTGGGCGGCCGCCACGGCCCGGTGATCGCCGCCGTCTCCTACTTCGTCTCGGCCGGGATCGAGACCATCATCGCGGACGACCCGGACTGGGTCTTCATCGCCTTCGTCGCGCTCGCCGTCATGGGACCGGCCTACGCCGTACGGCTGCGGCGTGCCCAGGCCGAACGTCTGGTCGCGCTGGCCGCTGAACGGGAGGCCGCCGCTCGTGCCGACGAGCGGCTCCGGGTGGCCCGCGAACTGCACGACATCGTCTCGCACGGCGTCGCCGTGATGGTGCTGCAGGCCGGAGCCGCCCAGGTCATGCTCGGCTCCGACGTCCGGCGGGCCCATGAGTCGCTGGACGCGGTGCAGGACGTCGGTCGTGACGTCGTCACCGAGTTGCGCCGCCTGCTCGTCGTCCTCCGCGGTGAGGGGAGTCTGGAGCGGCTGCCCTCGCTACGGCACCTGGAGCCGCTCCTGGCCGGAGTTCGGGCCGCCGGTGGACGGGTCGACGTCACCCTCGACGGCGACCTCGGCAGGGTTCCCGCGGCCGTCGACGTCAGTGGCTATCGGGTGCTGCAGGAGGCCCTGACCAACGCGGTCAAACACGCCCCGGGCGCCACGGTCTCGGTCGCGATCGATGTCGGACGCACCGATCTGAGGATTCACGTCGTCAACGACGGCCCGCGGATCGTCCGCCGGAGCGACGGCAGTGGCCTCGGGTTGACGGGGATCAGCGAGCGTGTGGAGCTCTTCGGGGGCACGGCTACCACCGGCCCGGGGGAAGGCGGCGGGTTCGAGGTGCGGGTGGAACTACCCTTGAGCGGAAATTCCGCGGCCCCCATGCCGTCGCGTACGGGAGCGTCGGTGTGACGCGCATCCTCATCGCAGACGACGAGGTGCTCGTACGCACCGGCCTGCGGATGATCCTCGGCGCTCAGCCCGGCATCGAGGTGGTCGCCGAGGCCACGGACGGCGAGGAGGCGCTGAGGCTGACCGCCCGGCATGAGCCGGACGTCGTGTTGATGGACATCCACATGCCGAGGCTCGACGGCGTGGCCGCGACCGAGCGGATCCTGGCCGACCGCCCCGACCGCCGCGTCGTCATGCTGACCACGTTCGACCTCGACGAGTACGTCTATCGGTCGTTGCGCGCCGGTGCCTGCGGATTCCTGCTCAAAACCACTCCGCCGAAGGAACTGGCGAGCGCGCTGCACGCCGCCGCGCGCGGAGACGCGCTGCTCTCCCCACAGATCACCCGCCGTCTGATCGACCACTACACCTCGATGGCGCCGCCGGTCAGCGCCCCGGGTCTGGCCGACCTGACCGCCCGGGAGACCGAGGTACTGTGCTTGCTGGCCCGGGGGCTGTCCAACCGCGAGATCGCCGGGGAACTCCATCTCGGCGAGGCGACCGTGAAGACGCACATCAACCGCGTCTTCGCCAAGCTCGGTGTGCGGGACCGCGTGCAGGCGGTGGTGCTCGCGTACGAGGCCGGTGTGGTACGGCCCCGGCGCGAGCCGCCCAACCGCTGAATCCCGTCCCTGCTCGGCCGGCAGGCGGCGACGTCGCGATAGGCGGCTCGATTCGAGTCGTGGGGGCGGTGCGGGACGGTACGGGACGGTACGCGCAGCCAGGACGACCGGCCGGACGGTTCCAGAGTTCAAGTGGCGGCTGCCTTCTGGTGATATCTGTACGCGGCGCAGGAGGACGTCGGCCTGTGGCGGCTGCGGCTGAGCCGGACCGGGCTCGACCGGATACGTGATCGTGTCGAGCCAGGGGGACGACACGTTCGCGGTCTACGACCGGCAGGGCAAGAACGCTCCGCTGGGCACCTTCAGAGTCAAGGGCGTCAAGGGCGCCGACGACATCAACGGCTCTGACGGGCTGGCCGTGACGAATCGTCCCGTCGGCGACTACCGCCAGGGCCTGCTGGTCACGCACGACGAGCCCGAGACCGGGACCGGCATCGACGAGGAACGCGAGGCCACGAACTTCTCCTACGTCTCCTGGGGGGAAATCGCCCGAGCCCTGTCGCTGAAGGTGAACACGGAGGCCGGAAACGACCCGTGGTTCCGCTGAACCGCCTTCCACGACCGACAGGCGCACGGAGGCCGCGGCTGGGGTGCCGCGGCCTCCGGG
This sequence comes from Microbispora sp. H10836, assembly GCF_012999525.1. Classification (NCBI taxonomy): domain Bacteria; kingdom Bacillati; phylum Actinomycetota; class Actinomycetes; order Streptosporangiales; family Streptosporangiaceae; genus Microbispora; species Microbispora sp. H10836. Next base: position 95,072 of record NZ_JABBWU010000027.1, read on the forward strand.
ACTTCACCGGAACTAGATCTTGCCGGTGCCCGCGTTGGCGAGGACGTTCGCCTTGACCCCGCTGGGGTTGTCCACCGTGTACGAGTACGGGATGGAGGCGACGCTGCCGGAGGTCTGCGGCGTGCCCGAGTTCACGAAGTAGTTGTTGCGGGCGACGATCGACCCGCCGGGCGACGAGCCTTCGGAGGTGTGGGTGGGCTCGGCGACGTTCTCGAAGTAGTTGCCCTCGACGAGCACGCCGGCGCCACAGGTGGAGGCGATGCCGTAGCTGTAGTCGGTGTAGGACGAGTCCTTGTAGTAGTAGTTGTTGAAGACGTGGACCGGGTTGCCGAAGCGCACCCGGGGGTTGCGCTGGGCGCAGGTCTGGAACGCGTTGTGGTGGTACGTCACCCGCAGGTGCCCGCTGTCCTCGGAGCTGTTGCCGTCACTGTGGCCGACGAGCGAGCACTTGACGTGGTCGTGGAGCTTGTTCCAGGAGACGGTGACGTAGTCGGAGCCGTGCGTGACGTCGAGCAGGCCGTCGTAGTAGTCCGTGCCGTGGCTGGTGTCGCTCGACAGGTCGTTGTGGTCGAGCCACACGCGCTTGGCGTTGTCGAGGTGGATCGCGTCGCCGTTGCCGTTGCCGGCCCGGACCTTCGAGATCTTCATGTTGCGCACGATCACGTTGTTGACGTCACGGATGTTCAGGCCGCAGCCGGTCAGCCCGGAGTTGGCGCCGACGCCGACGACGGTGGTGTTGCCGCCCACCCGCACGTCCTCCGAGCAGGTGAAGTTGCCGTTCACCTGGACGATCTTCGCGGCGTCGCCCTTCACGGCGGTGGTGAGCGCGGTCAGCGAGGTGACCGTCGTCGTGGCGCCGCCCGCGCCGCCGCTCGTGCCGCCGCCCTGGGTCGCCCAGCCGACCAGTCCGGTGGTGGGCGGGGTGGTCGGGCCGCCCGTGGGCGTGGCGGTCGGCGTGGCCGTCGGGCTCATCGTCGGTGTGGTCGTGGGCGTCTGCGAGGGGGTGGACCCGGCCGACTGGAGGGTCCACTGCTTGGTGGCCGCCGAGTCGCAGGAGTTCTGCTGCACCAGTGCGCCTGAGGACGTGGAGTTGTCCTTGGTGTTCAGGCACTTGTCGCTGTTGGCGTTGACGACCCGGTAGTTGGAGCCCGAGGCGGTCAGTTCCCAGGTCTGCGACGAGGAGCCGGTGCACGACTCCTGCTGGACGGCCTTGCCCGCAGAGGTGGAGGCGCCGGCGACCCCGGCGCACTTGCCGCTGTTGCCGGCGGCCAGGCGGAAGCCGCTGCCCTGGGCCGACAGGTTCCAGGTCTGGTTGCTCGCGCCGTTGCAGCCGGAGACGGTGAGCTGCACGCCGTCGGAGCCGCTGCTGCCGGGAACGGTGAGGCACAGGCCGCTGGCGCCGTTCACGATCCGATAGGCACCCGCACTGGGCCCCGCACTGGGCGCCGCGTTGGAGACGCTGGTGAAGACGCCGCCGACCAGGGCGGCGACCCCGACGACGGTGCCGATCACCCCGACTCCGGTTCTGGTTGTGGTTCTCAAAGCCGAGCTCCTTGCATGTCGTGCAGGACCCCTGACCGAGGGGGTTACTCCTGATCCCGCAGGGGGGCGTTCAAGAATGCGAACAGCATTCATGAGGAGGAACAACACGCATCAAATTACGGACCTGTTGACCACCGGTCAACGAGTTCGCCCGCCCGGGTCTCCGGGCCGCCCGGCGCCCACCCCGCTTGGGCAGGTGGAGACGGACAGGAGTCCTCTGAGATCATCGTGAAACGTTCACGCCGGAACACGGGGAAGGATGGCGGATGACCGGGGGATCGAGGATGCCGTTCAGCGAGTGGCTGCGGTCGGAGAGCGAGCCGGACTGGACGGCGGTGGTCACCCACCCCTTCGCCGCGGCGATCTGTCGCGGCACCGCCGACATGCGCCGCTACCTGGAGCAGGACTTCCAGTTCGTGGACGCCTTCACGGCGCTGCTCGGCGCCGCGGTCGCCGCGGCCGACGGCTTCGAGTCACGGGTGGCCGTCGGCCGCTTCCTCGGGCAGACCGTCGCCGACACCGAGCGGGGCTACTTCCACCGCGCGCTCGCCGCCCTCGGGGGTGATCCGGCCCCGCCCGCCCTGGAGCCGGTGACGGCCGAGTTCCGGGCCCTGATGGACGAGGTGCGCCGCGGCCAGGACTATGCGCGGATCCTGGCGGTGCTGTGCGTGGCGGAGTGGACCTACCTCGGCTGGGCCTCGCGGACCACCGAGCCGCCCGAGGGCTTCGTCTACCGGGAGTGGATCGAGCTGCACAGCGGGCCGGAGTTCGAGGCGTGGGTGGGCTTCCTGCGCGGCGAGCTCGACCGGCTCGGTCCCGGCCTCGACGAGAACGGCCGGGCCCGGGTGCTCGACGTCTTCCGCCGGGCGACGGCCCTGGAGCGCCGCTTCTTCGACATGGCGCTCGGTTAGGCACGCAGGGCGAGCGCGGCGAGACGGCGCAGGGACAGGCGCAGGAAGACCGCGCTCACCGGCCCGGCGACCCGCCAGCCGATGCGCCCGGCCAGGCCGAAGGGCACGTGGAGCTGCTCCTCCCAGATGATCCTGCTTCCGCCGCCGGGACGGGGCAGCACGTGGAACCGTCCGACGCCGCGCACGACACGGCCCGTGTGGCGGACCTCCACCTCGTGCGGGGGCCGCCAGCCGGTGACGTCCATCGTGTCCACGAACGACAGCGGGCCGACCCCGGTGGCCGCCGCGAGCCGGCTCCCCCTGCTGCGGCCGTCACCGGCGACCACCCACGCCCGAGTCAGCACCATCCACTCGTGGTGCCGGGGCCAGTCGGTCAGTACGGCGAACACCCGATCCGGGCTCGCCTGCGCGTCCACCGTCACCGAGAGGGTCTCCACTCCGTGGGTTCTACCCCAGGAAGGTGATGTCGCGCGCGGGGGCGTCGCCGGCCGCGAACTCCAGCAGGCGCTCACCCTCGGTGGCCAGCGCGTCGCGGGTGGCGGCGCCCAACGGTCCGAACGGCTCGATCTCCAGGACCGCGGTCTCCCCGGCCCGTTCGATCCGCCCTCGTTCGATTCGCCACAGCCCCGCCACGAACCCGTCGACCAGGATCGTCGCGCGGATGATCCCGTTGACCGTGAAGACCCGCGAGCGGTGCTCCTCGGCGATCACCCGCGTCCGGTCGGCGTGCGAGAGCAGCAGGTTGTCGAACTCCCCCAGGAACCGCACCGGCGCCTCGGCGTCCGCGCCGGGCAGCGGCGCCCCGGGCAGGTCGAACAGCTCCACCCCGTTCTCGTCCCGGTGCGTGACCAGGTGGAGGCCACTGACCACGGAGCGCAGCCCGGTGAGGCCCGACCAGGCCTGCATGTCCTTCACCGACGCCGGCCCGAAGGCGCTCAGGTAACGCAGCACCATGTCGCCGGCGGCCGAGCCGTCGCCGAGCGGGCGGCCCAGCCACGACTCGGCGGGGACGTGCCGGGCCTGGCCCGAGGCGCCCCACACCCCGCGCGGCGGGACCTGCACCAGCGGCACGACCGCGCGTACGACCTGGGCCAGCGCGTCGCGGCCCGGCCACCGCGCGCCGAGCAGCTCCTCCAGCTCGGCGAAGCTCAGCGGCCGCTCCTCCATCAGCGCGCGGGCGGCGCTCGCCACCTCGCCGAGGTCCACCCCGTCCAGCCGCCTGCCGTACGACGTGCGCAGCAACCGGTCGAGGAGCGGCTGCATGACCGGGCGCAGGGCCAGGCAGTCGTCGGCGCTGACGAGGTGGATGGTGCCGCGCATCAAGGCGATCCGTACGGCGGCGCGGCCGGTGAGCAGATCGGCCAGGTCCTCGTGCCGGAAGTCCACCAGGCGGTTCCACAGGCCGACGTACGCTGAGAGAGGAGCCTGCGACTGCATGCCCACCAGGTGCTCGATCGCGGCGAGGGCCTTGACGTCGTGGCGGCGCAGCAGCATCTGGCGGTCGAGCAGGGCGCGGTTGAGCTCGCGGCGGGTCAGCACGCCGCAAACATAACGCCCGGCACCGACAGAACCGGGGGGTGCCGCTGATGATCACCATTGACGTCCCGCTGTGGTCCGCACGGCTGCGCGCGCTGCGCCGCGGCCGGCTGTGGAGCCGCCGCGATCTGGGACAACGACTGACCGAAGCCGCCGGGGAGGCCGAACCCCGGCTGCCCGCGGACGCGGTCCGCGCGTGGGAGGAGGGGGAGCGGCGCCCGGACGCCCGCCATGCGGAGCTGCTGTGCCGGGTGTTCGGCGAGGACGAGGCGGACCTGTTCGTCGGCGCGTCCTCGGGCACGACCCTGTGGCACCACGTCACCGGCATTCCGCTGCTGCCCGGGCTCTTCCCCGAAGAGGAGGAGGAACGCGTCGGGCGGGCCGTCGAGCGGCCGTCCCGCGCCGACACCGGCACGGTTCGCTACTTCGAGACGCTGACCGGCGCCTGCGCCGCGCCGGACAGCAGGCCCGCCGATCTCGCCGCCGCGCTGGGGCCGGTCTTCGCGGGGGTCGAGACGTTCCGCGGGGACGCCGCGCCGCGCGTACGGCGGGCGCTGCAGACGCTCGCCACGCGGGACGCGGAGCTGATCAGCCGCATGGAGCACGAGGCGGGCGACGCGCCCGGCGCGCGGGCCTGGTCGGACCGCGCGATCCGCGAGGCGCGCGAGACCGGCGACGCCCTCACCGAGGTCCTGGCGCTGATCCAGCGGGCCGAGCTGGTCGACGCCGCCGAGCCGGGCGAGATCGTCGAGGCGGCCGTGGCGGCCCGTACGCGTACGGGTGTCCCGGCCGAGGTGGGGCCGCTGTCCCGGCGGCAGGAGGCCCGCGCGCACGCGCTGGCGGGTGAGGTGGAGCTGTGCCACCGCTGCCTGGAGGAGTCCCTTGAGGAGTGCCTGGAGGAGCCGGGCGAGACGCGGGCGGAGCTGTGCGCGGGCTGCCTGGTCGACCTCGGCCGGCCGGGCGGCGCGATCGAGCTGCTGGAGGGGGAGCCCGCGCCGGCCGCGCCCGCCTACCTCGCGGCGTACGTGCTGGCCCGGCAGGCGCACGCGTACGCGGAGGCGCACGAGCGGGACCGGGCGGCCGACCTCGCCCGGCGGTCCCTCGCCCTGGCCCGCCGCGCGGGGGCCGCCCGCGCGCTGCGCGAACTGGGCCGCGTCCATCTGCCGCCGCCCGCCGGGACACGCAGGCGCGTACTCGTGTGACGACACGTCGCTGCCACGTCGCTGTTAGGTTGTGGGCGTTTCGCCTGAATTCTGTGAAGGGACGCCCATGCCGGCCGGATCCTCGCTGCCGCCTTCCCTGCTCCGGGCGCTGGCCCGTCCGGTCCCGCCGGGGAGCCTGGCCGACGTCGAGCACGTCGTCTTCGTCATGCTGGAGAACCGCTCGTTCGACCACTACTTCGGCCGGATGCGCGGGGTGCGGGGGTTCGGGGACCGCAACGCCGTGTCCACCCGGGCCTGGCGGCCGATCTTCGAGCAGGACGGCGTGCTGCCCTTCTCCGTACGGGAGGCGGCCGAGCGGGCCGGGGCGGACCCGATGCTGCTCGACACACACGACCACACCTGGCTCGGCACCCAGAACGCCTGGGCCATGGGCTGGAACGACGCCTGGGTGCCCAACAAAGGGCCCGGCTCGATGGCCTACTACGACCGGCGCGATCTGCCCTTCCACTACGAGCTGGCCGACACGTTCACGATCTGCGACGCCTACCACTGCTCGCTGCTGACCTCGACCACGCCCAACCGCAACTACCACATGACGGGTTACACGGGGTACGAGCCCGGCACCCGGCAGCGCGCGCTGGACAACGTCGCGTCCGAGGGGGCGGAGGGGCATCCGGGCTACGACTGGATCACCGTGCCCGAGCTGCTGACGCGGGCCGGGCACTCCTGGCAGGTGTACCAGGAGTGGGACAACTACGAGTGCAACAACCTCGAGTTCTTCCGGCCGTTCGCGGCCGTGATGGACCGGATCGGGCTGGGGAGCATGCGCTCCTTCTACGAGAAGGTGCGGGCGGCGGAGGACCCGGCGCCGTTGCTCGCGGAGCTGGACAGGCGGGTGGCCGCCCTGGAGCCCGCCGACCGCGATCTCTACGACCGGGCGCTGCGCCGCGCCCCCGCGGGCGGCCTCGGAGACCGGTTCGCCGCCGACGTGGCCGCCGGACGCCTGCCCGCGGTGTCGTACGTCGTGCCCTCGCTGGCCGACTCCGAGCACCCCGAGGGGTCGTCGGCCGTGGAGGGCGGGCAGGTTCTCTACCGACTGCTCGACGCGCTGGGGTCGCATCCCGAGGTCTGGGCGCGGACCGCCCTGTTCATCACCTATGACGAGAACGACGGCTTCTTCGACCACGTGCCGCCCCCGGTCCCGCCCGACGGCACCCCGGAGGAGTTCGTCGGCGGGCGGCCGATGGGCCTCGGGATCCGCGTGCCCATGATCGTCGTGTCGCCGTGGAGCGTGGGCGGCCACGTCTGCTCGGAGACGTTCGACCACACCTCGACCGTACGGTTCCTGGAGCGCCGCTTCGGGATCACTGCTCCCATCGGGGAGTGGCGGCGCCGGGTGGCGGGCGACCTCACCTCGGCGTTCGACTTCGCCACGCCGGCGGCACCGCCTCCCGTGGCGGCCGCCGCCGCGCCGCGCCCGGTCCCGGCGGGGGACCGGTGGTATCCCCGGGTCCCCGACGAGCAGCGGATGCCGGTCCAGGAGCCGGGGGTCAAGCCCGCCCGCGCGCTGCCGTACCAGCCGGACGCCGAGGCCGTCGTACGCGGCAGGTCCGTGGAGATCACGATGCGCAACTCCGGCGCGGCCTCCGCCCACTTCATCCTGTACGGCCACCTGGGCGAGCTGGCCAAGCCGGCGCACTTCGACGTGCTCGGCACGGTGGAGGAGGTGGTCTACTTCCCCGGCCCGGCCTACGACCTGCTGGTCGTCGGGCCGAACGGGTTCCGCCGGGAGTTCCGCGGCGGGACGGCCGACCCGGTGGAGGTGACCGGCGCGATCGACGCCGCCGCCCGCGCCGTGTCGATCTCGGTGACGAACCGGAGCGCCTTCCCCGCCGAGGTGTCGTTCGCTCCGCTGGCCTACGGCGGAGCGGCGCGTACGGTCCCGATCGCGCCGGGGGACACCGCGCACGTGGAGTGGCCGGCGCCGTCGGGGTGGTACGACCTGATGGTCGGCGTGACCGGGCACGACGGGTTCGCCCGGCGGCTGATGGGACACGTCGAGGACGGCCGCCCGAGCGTCACCGGGTGACGCCCGGGCGGGGAACGCGGGTCAGGCGCGGACGAGCGGCGTGTCCACGAGGTGCTCGGCGAGGAACCACGCCTGCAGCTCGCCCGTACGGACGACCTCGGAGACGAGCAGGTCGTTGGTGCCGTCGTCGCCCATCTCGGCCGCACGGGAGGCGGCGTCGTGCGCCGCGACCAGGATCGTCTCGTGCGCCTCCAGGAGCCGGGAGAGCATGGCGGGCACCTCCTCCACGCCGTCCGGCGGCCGCGGGATCACGGTCATCTCCGCCACCTGACGCGGATCGCCGACCGCGACGCCGCCGAGCGTCTGGATGCGTTCGGCGATCGCGTCGATGATGGGCAGCTGCTCGCCCGCGTGCTTGTCGAGGAGCAGGTGCAGCTGGTAGAAGGTCGGCCCCCGCATGAGCCAGTGGTGCTTCTTGTACAGGTTGTAGAGGATCTGCGTGTCGGCCAGGATCTGGTTGAGCCGCTGGCAGGAGTATTCGCGGGTCTCCCTCGGCAGCCCGACCGGGAAGTCGCGCACCGTCCCGAACGCCTGTATCTCGGTGCCCCTCTGGTGGAGCCAGGGCTGGCTGCTCTCACGCATCTTGGAGGAAGGGTTGACGCTCAAGGTGTCTCTCCTCACTCAGTCGGTTTTATGCCCGATAGAGAGTCTTTCGCCAGGTATGACCTTTAAACACCTTCTTAGGGCTGGTTTCACCCCTGTGACAGGGTGACCTGCGGATTCTCCGACAGCCGGGCGGCGGTGCGCTCCGCCGTACGCCTGGCCCAGCGGCCGGTCGTCGCCAGGGCGACCGACAGCACGATCAGCCCGTACAGGGCGTTGACGCGGAAGGCCGCGTGGGCGGCCGGGACGAAGGCGGCGTTGCCGGAGACCATGGACCCCGCGATGGCCACGCCGAGCGACTGGCCGACCTGCCTGCTGGTCGAGGCGACCGCGGAGGCCACCCCCGCCTGCGCGAGCGGCATCCCGGAGACCGCGGTGTTGGTGATCGGAGGGTTGAGCAGGCCGAAGCCGACGCCGAAGACCGCGTAGATCCCGAGCAGCAGGGGGAGGGGCGTGGTGAGAGTCACCTGGGACAGCAGCGTCCCGGCGGCCGCCAGGCACACGCCCGCGACGACGAGCGGCGCGCGCGGGCCGCGGGCGCCGACGAGCCGGCCGGAAAGCGGCCCCACGATCGTCGTGATCACCGCGACCGGCAGCGTGCACAGCCCCGCGGCGAGGGCGGACAGCCCGCGATTGCTCTGCAGGTAGAGCGTGTTGAGGAACAGGAAGGCCCCAAGGCCGGCGAACCCCGCCACCGCCATGACGGCCGCGCCGGAGAACGGCGCGCTGCGGAAGAAGCGCATGTCGATGAGCGGTTCCGGCCTGCGCAGTTCGCAGACGACCAGCGCGGCGAGGGCCGCCGCCGCGACGGCGAAGCAGGCCGCGCTCACGGCTGCGCCCGCGGCCGGGCCCTCGATGATCCCGTACGTGAGCGTGCCGAGCAGGACGATGACCAGCACCTGCCCGACGGGGTCGATCCTGCGGGCCGAGGGCGCCTTGGACTCGGGGACGTACCGCCAGGTCAGGAACAGCGCGAGCAGGCCGATGGGCACGTTGATCCAGAAGATGGCCCGCCAGTTCACGGTGTCGGTGAGCAGGCCGCCGACGACCGGTCCGAGCGCCATGCTGACGCCGACCACGCCGCCCCACACGCCGATGGCCTGCGCCCGCTCCCTGCGGTCGGTGAACGTGTTCGTGATGATCGACATGGCCACCGGGTTGAGCATCGACCCGCCGACGGCCTGGAGGATCCGGGCGGCCACCAGCCAGCCCAGGCTCGGGGCGAGGCTGCACAGCAGCGACGCGGCCGTGAAGATCACCAGGCCGGTCTGGAACGTGCGGCGGCGGCCCACCCGGTCGGCCGTCGACCCGGCGAGCATGAGCAGGCTCGCGAGTGTCAGCGTGTAGGCGTCCACCGTCCACTGCAGGCCGGAGATCGGCGCGTGCAGGTCGCGTCCGAGCGCCGGCAGGGCGACGTTGACGATCGTGTTGTCGAGCGACACGATGAGCAGGCTCATGCAGCAGATGAGAAGGACGAGTATCCGCCTTCGGCGAGTCATTTGCGACACCACACCACACAACCGTACATATCCGGTCAACTATCGGTTGCGGCAGGGCAAACCGATTGAAATTCTGCTCGCATGCGTGCGACGGCGAACGGTATCGAGATCTGCTACGAGGTGTTCGGCGAGCCCGGAGGACGCCCGGTCGTCCTCATCATGGGGCTCGGGGCGCAGATGATCAGCTGGCCGGAGGAGCTGATCGGGCTGCTGGTGGAGTCGGGCCACCGGGTCGTCCGGTTCGACAACCGGGACGCGGGCCTGTCCACCCACTTCACCCCGGCGGACGACCTCACGACCCCGGCGTCGTACACGCTGGACGACATGGCCGACGACACGGCCGGCCTGATGGACGTGCTGGGCTGGGAGAGCGCCCACGTGGTGGGCGCGTCGATGGGCGGCATGATCGCCCAGACCCTCGCCATCCGCCACCCCGCCCGGGTGCGTACGCTGACCTCGATCATGTCCACGCCCGGGCCCCGCGTGGGGCGTGCGACCGAGGAGGCCATGGCGGCGCTGACGGCGCCCGCCCCGCAGGACCGCGAGGAGGCGCTCGCCCGCGCCGTCGAGACCGCGCGGGTCATCGGCTCTCCCGGCTACGAGACGGACGTCGAGCGCGTCACCCGGGTGGCCGCTGAGGCCTATGACCGGGCCTTCGACCCCGCGGGCACCACCCGGCAGTTCATCGCGATCCGGAGGTCGGGGGACCGTACGGAGGGACTGCGCGGGCTCTCGGTGCCCGCGCTGGTGATCCACGGCGAGGACGACCCGCTGATCACCCTCGAAGGCGGGACCGCGACCGCGGACGCCATCCCCGGCGCGAAGCTGCTGACCTTCCCGGGGATGGGCCACGACCTGCCTCGCCCGCTCTGGCCGGTCATCGCGGAGGCGATCACGGAGCTGACCGCACGGGGCTGAACACACGGGGCTGAACGCACGGGGCTGACCGGCCGGAGCTGACAGGGCTTCAGATCTCGAGCTTGTCCTCGATCGCGCGGAGCTGGTGCCGGGCCATCGCGAGATTGGCCCGGTTGCGGTCGAGGGCGAGGTAGAGGAACAAGCCCTTGCCGCCGCGGCCGGTGAGCGGCCGGATGATGTGATACTGCGAGCCCAGCGTGATCAGGATGTCCTCGATCCCGTCGCTGAGCTTGAGCGCGTCCATCGCGCGGAGCTTGGCCTTGACCACCTCGGTGTTGGCCGCGGCGGCCACCTGGAGGTCGAGGTCCTTGGAGCCGCCGAGCGTGCCCAGCGCCATCCCGCTCCCGTAGTCGGCCACCGCCGCGCCGATCGCGCCGTCGATGGTCAGCATCTCCTTCAGAGAGACGTCCATGTTCGCCATGTCTCTTCTCCTGTTCTGGGTTGTCATCCGCGTTCGACGATGGCGGCGATCTTGTTCGCCGCCCTGCGTCCCTCGATCCGGAGCAGGCCCAGGTTGGCTCCCTGACCTGCGAGAACGGTGAGGACGAGCGTGGGGCCCGCGGCGTAGCACGCGGTGTGCCCCTGGGTGCCGGAGATCAGCGTCTCCTCCAGCCGCCCGATCCTGGCGAGCTCGGTCATCTTCCGGCTCAGCGACAGCAGCGCCGACGTGAGCGCCGCGGTCTGCTCGGTGTCGGCGGCCAGATCCGTGGTCACGAGCATGCCGTCGACCGTGCAGGTGAGCGCTCCCGTGATCTCGGGCGCCCGTTCGCGCAGGACGACCAGTTCCTCGTGTATGTCGTGGCGCAGATCCACCGAGACACCCTTTCCGGCCCGCTTGAGCCACCCGATCACTACAGCGCCTCCAGCGCGTCACGCAGTCTGAGCAGCAGGTTCACGTCGGTCGCGTCGGCGTTCACCTGCGGGAGTTCCGAGGTGGAGCGCCCGGGCCCCGTCGGCCGCTTGGGCGGCGGAGGCGGCTTGGGCGGCGGGGGCGGCTTGGGCGTGCGCTTGGGCAGCGCCGCCGTCTCGGCCGTCACCACCAGGCCGGCCGCCGCGAGCTCCCGTACGGCCAGCAGCGTGGAGTAGGCCGGGCGCCCGAGCCGGCGGGCCAGCTCGACCGGCGTGGCGGTGGAGTCGGCGGCGAGCAGCAGCTCCCACTGCAGCCGGCTGAGCAGCGCGTGCGAGCCCGGGATCCGCCGCAGGGGCGTCACCGGCCGCGCGTCCAGCTCGGACGACGGCCAGGCCCGCTCCAGTCGGGCCCGGCGCCTGGCACACTCGCGCAGCAGACCCGGCACGTCGAAGAACCAGTGGATCCCGAGCCAGTGGGCCTCGCCGTCCTTGAACCTGGTCCTCACCGTCTTGGGCGTCAGGAGGAAGAAGGCGGCGTCGAGCGTGGCGGACAGCACGCAGAACTCCAGCTCGCCCCGGCTGAGCACCCCTTTGTCCACGAGCAGGGCGCCGCCGTCGCCGCCGGGACCGGCCTCCTGCCGCGCGTGCCGGACCCCGTTCGCGCTGATCCGGCCCGACGCGCCGAGCAGGCCCTCCACGCCGGGCGTGGCCGCGCACTCCACGTACGACACCCGGCCGTGGTCGTAGTAGACCGTGCCCTCCTTGCCCACCCGCAGTGAGCCGGTGGCCTCGTCCTGGGCGAGGCCGGTGAGCACGGCGTCGAGAGTCGGGGCGGCCACCGGTCAGGCTCCCATCAGGAGGCGACCAGCTCGTCGGTGATCGTGCGCAGCCGCCGCCGGGCCAGGGCGAGGTTCGACCGCTCCACGTCCAGGCGTACGCACAACAGCAGCGGACCGTCGAACATCATCTCCATGGGCCGCACCAGGTGGTACGCCGTGCCCGTGGTGACGATCACGTCCTCGATCCGGAAGCCCGTCTCCTCTGACGCCAGCGCGATCCCGTCGAGCGTGGCGCGGTACGCCTCGCTGAGCCCCGCGGCCGCCCGCCCGGGATCGGGGATTCCCTTTCCCGCGACGGCCATGCCGCTGGTGTGGTCCACCAGAATGGCGCCGAGCGCGCCCGGGATCGACATGGCCTCGGAGAGGCAGTCCTCTATCCCGATCAACCCGTAACTCCTCGCCTCGCCGGTACAGCGCGGCCAACACTAGAGGAGCAGGTGAACGGGCCTCCCGGGTCGAAAACAGCTCGGATAAACGGATTAGTCCGGGAGAATAAGAATTCTTCCTCTCGGAATGGTAATCCAGATTTTCGTGAAATTTCCTCATGTCGCCCGGGATGGCGTGCCCACCTCGGTGCGGCGGCCAGAATGGAGGGCGTGGAACGCATTCTGGTCAGTGCCTGCCTGCTCGGCAGCAGGGTGAGGTACGACGGCGGGGCGAAGACGAGCGACGACGACCTGCTGGCTCGCTGGCGCGCCGAGGGGCGGCTGGTGCGGTTCTGCCCCGAGGTCGAGGGCGGGCTGCCCGTCCCCCGGCCGCCCGCCGAGATCGAGGGCGGCGCGGGCGGCGCCGCCGTCCTGGCGGGCGCGGCCCGGATCCTGACGCCGGAGGGCGACGACGTGACCGCCGCGTTCCTGTCCGGCGCGCAGCAGGCCCTCGCCGTCGCCCGGTCCTTCGGCGTGCGGGTCGCGATCCTCAAGGAGGGCAGCCCGTCGTGCGGCTCGCTGCGGATCTACGACGGCAGCCATCGGGGGAGGGCCACCCCCGGGCAGGGCGTGACGACCGCGCTGCTGGAGCTGAACGGCGTCCGCGTCTTCGGCGAGGACCGGATCCCGGAGGCCGCCGCCTATCTGGAGGATCTTGTCACGGAGACAGCGTTTACGGAGACAGGGGATCCGAGGTGACGATGACGGCCTTCTCGTCGGGCTTGTGCACCAGGACGTTGTCCACGTAGGACCGCACCGCCGCCTCCAGGCCGACGTCCTTGCCGGCGGCCTCCGACATGTACCAGCGGTGGTCGAGCACCTCGTGGAAGAGCTGGGCCGGCTCCAGCTTGCGCCGCAGATCGGCCGGGGTGGCGTTCACCACCGGCTGGAACACCTCGGCCAGCCAGCGGTGGGCCACGATCGCCTCGTCCTCGTGCCGCAGCCCGTTCGACACCCGGAACGAGTCGAGGTCGTTGAGCAGCCGCCTGGCCTGGTTCTCCTCCACGTCGAGGCCGGTCAGGCGCAGCAGCCGGCGCTGGTGGTGCCCGGCGTCCACGACCTTGGGCCGGACGATCAGCCGGGAGGTGCCCGCCTTACGGCGCACCATCATCTCGGCGACGTCGAAGCCGAGGGAGTTGAGCCGCCGTACGCGCTGGTCCACGCGGTGCCAGTCGACCTCCTCGATGATCTCGTCCTCGGTCAGCTCGTCCCACAGCCGGTGGTAGCGCTCGACGAGCTGCTCGGCGAAGGCCAGCGGGTCGATGGTCGGGTGGAGCAGGCCGCCCGCTTCCAGGTCGAGCATCTCGCCGTAGATGTTGACGTGCGCCACGTCGATGTCGTGTGACCGCTGGCCCTCGCTGATCGCCGGATGGAGCTCGCCGGTCTCGGCGTCCACCAGGTAGGCCGCGAAGGCTCCGGCGTCCCGCCTGAACAGCGTGTTCGACAGCGAGCAGTCGCCCCAGTAGAAGCCGGTCAGGTGGAGCCGTACGAGCAGGACCGCGAGCGCGTCGAGCAGGCGGATCAGCGTGTCGGGCCGCACCGAGCCCGACAGCACCGCGCGGTACGGCAGTGAGAACTGCAGGTGCCGCGTGATCAGGGCGGAGTCCAGTTCGGAGCCGTCCGGGGCGGTCCGCCCGGTGACGACGGCGACCGGCTCGACGGCGGGCGCGTCGTGCCGTGCCAGGTCCCACAGCAGCTGGTACTCCCGCTTGGCGTACCGCGTGCTGATCTCCTTGATCGCGTACACCCGGCCGCTGAGCCGGGCGAAGCGCACCACGTGCCGGGAGATGCCGCGGGGCAGCGTCACCAGGTGGTGGACGGGCCACTCTTCCAGGGGGACGTCCCACGGCAGGCGGATCAGGTCGGGGTCGCTGGGGGCGCCGGTGATCTGCAGGGGCACCAATCGCTCCTTATCTGGGGGCTTCCACACAAGTGTCGCGGATAGAGTCGGGCGCTATGACGCTGGTGGACGAGTTCATCGACTGGTACCTGGCCGAGAACCCGGTCAGAGCGGCCCTCCTGGGGGCCGACGGATACGACCGCACGCTGGGCGACCTCAGCGCGACCGCCTTCACGGCGCGGGAGCGGGCGGCCGAGGAATGGCTGCGCAAGCTGTCGGAGGCGACGCCCGAGAGCCCTGAGGACGAGATCGACAGGGACCTGGTCGCCGCCCACCTACGCGGGCAGATCGCGCAGGCCCGCTGGCCGGAGTGGCGGCGCGAACCGGCCACCTACCTCGGGGTGATCTTCGGGTCGATGTTCACGCCGTTCCAGCAGCGCCTCAAGCCGGAGGCCGAGCTGGTCGACGCCGCCGTCGCGCGGCTGGCCGAGGTGCCCGCCGTGCTCGCCGCCTGCCAGGCCAACCTGGACCCCGATCTCGCCGCCGATCTGCTCGTCAAGCGCGGCCTCGACCAGGCCCGTACGGGACGCCGCTTCCTGACCGAGACGCTGCCCGCGCTGGTCGGCGACCCGGATCTGCGGGCGCGGCTGGCCGCGGCCACCGAGCCCGCCGCCGACGCGTTCGACGGGCTGGTGCGCTTCCTGGAGGGCTTCGAGGCCCGCGGCACCTGGCGGATGGGCGAGGAGCTCTACTCCGCGCTGCTGCGCGAGCAGGAGATGCTCGGGTACGGCGCGGCCGAACTGCACGAGAAGGGCCGCCGGGCCTGGGCCGAGCTGGACACGCGGATGAGCGAGGTCGCCGCCCGTCTCGGCTCCGGCAACTGGCGGGAGGCGATGGAGTCGCTCATGGACGACCACCCGCCGACCCTGGAGGCCATGCGCGCCGAGTACGAGGCCGAGACGCTGCGGGCGCGCGAGTTCGTCCTCGAGCGCGGGCTGGTGACCTTCCCCGAGGGGGAGGTGTGCCGGGTCGAGCCCTCGCCGGAGTTCCAGCGGCCCATCATCGCCGTGGCCAGCTACCTCGCCCCGCCGCCGCTGTCGTCCTCGCGTGATGGTGTCTTCTTCGTGCCGTACACGCCGGACGGCTTCACCGAGGAGCAGGTGCGGCAGCGGCTGCGGACCAACTCGCGCCCCCAGATGCCGTCGATCAGCGTGCACGAGGGTTACCCCGGCCACCACTGGCACCTGTCCTGGATGGCCGGCAACCCGCACCGCGCCCGCAAGATCTTCCGTACGCCCTATTTCGTGGAGGGCTGGGGGCTCTACGTCGAGAAGCTCATGCACGAGCAGGGCTACTTCGACACGCCCCAGACCGAGCTCGCCCACCTCGACTGCCGCATCTGGCGGGCCGCCCGGATCGTGGTGGACACCGCGCTGCACTGCGACGACATGTCGATCGAGCAGGCGGAGGAGTTCCTCACCACGAAGGCGTCGCTGTCGCCGGGCACGGCCGCCGGTGAGGTCAGCCGCTACTGCGCCTGGCCCACACAGGCGCCCTCGTACCTCACGGGGGCCCTGGAGATCGAGCGGATCAGGGCCGACTACGCGGGCGACCTGCGGACCTTCCACGACACGATCGCGGGCTCGGGCGGTCTCCCGCTCGGTCTCGCCAGGAAGGTAGTGCTCGGTTAGCCGTTCAGGGCGCGTTCGATGACGGCGGTGAGCTGGCCCTCGGTGAGCACCGAGGGCCGGCCCACGCCGAGAGCGCGGACGTAGACCTCGCACAGCCACTCCAGCAGGCGCGTCGCCTCGAACGCCTGCTCCAGGCCGCCGCCGATCGTCACCGCGCCATGGCTGGCCATGAGGGCGGCCTGCCTGCCCCTGATCGCGGCGATGACGTTGTCCGCCAGTTCGGGCGTGCCGTACGTCGCGTACGCGGCGACCCGGACGGCGCCGCCGAGCAGCAGGGCGTTGTAGTGGATCGGCGGCAGCTCGGTCATCGTCGAGCCGACCACGGTCGCGAAGACCGAGTGGGTGTGCACCACCGCCCGGGCATCGGTCGCCTGGTACAGCGCGAGATGCATCGGCGTCTCCGAGGAGGGTTTGCGCTCCCCGTCCACGACCCGCCCTTCCAGGTCGACGACGGGGCAGTCCTCCGGGCGCAGCCGGTCGAGCGCCACACCGGAGGGCGTGACGACGACCAGATCGCCGTCCCGGGCGCTCAGGTTCCCCGATGTGCCGATGACCAGGCCGAGGGCCGCCGCCCGCCGACCGTACTCGCACAGCTCACGCCGCAGCTCATCCACCTGCTCATCCACTCGGGCGAATCTACACAATCGGCGGTGTTTCGTGATGTCCTGATCTCATGTACGAGGCTTCCGAATGGCGCCGCGAGGGGGACACGATCCGCAGGACCGTGGTCGCCCGAGACTTCCGTACGGCCATCGCGATCGTGAACGACATCGCCGAACAGGCCGAGGCGCTGAACCACCATCCCGACATCGACATCCGGTGGCGGACCCTGCACCTTGCGCTGACCACCCACGACGCCGGCGGTCTGACCGACCTCGACTACAAGCTCGCCGCGCGCATCGACGCCATCGTGGCCGACCACGAGGCCGGGTCGCCGCAGTAACGCTTATGATCTCGCCGGGTAGAGGGCCACGACGGGGATGACGCGGGAGGTGCGTGCCTGGTAGTCGGCGAAGATCGGGACCAGCTCGGCCTGGCGGGCGTACCAGCGGTCGCGCTCCTCCCCGGCCAGCGGCACTGCGGTGGCGGTGAACGTCTCGATCGCCGTCCCGTCGCCCGACTCGACGGTCACGGTGGGATTCGCCAGCAGGTTGTGATACCAGTCGGGATGGCGCGGCGCGCCCGCGTAGGAGGCGAAGACGAGCAGCCTGTCCCCGTCACGCAGGCACGCGACGGGGTTGGTCCGGGCGGCGCCCGTTCTGGCGCCCGTGGTCGTCAGCAAGATCAGCTGCGTTCCCTCGAACGGCCCGCCGACCTTGCCGCCGTTCGCCCGGAACTCCTCGATGATCTTGTCATTCCACTCGGACATGCTGCGATGGCTCCTGAACCTCGATGTGTGTGCCCCGATAGCGAAGCTATTTGGTGATCAACATAGCCAACGGATCGCCGTCTGAGCCGGACGGGGGTCCCTCAGGCGCAAAACCCGCATAAAGCTCATGTCGGGCAATTGGCCCCAATTCTTTTCGGCCTGTGATTCCACCTTATTGGCTCGCCGACTTGCCGTGCTCTTCTGGTGCCTGGAAGAATTGATACAGGTTTTCGAATTCATTGAGGAGGGGTGATGGATCTGTTCGACTGGGATCCTTTTCCTCCTCGTAGTTCGAATAGTGGTGATGATGGCTGGTGGGATCGGCTGACTGCCGATTCTCCTTTGTGGTCGACGGAGGGTTCGCTCGCCCGCGACGGCAGTGTGGAAAACGACGCGGCCGCTGACACCGGGAGCATGGGCAGCGAGGCCGCCGATGATGCGGGGGCGGGTTCTGCCGGGGCGGATGGGGCCGGCGCGGGTGATCGCCGGGGTCGGTCGTCGTGGGTGCTGGTGGGTTCTGTTCGTGAGTCGGCGCGGGCGTTGGCGTTGGCGCCGG
>NZ_JABBWU010000028.1:0-107479 GCF_012999525.1 Microbispora sp. H10836
CGGCCACCCGCACGTGCAGCGCGTCCAGGTCCTGGTCGGCGTAGACCGCCACACTGGCGAGGCCGGCGTCCCCGCACGCCCGGGCGATCCGTACGGCGATCTCACCGCGGTTGGCGATCAGGACCTTCCGGATGGTTGTGCTCACAGACGTCCTCCAAGACTCCATCTCGACTCCCGCCACCCCTGCGGGCCGGTCGCGAGCGGGCGGCGCATCGCGTGCCGCCGCGCCAGAACGCACCAGCCGGAGGATGCCGACGGCGCGGCCGGGCCGGTCTGCC
The DNA here is from genome assembly GCF_012999525.1 of Microbispora sp. H10836. Taxonomy (NCBI): domain Bacteria; kingdom Bacillati; phylum Actinomycetota; class Actinomycetes; order Streptosporangiales; family Streptosporangiaceae; genus Microbispora; species Microbispora sp. H10836. The sequence continues at coordinate 279 of NZ_JABBWU010000028.1, forward strand.
GCGCCGCGAGCAGCGCCACGGCCAGCGCGGCCAGTTCCTCGGGCGACGGGGCGCCCTGTATCACTTGAAACCCTGGTATGACCTGGAACCCGTTCACAGCGGGATGTTCCCGTGCTTCTTGGGCGGCAGGGCGGCCCGTTTGCCGCGCAGCATCCGCAACGCGCGCACGACCTCACGCCGGGTCTCGCGGGGCGCGATCACCGCGTCGACGTAGCCGCGTTCGGCCGCCAGGTATGGCGTGGCGAGGGTGTCCTCGTACTCACGCACCAGCTCGGCCCGCAGTGCGTCGGGGTCGTCGGCCTCGGCCAGCGTCCTGCGGTGCAGGATGTTCACCGCGCCCTGCGCGCCCATGACGGCGATCTGCGCGGTGGGCCAGGCCAGGTTGACATCCGCGCCGAGGTGCTTGGACCCCATGACGTCGTAGGCCCCGCCGTACGCCTTGCGGGTGATGACCGTGACCAGCGGCACGGTCGCCTCGGCGTAGGCGTACAGCAGCTTGGCGCCGCGCCGGATGATGCCGTTCCACTCCTGGTCGGTGCCGGGCAGGAAGCCCGGCACGTCCACCAGCGTCAGCACCGGGATGCCGAACGCGTCGCAGGTGCGCACGAACCGGGCGGCCTTCTCGGAGGCGGCGATGTCGAGCGTGCCGGCGAAGCTCATCGGCTGGTTGGCGACGACGCCCACGGAACGCCCCTCGATGCGGCCGAAGCCGACCAGGATGTTCGGCGCGAACAGCGCCTGCACCTCCAGGAACTCGCCGTCGTCCAGCAGGGCGGCGATGACCTCGTGCATGTCGTACGGCTGGTTCGGCGAATCGGGGATCAGCGTGTCGAGGGCCCGGTCCCCCTCGTCGATCTCCAGATCCGCCTCGAACCCGGTGGACGGCGGGTCGTCGAGGTTGTTGCCCGGCAGGTACGACAGCAGCACGCGGACGTAGTCCAGCGCGTCGTCCTCGTCCTCGGCGAGGTAGTGGGCGTTGCCGCTGCGGCTGTTGTGCACGCGGGCACCGCCCAGCTCCTCGAAGGTCACGTCCTCACCGGTCACCGTCTTGATGACGTCCGGCCCGGTGACGAACATGTGGGACGCCTCGTCCACCATGATCGTGAAGTCGGTCAGGGCCGGGGAGTAGACGTGCCCGCCCGCGCAGGCCCCCATGATCAGGGAGATCTGCGGGATGACGCCCGAGGCGTGCACGTTGCGGCGGAAGATCTCGCCGTACAGGCCGAGCGAGACGACGCCCTCCTGGATGCGCGCGCCCGCGCCCTCGTTGATGCCGACGATCGGTGCCCCGATCTTCACCGCCAGGTCCATGACCTTGCAGATCTTCTCGCCGTACACCTCACCCAGGCTCCCGCCGAACACGGAGAAGTCCTGGGAGAAGACGCAGACCGGGCGGCCGCCGACCGTCCCATGGCCGGTGACCACGCCGTCGCCGGGCACGCGGGTGCGTTCCATGCCGAACGACATGCTGCGATGCACGGCCAGGGCATCCAGCTCGACGAACGACCCGGGGTCGAGCAGCCGCTCGATCCGCTCGCGGGCCGTGAGTCTGCCCTTGGCGTGCTGCTTGCCGGCCGCCCGTTTCTCGGCGGCGCGGACCGCCTCGTCCAGACGCTCTTCGAGCCGGCTGAGGCTGGCCGCGGTGCCATGCGGTTCCATCGATCACCACATTCGGCGATAGGACTGAGTTTCACCATGACGATACTCAGTCTCGCGACCGTGGGCAAGCCCGGGGTCCGCGACAATGGCCCCATGGCCACACCGCCCATCAGCCACCGCCTCGCCGAGGCGGCGGTGGCCCTGTTCGACGAGAACGGGTACGACGAGACCACCGTCGACGACATCGCGGCCCGCGCGGGGGTGAGCCGCAGCACCTTCTTCCGCTACTACCGGTCGAAGGAGGACGCCATCTTCCCCGACCACGACACGCTGCTCGCCCAGGTGGACGCCCGCCTGCGCGCCTCGACCGCGGACACGGCGATCGTCGCGGTGTCCGACGCGGTCCGCATCGTGCTCGCGCATTACGTTGCGGACGCCGAGGTGTCGCTGCGCCGCTACCGCCTCGTCGGCCGCGTCCCCGCCCTCCGCGACCGGGAGAACGCCAGCGTCGCCCGCTACCAGCGGCTGTTCCGCGAGTTCATCGGCAAATGGCTGGCCGGGACCCCCGACGCCGACCTGCGCGCCGAGCTCATGGCCGCCTCGGTCGTCGCGGCGCACAACCAGGTCCTGCGCGGCTGGCTGCGCGCCGGCGGCACCTACGACCCCTCAGGGCTCCTCGACCACGCCCTCGGGTACGTCATCGCGACCTTCCGCCACCTCGAACGGCCACAGGACGAGCGCGACGAGGTCGTCGTCGCCACCTTCAGCCGCTCGTCCTCCCCCCAGGCCGTCATGGAAGCCATCCAGGCCCACCTGCAGTCCCGCCCCTCCGACGAGGATCCGAGATGACGAGGAAGCGCATCTGAACACGATGTCGCGGAGTGCCCTCGTCCGCCGGTCGCCCATCCTCTCCTCCAGCCCGGGAGAATGAAGGCATGGCTGAACAGAGCATCTGGATGCAGAAGGTCGCCGCGGACCCCGATCACTCCACCTGGTTCATCGAGCGCTTCCGTTCCATGGCTCGCGCCGGTGACGATCTCGCCGGGGAAGCCCGCCTCGTGGACGCCCTGGTGCCGCGCCGCGCCCGCATCCTCGACGCCGGCTGCGGGTCCGGCCGGGTCGGTGGCGCGTTGGCCGAGGCCGGCCACGATGTCGTGGGCGTCGACGTCGACCCGGCTCTGATCGAGGCCGCCGAGCAGGATCACCCCGGGCCGCGCTGGCTCGTCGGCGACCTGGCCGAACTCGACCTTCCCGCGCGGGGCATCAGCACACCGTTCGACGCCGTCGTCTGCGCCGGGAACGTGATGACGTTCCTCGCGCCGAGCACCCGTCGTGAGGTGCTGAGACGGTTCCGTGCGCACCTCGCGCCGGACGGCCGGGCCGCGATCGGCTTCGGCGCCGGCCGCGACTACGAGTTCGGCGAGTTCCTCGCGGACGCGGCCGCCGCGGCGCTCGAACCCGACCTGCTGCTGTCCACCTGGGACCTGCGTCCGTTCAGGGACGACTCGAGCTTCCTGGTCGCCCTCCTCCGCCCCGCCTGACACGGGCCCCGTTCCGTTCACGTGAGGGAGACGCCGTCGGCTAAGGCGCGAGTGTCTCCAACGCGAGAAGGTCGCGCATCGACACCATGCCGATCAGGCGCCCGTCCTGGTCCACCGGGATGTGACGGATGCCGTAATCGAGCATGCGACGGGCCACCTCGCGCGTGTCCTCGTCCAGGGTCGCGGTCTTGATGTCCGACGACGCGCACATCCCCGCGCTCAGCGCGGCAGGGTCGGCGGATGTGGCGAGCGCCCCCACGAGGTCCCGTTCCGTGATCACTCCCGTGACCCGGTCCGCCTCGAGCACGGCGAGCGCGCCGATGTTCTTCTCCGTCATCTGGCGCGCCACCTCGGGCAGCTTCGCGCTCACCGGGCAGCCGAACACCATTGGACGGTAAACGTTGGCGATACGCATGCGGCCTCCCCTCCTCACCAGCACATCCAGCCAACCACACCGCCCGGGCACGCCCGTCAGCCGCCGGTCGGGCTGTTCGCCGTACTTCGTCGCGCCATGCGCGGAGGCTGCCGCCATCGTCACCTGGCGCCGAAGATGGCGGCGTAGACGCCGTTCTCCATGTCGATCCAGGCCGGGTACAGCCCCTTGGCCGTCATCTCGTCGAACCGCGCCTGATACTGGGCGGCGCTCATCCCGTGGAAGGCATACCAGCGGCCGATCTTGTCATTTCGCCAGATTGTGGTGTAGGACAGTCCGCCAGGTTCGACCGCGATCGCGGACGGCCGATATCCGGCGCTGACCCGTGCGTCGAAGACCCGCTGGTATTCGGATGCAGGCACAGAGGTTGTCACGCTCCAGGAGACACGCGAGGGGTTTTCCGCCCAAACTGCGACCATCCGCGGGCTGGACGACGTTCCGTACACGTTGACCGAGACGGGGATGTAACCGTCGCGTCGCGCATTGAGATTGGCCGCGCTGAACTGCCCGGCGTCGATGCCGTGGCGTGCGGTTCCCCTGCCCGCCTTCTTCTCCCAGATGGCGGTGAACGTGGCGTCGGGTCCGCTGCCTGTCGCGGTCACCATGGTCGGCTGGTAGCCCATCGCCGTGAACTTGTCGAACGCTCCCTGGTAGGCGGCCTCCCCCCTGGCCGTCACGGTCAGGTGCCAATCCGGCCCGGGCCTGTTGTCCGAGAACATGGCCCATCTCTCCTGTACGCTCTGCCGTCCGACCGTGAGAACCACCGGACGTAACCCCGAGGCCTTCGTGGGGACCCTGTCCCACACCCGTTGGACGCTCACGTCGTGATGGGCGCGGTACTTGTATGCGGCGGCGGTCTCGGCACGGGCATCCGCCGACGCCGAGGGCGAGGCCACCGAGACAGCGGCCAGGACCATCGTGACGGCCGCCGTGATCTTCCGCGACGTACGCATCGTCTCCTCCTTCGCGGGCCAGGCACTCAAGTTAGGCTCGCCGGCGACTGGAATTGATCCGTGTCAGCACGGAGACCGATCTCAGTGCCACCGCGAGCCGGGGCGGTACCAGAAGACCAGCGCGACGAGCAGGGCGATCACCAGGGCGCCGCAGGCCCAGAGGAACACCGCCGAAATGGTCTCGGCGAGACCACCCGTGCCCTGCGTGAGCGGGATCAGCATCACGGCCAGGCCGAACGAGCCGCCGATCGTGAGCGCCGTCTGCAGCACCCCCGCGGTGACCCCGGCGTACTCCTTCGGCGCGGTGGTCAGCACGATCATGTTGAACGGGATGATCGCCACGCCGACGCCGAGCCCCATGACGACGAGGCCCGGGAGCACGCCGCCGACGTAGGTGCCGCCGCCGTCGAGGCGGGTCAGCCAGGCGACCCCGGCCAGCACCACGAGCAGGCCGGCCACGGCACGCGTCTTGAGACCGATCCCGGCGATGCGCTTGGTGAGGATCTGGGTGCTGACGAGCAGCGCCAGGCCGAAGGGCAGGATGGCCAGGCCGCTCTGCAACGCGGTGAGGCGCAGCACACCCTGGAGGTACTGGACCAGGTAGATCAGGAAGCTCGTGAGCACGGCCGCGAGCAGCAGCAGGGCGAGGAAGACGCCGGCCCTCTCGCGACCGGCGAAGACGGCCAGGGGCAGCAGCGGCTCGGCGGCCCGCCGGTCCACCAGCAGGAAAACCAAGGCCAGCACGACCGCGGCGCCGAGGGCGGCCAGCGTCCAGCGGTCGCCCCAGCCCTTCTCCGCCGCGTGCACGAGGCCGTACACGGCGGCGGCGAGGGTGGCGGTGCTGAGCAGCGCGCTGCACATACCGGAAACACTGGGCAGGCCGCGCGGGCGGGACCGGGTCGCCTCGTCCCGCAGGCCGAGGGCCCGGGCGGCGACCGCGATGACGACCAGGCCGATGGGCACGTTCACCAGCAGGCTCCAGCGCCAGTCCCCCGCCCACGTGAGCACGCCGCCGAGCACCATGCCGGCGGAGGCGCCGAGCCCGGTCACCGTGGAGTAGAGACCGAAGGCCCGCTGCTGCCGCTCCCCCTGGAAGACGATCGCCAGCAGCGCCAGCCCGGTGGGACCGGCGATCGCCGCGCCCGCGCCCTGCAGGACGCGGCCGGCGAGCAGCACCTCCAGGTTAGGTGCGAGCCCGGCGACCAGGGAGGCCACCACGACCAGCCCGATCCCGGAGAGGAAGACCCTGCGGTGCCCGAGCACGTCGCCGAGGCGGCCGGCGAACAGCAGGAGGCCGCCGAAGGCGAGGAAGAAGCCGTTCGGCACCCACGATCCCCCGGCCACCGACAGGTGGAGGTCGGACTGGAGGGCCGGGAGCGCGACGTTCACGATCGTGCCGTCGAGCTGGAGCATGAACTCCGCCCCCACGATCGCCGCGAGCACAAGGGCCCGGGCGCGGCCGGCCCGTGACACGTCCGCCGAGACGTCGCCGGAGACACGTTCGGTGGTCATGGAACCTCCACGGTTCGCCGAAAGAGCCGAGAGTGAGGCACCCTCAGGTTAGCGGGCGCATTTATACTGAGGTCATCTCAGGTTGCGTAAGGGGATTCAAGCTGAGGCATCCTCAGGATGTCAAGCGGGAGGTACCGGTGGACGGCAAGCCCTACATCGCCCAGCGCCCCAAGCGGGCCGACGGCCGGCGCAACTACGACGCGATCCTGGCCGCGGCCCGTAAGGCGTTCGAGGGCGCCGGCGCCGACGCATCCCTGGAGGACATCGCGAGCCAGGCCGGGGTGGCGATCGGCACGCTCTACCGGCACTTCCCCACGCGGGCCTCGCTCGTGGAGGCCGCGACCCGGGACGGCCTGGAGAACCTCGTCGCCCACGCCGAACGGCTGGCCGCCGGGCCGGACCCGCTCGACGCGCTGATCACCTGGATGCGTGAGGCGGTGGTCCACTTCAGCACCTTCCGCGGCCTGGTGGGCATCCTCGCGCAGAGCATGTACGACGAGGGCACGCCCTCCCACACCATGTGCAGCGCCATGCACCGCGGCGGCGCGGACCTGCTGCGCACCGCCCAGGCGGCCGGCAGGGTGCGGCCCGATCTGACCCCCGACGAGCTGTTCGACCTCCTCAGCGGCGCCGCCTGGGTGCGCGAACAGGCGACCCCGGACCGGGACGGCAGCGCCCGCTTCCTCGAGCTGGTGCTGGAGGGCATCACCACGCGGGACTGACCTTCCGCCCAGCCGCACCCGGCCCGCCCCGGTCGACGTCTTCGCGCCGGCTTGACGCTCTGCCGGGGGGGACGGACGTGCCATTCAGTCAGCCATGCCGCTCGCGGTGGCGCGGTCGTATCCGGGTCATCGCGCGTCCAACGCGTACACGTTGCCGTCCCAGCCGCCGACGTACACCATGCCGCCGGACACCACCGGAGGGGCGCCGACCGCACCGCCGGTGCGGTAACTCCACCGCACCTTCCCGGAGGCGGCGTCCAGCGCGTACACCGAGTCGTCCCAGCTGGAGACGTACACCACACCGCCGGAGACCACCGGAGCGCTGGCCCAGCCATCGGTCCAGTAACTCCACCGCTCCTTCCCGGTGGCGGCGTCCAACGCGTACACCGAGTTGTCCCTGCTGCCGACATACACCACACCATCGGACACCACCGGAGCGCTGACCCAGCCACCGATCCAGTAACTCCACCGCACCTCCCCGGTGACGGCGTCCAACGCGTACAGCGAGTTGTCCCTGCTGCCGACGTACACCATGCCGCCGGACACCGCCGGAGGGGCCTCGACCGCATCGTTGGTGCGGTAACTCCACCGCACCTTTCCAGAGGCGGCGTCGAACGCGTACACCGAGTTGTCGAAGCTGCCGGCGTATACCGTGCCGCCCGACACCACCAGAGAAGCGACCCAGCCGCCCACCCGGCGACTCCACCGCACCTCGCCGGAGGCGGCGTCCAGCGCGTACACCCGGCCGTCCTCACAGCCGACGTACACCACACCGCCCGACACCACGGGGTCGGAGAAGACGGGCGCGTCGATCCGGTGACTCCAGCGCACCTTCCCGGTGACGGCGTCCAGCGCGTACACGGAGTAGTCCCTGCTGGCGGCGGGGTTGTTCTTACTGCCGACGTACACCATGCCACCGGACACCACCGGGACAGAGAGGACGGACTCGTCGATCCGGGGGCTCCAACGCTCCTTCCCGGTGACGGCGTCCAGCGCGTACACCCGGCCGTCGAAGCCGGCGACATACACGACGCCGCCGGACACCAGCATGGTGTCGTCGGCGGCGGGGTGGCTCCAGAGGGCCTTTCCCGTGACGGCGTCCAGCGCGTACACCCGGCCGCCGCTGGCGACGTAGACGACACCGGCGGACACCACCGCGCTGGAGTGGATGCCGTTGTCCGTCGGATAACTCCAGCGGACTCTCGATGCGGGGGCTGCCACCGAGGCACCGGCCCGCTGCGGGTAGCGGGCCAGCAGGTTGTCCCGCAGCAGCGGAGCGAGGAGTCGCACCGCCAGTCGCGAGGTGGCCGTGAGCTTGACGATGACCGGACCCACGTTGACGAGCGCCGCACCGAGAGCGCCCGCCGGCGAGCCTTCGGTGTACTGGAAAATCTGAGAGCTCTCGCTGGTCGGATCGAATGTGTCCCGCTGCTTCGCCAGGGCCACCTCGTCGGCGAACAGCTTCTGCGCGTCGCCGTTCGAGGAGGCCACCCACATGATGGAAGCCGACACGGTGACGCCCTCGTCAACGGACGGAATCCAGTCGCATGCCGCGGGATTCGGGAGCGCCACATCCCCCAGAACCCGGGCATGCGGACTGGCGAAGTAGCCGTCCGCGATGACTTTCAGGTCGCCGTCGGTCAGAAGAGCGCAGGCATCCGGCCAGGCGCCCGGTTCGATGCCGCCGAGCGAAGCAGGCCCGGCGGAAGCGCCGTACGCCATCCGGTAAGCGGTGACGCGGCCGCTGCCATCGTGGTCACCGGCCGGAACATAGACGAGGGCCAGGTCGTCGGTCGTGCCCAGAAGGGCGGGCTGGGACCTGTGGGGGATGTCGAGGGGGAATCCGTTGAGGTCGCCGGTGCCTGCGTCCAGAGAGATCAGGAATACGGGACTCGGCCACCCGTCGGATAAATAGACGGACCGTCCCCTGGCTACGACGGTGGACGACTCGAAATACGAGGGCCGGGTCCAGCGGACGCGGCCGGTGACCGGATCGACGCCCCTCGCCTGCTGACGGGAGCCGGGAGTCTGTGGAACCAGAAAGGCCTCGTTGGCGGTGGTGAGGAGCCGGCCGTCCGGCGTGTAGATGGACGCGGTGCCCTCGATCCTGACGTGGACGAACCCCTCCGCGTCGATCGTCACACGATGCAGCAGGTCGGTGAGCCGTGACTCGTTCACCGGGGACGGCAGTTCGCGCGTCCACCGAGGCCGCAGGGTGGCAGGGTCCATCGACGCGAGACGCAGCCCGCCGCCCTCGCAGTAATCGAGGAGGACCACCGACCGCTCAGCGACTGTGGCGTCCAGATCGCAGCGCCGCGGATAGGTCATGCGCGCCCTGGTCGTCCCGGTCCTGGGATCGAGAACCTGCATTTCGATGGGCTCGGACGACCGCTGGAAGACCACGATGTCCCGCCGGTTCACCAGAACGTCCGGCCCTGTGTAGGTGCCGACGTGTCCGGTCTTCGTTGGATCGTCCCCCGATATGGCGACCGTACGCTGCCACAGCGCGGCGCCGGTGGCCAGGTTGTAGCCGGACAGGACGCGGTCATCCCGGTCGGGCACCGCTCTGGACACGACGAGCGTCCCGGTGGCGATCCACATGCCGGCGATCCGGGGAAGCGTGGGATCCGGGGCGATCGTGTACCGGAGATCACCGGTCTGCGGGTTGTGGACCGCTATCGCGCCTGGACGGGTCGCCACCACCAGGGCGTGATCGGACACCTTGGGGTGTGCGTGCCCCACGACGTCTTCAGGGTCCAGGTCGGCGGCCACCGACCAAACGGCCCGCCAGCCTACGGGGACCTGAAGGAGGCGCGGCGTGTCGGCCACCACGGCCAGGTACGCCAGCAGGGCCATCACCGACAGGCCCCCCAAAGCGCGCAGGGCCCGCCGGGTCAGCACCGCCTGGCCTTGGGAAACTCGGCGCAGACCGCGCCACGGGAGGCTTGCATCCAACCGCCGTTCGGGGAGGCGATATAGAAGGAGCGGTAGTCGGCGGCGCGACCGGTCAGCCGGAACGGGGCCCCGCCCGGCGTCTTGATCACCATCTGCTCGGCGCGACCTTCCGTCACCACGGTGGCGACGAGGTCGAACTCGTAGTAGGCCTTCCGGCCGGTGATCGAGAGGCTCAATGTGACCCGCTCGTCCTGCTTCAGGTCGATCTGCTTGGTCGAGAAGTACGACGTGCGCGGCTTGTCACCCGTGGTGAAGTGGGGGTCGGGCCTGTCGAGATCCGCCGCGATCTCGATGGTGTCGGCCTCGCCGGCAGTGACGGCGATCAGATAGGCACCGTCCGATACCGGTTTCCGGGTGAGGACACGCGGCTTGATGTCGGCGACGCGGAGGCTGCTGCGGTTGCCCTCCAGGACCACGGTGACATCCATCTGTCCGACCGGGGCGGCATGATGGCGTTCCAGCAACGCGTCATGCCCCAGGTCGGCGCTCCCCAGCAGGACGGCCCGGTCCCTGGGGTCGGTCACCGTCTCCCGCAGGGCTAGGTCCTTGCTGCCGTAGTGGACTTCCACGTGGGGAACCTTCATAGCGGGAGCGCCGCCGATCCGGTCGATCGCGTCCGATCCGTGCTCATTGAACCAGGTGGTGAACATCACGCCCACCGCGGCCACGATCACGGCTCCGGCGATCCCGGCCACCCATGCCAGCACCGCCTTCCAAACTCCCCGCCCGGCCGATTCCGCCTCCGTGCCCGGCCGCGACGTGTCCGCGGTGTCCCGCGCGGTGTCCGAATTCGCGGCGGTGCGCAGCGTCTTGTCACGCTTTGCGCGGCGGCTCCTGGCCACGGGCGCCCCCACCTTGACTGAAGACCCCACTAGGGATCAACACCGTATGCCGAAACTCTTGTACAGAGACAGTGGATTCATCGAAACGAATCCGAGGATTGAAAAGCCGCCGGTTTCGCCGTGGGCACCAGCCCGAGGAACTGCTGACCCGGCTCGGCGCGCGGGTCGAAGACCGCTCTCGCGTGACGCTTGACGAGCTGATCCGGTGGCAAACCCAAACTGCTGGAGGAGTCCACCTACCTGTGCGGAGTCGTTCCCGGATCGAGGTGAGCAGAACCCGCCGTCCACGGCCCCCGCGGCCGCGGACGGTGGATCACTTTCGATCACTTCTGCGTCCACGGCCTCATCGAGATCACCGTCATCGACACGGCCGAGACGTTCATCTGGGGAGGATGGACCTCACTGAGCCGGTTCAGAATCCGTCGCGCTGGTTGCGCTTGTCCCAGAATTCCCTGAAACCCAACTCCAGCAGTTTCATCGTCTGGGGAGAGCCGAGAAGCTCCTCGAGATGTTCGCTGTTCTCGACTGCCGTCTCGCACAGCGCCATCCAGGAACGCCCGAGCGCCCAGGTCACCGAGCTCGCGGTCGCCGCGTTGACGGCGCCGCCGATGATCGATCCGGCACCGGGGACGAGCTTCAGCAGGTTGCCCGCGACGGAGGCGCCCACCTGGGAGAGGATGCCGTTGAGAAACGCCGCGACCGCCCCGCTGACCGTGCTGAGCTGCGCGCCCAGGCCGTACGCCGCGGTGATCCGCGCGATCATCTGGATCTCGTTGGGCACGAGCAGAACCGAGTCGGAGAACGGGATCGGGCTGGCGCCGATCGTGGCCGCGGCGGCCACCGAACTGCGGACTACCCGGAGGGCCTTCTCCCTCTTCCGGGACAGGTCGATCCGCTGAGCGGCGACGAGGGCCGACCGGGCGGCCTCCGGCACGACGTGAAAGGTCGCGGTCAGCAACTCGTCGAGGCCGTGCACGTACGGCAGAAGCTGGTCGGCCTGCGCGTTGGTGAGGAAGACCTGCCCGGGGGGCGAGAGCGGCAGGTGGCGGTCCTGGATGCTTCTCGCGAACTCCAGCGTCTTGGAGTCGGGCCGGCCGTTCACGAGAGGAGTCTGGGTCAGCACCAGCAGCACCGGAAGCCCGAGGCCCGCCAGATGGCGAATGATCTCCTCCTGGCCCTCCTCCAGCCGCCGGTCGGCGGCTCGGACCGCGTACCAGACGACGTGAATGTAATCGTCCACGTTGCCCACGCGGGTCTTGGCGACCTGCTTCGCCACCTCGTCCAGGATCTGCTCCCGCGACTCGCCCGTCTCGAAGCCCCGTGAGTCGTAGACGCGGAGGATGCCGTCCGGCCTGCTGTACAGCGTCAGCTGCTTGGTCACGGCGGCGCCCACGCCCGTCTCGGCGAGATCCTCCCCGAAGATGGCGTTGACCAAGGTCGACTTGCCCACGCCCGTCTTGCCGAAGATCGCGAGATTGAATCTGCCCAACCCGGCGAGGGCGTTTTCGAACTCTTCGCTCACCCGCTCGGCGATGCTCTCGCCGGTCACCTTCGCCGGCCCGTCCAGGCCCGCGATGACCGGAGCCGGCCGCGTCCCCCGCACCGCGAAGGCGAACACGAAGCCGTCTCCCGATGCCGCGGCCATCGCCCTGCGGAGCTCGCCGGTGACCTCCCTCACTCCGTGGATCGTGATCATCACGGGGGCCTGCGGTCCGGGCGCGGCCAGCAACCCGATGATGGGGACGGACAGGTCCTCGCCGGCGCTGGGATCGTGTTCGACGCGGATGTCCACGTGCAGCTCCGCCGTGGACACCGTCAGCGCCGGATCCGCGAACGTGCGTGTGGTGAGCAGGAAGCGCAGCAGCGGGAGGACGGCTGTGAACCTCGCGCGTGCCAGGCGAGCGCCCGGGTGACCGTAGGCGAGGAGGATCTCCTCGGTGAATTTGGCGAGGCGAGCACAGGTCTGCTCCACCGAGCGCGTCGGACCGGCCGACACCGATCGCGTCACGTTCACTTCGCCGCCCCCTTCTCCTGGTAGCTCTCGACGTACATCCCTCGGCTGCGCACCAGCCCGGCCTCGGCCAGGGTCACCTGCTCGACCGCCCCGCGGAGGTGGCCGGCCCGCAGCACGCGCTCCCCCGCGGCCGACGTCGCCGCGATCACCAGCAGGTGGCGCAGCGCCCGCCCGGACAGCCCTTCGGTGGCGTCGAGCACCCGCGACCAGCCCTCGGAGTCGCGGTCCTCCGCCTCGGCGAGCAGGTCACCGACGTCGAAGGCGACCGCCATCGCCCGGATCGCGTCGGCGAGGATGAGGGACCGGTGCTCCCTGCTCGGGAGCGGGATCTCCAGGACGAAGTCGGCGCGCTCCCGCACGGCCCGGTCGATCGCCCTGGGAATGTTCGTGGTGAACACGAGGGTGACGTTCGGGCGCTCCCGCGCGCAGCGATCCAGGGATTCCAGAAACGCGGTCACCTGGTAGAGCGCGTCCAGCGGATTGGCCTCCATGCTGATGCTGGAACGATCCGACGCGAGGGTCTCCACCTCGTCGACCAGAACGAACAGCGGCCGTCCGTGCGAGGCCAGGTCGGAGATCTTGTCGAAGGTCGCCAGCACGTTCTTCTGCCCCTCGCCCCGGACACCGCTGAACAGCGCGTGCGTGTTGATGTGGACGAAGCCGGTGGTCTCTCTCTCGATCGCGCCCCACACCGCGGGCAACCCCCTGGCGAGGCTCGTCTTCCCGCAACCGGGAGGGCCGTAGAGGAGCACGGCCCTGCGCAGGGCCAGAGCGGTGGGCGGCGCCTTCTCCAGACGCCGCAGCGTGGTCGCGTAGGAGAGCAGCGTCGTCTTGATCTCCCCGGGGACGATCACCGCGGACCAGTCGGCGATGAACTCGCCGGCCGCGTCGGGGAACCGATAGACGTCGAAGAATCTGTCACGTGCAACGGGAGGCATCGGCTACGTCTTTCTCACGGAGATACGGGTCGGGTCCCCGGCCGAGCGGAATCCGCGGCCAGGTCGCCAAGGTCGATTTCGGTCGCGTTCGCGGCGAGGCTGTTGAGCAGTCCGTCCACGATCCGCTCGGTCAGGAACCCCCGCTGTGCCAGCTCCGGGTGATCCTGCTTGATCCGCTCCTCCGCCTGTGCGCAGAGAACGGCGAGGTCGTCGGAATCGGGAAGTTCGACAGCGTGAGCGGACTCCGAGATTCTGTACTTCACGAGCATTACCGGCTCCGAGGGTCTTCTGCTTTCGTCCGGCGAAGGCCCGGCGCCACCGCATCGGGGCGGGGCCGCGGGATCGGCGGTCAGTACCAGACGGACATGCCGGCCGAGTTGGCCGCCGTCTCGATGACCTTTCCGACGTCGTGTTGCTTGAGGTGGTCCACGCTCTGGAGATCGGTGGGTTCCCACCCCTTCACCGGGGCCGCACCCGGACTGGTCGTGACCACCACCCGGTATCGGCATCCGGCGAGCTTCCCCGCCTGGCTGATCGCGGCCCTGACCTCCTCGATCGCCGTGTGGTAGGCCTCCTCTCCGGTCCCGGAATACGCGATGTTCAGATCGATCCGCGTCGCCACCCGCCCGGTGGCGGGGTCGAAGATCTCGAGATAGGCCGTCTCGAGATGACGCGTGGTCAGCCAGGTACGCAGGCCGGCTTCGACGGTCTCCTGATTGTTCGCGTACTCGCTGGGATCGAGTCCGCCGGCTTGGATCGCCTCGTAGAAGATCCGGTTGATTTCATTCACCAGGTAAGTACACGAACGAGCCTTCACATCCACCGATGTGCGAAGGCGAACGCCTGCCACGGACACCTGTGCGCCCCTCCGTTTCAAGGAAATGCGACACCCGGGTTTCCGGCGCCGTCGTGGGTGAGCCACGCCGGCGATCCGGGGTCTGTGCTTTTCAGCATGAATGGCAGGGCGATACGCCGCATGACCCCCGTTCGGTCATCAGCCGAACGGGGGTCATGAATGGGTCGTGGTCACGGAGCCGATTCGGGATCGGCGGCGAAGGAGCGGTACTCCTGAATCTCATGCGCCTGGATCAGGCCGTCCTCGATCGCGCGCGCCAGCAGCGCCGCCTTGCTCGGCGCCGGACGGCCGATCTTGGCGTACTTCACGCGCACCCGGTCGATGTACTGGCGCACCGTCGCCTCGGTCAGCCCCATGCGCCGGGCCACCGACGCCTTGGACATGGACTGGAACCACAGCAGCAGAGCCTCTCGCTCGCGCTCCGATAGCCGTGGCCGCTGCGGGCGGGCGTCGGACAGGAACGCCCCCGCCATCATGGGCGGGACATAGGGCCGGTCGGTCGCGACGGTCACGATCGTGTCCACGCAGTGCTGTTCGTTCTCACTCTTGGCGATGAAGGTCGAGGCTCCGGCGTCCAGCACGGCCAGGATCGTCTCCGGATCCTCGTGCCCTGAATAGACGACGACGCGCCGGCCTTCGGCGCACAGTTCGGCGATGCGGTCGATCACCATCACACCGTGCAGTTCGAGGTCCAGCAGCAGGACGTCCGCCGTCGCGCCCGGCCCCCGCAGGACGGATTCGATGGTCGCGCCGCTGGCTATCAACTCCGCCCGACCCAGAGGATCGCGCGACAGCCAGGTGCGGATGCCGTCCCTGGCGATCGGGTGGTCGTCCACCACCGCGACCGTCACCGGTCGGGCCAGCGGCTCTCGATCCACAGCACTTCTCCTTCCCGATGTTCGGTGACCCTGATGCCCTCGATCCGGCGTATGGGGAAGTCGTCGGCGTCGGCGACCACGCTGACCACCACTTCGCCGGCACCCCCGAACACCGTGACGCGAGCCTCGCTGCGCGCCCTGCTCAACGCCTCCAGCGGGGCCTCGGTGAGAGCGCGACGCGTGTCCAGGGGGAGTTCCGGCACGGTGCCGCGGGGCAGCAGCGACACCACGACACCGCGCCGTTCGGCGTCATAGGCGCAGGCGCGCAGCGCGTGCACGAGCGGGTCGGGTACGTCGTCCGTCTCGGCGATGAGCCGGCGCAGCCACGCCGCTCCGGTCGCGCACTCGCGGCGCAGGACCGGGTCGGCGGGGTCGGCCCCGTCCGCCAGAGCGGCGAGCAACTCGGCGGCGGCCTTGCGCACCTGCGCGTACCTGCCCAGCCGGTCGGCGTGCACCTGCTCGGCGGCCTGGCGCGCCGCGTCGGCTTCCGCGCGGGCGGCGGACAACTGCGCCGCGCGCTGGGCGGCCGAGGTCAGGGCGTGCGTCGCCACGCTGTAGCCGAGCTGCAGCGTGACGCTTCCGACGAGCACCATCAGGAACCTGGCGAGCGAGATGCGGTCGAGGACCCCGTTCAGCGCCATGCCGGTCAACATGACGACTCCGTTGAGCACCAGGAAGACGATCAGCTCGTGCGGGCCGCGGCGCCACCAGAACAGCAGGACGCCGAGCCAGCCGATGGAACCCCAGGACCAGTCGCCCGGCCCGAGCACCTCGCCGGCGGGGCAGGCGGCGAGCACTATCACGTCGATGCCCAGCGCGGCACCCGCGAAGCCCCACACGGCGCCCGGCGTCCGCCTGGTGCGAAGCAGCGCGTGGGCGGCCACCACGCCTATGACGACGTAGGCGAGCCAGGAACCCGCCACGGCGGCGGGCCAGCGGTAGACGGACCAGTTGACGACCAGGGCGGTCAGGTCGTACCCGACGTGCCAGCAGGCGGCGATCACCAGCGCGGCGACGACGCTGCCCCGCTCGTACCGCCCGGCGACGTAGGCCGCCGGGTCTCCGGTCACGGCCGCCACCCGAGGGCCACGCGGGTGCCGCCCGGGCCGGAGGTGATCTCCGTGCTCCCGTCCACCCCCCGCATTCGGCCTTCGATCGATTCACGCAGGCCGTACCTGTGCGGCGGCACGCGGCCGGGGTCGAAGCCGCGTCCTTCGTCGACGACCTCGACGAGAACCTCGTCCGGGGCGACGGTCATCCGCAGCAACGCCGTGTCCACCCCGGCGTGGCGGGCCACGTTGCCCAGCGCCTCGGCCGCGGCCCCGGCGAACGCCTCGCCGACCTCCCACGGCACCGTACACCGCGTCAGCTCGGCCTTGATCCGCAGGCCGCTGCGCGCGATCAGCGCACGCAGCCGCTCGTCGAGCAGGACCGGCCCGGCCGGTGGCTGGGCGGTGGCCGCCATGTGCTCCAGGTCCGCGAGATCGGCCGCCGCCCGGTCGCGCAGCACCAGGGAGGTCTTCTCGATCCCGCCGGTGCCGATGACGGTGAGCGTGGCCAGGGCGGTGTCGTGCACGCGGCGGTTCTGCGCGCGTTCGTCGGCGCGGCGCTCCCGTCGTACGATCTCGGCCTGCTGGACGTTCCGGAGCCTGCCCAGCTCGTCGTCGGCCACGGCGGACTGTGTGCGCAGCAGCGTCATCAGCGTGGCGGTCGCGGTGATCTGAACCAGGTGGATGCCCGCGGTCACGATGCCGTCGGTGGCACCGGCGAGCCCCACGCCGGCCAGATAGGCCAACGCCACGACGCCGCCGGCCGGCACGCCGAGGTGCGGCCTCCAGGTGAAGTTGGCGCAGACGATGGTCATGGTGGTCACCGCGGCGACCCAGCTCGCCCCGCCCGGCAACGCGTCGTTCGATACCAGGTGAGCCTGGGTGAGGCACAGCGCGATGGTGACGGCGATGTCGCAGGCCATCGGCCAGGAGGCCAGCCGACGGCGGCGCAGTGCCGCCCAGACGAACACCGCGGTCCAGGCCAGCTCGATCGCGATCGCCGGGCCCAGCCAGGCGAAGGACACCGGCGGCGCGGCGCCCAGAAGTCCGGCGGCCGCGGCGACCACTCCGACGACACCGCGCATCGCCCCGCCGCAGTACGCGGTGATCCGGTCCAGCTCCGAACCCGCGGGATTGCGGTGGCTTGTCCGGAAAATACGCCAATCGAAAGCCATGCGGCGACCATCCGCGTACGAGGCATATGCACAGCGTGCGACCTCATCTTACGGCCGGCGACATGGAATATTCCAGCAATGGTGGTGCGAATCCCGACCGGAATATCACTCGGTAGATTCGTATGAATTATCACCTATACCACCATCTTTGCGATTGATGCAGTTGTATGCCTTTCTAGCATGCGTAATCCCGCCGGTTCGCCGCATGACCCCCGTTCGGCTGTCAGTCGAAAAACCGACTTCCGTCACACCGTTCCCCACCCGTTTACTCGCCTTACTCCTCGCCGAGAAGGGAAGGCGCATGAGACATCGGATTCGGGCCTTCGTGGTGGCCGTGGTGACCGCCACGGCCACACTGATGCCGGCCGCCGCCGGGAACGCCGCGGTGACGACGGCCACCGCCACGCTGTACCGCGTGGGCGCCATCGGCTGTGACGGCAAACCGCAGAACGAGGCCGCCGGCACGGTGACCCTCGAGCGTTCCGACACCGCGCTCAAGGTCACCGTGCAGGTCGACGACACCCAGTACCCCTCGCACGCCTTCTCCGTGGAAGCGTGGGAGGAGGCGCCCGGCTGCTACTCGGACAACGCCCTGCGCGTGAGCGGCGCGGGCCTCACCACGGACTCCTCCGGGTCGGGCACCGCGACATTCACCCTGCCGATGCCCTACACCCAGAGCTTCCCCGACGGCAGCACGGTCGTGCTCGGCGACGGCAGGGGCACCGAGCGCCTGGTCGTGGTCCTGGACAACTCCGGGTCCACGGGCGCCGGTGACTCCTACTCCGCCGGCCCGATCCCGCTCCCCGGCCCGGTCCCGTCCCCCAGCCCCGATCCGGACCTCGACGCGGACGGCGACGGAGTGCCCGACAGCGACGATCGCTGCCCGGACTCCTACCCCGGGTATCCGGTCGACGGCGCCGGCTGCGCCAAGCCGCTGGAGCTGGACTGGACGGTGCCCGACCGGTTCACCGGCGAGCCCGCGACGACGATCGGGCAGGTCACCCCCCACGCCTACCCGGCCACGGTGAAGGTGGCCTTCCCCGGCGGAGCGGTGTGCGATCCGTCGCTCACCTACACCCTGCGGTACGGCGATGTCACCCGGTCCGGCACCGGCACCTGCGAGTTGCCGGCGGATTTCCCCTCGGAGGGGCCGCAGGCCGTCGAGGTCACCGCCGCCGTCGCCGGCCGCACGGTCTCGTCCGGCGCCCGGACCATCGAGATAGACGACAGGCTCATCGTGTCGCTGGGCGACTCGGTGGCCGCGGGCGAGGGCAACCCGCCCTGGATCGACCGCCGCTGTCACCGCTCGGCCGCCGCGGGCGGGTTCCAGGCCGCGCTCGAGATGGAGAAGTCCGATCCGCGCAGCTCGGTGACCTTCGTCGACCTCGCCTGCTCAGGCGCGACGATCGAGGATGGGCTGATCGGCGGGTGGACCGGGATCGACCCGCGCGGCGCGGAGAAGCGGGATCCGCTCCCCGCGCAGGTCGACAAGGCACACGAACTGGTGGGGACGAGGACTCCCGACGCCGTACTGCTGTCGGTGGGCGCCAACGACATCGGCTTCCAGGATGTGGCGGAAGCGTGCTTCCTGCCGACGCACTGCGCCGGGAGCAAGGCCGCACGCAAGCTGCCGAACGCCCTGACGAAGCTTTCCAATAGCTACAACAGGCTCGCCGGCGAGCTGAAGGAGAAGCTCACCCCGAACGGGCCGGTCTATCTCACCGAATACTTCAACCCCTTGCACGATGAGCAGGGCCGCTACTGCACGATCCTCCCGTTCTGGTCCGCGGACGAGTCCAGGTGGGCGGAGGCCGAGGTCGTCACGAAACTGAACGACGTGGTGCGGGCCGCCGCGGCCCGCAACGGTTGGACCTACGTCGGCGGGCCCGCGTCCGATTTCCTGCCGCACGGATACTGCGCCTCCCCCGCCGCGAAATGGGTGGTCACCCTCTCGGAGTCCGGGCTCGGACAGAGGGGTGTGAGCGGGACGTTCCATCCCAACCGCGCCGGACAGGACGACTACCGGCGCCGCATCTCCGAGGCGCTCACGGCCCTGGACGAATGAGCGGGTCTCCCGGCCTCGACCGCGCCGCCACTCCCCCGCGCGGGTCCCGGCGGCGTCGCGGAGCCACGTGATCCTCATCCCGCACTACGGGCGGGGGCGACCACGTCCCCGCCCGCCGGCACGCGAGCAGGCGGGGTGCCGTAGGGGCGGGGGTGGTCGCGGACAACCAGCGTTTTCCGGACGCGGAGGGGTGCGAATGCGGGTCATCGGTGTTCACGGTGTAAACCAGCACCGTCGCGGGGCGTCCGACGTGGCGGCGACCTGGCGCGGGACCATCGAGCGGGGTCTCGCCGAATCGGGTGCGGTCACTTCGCGATTCTCCTTCGAGCTGGTTTACGACGCCGTCGCGGGAAGCGATCCCGTGACGGTGCTCATCGGGCACTCGATGGGGTCGGTCGTCGCCTACGAGTGGTTGCACACACCCGCATCCGCTCACGTCGGGGCGGGCTGCCTGTTCCTGACACTCGGTTCCCCGCTGGGGTCGTACCCGATCGCCCGGCGGCTCCGTCCCTCCCCCGCCTTCCCCGGCACGTGCGAGCAGTGGGTGAACGTGGCGAGCCGCCACGACCCGATCGCCTGGCCCAAGCAGCTCCGGGACGTCTTCGGCCCGCCGCTGATCGACGAGGCGGCTCCTTTCCGGGCATGGGCACACAGCGCCCACAGCTACCTGCGCGCGCCCGCGACCGTGCGCGTGTTGTCGGAGCGGCTATCCCCGTCGCCATCACCACGTCACCCGCGACCCTTCGGCGAGGGATGCGCAGGACGACTTCCGCGCCTGGCTCGCGACCAAGAGACCCGACGACATCCTCGCGGTCTACGTGACCGGGCACGGTGAGGCCAAGCAGACGGCCGAAGGCGAGCGCCGCTTCTATGCCCACACCGTCGGCTCGCACCGCAACCGGGCCTCGACGGCGCTCACCATGGCCGACCTGCTGCGGTCGCTCGCCGATCTGGACGCCCAGGACCGGTTCCGCAACCTGTTTCTCGTATTGGACATGTGCGGGGCCGGAGCCGGGCTGAAAACGGCGGTCGAAGAGGTACGGTCCCACCTGCCGGCTTACTTTCTGGAGGCGGAGAGCGCCGCGCAGCGACCGCGAAAGCTCGCGCCCGTTGCTCCTGGTCGGCGAGACGTCCAGGCGACCGACCTGGCGGGAGATCTCCGCCAACGAGCGGCTGCGCCGGCCTGCCACCACCATCGGTCTCCGCCGCGAGTGGTCGCACTTCCCGGAAGCGAGCGGCGTCCCCGTCTTCCGGGACGCCGCTCGCCTTCCGTACCGGTCTACGGACTCGATGGCCGCGATGTCTAGTCCTGATGCTCGGCTTCGGGTTCGGAGCGGACGGCAGCCTCATGGGCGAGACGGCGGGGGCGACGGCGGAGCACTGCCCATGCGAGGCCGAGGATGACGAACCACACCGGGGTCACCAGCAGTGCCTGCAGCGTGTCGGGCTTCTGGGTCAGCGCCCAGATGAGGAACACGAAGAACGCGAGCACGACGTAGCACACGGCGATGCCGCCGGGCATCTTGAACGTCGACGCCTCGTGCAGGCGAGGACGGCGCTTGCGGTACACGATGTAGCTGATCAGGATGATCGACCAGACGAACATGAACAGCACGGCGGAGACGGTGGTCACCAAGGTGAATGCCTCGATGATCGAGTTGCCCATGGCGAGCATGACCACACCGGCGAGCAGGAACACCCCGGACAGGAACAGGGCGTTGGCCGGGACCTTCCTGGAGGTGAGCCGGCCGAATCGCGCCGGGGCGTCGCCCTCCTGGGCCAGCCCGTAGACCATCCGCGAGGTGGAGTAGATGCCCGAGTTCGCTGACGAGGCGGCCGAGGTCAGCACGACGAAGTTGATCAACGAGGCGGCGGCGCCGAGACCGGCGAGGGTGAACATCACGACGAACGGGCTGCGGTCCGCGCTGATCTCGCGCCAGGGCGTGACCGAGATGATCACGACCAGGGCGACCACGTAGAACAGCATCACACGCACCGGGATCGAGTTGATCGCCTTGGGCAGGTTCCGTTCCGGGTTCTTCGCCTCGGCCGCGGTGGTGCCGACCAGTTCGATGCCGACGAAGGCGAAGGTCGCGATCTGGAAACCCGCGACGAATCCCATGGGGCCGGTCGGGAAGAAGCCTCCGTCGTTCCAGAGGTTGGAGAAGCTCGCGGCGGCGCCCCCGCGCGCCTGGAATTGGCTGAACACCATGCCGAGCCCGACGACGATCAGCGCCACGATCGCGACGATCTTGATCAGCGCGAACCAGAACTCGGTTTCACCGAACGCCTTCACGGTGGGCAGGTTCAAGGCGATCAGCACGACGACCGCGGCCAGCGCCGGTATCCACAGCGTGATGTCGTGCCACCAGTACGACACGTACCCGGCGATCGCGATGACGTCGGCGACGCCTGTGACGATCCAGCAGAACCAGTAGGTCCAGCCGGTGAAGAAGCCCGCCCACGGGCCGAGCAGGTCGGCCGCGAAGTCGGCGAAGGACTTGTAGCGCAGGTTGGACAGCAGCAGCTCGCCCATCGCCCGCATCACGAAGAACAGCATCACGCCGATGATCATGTAAACGAAGATCACCGAGGGCCCGGCCAGCGAGATCGTCTTACCTGACCCCATGAACAGGCCGGTTCCGATCGCACCGCCGATCGCGATGAGCTGGATGTGCCGGTTGGACAGTTGCCGGGAGAGATGCCGCTCGCCCTCGGGCGGGGGCGTCGATCCTGACACAATGGTCACGCCGGTGTCACCACTTTCAGTCATGGGCAACTTTACGGGCCATGGGCGCGTGCGTGTGCCACACGCAGGGTTTCTCAGGTGAAGAGCCCGGTGCGTACGAGAGTGTGAGCGAAAAGGGTGAACCCTCACGAAGACGCGCCGCAGCCGGCGGGCTCGACACCGGTCAGGCCGAGCACGCCTGAGGTCCTTGTCGGGGTGCACCTGCCAGGAGTCGGGCGGAGCCCCGCCCTGCAGACCGGTCGCGGCGGACAAGAGCCTCTCGACGTCGATCGCGGTGGAGCCGGGCTGCCGCAGGCCAAGCAATCCGAAGACCGCGAAGGTGTCGCTGCCGGGGCGGGCGGCGAGCTCGGCGCGTGCGGCGAGGTGACGATCCGCCTGTCGATCGTCGACCAGGACGACGTGGAGACGACGACCGGCGAGGCCACCGTCCTCCTCCCGACGAAGACGGCTCCGGCAGGCGACCCAGCGGACATCGTCGGCCTCGGCCTGCCGCTCCGCTGGGCAACGTGGGGAGATCGGCGTCGACGTCCTGCGGTCCTGGCCCTCGATGCGCTCGGCCGCTGATCACTCGTCGCGCTTCCGTTCAGGGAGGGGGAAGTTACGGCTGTCGCCACGCCGAAGCCGGGCGTGATGGCCGTGCACCACGAAATCCAGGGCGGTAGGGCCGTCATCGGCCCGGGTGATCCGCACGCGGGTGGGATCGGCCTCGACGGCGAGTTCCGCGCCCCGGTAGCGGAGGCACAGCGACAGCGTGGTGAGCTGTTCGGGGAGCACCGGGTTCAGGTGCAGGCCGTCGGGCCGGGCCTCGAGGTCGAGGTAACAGCGCTGGACCAGGTCCAGCGTGCCGGCCATGGCGCCCAGGTGGACCCCTTCGGCGGTGGTTCCTCCCTGTACGTCGGTGATGTCGCCGGTCAGCGTCTCGGTGAAGAACCGCCATGAGCCGGTGCGGTCCGATCGTGCCAGCACCCAGGCGTGCACCACGGCGCTCAGGGTCGAACCGTGGCAGGTGCGGGAGAGGTAGTAGCGGATGGTGCGGCGGGTCAGGCCCGGCGCCGCCGGATAGCCGAGCCGGTCGAGGATCTGCCTCACCTCGCGGGCCGTGAGCAGGTAGAACAGCATGAGCACGTCGGCCTGCTTCGACGCCCGGTATCGGTTGGGACTGTCGTTGTCGGCCTCCAGCGCCCGGTCCAGCCGCCGCACGCCGCGATAGCGATCCCAGTCCAGCTCCGCGAGGTGCTCGTACCCGGTGAACTGACTGATGACGCCATTGTGAAAGTCCACGCGCATCCGCCGGGTGATCTCCTCCCAGCGCTCGGTCTCCACGTCCGTCAGGCCGAGGCGGCGGCGCAGGTCCTCCCGCGCGCGTCGCGGCATCAGGTCGAGCGCCTGACGGGCGCGCAACAGCAGCCACACCGTCATGATGTTGGTGTACGCGTTGTTGTCCAGGCCCGGGGACGCGGCGCCGGGATAGCCGTCGTGGTATTCGTCCGGCCCCATCACGCCCTGGATCTCGTAGCGGCCCGACACGGGGTTGAGCCGCGCCAGCGAGGCGAAGAAGCGGGCGATCTCGACCAGGAGGCGGGCGCCCGTCCCGGCGAGGAACTCCATGTCGCCGGTGATCGCGTAGTGCTGCCAGGCGTTGTAGGCGATGGCCAGCCCGGCGTGCCGCTGCAGGTGAGTGTGGTCGGGTGTCCACCGGCCTGAGCGGGGGTTGAGGTGGAGCCGTGGGGTCTCGTCGCGGCCGTCGCTGCCGCTCTGCCAGGGGAACATCGCCCCGCGCAGACCCGCGGCGCGGGCGGCCGCCCGCGCCTCCGGCAGCCGCCGCAGGCGATAGCGAAGCACCCCGCGGGCGATCTCGGGGAACCGCAGGCTCAGCCAGGGCAGCACGAACAGCTCGTCCCAGAACACATGTCCCCGGTACGCCTCGCCGTGCAGGCCACGTGCGGGCACACCCACATCGCGATCGGCGGTGTGCGGTGAGAGGGTCTGCAGCAGGTGGAAGGTGTTCAGGCGGATGTCCCGCTGGACGCGCGGGCCCGTCACCTCCAGCCGGGCCCGTTCCCACAGGTCACGCCAGGCGATCTCATGCTGTTCCAGCAGTTCGCCGAACCCGGGCGCGAGCTCGGCCCGCCGCAGCGCGGCCGAGGTCACATCGGCGATCGCGAGATCGCGCGATGTGGTGAGCGCCACCGTCTTGACGACCGTGACGGGGCGACCCCGTTCCAGCCGCAGCACGCGTATCTCCATGACGTGATCGTCGTGTCGCTCGACCTCGGGCTCACCTCCGCTGCTCGGAGAGGTGTCGACCCGCGAGGCCAGGGCGACCTCGATGCCGGAGGAGCGGGTCCGCGCGCGCAGCCATGTCAGGGGCTCACGGGTCCCCGTCGCGTGCCGCGTCAGATGGTCGCCGCGTAGTTCGCGGTATCGGGCCACTCCCGTGTTGGCCACGCGCCCGTCCAGGCCGGAGCGTACGCGGACAGGCCCCGACCAGTTCTCGGCCGTGAAGGTCGTCTCCAGTGCGGCCAGGTAGGGGTCGGCGATGGAGACCAGGCGGCGCTGCCGTACGGACGTGATACGGCCCTCGGTGTCCCGGAAGCGGATCAGCCGGTGCAGGACGGCGTGGCGCATGTCCAGCTCCTGCCGATACCGGAGCAGGTCCGCCGTACTCGGTGAGAACCACGCGGAGCCGGGTGTCGCGAAGGTCGTCGGCAACCAGTTCGGCAGGTTGACCATGTCCTCGTTGGACAGTTGGTGGCCCGCGACGTTCGAGGTGAGCCGGTCGTAGCATCCGGCGACGTACGTCCCCGGGTAGTGGACGGCGTCGGCCTCGGCTTCGGGTGCCGCACCTCGCGTGGCGAACCGGCCGTTGCCCAGCGTGCACAGCGCCTCGCGCAGTCCCTCGTGACCGGGATCGAACCCCTCGTAAGCCAGTGACCACGGATCCACCGCAGCTCCTCTCGGATCTGCCCCGGTCGATCCGGGAGGGGTCCGGACATTGCCCGGCCCCCGATGGCGGGTCATCGCGGCGCCTCCCGGGTCGGCGCCGCGTTACGTCTCGGCCGTGTCCCCCGCTTCCCCGGTCCGGGAAGGCTCCTCGATCAGGCCGAGAGTGTCCTGCTCGTTACGGTGCAGGATCACTCTGTTGATCGCCTCGATCATCTCCTGCCTGGTGTAGGCGCCCTCCGGGATCTCGTTCAGGTGCGCGAGCATGTCGGCGGTCAGGTGCAGACGCGCCGACGCGTTCGCGTAGACATCCCGGACCGCGACCGTTTCACGTTCGCGGTATACCTCGTCGAGCACCTGCCGCATCTCGTCCTGGAAAACGTGACTGGGCATCTCGCGTATCCACCCCCTGATCCCTGGCTCCGTACCCACGGACCGATGTGATTTCACTTCGACTGGACGAGCCTCCGGCAGGGCGGGACGTTCGTCCGCGGGCAGGAGACCAAGTTCCCTACCTCGCCGGCTGCGCGAGGCACAGGGTGGGAGGGACTTCCGTAGTCGACATGTAGCGGGGTGGGCCATGTCGCGGTTGGTCAAGTGGTTCGCCGAGCTGGGCCGGACGGACGTCGGCCTCGTGGGCGGCAAGAACGCGGGCCTGGGAGAACTGACGCGCAACCTGGCCCGAGCGGGGGTTCGCGTGCCGGAGGGCTTCGCCCTCACCGCCGAGGCATACCGCCAGTTCATCCAGGTGAACGGGCTGAACGAAGTGATCGCTGAGCACATCGGCCGCCTGCACGGGGGGACTGATCTGCCGGAGGTCGGCCATGCGATACGGGACGCCATCCTGGCGGCCGAACTTCCGGCGGCGGTCACGGCAGCCGTCGAGCAGGCGTACGGTGAGCTGGCCGATCGCCTGGGCACCATCGACCCGGACGTCGCGGTGCGGAGCAGCGCGACCGCGGAAGACCTGCCGGAGGCCAGCTTCGCCGGGCAGTTGGAGAGTTTCCTCAACGTCAGCGGTGTGGCGGCGTTGCTCGGCGCCTGTCTTCGCTGTTACGCGTCCCTGTTCACCGACCGGGCGATCAGTTACCGGGAGGACAGCGGGTTCGGTCACCTGGACGTCGCCCTGTCGGTCGGGGTGCAGCGCATGGTCCGCTCCGATCTGGGCGCCGCCGGGGTGATGTTCTCGATCGACACCGAGACCGGTTTCCCCCGCTCGGTCCTGATCGACGCCTCCTGGGGGCTGGGCGAGACGGTGGTCGGCGGCAGGGTGGATCCCGACGAGTACGTGGTGTTCAAGCCGCTCCTTGGCGACCCGGGCCTGTTTCCCATCGTGTCGAAGACCCGGGGGCGGAAGGAGCGCAAGGTCGTCTACGACTCCGCGGGAGGAACCCGCCAGCTCGACACCACGGAGGATGAGGCGGTCCGGTACGCGCTGGACGAGGAGGAGATCCTGCTGCTGGCCCGGTGGGCCACCACGGTGGAGGGCCACTACGGCACCCCGATGGACATGGAATGGGCCAAGGACGGCAGGACCGGCGAGATCTTCCTCGTCCAGGCCCGCCCGGAGACCGTCCAGAGGCGCCGGGAGGCGTCGCTGCTGCGCACCTACCGCATCCGCGACGCCGGTGAGCCGATGGTCGAGCCGCTGGTGAAGGGGCTGGCCATCGGAGACGCGATAGCGGCAGGGCCGGTGTGCAACCTGACCAGCGCGGCGGAGATCGACCGGTTCGTGGACGGATCGGTGCTCGTCACCAAGATCACCGACCCCGACTGGGAGCCGATCATGAAGAGGGCCGCGGCGATCGTCACCGACCACGGCGGCCGCACGTCCCACGCGGCCATCGTCAGCCGCGAGCTCGGCGTCCCCGCGATCATCGGCACCGGCGACGCGACCGCCCTGCTCGGTGACGGCATGACGGTGACCGTCTCCTGCGCGGAGGGCGACGAGGGCTTCGTCTACGAGGGCCTGCGCGACTACGAGGACGAGGAGATCAGCCTGGAGGACATCCCGGCCACCAGGACCAGGGTCATGCTCAACCTGGCCAACCCCGCCGCGGCCTTCCGCTGGTGGCGGCTGCCCGCCGACGGCGTCGGCCTGGCTCGGATGGAGTTCATCGTCAACAACCACGTCAAGATCCACCCCATGGCCCTCGTGCACCCCGGCCGCGTCGACGAGGACGCCCGCCGCAGGATCACCGAGCTCACCCGGGGCTACGACGACCTGACCGAGTACTTCGTCGAGCGGCTGGCCCACGGCATCGCCCGCATCGCCGCCTCCCGCTGGCCCGACCCGGTGATCGTACGAATGAGCGACTTCAAGACCAACGAGTACGCCCGGCTCGTCGGCGGGCGGCGGTTCGAACCCCACGAGGAGAACCCGATGCTCGGGTGGCGCGGGGCCAGCCGCTACTACACGGAGGGGTACCGGGAGGGCTTCGCCCTCGAATGCCGTGCCATCCGCCGGGTGCGGGAGCGCATCGGACTCACCAACGTCATCGTGATGATCCCGTTCTGCCGTACGGTCGAGGAGGCCGACCGGGTCCTGCGGGTCATGGCCGAGGAGAACCTGGGGCGGGGCCGAGACGGCCTGGAGGTCTACGCCATGGCCGAGATCCCGGCCAACATCATCCTGGCCGAGGAGTTCGCCGACCGCTTCGACGGGTTCTCCATCGGCAGCAACGACCTCACCCAGCTCACCCTCGGGGTCGACCGGGACTCCGCCGAGCTGGCGCACCTGTTCGACGAACGCAATCCCGCCCTCACCCGCAGCATCGAGCACCTCATCTCGGCCGCGCACGCGAAGAGGCGCAAGGTCGGGCTCTGCGGGCAACGGCCCAGCGACGACCCGGACTTCGCCCGGTTCCTGGTCGAGGCGGGCATCGACTCGATCTCCGTCGCACCCGACAGCTTCTTCTCGGTGAAGGAGAACGTCGCCGCGGCCGAGCGCGGACAGGAGCGCCGGGAACCTGCCCCGGCCGTCCGCGGAGCGCAGTCGTGGCCGCCGGCCTGAGTGCCGGCGTCCCGTACCGTCGCCCGGCGGCCCGCGTGCGGAACGCCGGTCAGACGCTGGGCGTGATGAGCCCGTAGTGGCCGTCGTAGCGGTGGTAGACGACGTTGCCCCGGCCCGTCCGCCTGTCGGCGAAGAACACGAAGGGCAGGCCGCTCGTCTCCAGCCGCGCCGTGGCCTCCT
The DNA here is from genome assembly GCF_012999525.1 of Microbispora sp. H10836. Classification (NCBI taxonomy): domain Bacteria; kingdom Bacillati; phylum Actinomycetota; class Actinomycetes; order Streptosporangiales; family Streptosporangiaceae; genus Microbispora; species Microbispora sp. H10836. Next base: position 28,696 of record NZ_JABBWU010000028.1, read on the forward strand.
CCACCGTGTGAACCGGTGCGGGCGTGGTGCTGACGGTGAGCGGTACGGACACCGGGCCCAGACCATCGGGACGGGGTGACACCTGCGCCAGCCGGTATCCCTCTCCGCTGCGGTAGATGACGCTGTCCTGACGGGTGTCCACCTCCCGGAACAGGTGGAAGTCGTAGTCGAGCTGCTCCATGTCGAAGGCGGCCTCGTCCGGGGTCGCCCAGGCGAGCTCGTACGCCTTGTGCCGTACGACCTGCCGCTCGCCGGATGGCCGGGGGAAGTAGGGCAGCGGGTGGCGAGGCGGGCTCGACCGCCGCCACTCCTGGTCGACGTCCAGGGGATATCGCCCGCGCAGGTCCTCCCAGTCCCGTGACGTACGGCGCAGCCGGGTCCGAAGCCTGTCCTCCAGGAGGCGGATCGCCTGGTGCATGTGCTCCCCGACCGCCTGGGCCCGGACGAGCCGGCCGTTCACGTCGAGGTTGGCCTGGGCGACGCAGGGACGGGGGACGGCCGGGTCGGCCGAGACGCCGAGCTTCACCCGGGCGTAGAGCACCGGTTCGTGCGCGAGCGCGGTGAGGCCCGCGACCGTCTCGCGGGCCTCGTCGGCCGAACCGGCCGGGACCGATCCCCGGGTCTCCACCTGTACCTCGGAAGGATCGAGCGCGCTCCCCGGAGAACGGCGGTCCATACCGGATCACCTCCGCCATCGGCCTGGTTCCAGTCCTGCACTGCGTCGCCCAGCTCAACTCCGGTCAGCGGAGGTGCGGCCGCCGGCGGTCAGTCGAGCGCGTAGACGCGGTGGACGAACTCCGCGAGCTTGCTGTCCGGCAGCTCCTTGGCCAGATCCGCCTCGCTGATGATGCCGACCAGACGATGACGCTCGATCACAGGCAGGCGCTTGATGTGGTGCTCCTCCATCGCGAACAGCGCCTCCTCCACGCTGGCGTCGGCATCGACCCACACCAGGCCACGGGCCAGTTCGCCGGCGGTCGTCCGGTCGATGTCCATGCCGTGCGCGCAGCACATGACCACGATGTCGCGGTCGGTGATGATCCCCTTGAGCCGGTCGTCGTCCCCGCAGATGGGCAACGCACCGACTCCCAGGTCGGCCATCATCTGCGTGGCGGTACGCAGCGTTTCGTGTTCACCGATGCACTGAACGCCTTCGTGCATCACGTCCCGTGCCTTCTTGCCCATATCCGTTACGCTCATCGGTGCCCCCGACACACTCGATGACTCGCGTCCCGGCCCTTATACCCACCCTGGCCATGAGCAGTAGCCGACGCCGTGGTCGTACCGGCTGGTGATTCCCGCGATGCCCCAGATCATCACCCGCGACAACGTCCCCATAGCTTTGCCTGATCACGGCCTAACCCGGGGTGCTTTGTGAGGTTCCACCGGCGCGTTGGGGTACCACCGTCGGGAGGCCCCTTGTGGCGATGAAGGGCGAGGCCTTCGCCTACGCCGAGCACGGGCAGGCAGGGCGGACATCCTCGCCGGGGACCGCGTGACACTCCTGGGAGAGCTGCGATGGCCGGTTCCGAAAACAGAGGTGGGGCCGCGACCGTTCACACCGCTCGGCACCGCGTGGGGGGTACGGCGGCTCGTCTCAGCGATTACGTCTGGGCGCTCGTCCGGATCTCGATCGGCTGGGTGTTCCTCTGGGCGTTCCTTGACAAGGCCTTCGGCTGGGGCTTCAGTACCCCCGCGGACAAGGCTTGGATCATGGGCGCGAGCCCGACGACCGGATACCTGAAAGGCACCGCGAGAAAACCCCTCGGCGCGGTGTTCTCTCCTTTGGCCGGTCACGCCTGGGCCGACTGGCTTTTCATGATCGGCCTCTTGGGCATCGGCGTGGCGCTCATCCTGGGGGTCGGACTGCGCCTGACAGCCGTCTTGGGCGGGCTGCTGCTACTTCTCATGTGGGCCGCCGAACTGCCGCCCGAGCACAACCCATTCATGGACTACCGCCTGCTCTACGCACTCGTCATAGTGGGACTGGCCCTGATCGACGCGGGGGACACTCTTGGAATCGGCAAATGGTGGGGGAACACGGCGCTGGTGCGGCGCTATCCGTTCCTCAAGTAGGAGGACCCTCGGGCGCGACGCGCTGCACGAACGGCATGGAGGCGGGCACAACCTCTGTAGGAGCCTTACCGGCAACGTGTGAGGGGTGGCGCCATGGCAGAACCGATCGTCGTCGGCGTCGACGGATCGACGCCCTCGCTCCAGGCCGCCGGCTGGGCCGGTCAGGAAGCCGAGCTCCGCGGTGCGCCGCTGCGGATCGTGTACGCGACGCTGCGCTGGCCCTACTACGTGCCACTCGTCCCGCAGCCCGCGACCTGGGGAGCCGATGCCGAGGCGGCGGCGCGAGCCGTGCTCGACCAAGCGACGACCCACGCCAGAGCGGGCAGGCCGCGTCTGGCCGTGTCGGCTGAGATCGTCGACGGCGCGGCGGCGGAGGCGCTCGTCGCGGCCGCGGAGGGCGCTCAGCTGGTCGTCGTGGGAAATCGCGGCCGTGGCGGGTTCGCCGAGCTGCTGCTGGGTTCGGTGAGCCGCTACGTCACGGCCCGGGCCCCCTGCCCCGTCGCCGTCGTCAGGCAACCGGGAGATGGTGACCGGAGGGAGATCACCGTCGGCGTCACCGGGCGTCCCGATCAGGAACCCATCCTGGACTTCGCCTTCCACGAGGCCGCGCTGCGGCAGGCCGGCCTGCTTGCCGTGCACGCCTGGACGCATCCGGTCGCGACGGCGCCGGGCGACATGCAGCCGCTCGTCTACGACGTGAACAGCGTCGGGGCGGAGGAGGCGCGCCTGCTCGCGGAGAGCATCGCCGGCCGGCGGGAGAACTTCCCCGACGTGACGCTCACCGAGCGCGTCGTGCGGGAACACCCGGCCAAGGCCCTGATCGACGCCTCGGTGGAGACCGACCTGGTCATCATCGGGGCCCATACGGGGATGGCCGCCCGGCTGGGCCTGGGCGCCACCGCTCACGCCGTACTGCATCACGCGCGCGCACCCGTGATCGTGGTCCGCCACTGACCGCGTCAAGTGCTTCTCCGGCGGGACGTTCCGCGCCCTGTGGCCACAGCCGAGGGGAGAAGCCGGTGCGCGGGGAATGTCTCCGGGAAGCAGACGTGGAGACGCCGTCTGGCACCGGCCGGGGACGGGGGCACCTCGATGAGGCCATGGGCGCAGGTCAAGGAGACGCACGCCGGGGTGGTCATCCTCCTCGGCGATCACGCTTTCAAGCTGAAGAAGCCCGTTGATCTGGGCTTCCTGGACTTCACCACGCTGGAGGCCCGGCGGGCGATGTGCCACAAGGAGGTCGAACTCAACCGCCGGCTGGCGCCGGACGTCTACGAAGGAGTGGCCGACGTGGCCGGCCCGGACGGACGGGTCTGGGAGCACCTCGTGGTGATGCGGCGTATGCCGGACGAACGCCGCCTATCGGCACTCGTCCGCGCGGGAGAACCGGTGGAGGACGCCGTGTGCCGGGTCGCGCGAATGATCGCGGGCATGCACGCCCGATCCCCGCACAGTCCCCGCATCGACGAACAAGGGGGCGGGCAGGCGCTGCGAGATCGCTGGACCGCCAGCTTCCGCGAGGTGCGGGCGCTGCCCGAGGCGGTGATCGACACCGAGGTCCTCGGCGAGATCGAACGGCTCACGCTGCGCTTCCTCGGCGGCCGGGAACCGCTCTTCGCCGGCCGGGTCGCGGAAGGCCGGATCGTGGACGGCCATGGCGATCTGCTCACCGACGACATCTTCTGCCTGGACGACGGGCCTCGGATCCTCGACTGCCTGGAATTCGACGACCTGCTCCGTTTCGTCGACGGCCTGGACGACGCCGCCTTCCTGGCCATGGACCTGGAGCGACTGGGCGCACCTCGCCTGGCAGAGCTGTTCCTGCGCTGGTACGCCGAGTTCTCCGGCGACCCTTCGCCGCCCTCGCTGTGGCATCACTACGTCGCCTACCGGGCCTTCGTCCGCGCCAAGGTCGCCTGCCTGCGCCATGGCCAGGGAGACACCGCAGCGGGATGGGAGGCCCGGCGTCTGGCCGAGATCACGCTGGGCCATCTCCAGGCGGGCGCGGTCACCATGGTCCTCGTCGGCGGGCTCCCGGGGACCGGCAAGTCGACCCTGGCCGCCGCCGTCGCCGACCGGCTCGGCTGCACGCTGCTGACCAGCGACCGCCTTCGCAAGGAACTCGCCGGCATATCGCCACACCAGCCCGCGGCCGCCCCCTTCGGCGAAGGCATCTACCGCGCGGAGTCCACCCGACGGACCTACACCGAGCTGTTGTCCAGGGCCGAGAGGCTGCTCGGTCTCGGCGAGCCGGTCGTCGTCGACGCCTCCTGGACGGACGACGCGCACCGCACGGCCGCGGTGGGCCTGGCCCGGCGTGCCTGCGCCGATCTCCTGGCGCTGTGCTGCACCGCCGCTCCGCAGGTGACCGCCGAACGCCTCGCGCGCCGCACCGGCGGGATATCGGACGCGGACCAGACGATCGCCGCGGCGATGACGGCGACGATGGCGCCCTGGCCGGACGCGACCGAGATCGACACCGATGCGCCGCAGGAACAGACGCTGGAGCGGGCGATGGCGGCGATCCACGCCCGCTGGGCGGGCGTGCCACGGCGGTTTCGGCGTCCCCGGATGGAACCGGGCTGACCACGCCGGCGACACCCACGGTGACAACCCTGGTCAGGCGCCCTGAACCGTCACGAGCTGGACAACGCTTCGCGGCGGCGGGACGGCGTCCGCTCACCGCCGCCCGGGATGAGGTCCGCGTACGACGGCCACCGGTCCTTTCGCATGGTGGAGGACCGCGTGGCTGACCGAGCCGAGGCGGAGCGTGGGAAAGCCGCCACGTCCTCTGGCTCCGACGACGAGAAGTTCCGCGTCGTTCGACGCGTCGGCCAGAACCGACGCGGGGGCGCCTTCGATCACCTCTTCGTCCACGGGAACGTCCGGGTACTTGGCCTTCCAACCCGCGAGCGACTCCGACAGGAGCCTGGCGCCTTCTCGTGCGACCGCCGCCGTGTCGTAGCGGACCGGGCGCATCTCCCGAGGGCATGCCGGATGGACCCAGGCGTGCACGGCTCGCAGGCCGACCGAGCGCAGGGACGCCTCCTCGAACCCGAACCCCACGGCGTCGACGGAGGCTTCCGAGCCGTCGACGCCGACGACGATCCCGGATGGCCCGGACCCGGTTCCAGCATTCCCGGGCACGATGACGACGGGGCACGCGGCGTGTTCCGCCATCTGGCGGCTCACCGAGCCGAGCAGCAGCCGGGTGAAGCCCCCGGTGCCGCGCGAGCCCAGCACCAGCAGGGCGGCGTCGGCCGCCTCCTGAAGGAGCGTGACGGGGATGGGGCCGATCCCGAGCCTGCAGCCGACGTCGATGGACGCGAAGGTGCGGGCGCGGTCCTCGGCGATCCTGAGGACCGCGAGTCCTGCGGCCTCCGGCCGTGGCGCCTCCAGGCCGGGTTCGCGGATCGCGACGTTGTACTCCCAGCGGACCGCGATGTGCACGATGCGCAACGGCAGATGCCTGCGCCCGGCTTCGGCGGCGGCCCAGTCCACAGCGCCCAGGGCCTGTGCCGATCCGTCCACCCCGACCACGATGAGTTTGCTCATGGCGTGTCCTCCCGTCGCGAGCGTTGGTGGTCGATCCGGAGCAGAAGGCCTTATTCAGGCAGCTCCCAGGGGAGGTTCAGTTCGACCACTTCCTGGAGCGCGTGCTGCTGGGGGGCCATCTTCCTGACCGCGATCTGGTTGAGACAATGGCTGAGCCTGGTCAGGGCTCTGGCCGTGGCGATCTCGTCGCCCACTTCGGGAATCGACCGGTCGTCCGGGCTGCGGTGAGCGTGACCGGCGCCCGTGACGTTGACTCCGTCGGCCGTGGTCAGCGTGGCGCAGGCGTAGGTCTCGTCGTCCTGCTCGGTGATGTCGATGCCGATGTTCCAGCGCTTGGTCGTCATCCTGCCTCCCCACGACTGTTCGGGGCCGCGCCGGATCTGCCGCATCTCACCGGCAACAGACGTCGCGCGCGGGCGACGTCGACGCGCCTCTCCCCCGGCACTGACACGGCGGAGGCGGCAGGGCCCCGCATCCGGCGCTTCTACGGTGAAACACCCGGAGGCGTCTTGTCACCTACCGCGCTCTCCGTATTCGCGACGGTGCTCCACGTGGGCACCTGGGCCCGGGAAAATGAGAGTCTCGTGCTTCTCGTCCAACCACCTGACCACATAGGGCGGGGACCCGTCGCTGTGCTGGAGGCCCGTGATGATGCCGGTGCGGCGAGGCCCGTCGAGGTGACGGCTCTCGATGATCAATCGGTCGCCGACTGCCGCTTTCATGGCTGCCTCATCTCTCCCCAATGGGCTTGTTCGGTCCCGCAGCCGACCGGGGTCTGCGGATCACGTGACGCGCCGGGGCGCTCTCGCCGGGCCTCGGCCGGCAGCCGGGGATGGACGCCGCAGTGGCCGGCGAACCCCCTGTGCCGGCCTTGATGACGCTCAACGTGAGCATATGGCTCACCCCCATCGCCGCTATTCAGCCTGGCCGGGTTCGCCCCTACTGCTTAGGGCAGGAGGTCCCGCAACCGAGGGACCTCCGTACCGAGGGCCGCCGGTGATGCGGGGCCCACGTCGGCGATGCAGCCGGAGGACCGCCTCCCGGTCGGTCGTCACCGCTGCCGCGGCTCTCGGGAGGCGATCGCGCGGCGGACCCGGGCGCCGTCGGCTCGCTCCATCTCGTCCAAGGACAGTTCGACCTCGGTCAGCGCCGTCTCGACGCCGGGAAGGATGTGGTCGCGGAGCGCGCGGATCAGGCGGCTGGTCGCCTCCTCCTGCGCGGACACGATCCGCTCGGCCTCCTTGGCGGCGGCATGCTCGACGGCGGCGCGAAGCGCGATGCCGTACGCGTCCCGGGTCGGTACGAGCGCAGCGGTGAGCGGGAGCGGGGTGGACGGGCCGGGTTCCTCTGGCGCCTGGAAGGAGGTGCGGCCGGGATAGCTCGTTCCCATCGCGTCCACCCAGTCCACCCGCACCTCGGCGAGCCGCCCGTCGTCGGCGAGCCGGATCACCCTCCGGCCGCCGAGCAGTGCCGCGCGCAGCGACCAGGCCTCCGCGGCCCGGCAGGCCGCTTCCCACTCCCGGCCGGTGCGTGTCGCGTCGAGGGCGAGGCGGTCCCGCTCCTGCCGCAGGATTCGCAGTTTGCGGTCCAGTACGGCCAGTCCGTGCCGGAGGACGACCAGGCGACGCCGGAGCCACAGCCGCCCGGCTCTGCCGGGAGGAACGCTCAGTCTCATCTCTCCTCCCGGTAGCCCGCGTCCAGCGCGTCGGACGACAGCATGGTCAGTTCCCGGCGAGGCAGCATGGAGACGACGTCCCAGGCACGGTCGAAGGTCTCCCCCAGTGAGCGGAGCTCGTCTCCCCGTTGCGCGAGCAGCCGGTGTTCGAACGCCTCCGCCAAGGCGAGGTGACGGCGGTCGACGGCGCTGAGGGCGCTTTCTCCGACGAGTTCGGCCAGTTCCCGTGCCTGCCGCGCACGGGACAGAGCGGCGATGATCTGTGCGGCGAGATCGACGTGCTCGGGCCGCGTGCGACCTGGTCCTGCTCCCGCCCGCATCATCCGCGACAGAGACGAGAGCGGGTCGATGTGCGGGTAGGCGGAGACGTTCCGGCTCAGGAGGATCTGGCCCTCGGTGATGTAGCCGGTGAGGTCGGGAACCGGATGGGTGATGTCCCCCGCCGGCATGCTCAGCACCGGCAGCACGGTGAGAGACCCGGGGCGCCCCCGCACCCGTCCGCATCGTTCGTACAGAGAGGCGAGGTCGCTGTAGAGATAGCCCGGGTAGGCCCGCCGGGCGGGAATCTCCCCGCGCGCGGCGGAGACCTCCCGCAACGCCTCGCAGTAGCTGGTCATGTCGGCGAGCACCGCCAGGACGTGGCGTCCCACGGTGAAGGCGAGATGTTCGGCGATGGTCAGGGCGAGCCGCGGGGTGAGAATCCGTTCGATCACGGGGTCGTCGGCGAGGTTCAGTAGCAGCGTCAGCTCCCCGGCGGCGGACCGTTCCGCCAATCTGTCCCGTACGGTCGCCGCGTCGGCGTGCGTCAGGCCGATGGCGGCGAACACGACGGTGAACGGTTCGCCGCCGGCACCGGCCTGAGCGGCGATCTGGGCGGCGAGTTTCAGGTGGGGCAGCCCGGCGGCGGAGAAGACAGCGATCTTCTGACCGCGCACCAGCGTGGTCAGCAGGTCGATGGCGGAGATTCCGGTCAGCACCGGCTCCGACGGGGGCTCGCGCAGGGTGGGATTGAGGGGAAAGCCGTTCACGGCGGCGTCGGCCGCCCCGGCGACCGGGGGGCCTCCGTCCAGCGGCCGGCCGCCTCCGTCGCAGACCCGTCCCAGCCAGCCTGGGCCGACGGGAATCCGCATCGGGCGGCCGGCGAAGGTCACCCGGGTGCCCTCGGCCCGGATTCCGGCGGTTCCCTCGAAGACCTGGACGACGGCCAGATCGTGATCGGCCTCCAGGACGAGACCGTGCCGGCGCTCTCCGGTCTCCAGCTCGATCGACGCGTACTCGTCCCAGCCCACGCCCCTGGTGCCGCGGACCATCACCAGCGGACCGCGCAGCTCCGCCACGTCGGTGTACTCCACGGGCGCCCAGACCGTCATCGCGATCTCTCCAATGCGTCCAGCACCGTGTCCCGCCGGGCCGCGATCTCCTCCTCCGGGGCCTCCTTGGCCCGGAGGATCGGGGAGAAGTCCTGCTGCTCGATCCATGCGACCGGCACCTGGTTCTCCACAAGGGTCTGGCAGCGGTCGACGACCGCGAGAAGCGCGTCGGCGATCAGGGTCGTGCGCTCCGGCCGGCAGAAGGAGTCACGAGGGCTGAGCGCGCTCTGCTGCAGGAAGCCTTCCCGGATGAGGCGTCCGGCGAGCAGGACGATGCGTTCGTGGGCCGGGAGCGTTCCGGCTCCGAGCAGCTCGGCCAGTGCGGTCAGGCGGTCGGCCTCGGCGAGGAGGCCGCTCACCCGGCCACGCCGCTGGGCGGCGCCGGGGACCGCGGCCGTCATCGCGCCCGCGTCGCGGGCGAAGGAGCCTGCCCAGGACACCGCCGGGTAGTGGCGCGCGTAGGCGAGGTCGCGGTCGAGTGTCCACAGGGAGCGGACGAACCGCTGGGTGTGCGCGGTGACCGGTTCCGTCATGTCCCCTCCGGGCGGGGAGACCGCGCCGATGATGGTGACCGACCCCGTGGCGCCGCCGAGCGTGGTCACCCGTCCCGCCCGTTCGTAGAAGGCCGCGAGCGCGGACGCGAGATCGGCGGGGTAGCCCTCCTCGGCGGGGAGCGCGCCGCTGCGGGAGCCGAGTTCCCGCAGGGCCTCCGCCCATCGGGAGGTCGAGTCCGCGATGACCACGGTGTCGTAGCCCATGTCGCGGAAGTGTTCGGCCACCGTGACGCCGGTGTAGATACTGGCCTCGCGGGCCATCATCGGCATGTTCGAGGTGTTCGCGATCACGACGGTCCGGTCCGCCAGCCGGCCGCCGGTGCGCGGGTCGGTGAGCCGGCCCAGTTCGGCGACGACGTCGGCCATCTCGTTGCCGCGCTCCCCGCAGCCGACGTAGACGACCACGTCGGCGTCGCACCACTTCGCGATCTGCTGCAGCAGTACGGTCTTGCCGGTGCCGAAGCCGCCGGGAACGGCGACCGTGCCACCCCGGGACACCGGCAGCAGCAGGTCGATGACCCGCTGCCCGGTGGTCAAGGGGACCGGCTCCTCATGACGGACGTCGTACGGCAGGGCCCGCCGCACCGGCTGTTCGCGTCCGAGGGTCACCTGAACGCCGCCGACGACCGCGACCGGGTCCCCGGAGGGGCAGGGGCCCGGCTCCCGGACCCGCGACACCGCACCACCGGGCGAGAGCACCAGGTAGGGCGGCGACGATCCGCTGTCGACGCTTCCGATCGGTGTCCCGCGCGCCGCCGTCCGGCCCTCCTCGACCAGCGGCCTGAACGGCCAGGAGCGCCCAGCGCGGGCGGCGCGGGCGGGCGGCGGGGCGGCGGGGTCCAGCCACATGCCCGCCCCGCCGAGCGGGCGGAGCAGTCCGTCGAACACCCCGCCGAGCAGGTGCGGGCCCAGTCGCGCCGACAGGGGCGAGCCCCCGCGGCGGGCGGGGTCGCCGGGGGCCAGCCCGCCCGTGTACTCGTACGCCTGGATTGTGGCGCGGTCCCCGCGCAGGGCGATGATCTCGCCGGGCAGGCGGTGGGGTCCGAGGGCGACCAGTTCGAACATCGCCGCTCCGGTCAGGCCCTCGACCTCGACAAGCGGGCCGTTGACCCGCGTCACGGTGCCCACAAGCGTTCCACCTCCGCTCCGAGGGCATCGACGGCCCGGTTGGCCAGCGCCTCCAGCGAGCAGTCGACGCGACGGCCCCGCCCCTCCGCCACGACGCCGCCGTCGGGGTGCTCGCGCACCACCAGGTCGTCGCCGCCCGCCTCGCGGGCCAGTTCGCCCAGGCGTTTGACGAGCCGCGGGTAGCAGGGGTCGTCGCGGAGCGCCTGTACGGCCACGCCCGCCCGCCTGCGCAGTTCCTCCAGCGCCTCCCGCCGGGCGGCCAGCTCCATGCCGCGGGCCTGTCGCGCGCTTCGTGCGCGCACGGCGGCCGAGTACGCCTCCGCTTCCGCCTCCCCCTGTCCCCGGGCGGCGGCGACGATCTCGCGAGCCTGCCGTCGCGCGTCCTCGATCGTCTGGGCGGCGTCGCGCTCGGCCGCACGGATGACGGCGTCCGCGTCCAGCCGTGCCTGCCGCAGGAGGGCTTCGGCCACAGGTGCCAGCACGTCCCGCATCGCGATCAATCCGGCATCACCACCGTCAGCGGCCCGCCGGTCGCCGCACCGGCGACCGCGTCACCGAGGGCCTCGGCCGCCCGAGGGGTGAGGATCACCACGGCCACGTGGGTTTCCAGGGTTCGCCATGCCTCACGCACCGCCTCGGCGTCCTCGGCGGGGCGGACCAGGGCGCCCGCGAGGCCGAAAGCGGCCACGCGGACGGTCTCCCCGATGACTGCCACGGTCCCCATGCCCGGTCACGCCCGTTCGATGAGGATGACGCCGATGACGAGACCGTAGATCGCGATGCCCTCGGCGAGCCCGACGATGACGATGGCCCGGCCGAACAGTTCGGGCCGCTCACTCATCGCGGCGAGGGCTGCCGCGCCTGTGTAGGCGACGGCGATGCCCGCGCCGATCGCCGCGCCGGCGACCGCGATCGCCGCGCCGAGCAGCGCCGTCCCGTTCACGGCCCGAGCGGCGGCCGGGGCGCCCGCGTCCGCCCGCGGGGCGCCGGCGGCGGTGAGCGCCGAAACGAGGAGAACGAGGGCGGCGAGCACGATGACGGCGTTCACGGCCTGCAGGCCTCGTCTGATCCAGACGGACATGGCCTCGCCTCCCTGGATGTCGGTGGAAGATGCCAGGGGCGGAACGGGCGCCCCTCGGCCTGGAAGAGCCGGGAGAACAGCTCGTAGTACTCCAGGCGCAGGGCCTGGATGCCGACCACGAGCCCCTCGATCGTGAGTGCGAGCGCGTTGCCCACAACGAAGATCATCGCTGCGGCGACCGGGCGGCCCGCCCACAACCTGGAAGTGCCCGTCCACACGATGGAGCCGATGGCCGCATGGGTGAGGCCGAACGCGGCCAGCCGGGTGAACGAGACGAGGTTCGCGCCCAGCCGGACGACCAGGTCGAACAGCCGTATCGCGGCCTGGGCGATCCCGCTCGCACCGCCGCCGGCCTCGGCGAGGAAACCGGCGAAGGCCAGCGCGAGACCTGCGGCGGCGATCAGGCCACCGGCCACGGCGAGGAGATCCAGCTTGCCGTACCATCCGGCGGCGGCCAGGCCGAGTCCGGTGAACACCGCCCCACCGGCGATCCCGGCCGAGGAGTAGAGCGCGACCGGCCATCCCCCCTCACGCCACCGGTTCACGACCGCGAGCGCGTAGGCGCCGCCGAGCAGCAGCGCGCCCACGCCGAGGGCGGCGAGCAGAAGCTGGACGGGATGAGTGAGCGGCTCCAGCCACAGCATCGGCACGACGCCGGTCGGGCCGAAGCACTCGCCGTACAGCAGGCCGAAGAGCACGCTCGTCAGACCCGCCCCGAGGACGAACGGCCACGCTCGGCGGAACCTGGCCAGCCACCTGGGACGGCGGTAGTACAGGCAGGCCGCCGCGACGAGGAGCAGCGTCCCGTGGCCGACGTCGCCGAACATCATGCCGAACATGACCATGTAGGCGGCGGCCGCCAGTGGAGTGGGGTCGATGTCGCGGTAGGGCACCGTTCCGTACGTGGCGACGACCGGGGACAGGAAGCCGCGCAGACCGTTCGACCGCAGCAGGGACGGCGCCTCGACGCCCGCCGGCCGGGAGATCTGGACGACCACGCCACCGTGGGGCGCCAGGCGGCTCGACAACTCGGTCACCAGCGTGGTGGGCATCCAGCCGGCGAGCGCGGCGACGTCATCGCGAACGACGGCCTCCTTCGACACGGTCTCCAGCGGCGCATCGGCAGGCGTGGACAGCTCGACCACCCCCGCGCCCCCCACCTGCCTGAGTACGTCCGTCATAGCCGGGCAGGGAGCCACGATCGCGACCCGTTCCATCCGGACGGGCCACAGAGCTTCACGCCAGGTCACGTGGGGCCGGTCAGATGAGGACATCGGCGGTGCCTCCCCTGGCGGCCAGCTCCAGCGCGGCCCGCGCCCTGCGGGCGTCCGCGGCCAGCACGGCGACGGCCCCCACAACGGGGCCCGCCGAGAAACCGGATCCCGTCAGCAGAGCACGGCCGTCTTCCTCCACGCGCTTCCACCAGCGCCGTTCGGCCTCCCACAACCGGCTGGGGTCCTCGATGTCGAGCAGCGCCCACCGGGCGGCCGAGGGAAGGCGTCCGGTCATCTCCGTGATGGACATCGCCGCCACGGCGTCCGGGCCGAGGAGGGCCCGGCAGCGATCGCGTGCTCCGGCAGAAGGCTCACGACGCTCCGCATGCCGTTCACGGGCGACCAGCAACGCCGCCGCGCCCATGACCCAGCCTCGCGTGGCGGGAGGAAGGACGTCGGCGAGCCGCTCCGCCCAGGCCAGGCGCATGCCCAACTGGATCTCATGACGGGTGGAACCGCCGGGATCGCCCCACGGGGAGGTGGCCAGCGTCGCCCGGATGTCGGTGAGTGACCCGCACCGCCGCAACCGAGGCCACGCCGTGCCCAGCGAACCGAGGACGAACTCGGGCTCGGCGGGCCGTCCGGTCAGGCGGCACATCAGCTCGTCCACGTTGGCGATCTCGAACCACCGGGCCAGGACGCGCGTCATCTGCCCGCCCTCCCGCGGCAGCCAGCCGGCGAGGACGCGCAGATGCCACGCGAGTGTGGCGAGGACGGCCCGCTGGGCGTCGGGCAGGCTCTGATCGGGCCGCACATCGTGCCCGTAGGAGGTGCGTGCAAGCATGGCCACCGCCTCGGCGGCGGAGCCGCAGGCGGCGAGCCGACGGGCCCGCCGGAGCCCGAGGCCGCGACGCACCAGCGCTCTGGCCCGGGTGGAGCCGGAGACCCAGGAAGCGGTCATGGCACATCACGGGCCAGGGACCGCACCTCCGCGACAACCCGGGCGACCATCTCCGGCATGCGGGCGGCGGCACGCCGGCGGATCACGCCGGCAGAGCCCGTGGCGTCTCGCAGGAGAGCATCGCTCTCCTGCTCCGATGTCCGACGAGCGGCCGAGGCGGCCTCCGCCCGCGCCGCCTCCGCCTCCAGCCGCGCCGCTGACAGGACGGCGGCAGCCTGGGCACGTGCGCGAGTTCGCGTCTCCTCCGCGCTGGACCGCGCACGAAGCCGCTCATGAGCGCACCTCGCCCATGTCTCCTCGAGGGCGGAGAAGACCGCCTCGAGTTCGGCGGCCTGGTCGACCGCGTAGTCGGCCGGAACGCCGGCGGGCGCCGCGGCGCCGGGTACACCCGCTGGGCGGAACCGCTGGAGGAAGTCACGCAACCGAGCCATTGTTCACCTCCACCTGCTTGGGGTGATGCCCCCGCAGGGGTCGCACCTTGCAGATCGGCGGACGCGAACTCGGTGACAGCGCTCGGCCTGCCGACGCCGCGGCGTGAGACGGCCGTCGTACCGGGAGGGGTGCTGACCGGCCAGGGCGAGGTGCCGCTTCCGGGCCACGGTGCCCACGCCGGCCGGCATCCGCGCGTAAACGATGGCGGGGGGCGGCATCCGGCTCGGGACCAGGGTCCCTGCCGAGAGGGGGAGGAGGCCCCTGGAGGTGTGCCCGGCGGTGGCCGACGCTGGGAGCATGGCTCGAACCGTTGCCGAGGCATGTGACGTCCTCCTGCGTGACGGCGGGGTGGCGCACATCCGCCCGTTGTGCCCATCTGACCGGGAAGCCCTGCACGCACTGATCGCCAGATCCTCCCCGCACTCGGCGTACCTGAGGTTCTTCACCGGTGGCACCACCTCGGCCCACGTGTACATGGACCGGATCACCGGCCCGCGATACCCCGGCCACGCCCTGGTCGCCCTGATCCGCGGCCTGATGGTCGGCGTGGCCGAATACATCCCCCACCCGGACAGGCCGGAGGCCGAGGTGGGGATCTTGCTGGACGACCTGGTGCACGGCCAAGGGCTCGGCACGCTGCTGCTCGAGCACATCGCGCTGGACGCGGCGGACGCGGGTATCGAGGACCTGGTCGCCACCGTCCTGCCCGAGAACCGCGCGATGCTGCGCGTCCTGAACGATCTCGGTCTGCCGGTGAAGAAGCAGTACGAGCAGGGGCAGGTGGAGATCCGCATCGCCACCCGGCCCACCGACAGCCTGGTGGCCGAGATCGAGGCCCGGGCGCACGAGGCGGAGCGCAGCTCCCTCGCGCACGTGTTCACCCCATGCTCGGTGGCCGTGATCGGGGCCAGCCGTGATCCGGCGCGCGTGGGGCATCGCGTGCTGCGCAACCTGGTCGACGGAGGCTTCCTCGGGCCGATCTACCCCGTCAATCCCCGGGCCGCCGAGGTGTGCGGCCTGGCCGCCTATCCCGGCCTCGCCTCACTGCCCGGGCCGGTGGAACTGGCCGTGGTCGCCGTTCCGGCCTCCGCCGTGCTCGGCGTCGCCCGCGAGTGCGCCCGCCACCAGGTGCGCGCCCTGGTCGTCCTCACCGCCGGCTTCGCCGAGGCCGGGGGCCGCGAGGCGGAACGCGAACTGCTACGCGTCTGCCGCGAGGCGGGCATGCGGCTGATCGGCCCCAACTGCCTCGGCGTCGTGAACACGGCGGCCCGCCTGCACGCCGGTTTCCTGCCCGGACGTCCTCCCGCGGGGCCACTGGGACTGATGTCGCAGTCGGGCGCGGTCGCGGCCGCTTTGATCGAACGCGCCGGGCTACTCGGCCTCGGCGTCTCCTCCTTCGCCTCCGTCGGGAACAAGGCG
Organism: Microbispora sp. H10836; assembly: GCF_012999525.1. Taxonomy (NCBI): domain Bacteria; kingdom Bacillati; phylum Actinomycetota; class Actinomycetes; order Streptosporangiales; family Streptosporangiaceae; genus Microbispora; species Microbispora sp. H10836. The sequence goes on from NZ_JABBWU010000028.1 coordinate 44,161, forward strand.
GATGTCAGCGGCAACGACCTGCTCGAATACTGGGAAGACGATCCGGCCACCCGCGTCATCGCCCTGTATCTGGAATCCTTCGGCAACCCGCGCAGGTTCGGCCGGATCGCCCGCAGGATCAGCGCCCGTAAACCGATCGTCGTCGTGAAGAGCGGACGCAGCGCCTCGGGGAGCCGGGCAGTCCGCTCGCACACCGCCGCCGCGGCGACCCCCGACGTCGCCGTGGACACGCTGCTACGCGCATGCGGCGCGATCAGGGAGGACAGCGTCCAGGACCTGCTCGACACCGCCCGGCTGCTGGCCTTCCAGCCGCTGCCGGACGGCCCCCGGGTGGCGATCGTGGGCAACTCCGGCGGCCCGCAGGCGCTGACCGCGGATGCCTGCGAGCGGCTCGGCCTGGTCGTGCCGGACCTGCGCCCCGCCACCGCCGAGGCGCTTCGCGCCCGTCTTCGCCCGGCCGCGGCCGTCGGCAACCCCGTCGATCTCACCGCCGAGGCCGACGCCGCCGACTTCGCCTTCACGATCGCGACCGTCCTCGCCGACCCGGGCGTGGACGCTGTCCTGATCGTCTACACCCCGCCGTTCGGCTCGGGCCTGGAGGAGACCAGGGAAGCGATCGCGGCCACCACCACGGATGCGGCGAAGCCCGTACTCGCCTGCCTGGCCGGGCACGACGAGCTCATCGACGGGAGGGTGCCCGCGTACGCCTTCCCCGAGCAGGCCGTGCACGCTCTCGCCCAGGCGGCCGGGTACGCCGCCCGGCGCGTCCGGCCGGTGACCTCACCGGAGGAACCACCGGGAATCGATCTGCCGCTCGCCCGCCGCGTCGTCGCCGCGGACCTGTCCGCCCATCCCGAGGGACGCTGGCTGGACGAACACACCGCAGCCCGCCTGCTGTCGGCCTACGGCGTCCACGTCGCCGAGTCCGTCGCCGTCAACGGGCCCGAGAGCGCCGCCGAGGCCACCGCGCTCACCGGACTGCCCGCCGTGCTCAAGGCGACCGGCCCCCGGCTCGTCCACAAGTCCGAGGTCGGCGGCGTCCGGCTCAATTTGCAGACCCCTGAGCAGATCCGGCAGGCGTACCGGGAGATGTCCGCCCGCCTCGGCCCCGCCATGCAGGGGGCGATCGTCCAGGCCATGGCCGCCGAGGGCACCGAGATGATCATCGGAGGCGTCGCGCACGAGACGTTCGGGCCACTGATCATGGCAGGGCTCGGCGGGGTGGCCACAGAGCTGCTCGCCGACCGCGCCTTCCGCGTGCCGCCGATCGACCGAGCGGAGGCCGGGAGAATGATCGGCGAGCTGCGCTGCGCGCCGCTCCTGCACGGCTACCGGGGCCGCCCGGCAGCCGACGTCCGCGCGCTGGACGACCAGATCGTCCGCGTCGGCCGCCTCATGGACGACCAGCCCGACATCGCCGAGCTCGACCTCAACCCCGTCATCGTGACGCCAGGCGGAGTGGTGGCCGTGGACGTGCGCGTGCGACTCGCGCCCGCCCCGCCTCTCCCCTCACCCTTCCGGCGCCGTCTCCGCTGACGCGCATCCGGGAGACACCTGCGCTTTCACAGCCGTGGCTGAGACGGTGCGCGCGTGGGTCCGCCGGACCGGCATCATCGCCGCATCGAGGGCCCGGCAGCATCACGACTCTGCTGCGCCTCGCCGCCGCCGGCGCACGACCAGGGTCCCCGCGGCTACCGCCACCGCCAAGACGGCGGCGACCAGTGCGGCGGTCCACCCGCCACCTGACGACGAGGAGGCGGCCGCCGACGTGCCGGCCGCCGGGGACGACGGCGCGGCCCCTGCGGGGGTCGCCACCCCGGCGGATGACGGGCCGGCAGCCGGACTCGCGGTCGTCGGCGTCGCCGAGGGTACGGGCGCGGCAGCTTTCAGGGTGAAGTGAAGCTCCCCACTGACGGGATGACCGTCGGAGGACACCACGCGGAAGGCGATCGCATAACGGCCGTTGGGCAGATCGGCGGTCAGTGGCTGGGTGACGACGGGCCCTTTGGTGCCCGGCTTGCCCTTGGCGACCTTCTGCCCGCCCGGGCCGGTCACCACGATGGTGACGAACTGGCGATTGATGCTCTCGGTGAAGACCAGCTCGACGTGGGAGGGCGCCTTTTCCACCGTCGCGCCGTCCTTGGGCGTCGACGACTTCAGCTCCGTGTGCGCGGCCGCGGGACCCGTCACTCCGGCGATCACGGTGGTCACGACAGCGGCGGCTGCGAACAGGCGGATGACGATGTGCGCGTATCTCACGGCTTGCCCTTCCAGAGAAGAGGAGAACGCCTAAGGCTATCCGCGCTGATCGTCCCCTCCCCCTGAGCACCGCCGTAGTGCCTTCGGGGCGCTTCACCGGGCACGTCCACCGCTGAGTCCGGGGCCGAACACCTCGGTTCCGTCGTCCGATCCAGCTCCACTTCTGTTGCAACCGCATCGAGTTCTGTTCATTCGTGGCAAAAGTCGTTAACCTCGACGCAATCGGTCTCACCGGTCCGAGTCGCATCTCCCCTTCCAGGGGCCGTACCTCGTGGAGGGCAGAAGTGACGATGGCGCGCTGGCTGGGCCGGTTGCTTCTGCTGATCGTCGCCGGCGTGCTGGCGACGACCGCCCTGGCGGCGCCCGCCTCCGCCCACGGCCAGCTCGCGATGTCGATACCGGTCAAGGACAGTACGGTGCGCGAGCCGATGGAGTCCCTCGCGCTCTACTTCACCGAGGCGCCCGCCTCGAACGCGTACTTCGCGGTCACCGCCCCCAGCGGCGCCCGCGTCGACCGGCCCTGGACGCACGGCCGGCCCGAACGGCTCGACGAGCCGGTTCAGGAGTACAACCTCGTCAACGGGACGTGGGAACCGGTGGTGTACAACACCGGATACCCGGCAGAGATCCCGGTCGCCTACTGGCCGGAGCGGGGCAAGTACGTCGTCCGCTACCTGTCCATCGCCTCCGACGGGGAGCCGGTGCAAGGAGAACTGCGGTTCACCTACAAGGGCAGGACCTCAGGGCCGCCCAAGGGCTGGCAGGCCCCGGACAACGAGCCCGACCCCAGCCTGCTCGACTCACACGAGCCCGGGAGCGGCACCCAGTCCCCGATGCCGGAGACCGGCGGCAGCCCGGCGGCGCTGGGCCCCGCGGCGCCCCAGGCCGGCGCCAGCCCGGCCGCGGTTACGGGGACCGGCGCCAGCCCGGCCGCGGTTCCCGAAACCGGCGGCGGTCAGGACGCCGTGACCGAAACCGGCACGGCCGGCACCGCCGCCCGGACCGCGCAGCCGGCCGACTCCGGCACCGGGCTGTCGGTATGGCTGGTGCCCTCGGTCCTCGTCGTGGGAGCGGGCGTCCTGGTGGTGCGGGCGGCGCGGCGGCCCGCGCCCGCCACCCCGGCGGCCCGGCGGTCGTCCGGCCGCCCAGCGGCCGGGAAACCCCCACGCGCCCCGGCGTCACGTACTCCCCAGCGTCCCAAATCCACCAGGCGACGCTGACTCGTCCCACCCCTCAGGAAGAGAACCCCCCATGACGATCGCCCCTGCGCGCCTGCGCCCACTGCTCGCCGCGCTCCCGCTCGGCGTGGCCCTCGTGATGGCCACGGCGGCCTGTGGCGGCTCGGATGCCGCCGCCCCCGCCCAGTCGGCAGCTCCGGTGTCCACCGAGTCGGCTGCCCCGGCTCCTGCCGAGTCGGCTCCCGCGGCCCCCAGCGAGCCGGCCGCCGCCGCCTCCACCGACTCGGCCGACTCCGCCGACTCGGCTGTGAAGGAGATCACCGTCACCGTCGCCGGTCGCAAGGTCACGCCGCCGCCCGGACGGATCGAGGTGGCCAAGGGCCAGACGGTGCGGATCACGATCACCGGCGACGCCGCCGACGAGGCACACCTGCACGGGTACGACAAGGAGGCAAGCCTGAAGCCCGGCACCCCCGCCAGCATCGAGTTCGTCGCCGACGAGACCGGGTTGTTCGAGATGGAAACCCACGAGTCGGGACTGCAACTGTTCCAGCTCGTTGTCCGTTAGGGCCGCCGGAATGCTGCTGGCTCACGGCGTCGGCGGCCGTCAGGACCTGCCGATCCCGTTCTCGGCCGCGCTGACCGGCGCGGCCCTCGCGTTGCTGGTGTCGTTCGTGGCGCTCGGCGCGCTGTGGAAACAACCGCGGCTGAATGCCGCCCTCACCGCTGCCCGCTCGCTGCCCACCGCCGTACAGGCGGCGGTGACCGCGCCGGCCTGGCGGTGGGTCTGGCGAATCGCCGGGCTCGTCACCGCGGCGTACTTCTGCATCGGGTTGATCTTCGGTCCCGATCGGGCCGACAATCCCACGGCCGGGGCGTTCTACGTACTGTTCTGGGTCGGCCTGGTGCCGCTGTCGCTGCTGTTCGGCCCGGTGTGGCGCGGCCTGAACCCGCTGCGGACGCTGCACCTGCTGGCCTGCAGAGGGCTCGGACGCGACCCCGAGCTCGGCCTGCGGCCGCTGCCCGCGGGCGTCGGATACTGGCCCGCCTGCGCCGGCCTGTTCGCCTTCGTCTGGCTGGAACTGGTCGCCCCCGAACGGGCCACCCTGCCGGTGATCGGAGCCTGGCTCGCGGCCTACGCCGTGCTCATGCTCGCCGGGGCGGTCGTCTTCGGCTCGCGGTGGTTCGATCACGCCGATCCTTTCGAGGTCTACAGCGACCTCGTGGGCAGGCTGGCCCCGGCGGGCAGACGCCGCGACGGCGTCGTGGTCTGGCGCAACTCCCTCGACGGCATGGCCGGGCTGCGACCGGCACCGGGACTGACGGTACTGGTGGTCGTGCTCCTGGGCTCCACCATGTACGACAGCCTGTCCAACGCCCCGGTGTGGGTGCGCTTCATGCAGGAGAGCGCAGTACCGGCCCCGGTCACGGGCACCGCCGGCCTGATCGCCGTCATCGCTCTGGTGCTCGCGGCGTACCGGGCCGCGACGGCGTTGGCCGGCCGGTGGGGTGCGGCGGAGCCGGGTACGACGGCGGGCGAGATCGCCCACTCGATCGTTCCGGTGGCCGTCGGATACGTGGTGGCCCACTACTACACCCTGTTCCTGCTGGAAGGGCAGCGGACCATCGCCCTGCTGTCCGATCCGCTGGACACCGGCGCCGACTGGCTCGGCACCGCCGGGTGGACCATCCAGGCGCTCGGCACCACCCCGGCCGGAGTCGCCACCCTCCAGGTGACGGTGATCGTCGTCGGCCACGTGCTGGGCACCGTCCTGGCGCACGACCGCGCGCTGGCCCTGTTCCCTCGGCGTACCGCCGTCCTCGGGCAGATTCCCCTGCTCGTGCTGATGGTGGTCTACACCGTCGTGGGCCTGCTCCTCCTGTTCGCCGCCTGAGCGGACTCGGCGCACCCACCCGCGCAGCTGCCTCGCGGTGACCGGCGTACGCGCAGATCGTCCCAGTGCACCGAGAAAGCCCTCCTACCAGCCCAAACTCGATCAGACGCTATCCTCACCAGACCGACTACCGGGCGCAACCTGGCCCGGCAGGGTCCGTCGAGGGAGATTCCGATGCAGCCTGCTTCCCGGCGCTTGTCCGACCGGCCCTCGTCCGGGGGTGCCTCGCTGCCGGACTGGGCGCGAGAGGCCGCCGACGACGTCGACCTCCGCGTCCTCTGCGACGTGGTCGTGCGCAGGGACATCGAGGTGGCGTTCCCGTCGTACGCCGAGGACCAGGAGTTCGTCGACCACCTCACCGCCAGCGTCCGGGAGAATCTACGGACCCTCCAGGACGTGTTGTGCGCGAGGATGCGCCTGTCCGACGTGCGGCTGCGCCAGCCCTTGACGTTCGGTGCCGTCCAGGCGCGACTGCGCATTCCGCAGAGCGCGCTGCAGCGGTCGTACCGCGTGGGGTTCGTGGCGATGTGGGAGACATGGGCGGCGCGCCTGCGCGCGCACGCGCAGTCGGCCGACATTTCCCGGGACGAGACGAGCGACGCGCTGACCGCCCTGACCTTGGCGATCTTCGGTTATCAGGACCATGTGGCGGTGCAGGTCGCCGACACCTATATCCGTGAGGACGAGGCACTGAGCCGGTCCCGCGCGCACGTCAGGCAGCGGCTGATCCGCGGCCTCCTCGACGGCGACGAGGACCGCCTCTCCCCCTCCGATCTGCTGACGATCGGCTACGAGTTCGACGCGCACCACGTCGCCGTGCTCCTGCCCGAGGTGGCCGAGGGCGCCGCAGGACGGCTCACGATCGGAATGCGGACGGCGACGGGGGCGCGGCAGTCGCTCATCTACCCCTCGGGGCTGAGAAGCACGGTGGTGTGGCTGAGCCGCCTCTCCCCGTGGCCCGGCGAACTGGTCGACAGGCTGCGCGCCGCCCTGTCGACGGCCGGTGTGACCGCGTCGCTCGGGGAGGGCCGGCCCGGCCTGGAGGGGTTCCGCCGGACGTACGCCCAAACCCAGGACGTCGAGAGGATTCGGGCGGCCTGGGGCCCCGAACGGTCACCCAGAGTGATCAATTACTCGGAGGTGGGGCTCGAGGTCCTGCTGATGCGCGACCACGATCTGGCCCGTCGCTTCGTCGAGGACGAACTCGGCCCGCTGGCCCTCGACAACCCCGAGACGGCCCGGCTGAGGGAGACACTCGACACGTGGTTCCGCCTCGGTAGTCACGTGGCGACCGCCGAGTTCCTCGGCCTCCACGAGCACACCATCCGCAACCGGCTGCGCAAGGTGGAGAAGCTGATCGGCCACGGCGTTGGCGAGCGGCGAACGGAGACGCAGGTCGCGCTCCGCGTGATGACGCTGCTCGCCAATCGGCCGTGAGCCACGGGAGCCCGCTCCCCCGGTGTTCCGGACGAGCCGTGCCGATCAGTCGCCAGTCAGCCCACGCAGGACGGCGAAGACGCTGGCGGTGTCCTGATGTGACCTGCCCTGCGCCACCGCGGCCTGGTAGAGCACCGCGGTGACCGCCAGCAGCGGAGTCGGGCTGGCGACGCTCGCCGCGAAGTCGGCGATGATCCGCAGGTCCTTCTGGAACGTGTCCACGCGCATGGTGGCGTTCTCGAAGCCGCCCGCGACCATCATCGGCCCCCGGATCTCGAACATCCGTGAACTGCCGGCGCCGTCGCCGATCGCGGTGAGCACCTGGCCCAGGTCGAGCCCTGACCGCTGGGCCAGCAGGAGCGCCTCGGCCGCGGCGGCGTTGTGCACCGCGACGAGCAGGTTGGCCACCACCTTCATCCGGGTGCCGTTGCCGAACTCTCCGAGGTCGTAGCAGGCGCGGGTGGTGTGCGAAAGGATGGGCAGGACGGCTTCGCGATCGGCGGTGGTACCCCCGCTCAGATAGGCGATCAGATCCCCGTCGCGGGCCTGCTGCCCCGTCCCGCTGAGTGGGCAGTCGAGCAGGAGCACACGGGGGCCGGCGGCCTCCGACGCCCGTCGCTTCTCGTCCGGCGACAGCGTACTGGTCTCGATGACGGTGACCGGCTGTCCGGCGGCCCGCACGCCGTCCGGTCTGGTGAGCACATCGAGCAGCGCCTCGGCGTTCGGCAGTGAGCTGATGATCACCCCGCACTCCCCCGCCATCTCCCGGGCCGACGACACGGTGCGGCCGCCCGCGGCCCGGTGGGCCCGCATTCGCTCCGGGTCCACGTCGAGGCCCACGACGTCGAGCCCCGCTCGCAGCAGGTGGGAGCTCATCGCGGAGCCCATCACGCCGAGGCCGATCACGCCGACGGTTCCGGTGCCGCTCATGACCTCCGCTCCTCGTCGCCGCCATCACGGAGGAACGCGTCCAGCACGGAGACGAACCGGTCCGGCCGCTCTACGACGGCCGCGTGGCGCGCCGATGCGATCCACTCCAGGCGGGCGCCGACGATGGCGTCCCGCAGCGCCGGCGCCGCCGCCACGAACGCCGGCATGTCGTCGTCGCCGCAGATCACCAAGGTCGGCGCCGTGATACGCGGCAGCGACGACGTCACGTCCGCGGTCTCGAGCGCCTCGCAGGCCCGGGCATACCCTTCGGGGTCGGTGTTCAGGAGGATCTGCCGGGCCGGGCCGACGGCGGGCGCGCCCGTAGCGAGCGCCTCCGCGGTGAACCAGGTGGCGATCGTTGGATCGACCAGGGGGGCCATCCCGCGCGCACGGGCGACGGCCGCCCGCTCGCGCCACAGGTCCCGCATCGTCCCGGGATAGGTCGCCACCGTGTCGGCCAGCACGAGCCGGTCGATCAGGTCGGGGCGGTCCGCGGCCAGGTGCTGGGCGACCAGGCCGCCGAGCGAGACGCCTGCGACCACGAACCTGCCGTCGGGCCGTCCGAGACCATCCGCGCGCAGGCGGTCCAGCCCGGCGGCGAGCCAGGCGGCCAGATCGGCGACGCCGTAGCGCCCGCGGGGCACCGGGGCATCCCCGTGTCCCGGCAGGTCGCACGTGTGCACCCGGCGGCCGGTGAGCAGGGGGACGATCCCGGACCAGAACCGGTGGCTGGAGGCGAGCGGATGGAGCAGGACGACGTCGCGTCCCGAACCGGTCGTATGCCACTTCGCGGGCTCGATCATCCTTCCTCCGGCGCCGGCGTGCCCGCGACGTTCATGATCATCGCGAGGGTGGTGTAGTAGCCGACCGTGGTGACGAGCTCCACCAGAACCGTCTCGCCCAGCTCCCCGTGGGCCCGCTCGTAGGTCGCGTCGCCGACCTCGCCGGTGCGCTGCAGTTCGTCCACGAGATCCCAGGTCACCGCGAGGCGGGCGGGCAGGTCGTCCGGCCGGCGGCCGACGGCGACGGCGTCCACCACGTCGGCGGTGATCCCGGCGCGCAGCGCGAGCGGCCGATGGAAGGCCCACTCGAAGCCTTGGTTCCATCGGCGCGCGACGAGCAGGATCGCGAGCTCCAGCACCGCTGGAGGCAGCGTGGATTCGAACCGCAGGAACTCCCCGACCTTCTGCAGCCGTGTCATCAGCTCGGGACTGCGCAGAAGCGGCGCGAACGGTCCGATGAGAGCGCCGCGCGGCCCGGACGCGATCACCTCTACGGCCCGGCGCTGCTCTGGGGTCAGCTCCTCCTCCCGCGGCGGCGGCGGCAGGCGGTGTGACCGGTCGATCATCAGGAGGTCCCCTCCGCCTCGATCGCCTTGTTGACGAGCGGCATGACCTCGGTCGCCATGAGCTCCATGGATCGGCGCGCGAGGCCGGGGTCGGCCCAGTCGAGACCGGCGTAGACGAGCTCCCCGAAGTCGCCGGTCTGCTCGCGCAGTTCGAGCACCTGCTCGGCGACGGACTCGGGAGTACCGGTGATCACCAGCCGGTCGAGGACGTAGTCGAGAGTGATCTCGTCGTCGGGCTGGTCGCGGCGGGTCTTGAACAGCTCCAGGCGGCCCATCTTCCGCATCTTGTCGACCATCTGCCGGTAGTAGAAGCGGTAGGGGCTCGCCTCGTCCGTCCGGCCGTACCGCTCGGCGGTCTCGGCGTCGTCGGCCACGAAGACGGTGCGGGCCACCCGCCAGTCGTCGCTCCGGGCGGTCTCCCCCACCGACTCCTTGCCGCGCACGTAGTTGCCCCAGTGCGTGGCCACCCACTGCGGCAGCAGGAAGTTGGCCGACAGCGGGTGGAAGTCCTTGGCCCCCATCTCGATCACACCCTTCGAGAACGGCGCGACCACCGTGCCGACGATCTCCGGCCGCGGCGTCTGCAGCGGCCGGCCGACGACGCCGACGCCGAGGTCCAGGTCGATCGTGCGCGCCGTCGAGACCTCGAACCGGTTGCCGGGCAGAGCGATGTCGTACGGCGGGTCCGCCGACCAGAGGCGGGTGATGACGTCGATCGCCTCGGCGAACAGCTTGTTGCGGTCCTCACCGAGGATCCCGAGGATCTCGGCGTCCGACGCCAGCGCGCCCGGGCTGACGCCGAGGATGAACCGGCCGCCGCTGAGGTGGTCGAACATCGCCGAGTTCACCGCGACGAGCACCGGGTGCTGGTGCGACAGGTTCGTCGTGCCTGTGCCGAGCCGGATCTGCCGGGTGTCGGAGATCAGCGTGGCGAGAAACAGAAGGCTGTTGGTGATGTTCTCGTGCCGGTCGGTCAGGTGCTCTCCCACGAAGGCGTCGTGGAAACCGAGACGGTCCGCCAGGATCACCGCCTCTCGGTCCTCAGCCAGGGTGTCCGCCCAGGGGCGGCCCAGCGGATGGACGGGCATCGTGAAGTAACCGAGTCTCACTGTGAGCTCCCAGGTCCCTTGATCGTGCGCACCACCGCGCGCCTTGGCCGCCGCGGTTACGGAACGCGTGCGGCAGGGCCAGTCAACGAGCGGACCCGCCTCCCGCGCACTGGCGGCCGGCGTGAGATCGCCGCCGTCCGCACTCACGCCACCCGTCATCGACGTGAGCCGTCCGTATCCCCACTGACGGAATCCGCCATCCGGGCACCGCAGAGTTCACGGGTTCCGCCATGCCGCGTCATGGGCGTGCACCGGTCTACTCCTCTCCAAGCCACCGGCGGCGTCTGGTCGCCGGCTCACCGAGTACGAGGGAACGCCCGATGACTCGACCGGATGACATCCAGCTCGAACACATGCCCACGCCGGTGGACCCGGTCGTCTTCCGCCGCGTCGTGGGGCACCTGGCCAGCGGCGTCACCATCGTCACGACCAGCCACGGCAGCGACATGTACGGCATGACGGCCAGCTCGGTCACATCACTGTCACTGGAGCCGCCTCTGATGTTGGCGTGCATCAACAACGCCGCCCCAACGGCGTCGGCGGTGTCGCAGGCCGGGCACTACGCGGTGAACGTACTGGGAGAGGGGTCCGCGCATCTGGCCCAGCAGTTCGCCGGACCGCACCGGGACAAGTTCCGCGGTGTCGACATCGTGCCGGGCGCGCTCGGCGCACCGGTGTTGAGTGCCGCGCTCGCCAATCTGGAGTGCCGGGTGGTGGAACGAGTGCGTGGCGGAACGCACACGATCTTCATCGGTGAGGTCGTCGCCGCGAGCGCCCGCGAGGGCAGCCCGCTGACCTACTTCCGGGGAGGCTTCGGCCGGTTCGAGTTCGAGCGCGACGACGAGGCCTACCGGCGGGCCCGGCGCCTCCTGCTGGAGCGCCGCTACGGCGCCGACACCGTGCTCAGCCTCGACGAGTTCGCCTACGACCTCGACGTGGACAAGGCGAGCGCGTTCTACGCCCTGACCCGGCTCGCGGTCGACCAGCTGGTGCGCCGCGATCCCGAGCGCGGCTACGTCGTGGCGCCGTTCGACGTCCGTACCTCCGACGAGGCGTTCGACGCCCGCAGCGCCATCGAGGCGGGGGTGATCGACATGACGGCCGGGCGGCTGACGCCGGCCGACCTCGGCGGTCTGCGTGAGCGCTTCGAGACGATGGCGACCCTGCTGGTCGGCGACCACTTCATCGACTTCGATCGGTACGTCGACGCCAACCTCTCCTTTCACGAATACCTGGTGAGTCTGGCCGGCAACGCCGCATTGTCGGCCGCCTTCGGCCAGATCGGCCTGCGCGCGGTGATGGTGCGCAGCTTCGGCGCGAGCCCCCTCACCTCGCAGGCGTTCATCGAGGTGCAGCGAGAACTGACCGAGGCGCTGGAAGCCGCGGACACCGCGGCCGCCAAACGGGCCGCGTTCGCCTACACCGAGCTGGCGAAGGCACGCGCCCGGGAGATCCTCGCCGAGACGGGCGGCATGCTGTGACCGGCGGCGCCACACCGCTGGTGACGATGCGCGGCATCAGCAAGAGCTTCGGGAACCTGCGCGCCAACCGCGACGTCGACCTCACCCTGTACCGCGGCGAGGTGCACTCGCTTCTCGGCGAGAACGGCGCCGGCAAGTCCACTCTCATGAACATCCTGTTCGGCATGTACCGGCCCGACGCCGGGCGGATCGAGGTGGACGGCACGCCGGTCTCCTTCGGCTCTCCCCGCGACGCGCTGGCCCGGGGAATCGGCATGGTTCACCAGCACTTCATGCTCGTGCCGGACTTCACCGTGGCCGAGAACGTCGCTCTCGGCGGTGAGCGACGGCACCGCCTGGGCCTGCGCCGCACCCGGGTGACCGCGGAGGTGGCGGAACTGGCCGAGCGGTTCGGCATGCACCTGGACGTACGCACACCGGTCCGGCTGCTCTCGGTCGAGCAGCAGCAGCAGGTCGAGATCCTCAAGCTGCTCTACCGCGGCGCCGACCTGCTGATCCTCGACGAGCCGACCGCCGTGCTGGGGCCGGTCGAGATCGAACGGCTGTTCGTCACCCTGCGCCGGCTGTGTGACGCGGGCCGCGGGGTCGTCATCATCACCCACAAACTGACCGAGGTACTGTCCGTCGCCGACCGGATCACCGTTCTGCGCCAGGGCGCGGTCGCGGCCACCGCCCGAAGTGGAGAGCTCGACCGAGCCGGCCTCGCTCTCGCGATGCTCGGCCGTGAACTGCCCGCTCTGCCCGCCCGGCGTCCACACCCGGACGCCGAGCCCCCCACCGTCCTGGAGGTCGAGGGCCTCAGCCTTCCGGCGGGGCGGAGCACGAAGCCGCTGCACGACGTCCGACTGCGGGTGTCGGCCGGAGAGATCGTCGGGATCACGGGGGTCGAGGGCAACGGGCAGACCGAGCTCATGCGGGCCCTGTCGGGCCTGGCCACGCCCTCGTCCGGGACGGTGCGGCTACGCGGACGCGACGTGACCGGGATCTCGCCCCGGCGGTTGCGCGCGCACGGCGTCGGCATCGTCACGGACGACCGGCTCCGCTGGGACGCCGTCACGGAAATGTCGCTGGAGGAGAACTTGGCGCTTGTCGACGTGCCCGCCGGCCGGTTCAGCCGCTTCGGGCTGCTTCGCGGTGGCCGGATGCGCGTGTGGGCGCGGCGGCTGCTGGACGACCACGATGTCTCGCCGCCCGACCCTCAGGCCCGTATGGGTGCGTTGTCCGGCGGCAACCAGCAGAAGGTCGTCATCGCCCGCGAACTCGCTCACGGCCCCGACCTTCTGCTCGCCTCCCACCCCGTACGCGGCCTTGACGCCGGGGCGGCGGACTTCGTGTTCCGCCGGATCGTCGAGCTGCGCGACCGGGGCTCCGGGATCCTGCTGAACTCCGCCGACCTCGACGAGCTGTGGGCCGTCGCCGATCGGGTCGTCGTGCTCAACGGCGGCCGGGTGGCGCTGGAGGGGCGCACCGAGGATCTGACGATCGACCAGGTCGCCGAGGCCATGACAGGCGGCGACGTACCTTCGGCGGTGGGCCGTGACTGAGCGGGCGGGCGGCGTCGCCGTCCAGACAGCGCACGCCGGTTCGGGAGGCGGCGAGGGGAATCGCCGGCGTCTCACGCCGCCGCCCCGGCTGCGCCGGCCACTGGCGTTCGTCGCGGCGCTGGTCATCGCGCTCGCGGTCATGGCGGTGCTGTTCGCCGTGCTCGGGGCCGACCCGGTGAAGGCCCTGCGGGCGATGGCGACAGGCGCGTTCGGCACGCCGTACGCGCTGAACCAGACCCTGCAGGTGGCCAGCGTGCTGACCATGGTCGCGATCGCGGCCCTCATCCCGTTCCGGGCCGGCGTGATGAACGTCGGCGGCGAGGGGCAGCTGGCAGCCGGGGCGACCGCCGCGACCGTCGTGGTGTTCACCGTCGGCGGAGGAGGCGGCGGGCTGGGCGTCGTACTGCTCGCGGTCGCCGCCGCGATGATCGGCGCCGCCGTCTGGGCGGGCCTCACCGGCGTGCTGCGCGCGGCGCTCGGCGCCAACGAGGTGATCGTCGGGCTGATGCTGAACTTCCTCGGCGCCCTGCTCGCCGAATGGGTGATCGCCGGGCCCTGGGCCGACACGCTCGCGCCGCAGACCCGCGCGTTCGACGAGGGCACCGACCTCCCGCAGATCCCCTTGCTGGGCGGCGAGTTCGCCACCGCGCTGCTCGTCGCGCTCGCGGTCTCGGGGCTGGCGTGGGTGCTGCTCGATCGGAGCCGCTTCGGCTTCGCCGTCCGCGTGCTCGGCGGCAACGCGGACGCCGGACTGCGCGCCGGCATCTCGATGCGGCGCATGACGGTCGCCGTCATGCTCGTCGGCGGCGCCGCGGCGGGCCTCGCCGCCTCCGTCCAGGTGTTCACCGTCAACCACGCGCTCATCCAGAACCCGGCGCAGGGCTACGGCTACACGGGCATCGCGGTCGCGCTGCTCGCGGGGCTGCGGCCCCGGCTCGTCCCGCTCGCCGCGGTGCTCTTCGCCGCCCTGACCGTGGGAGCCAACTCGCTGCCCGCCGTGACCGGGGTCTCCACGTCGGCGTCGCTCATCGTCCAGGGCGTGTTCGTGATCTGCCTGATCGCGACGGGCGCCATCACCGTGCGTTCAAGGGGTGCATCATGAGCCAGGCCGCCCTCGTGACCATCCTGTCGACCGGGGTGCTGCTCGCCGTACCGGTGCTGTGGGCCGCGCTCGGCGAACTCATCGTCGAGAAGTCGGGCACGCTGAACCTGGGCGTCGAAGGGGTCATGCTCATCGGCGCCGCCACCGCGGCCCTCGTCGTCAAGGCCGGCGCCGGCTTCGCCGCGGCCGCGCTGGTCAGCCTGCCCGTCGGAGCGCTCTGCGGGGCCGTGCTGGCCTACCTGTACGTGTCCCGGCGCACCGACCAGATCGTGACCGGCATCCTGTTCAACCTGGTCGCGCTGGGCCTCACCACGACCTTGTTCGCCCGCTATCTCAACGGCGTCGGCGAGGTGTCCACCGCGCCCCGTTACGCGGTACCGCTCCTGTCGCGGATCCCGGTCGTCGGGCCGTCCCTGTTCACCCAGACGCCCCTGTTCTACCTGTCGGTCGCGGCCGCCGTGCTGGTGCTGCTGGCCGTGCACGGCACGTGGTTCGGCCTCGGGCTGCTGTCGGCCGGCGAACAGCCCCGCGCCGCCGAGACGGCCGGGATCGACGTCATCCGAGTCCGCTGGAAGGCCCTGCTCGCCGGGAACGCGCTCGCGGGCCTCGGCGGCGCCTGCATCGTCCTCACCCAGAGCGGCGCGTTCCTGCCCAACATCACCAACGGGCAGGGATACATCGCTCTCGCCGTCGTCGTCCTCGGCCGGTTCAAGCCGGCGTACATCGTCCTGGGCGCCGTGTTCTTCGGCATCGCCAACGCGTTCCAGTTCCAGCTACAGAGTCTGCCGTTCGCGCAGGGATACCCCCGCCAGCTGTGGCTCGCCCTGCCCTACATCGCCACCATCGTCGCCGTCACGCTCAGCCGGAGCGCACGTTACCCCGCCGCGGTGGGCCGGCCGTACGTGCCGGCCGCCCGCCGCGGCTGATCCACCCCCGTCCCGTACTCGGCCCCACTCCTCCTGGAGGTCACCATGCGCACCGTCCCCCGGCCCTTCCGTCACACACCCGTCCGAGTGGCCGCGCTGGCGGCCGCCGCGCTCCTCCTCGCCGCCTGCGGCGGGGAGACGAGCGGCGAGCCGAGCGCCTCCGGCGACGCCGGAGGCAAGCTCAAGGTCGCCGTCCTGACCTCGGGAACGGCCCAGGACGGGTCATGGGGCCAGGCCGTGACCGAGGGCGCCAAGGCCGCGGCCGGGAAGTTCGGCGCCGAGGTCCAGGTGTCCGACAACCTCGACACGCCGCAGCAGTTCCAGCAGCTCGGCAGCGCCTTCGCCCAGCAGGGCTACGACCTGATCGTGGTCGCGAACGGCGCGGCGGCCGACGCCGTCAAGCAGCTCGCCAAGCAGTTCCCCGACGTGAAGTTCGGCGGCATCGCCCAGGAGATCCCCGACATCCCGGCCAACGTCCGGACCGTGACGCCGATCTTCCAGGAGACCTCGTTCCTGGCCGGAGTGCTCGCGGGCACGATGACCAAGACCGACACCGTGGCCACGATCGGCGGCTTCGACTTCCCCGTGCTCAACAACGAGATGGAGGGCTTCGCGCTGGGCGCCCGCTACGCCAACGCCGATGTCAAGGTCCTGCGCAGCTTCATCAACAGCTGGACCGACGCCGGCAAGGGGCGGGCCGCCGCCGAGGCGGCCGTGTCGCAGGGCGCCGACTTCATCTTCTCGGCCACGGACCAGGCCACCCAGGGAATGGCGCAGGTCACGCAGGACAAGGCCGATCACTACGTCATCACCCAGTACGCCGACGACCACAAGCAGGCCCCCAAGACGATCCTCACCAGCGCGCTGTACGGCCTCGGCGAGATCACCGGCCAGTTCGTCGAGGACGTCGCGGGCGGCGGCTGGAAGAACGAGAACGTGCAGCTCGGCCTGAAGGACATCGGCGGCCTCGCGCCGTTCTACGAGCTGGAGAGCAAGGTGCCGCAGGAGGCCAAGGCGGCCGTGACGCAGGCCGAGGAGGCCATGAAGAAGGGCTGCCTGACGCTGCCGGACGGAGCGGCCCTCGGCAAGTCCGGCTCGGCCGACGCCGTAGACGTGACCCCGCTGCAGGAAGCGGTCAAATCGTGTTGAGTATGACGTTGTCACCACAAAACGCCCGGACAGTGTGATCTTCGAGAAGGAGAGCGGTTCCTATGTCGTCCCGTAAGGTGTTCAGCGTCCCCGGCGCCGACTTCCCCGAGTGGTACCCGAGCTCGCCGGTCGCCACGGCCGGCCCGTTCGCCTTCACCGCCTCCATGAGCGCGGTCGACTGGCGGACCGGCGGCCTCGCCGAGGCCGCCCGCCCCAGGCCGGGCCTGCCGCTGAGCACCGGCCACCCGGTCAAGCTCCAGGTGCGCGAGGCCTATCGCCGGCTCGACCTGGCCCTGCAGGCCGCCGGCTCCTCGCTGGACCGCGGCGTGTCGATCAACCAGTGGCAGCCGACGTACCACGGCCTGCAGGAGCGGGAACCCGCCGGCCGCGACCCGTACGCGCTGTACTGGGAGGACTGGCGACGCGTCGCCCACGCCTACATCCAGGGCCGCAACGAGTTCCTGCTGTCGGATCGGCCGGCGAGCTGCCTCATGCCCGTCGACCGGCTGGTCGGGGCCGACGCCGACATCGAGATCCAGCTCGTGTCCCTGCTCGCCGGCTCCGGCATCACCAAGTCGACGTACGCGCACGACATCCACAGCCCGCTCGGGGGGTACTCCATCGGCGTCGAGGCCGGCCCGTGGCTGTTCTCGGCCGGGTTCATCGCCACCGACTTCACGACCGGCCTGCACCCGAACGCCCGGGTGCCCGAGCACATCTGGTACGGCAACCAGGTGGCTCAGGAGACCGAGGAGACCCTGCGGCAGATCCGCGTCGCGATGGAGGCGGCCGGCGGCCGCTGGGAGAACGTCGTCAAGGTCGTGCTGTACCTCACTCCGGAGGGCATCAGGAACCTGCCGGCGATCGACGAGGTGTGGGCGAAGCAGTGGCCGGTCGATCCGCCCGCCCGCGCGATCGTGCCGGTGTCCGGCATCGGCGGAGTCAAGCACGGCAACGTCGAGATCTACGTGATCGTCACCAGGCCCGAGCACGGCGGCGACCGTGAGGTGATCCATGCGCCGAACGCACTCGACGCGCTGGGGCATTCGGTGCAGGCCGTCCGGTCCGGACCGTTGCTGTTCCTGTCCACCCAGCTCGGGCGGACCGCGGAGGGATTGTCGCCCGAGGCGGCCGCGGCCCGCAGAGGCATGCCCCACACGCGGCGGCACATCGTCGACCAGGTACGCCGGATCCACGACGACGTGGCGGCGATCTGCGAGGCCGCCGGCACCTCGATCGAGAACACGGTGAAGGTCGACGCCTTCCTGACGGACATGTCCGACCTGCCGACGTTCCTCGACGCGTGGAAGGAGCCCTTCACCGACGGCTACCCGGCGAGCGGGTTCTTCGAGGTGCCGCCGCGCTCGCACGAGATCCCCGACTGCGACGTCACGGTCGACCTCGTGGTGGCCATGCCCTGACGGGCGCACCGTCTCGACCTCCCCACCGCATCCCGAAGGAAGGCTTGTGTCCGATACCCCCGCGTACGACATCGTCCCCGACCACCGTGACGGCATGCGCGTCCTGTGGGACGTCCCGATCCCCCAGGACGACGGCGTCGTCCTCCGGGCGGACGTGTTCCTGCCCGAGGACGAGGGCCGCTACCCCGTGCTCCTCAGCTACGGCCCGTACGCCAAGGGCCTCGCGTTCCAGGACGGCTACCCGACGGCCTGGCAGACGCTGTCCGAGCAGCACCCGGACGTCGCCGCCGGATCCACCAACCAGTACCAGAACTGGGAGGTCGTCGACCCCGAGAAGTGGATTCCGCACGGCTACGCGGTCGTGCGGGTCGACTCGCGCGGCTGCGGGCGCTCGCCCGGCGTCGTCGACCACTTCTCGGCCCGTGAGACGCGGGACTACCACGACTGCGTCGAGTGGGCGGGCACACAGCCCTGGAGCGACGGCAACGTCGGGCTGTCGGGAGTGTCGTACTTCGGGATGAACCAGTGGCTGGTCGCCGCGACCCAGCCCGAGCATCTGCGGGCGATCTGCGTGTGGGAGGGGGCGAGCGACTTCTACCGGGACGCCTCCCACCACGGTGGAATCCTGTCGACCTTCTGGCAGCACTGGTACGACAAGCAGGTGAAGACGGTGCAGTACGGCCTGGGCGGCCGCGGTCCACGTCATCCGGTGACGGGCCTGCAGGTCTGCGGGGACGACGACTTCACCGACGAGGAGATGGCGGCCAACCGCGTCGACTTCGGAGGCGACATCCGCGCGCACCCCTTCATCGACGACTACCACCGGACCCGCATACCGGACTGGAGCCGCATCACCGTCCCCCTGCTGTCGGCCGGCAACTGGGGCGGCCAGGGGCTGCACCTGCGCGGCAACGTCGAAGGGTTCCTGCAAGCGGCCTCGGAGCAGAAATGGCTGGAGCTGCACGGCTTGGAGCACTGGACGACGTACTACACGGACTACGGGCGCGAGATCCAGCTGGCGTTCTTCGACCACTTCCTCAAAGGCGCCGACAACGGGTGGGACCGGCGCCCCCGGGTCCAGCTGCAGGTGCGCCATGTCGACGACACCTTCACCGAGCGGTTCGAGGACGACTGGCCGATCCCGCGGACGCGCTGGCAGGAGATGTTCCTCGACCCAGCGGCCCGGCGGCTGTCGGAAACGGTTCCCGCCGGGGGCACGGTCGAGTTCGACGCGATGGGGAACGGCGTGACCTTCGAGACCTCGCCGTTCACCGAGACCACGGAGATCACCGGGCCGCTGGCCGCACGCCTGTGGGTGGAGACGACGGCTGCCGACTGCGACCTGTTCCTCACCCTGAAGGTGCTTGACGAGTCCGGCCGGCATCTCGCCTTCGTGGGCGCGGTCGATCCGCACGCGCCGGCGACCCAGGGATGGCTACGGCTGAGCCATCGCGCGCTCGACCCCGCACGCAGCCTGCCGTACCGGCCGGTTCACCGGCACGAGAGCGCCGACCCGGTCGAGCCGGGAGTGGTCTACGAGGTCGAGGTGGAGCTGTGGCCGACCAGTCTGGTGATCCCGCCCGGTCACCGGCTGGCGCTGACCGTCGGCGGCCGTGACTTCGCCGACCCGGACCTGCCCGAGATCCGCATGTCGAACTTCAAGAACCAGATGCGCGGCTCGGGACCGTTCCTGCACGACGATCCGGTGGACCGCGACCCCCGGGTCCTGACCGGTCGCACCACGCTGCACGCCGGGCCCGGCCGACCGGCCCGGCTGCTGGTGCCGATCATTCCTCCCGCATCATGACAGCGGACTTCCGCGTCGCCGTCGTCGGCCTCGGCTGGTGGGGCCGCACCGTCGCGGCCGCGCTCAGGGGCAGCGATGTGGTCAGCGTGGTCCTCGGCGCCGACCCCTCCGCAGCCGGCCGAACGGCGGGCGAAGAGCTCGGGCTGCGCATGGCGAACAGTCTGGAGGAGGTGTTGCAAGCGCCGGACATCGACGGCGTCGTGCTGTGCACCCCGCACACGGCGCACGCCGGCCAGATCGTCGCCGCAGCCCGGGCCGGCAAACATGTGTTCTGTGAGAAACCCCTGTGCACATCGGGGGAAGAAGCCGAGTGGGCGCTCGGCGAGGTGGCCGAGCACGGCGTCACGCTCGGGGTGGGCCACGAGCGGCGGTTCGAGCCGCCGGTGGTCGACCTCCTGCGCCGGGTCCGGGCGGGAGAATTCGGGACGCCGCTGGTGTTCGAGGGTGCTTTCAGCCAGGACAAGTTCCTCGGCATGGACCCCGGCAACTGGCGGTTGTCACCGGAGGTCTCACCCGTCGGCCCGCTGTCGGCCACCGGCGTCCACCTGGTCGACCTGTCCGTAGCTTTGCTCGGCGCTCCTACACAGGTATGGGCGCGGATGGCGACGCTCGGCAGCGAGCTGCCCAACGGCGACACGCTCACCGTCACCATCGGCTTCGAGAGCGGGGCCACGGCGGTGCTGACCTCAGTCCTCGCCACACCCTTCTTCGGCAGGGCGATGCTGGTCGGGTCATCAGGCTGGGTCGAGGTGCGCGACCGCAACCATCCCGAGGAACCGCAGGGCTGGGACGTCGTGCGCAAGCGCCGCGGCGCCCCCGCCGTGACCGAGTTCGTACCGCCGCACCCCGCCGTTCGCGACAATATCGAGCAGTGGGCGAAGGCCGCGCTCGGCGGCTCTCCCTACCCGATACCCGTAGAGGAGATGCGCTGGACCGTACGGACCTACGAGGCCGTCGTCCGATCGGTGGCGAGCGGCCGCGTGGAGTCTCCGTAGCAACAGCCATAGCCGCGACGGATCGGGGCGGAAAACATTGTGAGAGCTGTTTGTACATGGTGCCGAGGGTGAAGTCGCCCAGGTAGCAGGCGATGTCCCGGGGGCGCCAAAAAAAGGAAAAAAAGGACCGGGTCTGTCCAATCAACGGTGTAACTCGGTCTTGATTGGTTCTATCGGGGCGGTTGGGGTCAGGCGGCCTTCGAAGGTGATGGCGAAGGCGTTGAGGGCGGCCTTCCATCGGGTCACCCAGCGTTTGCGGCCCTTTCCGGTCGGGTCCAGGCTCATGACGGCCATGTAGACGCACTTGAGCGCGGCCTGCTCGTTGGGGAAGTGGCCACGGGCCTTGACCGCCCGGCGGATCCGGGCGTTGACTGACTCGATCGCGTTCGTCGAGCAGATCACCCGGCGGATCTCGACATCGAAGGACAGAAACGGCACGAACTCCGCCCAGGCGTCCTGCCACAGCTTCACGATCGCCGGGTACCTACCGCCCCAGGCGTCGGCGAACTCGGTGAACCGCTCGAGCGCGGCGGCCTCGGTCGGGGCGGTGTAGACCGGTCGCAGCGCCTTGGCGATGGCGTCCCAGTGCTGGCGTGCGGCGTAGCGGAAGGAAGCACGCAGCAGGTGCACCACGCAGGTCTGCACCACGGCCTGGGGCCAGACCTGCTCGATGGCCTGCGGCAGCCCTTTGAGACCGTCGCAGACCATCATGAGCACATCGGCGACACCCCGGTTCTTGATCTCCGTCAGCACGTGCAGCCAGAACTTGGCGCCCTCACCGCCGTCACCGGCCCACAAACCGAGGATGTCGCGCTCGCCGTCGGCGGTGACCGCCAAAGCGAGGTAGATGGGCCGGTTGGCGACCTGACCATCACGGACCTTCACGTGGATGGCGTCGATGAACACCACCGGATAGACCGCATCCAGGGGGCGGTTCTGCCACTCGGCCATGCCCTCGATCACCTTGTCGGTGATGGTGGAGATGGTCTGCTTGGACACCTCCGCCCCGTAGACCTCGGCCAGGTGCGCGGAGATCTCCCCGGTGGTCAGGCCCTTGGCAGCCAGCGAGATGACCATCTCATCGACACCCGACAGGCGCCGCTGCCGCTTACGCACGATCTTCGGCTCGAAACTGGCGTCCCGATCACGGGGCACATCGATCTCGACCGGCCCGACCTCGGTGATGACCGTCTTGGTGCGGGTGCCGTTGCGGGTGTTGCCGCTGCCCCGACCGGCCGGATCGTGCTTGTCGTAGCCGAGGTGGTCGGTGAGCTCGCCCTCCAGCGCCGACTCCAGCACCAGCTTGGTCAGCCGGCCCAGCAGCCCGTTCTCACCGACCAGCTCCAGCCCTTCGGCGCGGGCCTGGTCGATCAGCCGGGCCACCAGCTCCCGGTCCGACGCTTCATAGTCTTTCCGCGCCACCGCGGCGTCCTCCAGGTCCAACGCTTCGGATGCCTGGATCACCGTACTCGTCACAGGTGTCTCCTTGATCAGGAGTTACACCGTTGTTCTTACAGTCCCCCGCGGCTTACGGGAACGATGTCCTTGCCCAGCGGCATCAACGAGATCGGGATCATTTTGAGGTTCGCGATCCCCAGCGGGATGCCGATGATCGTGATGAACAGCGGGATCGCGGTGACGATGTGCCCGATCGCCAACCAGATCCCGGCGACGAGCAGCCAGATGACGTTGCCGAGCACCGACCACGCGCCGGCGGACGGCTTGTCGGCGACGGTCCGGCCGAACGGCCACAGCGCGTAGCCCGCAATCCGGAACGACGCGATGCCGAACGGGATGGTGACGATGAGGACGCAGCAGATGATCCCCGCCACGACATAGCCTAATGCGAGCCACAGGCCGGCGAAGATCAGCCAGATGACATTAAGGACGGTGTTCATAGTGCTCACTGTCCCACCCGGCCGGCTCAGCAGGTAGTGGACCGTCCTTACACAATCGATAGTGACCGCCTGGCGGTCAAGGGGCACGCGACGCGCGATAAGCGAGATCGATGCGGGCATTCGGCCTGGGCGTCGGCCGCCACCACGTCGGGAGCGACCTCCACCGATCTGGATCAGGACAAGCCCGGATGCGGCCTAGGAGATCTTGCGGCGGTAGGTGCGCATGGCGAAGGCGAACGCGACGATGAGGATGCCGACGCACCAGGCCAGGGCGATCCAGATGTCGGTTCCGACCGGCTGCTCGGTGAACAGGTCGCGGATGGCGTTGACGATGGAGGTCACCGGCTGGTGCTCGGCGAAGGCGCGCACCGGGCCGGGCATGGTGCCGGTGGGCACGAAGGCCGAGCTGAGGAAGGGCAGGAAGATGAGGGGGTAGGAGAACGCGCTCGCACCTTCCATGGTCTTGGCCGAGAGGCCGGGGATGACGGCGATCCACGTCAGTGCCAGAGTGAACAGGATCAGGATGCCGGCGACCGCGAGCCATGCGGGCGCCCCCGCCGCCGAGCGGAAGCCCATGAGCAGGGCGACGAGCACGACGACCACGAGTGAGATCAGGTTGGCGACCAGCGAGGTCAGCACGTGCGCCCACAGCACGGACGAGCGTGCGATCGGCATGGACTGGAAGCGCTCGAAGATGCCGCCCTTCATGTCCGTGAAGAGCCGGAACGCGGTGTAGGCGATGCCCGAGGCGACCGTGATGAGCAGGATGCCGGGCAGCATGTAGTTCACGTACGAGTCCGACCCTGTTCTGATCGCGCCGCCGAAGACGTAGACGAACATCAGCATCATGGCGATCGGCATGACTGCGGTGGTGATGATGGTGTCGGGGCTGCGGGTGATGTGGCGCAGGGATCGTCCCAGCAGGACGACGGTGTCGCCGAAGAAATGCTTGGCCATCGTGGTTCCTTACTGGTCCGTACTGACCTGCGGTGTCCGCCGGGCGTCGCCGTTCTTGCCGTCGGTACCGACGAGGGTGAGGAAGACGTCCTCGAGGGTCGGCTGCTTTTCGACGTATTCGACCTTGGCGGGCGGGAGCAGCCGCTTGAGCTCGGTGAGGGTGCCGTTGACGATGATCCGGCCCTCGTGGAGGATCGCGATCCGGTCGGCGAGGTGTTCGGCCTCGTCCAGGTACTGCGTGGTGAGCAGCACCGTCGTCCCCTGGGCGGCGAGTTCCTTGACGGCCTGCCATACCTCGATGCGTGCCTGGGGGTCGAGCCCGGTCGTCGGCTCGTCGAGGAAGATGACCGGCGGGTTCCCTATGAGGCTCATGGCGATGTCGAGGCGGCGGCGCATGCCACCGGAGTACGTCCCCACCTTCCGCGCGGCCGCGTCGGTCAGCGAGAAACGGGCGAGCAGGTCATCGGCGATCCTGCCCGGGTTCTTGAGGTGCCGCAGCCGGGCGACCAGCACCAGGTTCTCCCGCGCGCTGAGGATCTCGTCGACGGCGGCGAACTGTCCGGTGAGACTGATGGACTCCCGCACGCCCGCCGCCTGCGTCGCGACGTCGAAGCCGTTGACGCGGGCCGTGCCCGCGTCGGCCTTGAGCAGCGTGGACAGAATCTTCACGGCCGTGGTCTTGCCCGCACCGTTGGAGCCGAGCAGGGCGAAGATGCTGCCGCGCGCCACGTCGAAGTCCACGCCGCGCAGCACCCGCAGTTCCTTGTACGACTTCTCCAGGCCCTGCACCTGGATCGCCGGGGCTAGCTGTGTCGTCATCACTCGGTCCTGTCTTGTCTTCCGGGCTATTCGCCGGCGGCGCGCTCGATGGCGCTGATGAGGCGGTTCCGCACCCGGCTTCTCCACTGTCCGAGTGGGTAGTTGGCCGCGAACGCCTCCACGAACTCCACGGGGTCGTCCCCGAAGAGGTCGCGGATCGGGGTTCCGTCCGCCGCGCTCTGTTCGAACAGATCCGCCAGGTCCTCGTACATCGCCATCGCCCCGGCGCCGTCGGCCGGCCCGAGGAGCATCAGGTAGCGCTCCATCGCCTCGGCCGCCGTGCGGTAGCTCTCGGGAAGCTGCTTGACGCGCGCCTTGTACTGCCGGTAGCGCCGCTTGTCCTCCAGCGGCCCGGTGACCTTCTCCAGGTACTGCAGATAGCGGCTCTTCGACTCGTCCGGCCCTGTGGCCATGTCTACTTACCTCCTTCGCGGAGCTGTTCGAGCCTCTCGGCGAGAAAGCTCCAGGTCCTCCAGAACTCTTCGAGGTACTCCCGTCCCTGGGCGTTCAGGGAGTACACCTTTCGCGGCGGCCCCTTCTCGGACGGGACCTTCTCCACGTCGACCAGGCCGCGCTGCTCGACCCGGACCAGCAGCGCGTAGATGGTGCCCTCGGCGATGTCGGAGAAGCCCTGCTCCCGTAGCCACGCCGTGATCTCGTAGCCGTACGCGGGCCGGCCGGACAGGATCGCCAGGACGATGCCCTCCAGCGTTCCCTTGAGCATCTCGGTCGCCTGCTTGCCCATGGAGACGCCCCCCTTCAGCTACTTGGTGCTGCTGAGTACCGGTACACAGTAACGCTAGATACCGGTACTCAGCAACACCAAGTAGTTCGCGCGCAAGGGTGGATGCGACCTGATCACCGTCGAAACCTCCGTCGGCCTGCCGCCCGCCCAGCGCGGCCTCCATCTCCGGTTCCGCGACGGCGCCGCCGACGGCAAGCCGTGCAGGAGGCCACTCGGCTACAGATACGACGCGACAGGCGCAACTGCTGGATGCGGCCCGACTTATATTCCGCGACCGCAGTAAGTTAGGCGATCACTCAACTGTGGCGTCAGGAACCAACCCGAGGACCCGGAGAATGTCAGACGTAGGAAACGCGTAGGTTTCGCCGGCTGATCCCGGAGGAGACGCAGAAGCGCAGCGGGCCGAGATCCAAAATCAAACAACCGTTGCGGAGGTGATCCCACAGGCGCTCAACCGTGTCGAGCAGACTGGCGGACCTCGTCCAATCAAGATCTCCCGTGACGTGCACGACCGCCCATCTGCCATAGGCGCCGTGATCCACGTCGAACACGATCCCGTTAGGAGGCACCGCGATCACCGCCTCCCACCCGCAAACGCCACTGCCGTACAACCCAGTCCCTCGACAAGGTACGGCAACATCGGCCACACGAGGCGCTC
This sequence comes from Microbispora sp. H10836, assembly GCF_012999525.1. Lineage (NCBI taxonomy): Bacteria > Bacillati > Actinomycetota > Actinomycetes > Streptosporangiales > Streptosporangiaceae > Microbispora > Microbispora sp. H10836. Next base: position 69,819 of record NZ_JABBWU010000028.1, read on the forward strand.
GTCACCGCGGTACAGACGCACACCACTACTCGCCCCTCGCCGCATCATGCCTCCGGCGGGGCCTCCGGCTCCGGGGTGATCACCCGCGCACGGGCCGGGACCGCAGGTGGTCGCGCGACTGATCGGCCCGCTCCCCTGACGGTTGGAAGCCACGTATGCGTGTGTTTCAACTGTGTTGTTACGGTAGGCGCGGTGTGCCGGGAAGTCTGGTCGGCGACGTCTTTCAGCGTTGCACTCGGCGGAGGTTCTCGGTGGCACTCAAGACGGCGTGTAGGCACCACATCGAGGCGGGCCGGCGGTGAGCGCTCTGCTGCCGGCGTTCGCCGGTGTCCTGCTGCTGGCTGTGCTGCTGTCCAGCCTGGCGAACCGCACGATCCTGTCCACCGCGGCGTTGTTCCTTGTCGCCGGGTTCGTCCTGGGTGACGGCGTGCTGGGCGTGATGCCGATCGTCCCGGACGACGAGATCGTCGGCACGCTGGCGGAGCTCGCGCTGTTCGCGGTGCTGTTCACCGACGGCATGCGGGTCGGCTGGAGCGAGTTGCGCGAGGCGTGGAAGCTGCCCGGGCGGGCCCTCGGCTGGGGTCTGCCGCTCACGCTGCTGGTGACCGCGGTCGGCGCACACTATCTCGTCGGGCTGGGCTGGATCGAGTCGCTGCTGATCGGCGCGATCCTGTCCCCCACCGACCCGGTCTTCGCCGCCGCGCTGGTCGGCAACGAGAAGGTGCCACCCCGGCTGCGCCGGCTGCTGAACGTCGAGTCGGGCGTCAACGACGGGCTGGCTCTGCCGTTTGTGATGGTGTTCCTCGCGGTCGCCGCGGGCTCGCACAACCTGCACCTCGGTGAGCTCGGACTGGAGCTCGCCGTCGGGGTGCTGATCGGCGTGGCCGTTCCGTGGTTGGCCATCAGACTGGAGCGCACTCGCTGGTTTTCCGCCTCCACCGCCTACGAGCCATTGAACGCGCTGGCCATCGGCCTGCTGGTGCTGGCGCTGGGCAAGGCCATGCACGGCAACCTGTTCCTGGCCGCCTTCTGCGCCGGCATCACCGTGGCGACCTTCGGCGAGCGGCAGCGCGAGTCGTTCGAGCACTTCGGCGAGCTGATCGCCGAACTGTTCAAGCTCGGCGCCCTGCTGGTCTTCGGCGCGCTGATCAGCCCCGCGCTGCTGGGCTCGGTCGGCTGGGCGGGCTGGCTGTTCGCCATCCTGGCGCTGGTCGTGGCCCGGCCGGTGGCCATCTGGGTGTCCTTCCTCGGCTCGGGGCTGGGCGTGCGCGAGCAGGCCGCGACGGCTTGGTTCGGGCCGAAGGGCTTCGCCTCGGTCGTCTACGGGCTCATCGTGCTGGGCTCCGGCATCGTCGCCGCCCAGCAGGTCTTCCAGCTTGTCGCGGTGACCATCGTGGCCTCGATCCTGCTGCACTCCTCCACCGACATCCTGGTGGCCCGCTGGTTCGACGACGAGCGGGAGGTCCCCGCCTGGTATGGCGCCGCCCGTCGCCTGCACGGACGCGTACGCCGGAATCACGAGGCATGATGCGGGCCAGGAGTGTGCTGGGACGGTTCCGGCATCCGGCGCAGGTCGTCACGACTGGATTCGGGGCGGCGGTCCTCCTGGGGACCGTCCTGCTGTCCACCCCGCTCGCCACGGCCTCGGGGAGACCCGCGGGATGGATCACGGCCCTGTTCACCGCGACATCGGCGGTGTGCGTGACCGGACTGACCGTCGTCGACACGGCCGCGCACTGGTCGGCGTTCGGCGAGGTGGTGATCGCCGTCCTGATCCAGGTGGGCGGTCTCGGCATCATGACCCTCGCGACCGTCTTCACCCTGCTGATCTCCCGCAGGCTGAGCCTGCGCGCCCGATTATCCGCCCAAGCGGAGACCAAAGCGCTCAGCGCGAGTGACCTACGGCGCGTGGTGGCCAAGGTCGTGCTGTTCAGCTTGGCGTCTGAGGCGGTGACGGCCTCCGTCCTCACGCTCAGGTTCATGACGGGATATGCGGAGCCAGTCGGCCATGCCGCCTACCTCGGCGTCTTCCACGCGGTCTCGGCGTTCAACAACGCCGGTTTCGCGTTGTGGCCCGACAGCCTGATCCGCTTCGCCGGCGATCCGTGGATCTGCCTGACCATCGCGGCGGCGGTGATCGTGGGCGGGCTCGGCTTCCCGGTGCTGTTCGAGCTGCGCCGCTCCTGGCGCCGGCCTGGACGCTGGTCGCTGCTGACCCGCGTCACACTCGCGGTGACCGCGGTTCTGCTGGCCGGCGGCACGCTGATCTTCCTCGCCACGGAGTGGGCCAATCCCCGCACTCTGGGGCAGTTGGACGGGCCGGGCAAGCTGCTGGCGGCATTCTTCACCGCCGTGATGCCGCGTACGGCCGGGTTCAACAGCCTCGATCTCGCCCAGATGCATCCGTCCAGCTGGCTGGTCACCGACCTGCTGATGTTCGTAGGGGGCGGCAGCGCGGGCACCGCCGGCGGCATCAAGGTCACCACCCTCGGCCTGCTGGCGTTCATCGTCTGGACCGAGATGCGCGGCGAGAGCCGGGTGAACATCGGCCACCGCCGCCTGCCCGAGGCGGCGCAGCGGCAGGCGGTCTCCCTCACCGTGCTCGGCGTGGGCCTGGTCGCCTTCTCGACCTACATCCTGCTGGTGCTCACCCCGCACGGTCTCGACCGGGTGCTGTTCGAGGTCGTCTCCGCCTTCGGCACGGCGGGTCTGTCGACGGGCATCACCGCTTCCATCCCGCCGGCCGGGCACCTGCTGCTCGTCGCCCTGATGTTCGTCGGCCGGATCGGCCCGCTCACGCTGGGCTCCGCGCTCGCCCTGAAAGAGCGCACCCGGCGGTACGAGCTCCCGGAGGAAGGAATGATCGTCGGCTGACGGGCACGAGCACGCTACGACAGATAGCGCAGCCATAGATACGGCGCGACCAGGGCGACGGTCACGACCGTGACGATGAGCCCGTATTTGGTGAACTGCCAGAAGCTGATCGGGGTGCCGTCGCGCGCGGCGATGCCCAGGACGACGACGTTGGCGGCGGCGCCGACGGCGGTCGCGTTTCCGCCCAGGTCGGCCCCGAAGGCCAGCGCCCACCACAGCACCCGCGACGGTCCGCCGCCACCGTCGGCCTGGACGAGATCGGCGACGATCGGGCTCATCGTGGCCACGTACGGAATGTTGTCCACGATCGCCGACAGTCCCGCGGAAGCCCCGAGCAGACCCATGGTGGTCAGCTCCGGACGCCCGGAGGTCGCCTCCACGGCGATATGGGACAGCCGCTCGATGACACCCGTCTCCACCAGGCCGCCCACCATGACGAACAGCCCGGCGAAGAAGACCAGCGTGGGCCACTCCACCTCGGCCAGGGCCTGCTCTGCCACAGCAGCCGCCGGTCGGCGATCGCCTCGCGCTCGTCCAGGGCCATGACCTCCTCGGCCCGCTGGGGGTCGTAGCGCAGGGAGCGCCCGAACATCAACCGGCACAGTCCGATGAAGACCAGCATCAGCACGATGACCAGCGGGGTCATGTGGACGAGGAAGTCGTTGAAGCTCAGTCCGCCCCGGCTGGCGATGATGACCGCCGAGGGCGGCGGCGACGCGGTGGACCTTCTCTGTGGCGATCAGCGCGTAGGCGGCCAGGAACACCGCCACGGTGACCCAGGCGAGCATGCTCATGCCGCGAGCACCCGGTCGAGCAGCGCCTGCAGGGTCACCGCGCCCAGCAGCCGGCCGCCCTCTGTCACGGCGACCAGGGGACTGTGGGTGCGGGCCATCAGCGCGGCCAGTTCCAGCACGGTGGCGTCGGGGTCGGTGACCGGTAGTTGGCGGGGTGGATCGGGCAGGGCGTCGCGTACCTTGCGGCCGTTCATATCGTTCAGGAAGGTGTCGGCGTGCGCCTCGTCCACGACACGGGCCAGCGCCGGATCGTCCTGGCAGTAGGCGGGCACGGCCAGGCGCAGGACCTCGGGGCCGGGCAGGATGGTGATCGGCGTCCCTGCCGCGTCGACCACGACGAGGCCGGGCAGGTCTTGGTTCGCCAGGAGCCTGGCGGCGTCGAGGACGGGCGTGTCCAGGTCGACCGTGGGGAAGGGGGCGAGCAGGTCTCGGGCGCGCACGTACACGTCCTTCGTGACATAGGGGGACAGAACGTGCCGACCAGACTTCCCGGCTCACCTGCGGCCACCCTACCGATGATCGCCCGAGTGGTGCAGAGTTGGTCCGTGCCCGTCGTCCACGTCTCGGCTCTGAGCAAGAGGTACGGCGACCTCGCCGCGGTCGACGAGGTGACCTTGAACATCGAGCGCGGTGAGATCTACGCCCTGCTCGGGCTCAACGGCGCGGGCAAGACCACTCTGATCCGCATGCTGCTCGGCATGATCCGGCCCACCGGCGGGTCGGTCACCGTGCTGGGCGCGGCGGTCAGCGCCGGTGAACGTTCGCCTGGGCGCGCGTCGGCTACCTCGTGGAGGCGCCGGCCGCCTACCCCGAGCTGACCGTCCGGGAGAACCTCGAGGTCGTCGGGAGGCTACGCCGGCTGCAGGGCGGCACCGACGAGGTGATCGACCGGCTGGCGCTGAGTCCGTACGCGGAGAAGCGCGCGGCCTGGAACGCCACGTACGGCGGCGCCTCGCGGTGACGACCACCCAGGATGCCAAAGCGCGCACCGAGGCTCCAATCCCACGGCTTCGCCCCCGGCGGCGCGGGCGACGGTCTCGTACTCACCGAAGATCGGGCACTCGCCCACCCGGAGGAGATCGCCACTCTCCTCGTTCACGCGGGCTGCCCGCCGACCAGGCTCCTCATCGAGGAGGAGGACCTGGAGACCTACTTTCTGCGGATGGTGGGAGCCGGCGATGCGTGAGGCACTGTGGGCCGAGCTGCTGAAGGTACGGCGCAGCCGCCTTCTCTGGCTCACCGCTCTCGCGTTCACGATCGCCGCCGCGATGTGCGGGCTGTTCATGTTCATCCTTCAGGACCCGTAACGTGCCCGCGCTCTTGGCCTGCTGGGTGACAAGGCGCAGCTCAGCGGGGCCGTGGCCGACTGGCCCGGCCACCTGGGCCTGCTGGCCCTGCCCACCTCCCGCATGGCGATCGTCACGGCCAAGTTCACGGTCGCGGCCGTGTGGTCGGTGTTACTGGCGATCGCGGCCCTGCTCGGCCTGCTCATCGGGGCGGTGCTCGGCCTGCCGGGCTGGTCGGCCCAGGCGATCACCTCAGGAATGATCCGTGTTCTGGTGACCGGGGCGCTGACCTTCGTGCTCACCACGCCCTTCGGGCTGGCCGCGAGCCTCGGTCGCGGGTACCTGGCCGCAGTCGGGGCCATGTTCGCCGCGCTCTTTTCCGCGCAGGTCCTCGCCGCCCTCGGCTTCGGCGCCTCCTTTCCCTGGTCGGTTCCCGGCCTGTACGCCGGCCTCGCGGGACCGGACCAGGATCCACCCGGTTTCGTCGGCTACCTGCTGGTGGCCGTCGTCGGGGCGACCGGAGTGCCGGCACCGTCATCTGGTGGGACCGAACCGATCACATCCGCTGACCGCCGCCTTGTCGCGGTCGGTCCTCGCGGTGAGCGCCGGATATGCCCGCGTTCAGTCGGAAGGCGCGCTCCGGCCTCGTCGTGCTGGGCGAGGAAGGCCGCCAGAGCGGTGACCGGGTTCTCCTGCGCCTGCGTCACCCGGGCGGGGTCGAGCTTCCTGACGACGGCGTCCATCTCCTCGGGATGCGTCATCAGCCTGCCGTACAAGGGATTGCTCTCCAATTCCGCGAGTGTGGCGTGCAGGAAGCGCCGCAGCCCCGCGCGGATGTCGGGCCCGCCCAGCAGCGCCTGATCGATGACCTTGCGCTTGACCTCCGCCATCTGGGCGAGCATCAGCTCCAGGTAGAGCGCCTCTTTGGAGTCGAAGAAGACGTAGAAGGTGCTCTTGGCGATTGCGGTGCCGGCGACCAGGTCCTCCAGCGAGGTCTTGCGCAGGCCCTGGGTGGCGAAGAGGCGCCGGCCGTTGTCCAGGAGGAGCCCGGTGATGCGGGCTCGCTCCTCGGCGGAGAAGGCGGGAGGCACGAGCTCCATCCTTTCAGATCTGCGGTCCTACCCCTGCAGCTGGAACTTGCGCTCGATCATCCGGCGCACCGGACCCCACGATGACAGGCGCAGCGGCAGCTGGGTGAGTTCCAGCACGACGGGGCTGCGCGGCGCGTAGACGCCCTTGACCCGGCGGCCGAGCTTCTGCTTCTTCTCGGCTTCCCGCCGCAGCTCCGCCTCCCATTCCGTCACCGCGGTGGGGATGTCGTCTCCGTCGCGTTCGAGGGCGGCGCCGAGCAGATCGGCGCCGCCGACGGCGAGCGAGGAACCGTACCCGGCGAACAGGCCGATTCGAGCGGCCCGATCGCTTTCCGCGCCGACCAGATCGAGCCCCTGGCGAGTGATGTCGAGGAACGCGGCGATCCCGGCGACCTGGCGGCGGACCACGACAGCCCAGGCTTCGTCGGCCATGCGGTAGTACACGGTGCGCTCACCTGGCCTGGTCCGCCAGGTGAGGAAGCCCATGCCGGTCAGCAGCCGCAGGTTCGAGGTCAGTGAGGCGCGGCTCGTCAGGTGCCTGCCCCCTGATGTGGGGTCAGTCCGGCCGCGCACGTTATCTCCCGTCATGTGGAGTGGTGGATCCCTCGGCGGGGGTGTCGGGGCTGGCGGACGCCGGTCCGTGGTTGGAAGCCGGAAGACGAACCGGGCACCACGCGATCCTCCAGGTCGCCGGCTGTCATGGGGGTTCCCCCTCACCCCGAGTCCTCACGGACGAACGCGGATGATCGTCTTCCCCTTGATCCGCTCGGTCGGATTCAAGGCGGCGACGGCATCGTCGAGGGTTGCGATGTTGCCGATGTTCGTCCGCAGCCGTCCGTCACGCACCCGCCGGACGATCTCACCCAGTTGGGCACGATCAGCCTCGACAACGAAGTCGATCGCCATGCCGTTCACAGGCCGCGCCTCGGGCGGCCCGACGATGGACACCAGCGTCCCTCCGGCTCGTACCAGACCCGCGGACCGCTTCTGTATGTCTCCGCCGATGACGTCGAACACCAGGTCGACGCCGCCGACGTCTTCCAGCGCGTCGTTCTCAAGGTCGACGAACTCCATCGCGCCGAAGTCGAGCGCCTTCTGACGGTCGACGGCGCGTCCGGTGCCGATGACGTACGCACCGAACTCACGCGCGAGCTGAGTCACCATCGACCCGACCGCGCCGGCCGCGCCGTGAACGAGCACGCTCTGCCCCGCCTGAAGGCGGCCGTGCTCGAACAGTCCCTGCCACGCGGTCAGCCCCGAAATCGGCAGGCTCGCGCCCACCGTGAAGTCGACGTCGCCCGGGAGCGGCGCGAGGTTGCGTGCCTCGACGGCCACATACTCCGCCAGGGTGCCGTCGCGATGCCAGTCCGTGAGGCCGAACACCCGTTGTCCCACCGACAGCCCTGTCGTGCCATAGCCGAGGGCGGTGACCACTCCGGCCAGCTCGTGCCCAGGGATCGACGGTGTTCGGTCACGCTCGCGGCGATCGGTCCAGGTCGAGGGCCACGCCATCTCAGTCGGGACGAATCCCGACGCATGAACCTCAACGACGACGTCGTTTATCGCTGCCGGCGGCTCGGGCCGCTCCACCAGCGTCATCCCGGCCGTTCCCGCAGCCTGGTCTGTCACCACGATCGCTTTCATGGAAATCGTCTCCTCGGTCATTTGTCTATCTGGTGCATTGATGGGCGCGCGTCACTCACGGACGAACGCGGTGATCGTCTGCCCGCTGATCCGCTCGGTCGGGTTGAAGGCCGCGCCGGCATCGTCGAGGGTTGCGACGTTGCCGATGTTCGTCCCAGGTGGACGCGTGCAGGCCGGCGTGATCGACTTCATCTGCTCGCGAGCGTTCGTTCGTCTGTCCCGTTTGGGTTCTCATCAGGGAGACGAGGTGGCCCCTCGAGTTGTGACAGCTCAGACGTGAGAAAGCTTGTCCGGGTTGATGACCCTGCGGTACGCAGTGATCAGACCGTCTGTGATCTGCAGCGTGTCCACAGAGTAGACACGGCCCTCCCGGTGGCACATCAGAACGAGCTCGCCGCCGACCTCGACGAGGTCGATGCGGTCCGGACGCCACCGGTGGCCCACCCGCACCATCACCTCAGCGACGCGTTCACCACCGTAGACGGGCTTGCGCATCGCGGCGACCTTGCCGCCGCCATCGGTGACGTAGACGGCGTCGGGGTGCAGCAACCTGACCAGGCTGGCCAGATCCCCGGCCTCGTAGGCGGCGCGAAAGGCCGCCAGCACACGTTCACGCTCCGCCTTCGACGCCTGCGGCGAAGACTGCTTCGCGTTGGCCACCCGCCGCCGCGCCCGCGAGGCCAACTGCCGGGCACCCGGCACGGAGACATCCAGCACTTCGGCGATCCGGACGAACTCAAGACCGAAGACATCGTGCAGGACGAAGGCCACCCGCTCCAGCGGGCTCAACTCCTCCATGATCAGGAGCATCGCCGAGCCGACGGACTCATCGACGAGGACCGGCTCGGATGCGTCCGGCCCCGTCAGCAGCGGTTCCGGCAGCCACGGCCCGACATAGGTCTCCCGGCGGAAACGGGCACTCTTGAGAATGTCGTACGACCGCCGTGCGGCCACCGTCACCAGCCAGGCCCGCAAATCATCGATATCCTGCAGCTCTGTCCCGGCCGCCCGCAGCCACACGTCCTGGGTCACGTCCTCGGCATCGGCCACACTGCCCAGCAGCCGGTAGGCCACGCCGAAAACCGCGGGCCGGTGCCTCTCCCATTCGGCTCCGAGCGTGTCGTCGTGCTCAGACAATCCAGGCCCGTTCTCGTCGCCCATACAGATCGCGACCTCCCCCAACTTGCGGATCAAGCGTAGTCACCCGAGCACGGCACGCCGCGCGGGAAGCCCTGGGCCGGGTCGGCCCGGAAGGCCCCGGCCGCCGGCAGGCTCAGGCCGTACACCGCCAGCAGGCGGGGGGCCCGGCCGCGGCTGTGAGCCCGGCGCAGGCCCGCGGCGAAGGCGATGATCACCGCCCCGGCCAGCACGAAGTTGGCGATGTGGATCCAGCCGAAATCGCCGTTGGCGAGCAGGCTCCGGGCGTGCCGGGTCAGGTCGAATCCGTCCCGGGTCAGGGCCTCGGTCAGCGACACCCCGACGTAGACCGGGCCGGCGATCACGCCGTAACCGAGCAGGCTGCGGGTGATGCTGATCTCGCGGTCGCAGGCGCGGGCGGCGGTGTGAGTGGCAATGCGTCACGGGGGGTTCTCCCTCAGGCCGGGCCCGGTCCCTCACCGGCCCTTCACCCACTCCTCGAGCGGGACGAGCCCGGATCGCCACGCCCCGGGAGATTCGTTCCAAGATTCTTCCGGCAGTGCTTCCGGGGGAGCACCGCGCCCGGCTGTGAGAGATTCCGCTCGCCGGTCGTGTTCCGGTCGAGGAGGGGCAGCCGGAGGACGAACCGCGCGCCGCGGGGGGAGTCCTCGATACGCAGGGTTCCCCGATGGGCGCGGGCGATGTCGCGGGAGATCGCAAGACCCAGCCCGGTGCCGCCGGCGTCCCTGCGCCGCCCCTCGTCCAGACGCGTGAATCGCTCGAAGACCCGCTCGCGGTCGGCGGGTGCGATGCCGTTCCCGTCGTCGGTCACCGTCACGACCGCCTGGCCGCCGGCGGATCCGACGCAGACCGTGACACCGGTCGCCGCGTGCCTGCGCGCGTTGCTCAGCAGATTGCCCACAAGCCGGATCAGCTGGATCCGCGAGCCGTGTACCCACACGTCTTCGGTCGTGTGGAGCTCGACCGGGGTGCTGCCGGGGTGAGCGTCCGTCTCCTGGGAAACCAGTGCCGTGAGGTCGATCGGCTCGTGCGGTGCCGGCTGGCCGCCGCGTAGCCGGGTAATCGTCAGCAGGTCCTGCACGATCGCCTCCAGGCGGCCGGTGGCCGACAGCGCTCCCCGGATGGTGTCGCGGGGGTCGACGTGGTCGGGGTGGAGCAGCGCTTCCTCCAGTTGCAGCCTGAGTCCGGCGATCGGTGTTCTGAGCTCGTGGGAGGTGACGGAGGCGAGCCGGCACTGTTGCTCCGCCGGGCGTAGCGCTCGACCGATGATCCACCACATGAGGCGGCCACCCGACAGGACGATGAGGAGCGCGGCCCCGGCGATGAGGTATTCGAGGTGGTGTGTCGCCAGGAGGGGCGGCTCGGCCGTTCCGGCGTAGACGACGGGGGCGTCGGGGGCCGGCGACACGCGGTTGGCCATGAGCAGGACGCACCGCTCGCCCGGCCCGCACTCGACGCGCCGCTGGAGCCGGTCGTGGGGCGGGGGTCGGAACGTGCTCAGCCGTGGCCGCCCCGTCGCGCCCGGGCTGGCGTCCACGACCCTGCCCCGCGCGTCCACCACCTGGACGAGGTCGGCGGTGCCGGTGACGGAGGCGGGGCGCGGCAGCGCGCCGCCGCGCACCTGCGCGCTCCACTGGACGGCGACCTGCTCGGCGTCGAAGAACACCTGGTCTTCGATCCTGTATCGGATCGCCAGGTCCAGGCTCGCGCCGCCCAGGATCGTGAGCAGGAGCAACAACGTCGTCGCCACTGTCGTGTAGTACGCCTGCATCGAGTGCAGAGACGGCATCGACCTCACCATTCCCCTGCCGCACCCGGTGGACCACCACCAAGGGCAGATTGGACGATTTCGTCCACTTTGAGGCTATTTGTCCGATCGTGTCAAATCGGCGACAGGGGTCCTGACCTGTGCTTTCAGGTGGTCCAGCGCCATGTCGAGGGCGACCACGGGCCGCTCGTCCTGCATGGTCTCGGCGGGATCTGTAGGGCTCGCCGCACTCCCGGTGGCCCGTTCACGAGCGAGTCGGGCCACCTCTCGAGATTCCGCATCGAGCACACCCGGTCGAGTTGCGGACCTGATCGAGGGCCGTCGCCGCCACCCCTGCCGGGACATGAGGTCGGCGGCGGTGGTGACGATGCACTCGCGATTTGCCGTGCGCGGTGAGCCTCGGAGAACCTTCCTCGGCCCTCGAACGGCCATGCGACAACCCCACCTTTGGAGGCGGGGAGCCCGCCGGAGCCGTGCCAGAGGACAGTTCTTGACAATTCTGGACATACCATCACAAGCTGGACGAAATCGTCCAATCCCTCGCCGGTATCATCCGACGGCCGCCCGCGCGGTCACGGCCACACCGGTGTGGGGGACGGCCGACAGCACGCCGGGCGACACCGCGCTCGACGGCCCGCATCCGCGGGCCGCGAACTCGATGCCCCGGCAGTACGGCCAGTGGTGAGCAGGAGCGCGGTCATGACAGTGATCTTTCGCGGCGGCAACGGGCACGTACGGGCGCTCGCAGGCCGCCTGCGAAGGATCCGGGCCGGGCGAGTCGCCGACGCACTCCTGATCGGGTTCCCGGCGGCCTTGAAGGCGCGGCGAGCGGGGGACGGGTCACTGCGGGCGGTGGCGTCCATCCGCCTCGAACTGGACGCCATCAACCTCAAGGAGGCGAGCACCGGGGTCTCCGAGACAGGCGGGGGCGAGGAGGTCGCCCGGCTCGCCCGGGCCGTCAACAGGACGTTGGAACGGCTGCGCGAGGCCGGCGATCGCGCCGAACGCGCCCGGGAGCGGCAGCGGCAGTTTGCCGCGGACGCCTCACACGAGCTGTGCACCCCCATCGCCGCGCTGCGCATGCGGTTGGAGGAGGCGCAGCTGCATCCGGACGAGATCGATCTGGACGATCTCCTCGGTCACACGTTGCATGATCTGGACCGGGTGCAGGCCATCGTCACCGACCTGCTCCTCCTGACCCGCCTGGGGACCGTTCCTCGGAGAGTGGAGCGGGTGAACCTCACGGCGCTGGTCCGGGCGGAGGCCGCCCGGCAGGTGGACGGGCCCCACATGCATCTCCGGCTCGATCCCGGGGTGATCGTCGACGGTGATCGCGAGCAGATCAGCCGGATGCTCGGCAACCTGCTCGACAACGCCCGGCGGCACGCCGTCCGCGCGATACGGATCGGCCTGCGCCGCGCGGGAGATGGGGCCGAGTTGATGGTGGCCGACGACGGAGAGGGCATCCCCCTGGCCGACCGCGAGCGGATCTTTCACCGTTTCGTGCGGTTGGACGCCGCCCGCAGCCGGGACAGAGGAGGCGCCGGCCTCGGCCTGGCCGTCGCTCGCGCCATCGCCTCCGCGCATCACGGCAGCCTCCACGTGGAGGAATGCGCATGGGGCGGAGCGTGCTTCGTCCTGCGGATGCCGCTCTCGCCGGGTTGCGGGCCGGAAGCGTGATCCACTGCGGTCACGATTGGTAGGAGGCGTCACTGTGCCTCCCCTCCTCTCGCCGCTCCGGCAGCCAGCAGGCTTCCGGCAAGTCGGGAGCGAGGCGGTCGCGTTCGCCACCGCCGCCGCATGGGTCGCCCGCCTGGCAGAGGCCAACACCGCCGGCAAGCTGCAAGAGGAACTACTCAAGCTGGCCCGCATTCCCGTGCTGGTCGTCGACGAGGCCGGCTACATCCCGTTCGAGGCCGAGGCGGCCAACCTGTTCTTCCACCTGGTCTCCAGCCGCTGTGAACGGGCGTCGCTGATCGTCACCTCCAACAAGCCGTTCGGCCGCTGGGGCGAGGTGTTCGGCGATGATGTCGTGGCCGCCGCGATGATCGACCGCGTCGTCGATCACGCCGAGGTCATCAGCCTGAAGGGAGACAGCTACCGCCTGAAGAACTGCGACCTCGGCCGCGTCCCTGCAGCCGAGACCGGCAACGACCATCAGTAGCGATCACGGCCGCCCGTTGGCAGGACCGCCGGGATCCGGCCGCGCGCCGTCTATTGTGATGAGGGCCTCGCAGTGCCGGCCGTCGATTCAGCGCGGGATGCCTCACTCCTGGAAAGGCGAATCGGCAGGGCGTGTGGCTGTCGCCGAGGATCATGCTTGTGCCGGCGTGCGTCGTTGGCGCCTGCGGGCGATTGCGCGCGCGATCAAGGGGAAGCCGATCAGAGCCGGGAGCAGCCAGTAGGCAACGGTTGGGAGCCTGTCCCACAGCGGCAGGTTGGGGCCGTTGTCGATGTAGAAGCCGGTCAACAGCAGCACGTAGGACGCGCCCATCGCGAGGATGTGGAGGTCGGGCCGGTGCCGCCGGTTGGCGTAGCCCGTCAGCGCGGCGGTGAAGCCAAGGGTGCCGATGACGAACAGGTGGACGTTCTCCCGCCAGCGGATCGCCGACATAACGGTCAGGGTGATGTAGACGACGGCCCACGACCACAGGTAGATGCGGCCGAGTCGCCGGTGTCGTGGGCTTCCCTTGCGCGTCAGCGCAAGGGAAGCCCACAGCTCACGCAGGTGACCCCGGCAGTGACGTGGATGGCGAGTGCGGCGAAGAAGACCGGTCCGGCGTCGGGAATCGGAGTGCCCAGGATGTCGATGTGGCCCATCGCATCTCCAATACGTAGTAACCCTACATGTAGCAACACTACTCCAGGTCTTGGCACCCGAGAAGAGCAGATGTAGCGTTACTACCTATGAGGGCGGAAGCACTCAAAGGACACCTGGACGGTCTCCTGCTCGCCACACTGGAAGAGGGGCCGCAGCACGGCTATGCCGTGAAGGAAGCCTTGCGTGACGCCACGGGCGGCAGACTCGACCTGCCCACCGGCACCGTCTATCCGGCGCTGCACCGGCTCGAGCACGCGGGCCTGATCAAGGGAAGCTGGTCGGTGGTGAGCGGCCGCAGACGGCGCACTTACGAGCTGACCGAGCAGGGGCGACGCTCTTTGGCGGGAGCACGCGACCACTGGCAGGAGTTCGCCGCCGTCATATCCGCGGCGCTGGGTGGTGGACCGTGGCCGGCCACGAACTGATCGAACGCCACCTGCAGACGCTCACCGAACGGCTGCCCGACCCCGTGGTCGACGAACTCGCCGACGGCCTCTTGGCGTCCTACGACGACCAGTTGAAGCGGCTCGGCGACCCGGACGCGGCGGCCCGGGCCGCACTGGCGGACTTCGGCGACGCCGACACCGTCACCGCCGCCTTCGTCCGCGCCTCACCTGCCAGGCACGCCGCATTCACGCTGCTCGTGGCCGGACCGATCGTCGGACTGGGCTGGGGCACCGCTCTCGTCACCGCCGACGGCTGGGCCTCGGCGATCCCCCTGCCCTCACGCCTGACCCTCGGCCTCCTGCTCGGCTCGGCCGTGCTCATGCTCGTGACCGCCGTCCGGGAACAGCGGCACTACCGCACCGTACGGCTGGCCGCCCTGGGCGGCGCGGGAACCGTCGCCGTCTTGGACACGGTCATGCTGGGCACGGTCGTCACACTTGTGCCGCCGCCGTCCTTGCTGCTGCTCGTGGCGCTGACCGGCAGCGTCGCGAGGATCATGCTCGCGGTGCGAGCTATCCCCACGCTGATCACACGCCAATGACTACGCTGCGGCGTCGTCTCGCCGGGGTGCTGGCCGCCTGGCAGGAGGGTTGTAACGGGGCGCTGCCGCCGCCCGGGACTGCGCCCGTGCGGGGACGTTCCGGGGGCGGCGGTAAGAGCGGCGTGATCAGCTTTCTTGCTGCGCGTCGATTTCGGTGATCAGAGCCTGGATGCGGGTTCTGATCTCGTCGCGGATCGGGCGGACGGCCTCAACGCCCTTACCGGCGGGGTCGTCCAGGGCCCAGTCGAGGTACTTCTTTCCCGGGACGATCGGGCAGGCATCCCCGCAGCCCACGGTGATGACATAGTCGGAGGCCTGCACCGCCTCGGAGGTGAGCACCTTGGGGGTCTGTCCGGAGATGTCGATGCCGACCTCCTTCATCGCCGCCACGGCGGCCGGGTTGACCTGCTCGGCGGGCAGCGACCCGGCGGAGCGGACCTCGATGCGGTCGCCGGCCAGGTGGGAGGGGAAGGCGGCGGCCATCTGGGAGCGGCCGGCGTTGTGCACGCAGACGAACAGAACGGACGCGACAGTAGCGGTCGTGGGCATCTTCTTTTCTTTCTTGCCGATAGTGGTGGGGGTCAGGCCCGGGGCAGGGTGGCGAGCGGGTCGGTGACGCGCGCGTCGATCGCGTCGCGGATGGCGTGCAGGAGGTGGCGGCCGGGGGCGTCAGGTTCGCATCAGCACCGGCTGATGTGAAAGTATCAGTACATGCTGATGTCAGACGACACTGATCTGTTGCGGGTGCTGGCCGATCCCCTGCGGCTGCGGATCGTGACCCTGCTCGCCAGGGAGACGCTGTGCACCACGCACCTGGTGGTCGAGACCGGCGCGCGGCAGACCAACCTGTCCAACCACCTGAAGGTGCTGCGGGACGCCGGGATGGTGGACACCGAGCCGTGCGGCCGGTTCACCTACTACCGGCTCAAGCCTGACGTCATCGCCTCTCTGGCGGGGCAGTTCGCCGAACTGGCCGAGACCGCCCGCGCCACCGCCGCCGCAGACAGGAGGAGGTCCTGCCCATGACGGCCACCGAGCCGGCGCGCGCCGCGCCCGGCGGGGTGGTGGGCAAGCTGTCGCTGCTGGACCGCTTCCTGGCGGTGTGGATCCTGGCCGCCATGGCCTCGGGTCTCGGCCTGGGCCGCGCAGTTCCGGGCCTGAATGATGTGTTGTCGAAGGTCGCGATCGGCGGGATCTCCCTGCCCATCGCCCTCGGCTTGCTGATCATGATGTATCCGGTGCTGGCCAAGGTCCGCTACGACAAGCTCGACGCCGTGACGGGCGACCGCAAGCTGATGGTCTCGTCGCTGGTCATCAACTGGGTCATCGGCCCGGCCGTGATGTTCGCCCTGGCGTGGATCTTCCTGCCTGACCTGCCGGAATACCGCACCGGCCTGATCATCGTCGGCCTGGCCCGCTGCATCGCCATGGTCATCATCTGGAACGATCTGGCCTGCGGCGACCGCGAGGCCGCCGCCGTCCTGGTGGCGCTCAACAGCGTGTTCCAGGTCCTGGCGTTCGGCCTGCTCGGCTGGTTCTACCTCGACCTGCTGCCCGGCTGGCTCGGCCTCGGTGAGGGCCGGCACCTTGACATCTCCGCATGGAAAATCGCTCTCAACGTCGTCATCTTCCTCGGCGTTCCACTGCTGGCCGGGTTCCTTACCCGCCGTCTGGGCGAGCGCAGGCTAGGTCGGGAGCGCTACGAGAGCGCGTTCCTGCCGAAGATCGGTCCCTGGGCACTGTACGGGCTGCTGTTCACGATCGTGATCCTGTTCGCCCTGCAGGGCAAGACGATCACTTCCGAGCCCGCCGACGTCGCCCGCATCGCGCTACCGCTGCTGGCCTACTTCGCCCTGATGTGGTTCGGCACCTTCGCCCTCGGCAAGGCCCTGGGCCTGCCGTACGACCGGACCGCCACGCTGGCCTTCACCGCGGCCGGCAACAACTTCGAGCTGGCGATCGCCGTGGCCATCGCCACCTTCGGCGTCACCTCCGGCCAGGCCCTGTCGGGGGTCGTAGGACCTCTGATCGAGGTCCCCGTGCTGGTGGCGCTGGTCTACGTCTCCCTCGCCTGGCGCCGCAGATTCGCCCCCGTCACCCCCTGACAAGACACCCCCGTCGACGGCACGGGGGCCGCTCCGGCAAGTCCGGAGCAGCCCCACCGCATACAGACCCAGGCTGTGGTTCTCAGGCGGGGGCGGCGCCGGTCAGCAGCCGGCCCATCCCGGCCAGCACGCTCGGCTCGACCCGGTAGTACACCCACGTGCCCCGCCGCTCGGAGGCCAGCAAACCGGCCTCCTTCAGCTTCTTCAAATGGTGGGAGACGGTCGGCCGGGACACCCCGACATCGGAGATGTCGCATACGCACGCCTCGCCGCCGGGCGCGGAGGCGACCGCGGAGAACAGGCGCAGCCGCACCGGGTCGCTGAGCGCCTTGAACATCGCCGCCGTCCGCTCGGCTTCTGCGGCCGTGAGCGTGCGTTCGGTCAGCGGCGGGCAGCACGGCACCACGGCCTCGGGCTCCAGCACCGGCAGTGTCCGCATGTTCGACATACATCTATGTTGACACACATCGAACCAACACGTGAGGGCCAGCCCAGTCCGCTCGTCCGGTGGCGGCTGCAGGCCGGTCAGCGGCGCAGGCGGGCTGCCAGCCGCCGGGCGGAGCGGGCGGCGTCCCGACCCACCCCGCGCAGCGAGTCGGACGACAGGCTGCGCTGCCATTCGAGCCCGACATACGCGAGCAGGGGGTGGGTGAGCGAGGCGCCGTCGCGGTGCAGCGGACGCCCGGCCGCGTCCAGGGCGCCGAGCCCTGCCAGGTAGGGCAGGTCGGGGCGGTAGCCGGTGGCCAGCACGATCGCGTCCACCTGTTCGGTCGTGCCGTCCGCCCAGGTCACCTTGCTGTCGCCGACCTCGGTGAACAGGGCACGCCTATCCGGGGCACCGGCGTTCAGGGCTGAGCGGTAGCGGCCGTCATCGAGGGCCGGCACAGTCGGAGGTGTGCGCAGCAGGCGGCCCAGCGGCGCGGTGTCCAGCCCGGTGACGGTGAGCCAGAAGTGCAAGTCCCGGCCGAGCAGGTGCTGGCGGGCGAAGCGGACCGGGGCGCGGGTGGCCAGCGTCACCGTCGCCACGGTTGCGAGTTCGGCGGCGATCTGCACCGCGGAGTTCCCCGCCCCGACCACGATGACCCGCCGGCCGGCGAACGGCTCGGGGGCGCGGTAGTCGGCCGCGTGCAGCATCGTCCCGGTGAAGTCCCGCAGACCGGGCAGCGGGGGCCGATAGGGGTTGCCGAAGGTTCCGCTTGCCGCAACCACGGCCCGCGCGGCGAAGCGACTGCCGTCGTCCAGGGTGATGCCGAACCCTTCGTCCTCCGCGCTGCCCTCCGCGCTGCCCTCCGCGACGCGAGCGCGGGTGCGGATCTCGGCGTCCAGGCGGGCGGCGTAGGCGGTGAGGTAGTCGACCACCTCGTCCCGGCGGGGGTAGCGGTCCGGGTCCCCTCCGAACGGCATGCCCGGCAAGCAGCTGTAGCGGGCCGGGGAGAACAAGGTGAGGCTGTCGTAGTAGTGCGGCCACGACCCGGCGGGCCGGTCCGCGGCCTCCAGCAATACCGGCGTCAACCCCTCCCGTCGCAACGCGTACGCCGTGGCCAGCCCCGACTGGCCACTCCCGATCACCACAACCTCGGCGTCCATGACGAACCCCGTCCCTAATTTGATGAGTGTCTATGTTGACGGTTATCGAAACAGATGCCATGCTGGCCGCGCAACTTATAAACGAATGTTGAATCAGAGGAGACGCCGTGACCACGCCCGCCGCCGAACTGCCCGTCGTCGTGATCGGAGCCGGTCCCATCGGACTTGCCGCTGCCGCCCACTCGATCGACCGCGGACTCGACCCGCTGGTGCTGGAGGCCGGCCCCGCGGCCGGATCTGCCGTCCGAGAGTGGTCACATGTGCGGTTGTTCTCCACCTGGGGTGAGGTCGTCGACCCCGCCGCCGAAAAGCTGCTCGCCCCGACCGGCTGGGTCCGCCCGGACGCGGCGACGTACCCGACCGGCGGATACTGGGCCGAGCAGTACCTTCAGCCGCTCGCCGACGCCCTCGGCGACAGGGTCCGCTACACCACCACCGTCACGGGTGTGGCCAAGGCCGGACGAGACCGGGTGGTCGACTCCGGCCGCGACGAGCAGCCCTTCACCGTGCACGTACGCGCCGCCGACGGCCGCGAAGAGCGCATCGGTGCCTGTGCGGTCATCGACGCCTCCGGCACGTGGACCACCCCCAACCCGCTCGGCGGCGACGGTCTGCCCGCGCTCGGTGAGAAGAGCGCGGCCGATCGCATCTCCTACCGCGTCCCCGACCTGCGGGACCCGGCCGTACATGCCCGGTACGCGGGGCGGCGCACCGCGGTGGTCGGCTCCGGGGCCTCGGCCTTCACCGCGCTGGCGGCCCTTGCCGACCTGGCCACCCAGGAGCCGGGCACGCACACGGTCTGGGTCCTGCGGCGGGGCATCGGCGCCGACACCTTCGGCGGCGGCGAGGCGGACCAGCTTCCCGCCCGCGGCGCCCTCGGTCTGGCGGCCAAGGCCGCCGTTGAGGCCGGCCACGCCAGCGCGGTCACCGGCTTCCGCACCGCCGCGATCGAGCGTGACGGCGACCGCCTGGTGCTCATCGCCGACGACGGCCGGGCCACCGAGCCGATCGATGAGGTCATCGTGCTGACCGGCTTCCGCCCCGACCTGTCGTTCCTGTCCGAGGTCCGCCTCGGCCTGGACGAGCGCCTTCAGGCCCCGCTCGCGCTGGCGCCGCTGATCGACCCCAACCTGCACTCCTGCGGCACCGTCTACCCGCACGGTGTCAACGAGCTGTCCCACCCCGAGCAGGGCGTCTACCTGGTCGGCATGAAGTCCTACGGCCGCGCCCCGACGTTCCTGGCCATGACCGGCTATGAGCAGACCCGGTCCATCGCCGCCGCCCTGGCCGGCGACCGCGAGGCCGCCGAACGCGTCGAACTGGTCCTGCCCGAGACCGGGGTGTGCGGCGGCTCCGGGCTGTTCGACCAGCCCGAGAACGCGGCTTCCTCGTCCGGTGGCTGCTGTGCCGCCCCGGCCACCCTGCAGATCGGCATCGGCGCTCCCGCCTCCACCGGCGGCTGCTGACCGCGGTGACCGACCTCCACACCAGCGCGGCCGCGACCGGAGATGACGACCGGCCGCGGAGGCGGCTCTGGCCCCCTTCGCCGGGGCCACTCTCGCCCCGCCCCTGGGCGGCTACCCGCACCTGTTCGCCCTGCTAGCGGCCGTGTCCGCCCTCGCCGGCTTCCTCGCCCTGGGCACCGGCCCCAACCGCATCAGGAAGTGATCACGGAACAGCGTCCTCTCCGGACGGTCGTATGGACGATCCACCCGAAAATTGTCGTACCCGTTCGACATCAAGACAGCGAGGTGTGGCGCTCAGCCTCTGACTCTGAAATCGAGGCGGTAACTGCCACGCTTCATCAGCAGTGGGCCTGAATGCGTTGGTCGCGCTGTAGGGCCGTACCCCGGATCCCGGTGACGTCAGATGGCGGGGCTGCGGCGTTCGATCATGAAGACGTCGCGCCAGACGCCGTGATGGCGGCCGATGCGTTCGCGGGTGCCGAGGACGCGGAAGCCGGCCGCCTGGTGCAGGGCCAGGCTGGCCGTGTTCTCGGGGAACACGCCGGATTGGATGGTCCAGATGCCGGCGTCCTCGCTGGCGGTGACGAAGGCGTTCAGAAGGGCACGACCCAGGCCCCGGGAACCGTAATCGGGATGGACGTAGATGCTGTGTTCGACGACGCCCGCGTAGACGGGACGGGCGGAGACGCGGGAGGCGGCCACCCAGGCGACCACCTGGCCCGTACGGGTGTCGGCGACGACGTACCGCAGATGGCCGAGGCGGGCGGAACTGAACGTCTCCCAGGTCGGGGCGGTGGTCTCGAAGCTCGCGTGGCCGGTGTCGAGGCCGAGTTGGTAGACCTCCAGGACCTGGGCGGCGTCCGCGTCCCGCATGGGACGGATCTCGAAGCCGGGAGCGACGGGAGGCTTGCCGGCCTTGACGATGGCGGAGTGGACGCCATCACCGTGGTCGGTGGTCGGTGTGATGGTGATGCCGGTGAAGCCGGCGTTCATGAGCAGGGTGCGATACTCGCCGACGGTCAGGGAACCGGCCGTGCAGCCGATGCGGGTCTCCGTGCGGCGGCGCAGGTCCTGGTCGGGGATGCCGTCCTCGGTGACGACGTCGCTGACGCCGAAGCGGCCGCCGGGGCGCAGGACGCGGAACGCCTCGGCCAGAGTGGCGGCCTTGTCGTCGGACAGGTTGATGACGCAGTTGGAGATGACCACGTCGACCGTACGGCCGGGCAGGGGGACGTGCTCGATGGTGCCGTGCAGGAACTCGGTGTTGGTCACACCGGCCTGTGCGGCGTTGTCGCGGGCGAGGCTCAGCATGTCGGGGCTGGCGTCGAGGCCGTAGACCTTGCCGGTGGGGCCGACGCGGCGGGCGGACAGCAGGACGTCGATCCCGCCGCCGGAGCCGAGGTCGAGCACGACGTCGCCCTCGTGGAGGTCGGCCACGGCGACGGGGTCGCCGCAGCCCAGGCTGGCGCGCAGGGCACCGTCGGGCAGGGCGGCGGTGTCGTCGTAGCCGGCGGCGCCGACGCAGCCCTCACCGAAGGACGCGTGGGCGGGCTGGCCGGTCATCGCGTTCCTGGCGAACCTGGAGTAACGGTCGACGATCTCCTCGTGAGCCACGGCGGCCTCCTTCACGCGCGGACGGGTGCGGCGGCGAGCCCAGGCCGCCCCCGGCTTCACCTCATCCTGCCGCCGCGGGGATCCGGTAGGTGGGACGCGGGTAGCCGGGTTTGAACGACGGGACGCCGGCGCTCTGCACGGCCGATGTGCCGGTGGCGGCGGACACCGCCTTCACCGCCTCGACCACCGCGGCGTCGAGCTCGGCGGGCTCGCACGCGACGCGGGCGTTGAGCCGTGCCTCCGCACCGGTGAACGTCCTCCCCACCGCGGCGTCCACGGTCGGCTCGGCACCGCCGGCGGTCACGCTCACCTTGCTCAGGTCACCTGCGGACTCGAGGCTGATCTTCACGTGGCCGATCATCCAGCCGTTGCGCGCGGCGGTCGCGGACAGGTGCTCCAGCAGCGCACGGGCCCAGGTGTCCGGGTCGAAGCCCTCCGCCGCCGTCACGTCCAGGCTGAGGTTCAGCCACGCCAGCGCGGCCTCGGCGTTGGCGTAGCGGTCGTAGTCGATGTCGAGACCGCGCCCGACGGGCTCCGAGCCCAGCCAAAAAGACACCAGTTGTTCCAGCCCCTCGCCGGTTTTCGCCGAGTAGCCGAGCACGGTGGCCGTGGGGTACCGCTCGCGCAGATCCGCGATGACGGCGGCGGCCTCCGCCGCGTCGAGCAGGTCGATCTTGTTGAGCGCGATCACGTCGGCTTCCTGTAACTGCTTGCCGAACAGGTAGGACATGTCCGACTCCGTGTCGTCCAGCGGCAACGACGTACGGAGCGCGTCAAGCCTTTCCGGTTCGACGACAACCAGGAGGGGGGCGGGCGCGAAACGTTCACCGTAGTGAGCACTGAGCGGCCGGATGACGGTGGCCTGCAGATCGGTGCAACTGCCCACCGCCTCGGCGAGCAGTGTGTCCACCTGGTGGCCGTCGACCAGGCGCTGCGCGACGGTCAGCAGGTCTTCGAACCGGCAGCAGAAACATCCGCCCGTGACCTCGCCGGCCTCCGCGATCGCCGACTTGGCGAGCTGGGTGTCCACCAGTTCGGTGCCCTGGTCGTTGGTGATGACCGCGACCCTGCGGCCCTGCGACTGGAGATGTTTCGCGACCGCGACGAGAGTGGTGGTCTTGCCCGCCCCGAGAAAACCACTCAAGGTCATGAAGGTGATCAACCGGCGTTCGCCTCACTTCTGATAACGGTGCTCCGTACAGATATCGCCGCATGGCACGGCACGAGTGAGTATTCGCGTCACAGGGTGTCGAGGTGGTGTCAGTGATCCGCCATCCGCAGTCAGCTAACAGCCTCTGTTCCCCACGCCCTGCTGCATACGCCCTACAGGTCACGGAAGCCCCGGCCTAT
This sequence comes from Microbispora sp. H10836, assembly GCF_012999525.1. Taxonomy (NCBI): domain Bacteria; kingdom Bacillati; phylum Actinomycetota; class Actinomycetes; order Streptosporangiales; family Streptosporangiaceae; genus Microbispora; species Microbispora sp. H10836. The sequence goes on from NZ_JABBWU010000028.1 coordinate 92,365, forward strand.
GAGCACCACGGAGAAGGGCTACGCAGAGCCCAGGCCTTTACATAGTAGATTCGCCGCCGCTGGATTCCGCCAAAACGGACAGTTCCCTGGATGACGAGGAAGCTCATTTGAACACGGCGGCCATGCGCACCGTCGTTGACCGCGAATTCACACCTCGAGGTCGCGCACGTCCGCGCCAAGGTCGTCGTAGGGATCTGACCTTTCTCCCGTCAGGGACGGTCGATCAGCTCGCCGACGTGCAGGGTCGCGGCGAGCAGCTCGGGGTCGCCGGTGCGGTCGTATGACTCGACGGCGGTGTCGGCGAACTTCAGGACGTGCTCGTCGCCGTGCTCAGCCGCCCGTTGGAGCGCGTCCTCGCGGGTCAGCTCGGGATAGCCCCGGACGATCTCCGCGCACGGGGCCGGCCGGGCCGGGGCGTACGTCGCGATGACCGCCGCCACGGCCGCCCAGGCCGCCGTCAGACTTGGCAGCCACTGCTCGGCCGGCAGGACCGGGAGCACGTGCCGCACGGCGTTGGGCGCGGTAGCGGCGTGGACCAGCAGGACCGGCGAGCCGTGGCCGAGCCTGAGGTAGGCCCTGGCGGCGCTGTCGACGAGCGACTCCAGCCGCGCGGGGACCTCCTCGGCGGACGCGGCGGGTATCAGCGCGCGCAGGCTCGCAGTCCAGCCCGGGCTGCGCTCGAGCCGGTCGAGCCGGTGGGCGATGAAGCCGCTTTGGTCGTTGAGCCGGGTGACGGCTGTCAGGGCCTGTTGCGGTGTGAGGGCGCCCTCCGGCGCGACCACCCCGGCGAGCTCGCGGTAGCGCGCCGCCCAGAACGCCAGCCCGTGGGCCAGCTCGTCGAGGGTCTGGCGTGCTGGGGCGCAAGCGGTGCCGCGCAGTGTACGCACCGCGTGGCTGACCCGGATCACGCCGTGGGTCGAGCCGGCCACGATGCCCGGCAGCAGCCGGGGCCACCACACGGCGAGCACTTCCTGCCACGGGCGCTCGGTCAGCTCGTGCCGGAAGTACGCGGCCCAGTCGGGCAGCCGTCGCGCCTGGCCCAGCGCCGCGCCCCACTCGCCGGGCTGGATGGCCGCGCTCGTGCCGGGCAGCTCCGCCAGGCGGCGTACGTAGCGGTCGAGCCAGCCCTCGACGTCGATGTCGAGCCCCCGCCGGACCATGACCTCCACGGCCATCGGACCGTGGTTGGTCAGCCCGTGGTTGCCCTCCTCGTCACCGCCGAACTCCGGCCCGTACGCGTGCAGTCGTTCGTACGCTGCGGGCAGGACCTCCATCATCGATTCGCGGGTCATGACGGCCACCTCAGCGGACGACGTCATAGACGAGCTTGGTGATGCCGTTGGCGTACGTCTCGGACTCGACCACCTTCAGCATCTGCTTGTCCTTGTCGGTGTCGCTGAACATCCGCTTGCCCGCTCCGAGCAGCACGGGAAAGACCAGCAGGTGGTAGCGGTCGATCAGACCGGCGTCGGAGAGGTTGCGGGCGAGGGTGGCGCTGCCGTGGATGAAGATGGAGCCGCCGTCGGTCTCCTTGACCTTCACGACGTCCTCGAGGGAGCGCAGGATCGTGATGTCACCCCAGTTGTCGACGAGGGCGTCCTGGCCGAGGGTGGTCGAGACGACGTACTTCGGCAGTTCCTTGAGAGCGGCGAACTCCTCCATGTCCGGCCACACCGGCGAGAACACCTCGTAGCTGGTCCGGCCGAACATCAGCGCGGTGGCCTCCTCGGTCTCCCGCCCCTTGAGCTCGTACGCCTCGGGCAGGAACTCGATGTCCTTGAAGGTCCAGCCGCCGCTGCGGTGGGCCTCGGAGCGGCTGCCGCCGCCGGGAGAGTCGACGACACCGTCCAGCGAGACGAAGGCGGTGTAGATCAGCGTGCGCATCTTCGATGTCCTATCCGTGGTCGGGGTGGATGTCCTCAGTCTGCGGTGACCTCACGCGCACGGCCACGATTAGGCTCAGATCTAATCGGAAGGGGCGCCGCGTGATCCACCTGCACTTCACGGCGACGGACTTGACCCGCGTGCGCTTCGCCGCCTCGCCCCTCATGGAGACCGTCGCCAGCCTGCGTACGCTGGCCGCCCGCAGGCAAGGACGGCACCTGCACCGTCCCTGGATCGACAGGTTCGCCGAGCGAGCGGGCCGGCTGCGCGAGCGCGACCTCGACCTACTGCGGGCGCTGGTGCGTCCGGAGGGCTACATCCCCGACTTCCTGGTGCCGCCGCCCGGTCGCCGGTCCTCGACCTTCGCGGATGCGCTGGCGCAGATCGCCGACGCCGATCCGGAGATCGTGGCGCAGGAGTTGGCGCACCTGGCGGCCCATCCGGTCGCCCAGCAGGGGCCCGGCCGCGAAGGACGGCGAGCCCTGCTCCAGGCGCTGGTGGACCGGCCGGATGCGGGCATCGGCCCCGTCACGGAGGCGCTCGAGGCGTACCACCGGGTCGCGATCGCCCCAGACTGGCCGCGGATCGATGCGTTACTCAACGACGACATCGCCTACCGGCTCGACGCCCTGGCCGACGGCGGCGTCGACCGGATGATGAGCGACCTGCATCCGTCGGTAACGTTCGCCGACGAGACGCTAAGGATCGTCAAGTACTACGAGGGCCACGCCGACTGCGGCGGGCGCGGCCTGTTCCTCGTGCCGTGCGCCTTCGCCTGGCCGGACGTCCTGCTGCGGACCGCGCAGCCAGAGGCCCCCAGCGTCTCCTACTCCCCGCGCGGCCTCGGCCGGCTCTGGGAGGAGCACCCCGAGCAGACCGGCTCGGCGCTTGCCGGCGTGCTCGGGCAGACCCGGGCCGCCCTGCTGGCCCAGCTCGACCTGCCGATGTCGACCAGCCAGGCCGCCACTCAGATGGCGCTCTCCGCGCCGACGCTCAGCGTGCACCTCCAGGCGCTGCGCGCCGCCGGGCTGCTCACCTCGCGTCGTGCGGGCCGGCAGGTGCTCTACTCGCGGACCGAACTCGGCGACCGACTGCTCAGCGAGGCACCCTGGCAGCCCAACGCCTGAGCTGCATGTGCGCGAGGGTGTCGCGCAGCATGCCCGGCGCCAGGCCGAGCCCCAGGCGGTCGATCAGGAGGAGATCGAGCGCGTTCCCGCCCCGTTGCACGACCGCACCCGGTCATACGGCACCGCCCCCCGGCGGCCACCGGCGGTAACGCCAGCGATTTTCGGCACTATTGGGAGTTGTGCACCTTGCTGGCCTTGCGGGATGGCCCGCGCAGCGGGGATGTGTTCGTGCCGGGCTCGCGCCGATATGGCGACCCGGCGGCTTACCTGCTGACGCCGCGGCAGTGGTCCTCGCAGCGGGCGGAGTTCTGCCGGCTGGTCGGCAAGCCCGTACAGGCCTCCGGTGCCCTAGCCGGGGCCGAGCGGGAGCTGGGTGAGGCGCTGGGGGAACTGGAGGAGGTCTTGGCCGCCGGGGACGGCCCGGTGCGCCTGGACGAGGAGGGCGACCTGGTGATCTCGCCGTTGACCGCGGAGGACGTGCCGGCGGAGGCGATCGCGCTGAAGGCCGAGCTGACCGAGATGCTGCCGCTCACCCCGATCTTCGGCGCCGACACCTTGTCCTCCAGCGATGGGCAACGCTTCCCCACCCGCGGCAAGTCGGTCACCGCCAGGGCGTTGAGCAGGTATTTCGCCCACGAGGGCCTGTCGACCTACACCCATGTGACCGATCAGCACACCACCTACTGCACGAAGATCATCGTCGCGACGAACCGCGAGGCCCACTACGTGCTGGACGAGATCTTGGGCAACGCGACCGACATCCCGATCACCGAGCATGCGACCGACACCCACGGGGTGACGCTGGTCAACGACTCGGCGGCTGAACACCGGTCTGATCACCGAGCACTACGACGACCTGCTCAGGCTGGCCGGGTCGCTGAAGTTCGGCCACGCCGACCGCATCCCTGCCGGTCGGCAAACTCTCCGCATCCAGCCGGCAGAACGCGCTGGCGGCGGCGCTGAAGGAGTACGGCGCGCTGCGCCGCACCATCTACGCCGCCCGCTACCTGGCCGACCCCGCCTACCGGCGCAAGATCTCCCGCCAGCTCAACAAGGGCGAGTCGCTGCACGCGCTCAAACGCGACTGCTGCACGCCCACGAGGGCACCATCCGCAGCCGCCATCTGGAACAGCAGAGTGAACAGGCGTGGTGTCTGACCCTGCTCACCAACGCCGTGGTCGCCTGGACGACCGAGTACTACGGCCTGGCGGTGGAGTCGATGCGCGAGGCTGGGCGGCTCATCGATGAGGAGGTCCTGGCGCACATCTCCCCGGCACACAGCGAGAACATCAACTTCTTCGGTTCCATCGAGGTCGATATCGAAGGCGAGCTGGCCCAGCTCGGACCCACGGGGTACCGGCCGTTGCGCGTGCGCGACACCCTGTTTTGACGCGCAGGGGGCCATGCGGGCAGACGGGCGACGAGGCCCGAAGCGCCGGCCACCTGTTAGGCGGGTAGTGAAATGATCTTGGGGTGGTGGCCGGCCTGGTGGGCGTGCAGGCGTGCGCCAGGCCTGGGAATGGGCGGCTCCCATTAAGGCGTAGCCGACAATTCCTACCTAAGGTGGGGCAGAGAACTCGTCGTCATGTGAAAGGCCCGTCACTATCTCTGCTCCGGAGTCAGGACGTGCCGGGTCCGGTCCCCGATCCAGGCCGCTTCGAGGATCGCGGTCAGGCTGGCGGTGTCGGCCGGGCCCGGATGGTTCTGGATCAAGCGGGTGACGCCACTGGCCATCTCCGCGAAGCGCGGGAGGTCGGCGCGTGCCACGCCGATGTCCGCCAAGCTGGCAGGGATGCCGATGTCGGCAAGGAGCCCGTGGAGCCAGGTGAGGAACGTATCTGCGGCCTCGGCATCCGAGGCATCGGTCACGTCGAGCCCGCACACCCGGGCGAGGATGGCCAACCGGTCGCTGATGGCATCCCTGGCCGCGTCCAGCGCGTAGGGCAGCAGCAGCCCGACGCCCAGGCCGTGCGGCGTGTGGGTGGCTGCGCCGATGGGGTACTGGAGGGCGTGCGGAGCCGCGGTGCCTGCGTGGGCAAATGCGAGCCCGGCCAGCATGGACCCATAGGACATGTCCGCGCGCGCGTCCTTGTCGCCTCCGTCCCTGACGGCACGGGGCAAGCTGCGGGCGATCCGCTCCGCGGCCAGGAGCGCGTAGTGATCGGTGATCGGGTTGCGGCCGAGGAAGACCTGCTCCACCGGGTCGCTCGGTCCGTGGGCCCGGGGTCGCGCGGTGTAGCTCTCCACCGCGTGACAAAACGCGTCGATGCCGGAGTGGGCAGTGACGGTCGCAGGGCAGGTGTAGGTGAGCTCGGGGTCGACGATGGCGAAGTCGGGCACGATGTGGACGCTGGAGACCCCCACCTTCAGCTCGCGGTCCGGGTCGGTCAACACCGAGACGGGCGTGAGCTCGGAGCCGGTGCCTGACGTCGTCGGGACCGCGACGAGAGGAATCGTCGGCCCCGGCACCTTCGACTCGCCGTAGAAGTCACGCGGCGTCCCACCGTGGCGCCGGATTACGCCGACGATTTTGGCGAGGTCGATCACCGTGCCACCCCCGATGGCGAGGAGTACGTCGGCGTCCACCTCTGCGGCGGCCGAGACGGCCAGGGCGACATCGGCGAGTGGCACGTCCGGAGTCGCGTCGGCGAACACCCCGACGACTGCGACCTTCTCCCGCACGGCGGCCACGATCTCGGCCACGCCCGGCTGCCCCAGAAGAAACCGGTCGGTCACGATGAGGACTCGCGAGCCACACTCGGCCACCACTCGTGGGATGTTCTGCGCGACCCCTTCGCCCACTATCAGCTGGCGTGGTCCGCGGACGGTCTCAAGCATGTCAGTGCCTCTCTGGAACGTCGGCGGTGATTTGCTGGGCGGACGTCCAGGTCACCCGCGAGACCGGGACGGCGTCGGCAAGGTTGGCTGCCGGGTGGCGCAGGCGCGCGCCGGGCTCCCGGACTCGGTCGCGCCCGGGCGCCCCCGGGTCCATCGCGATGAAGACGTACTTGGTGGGCGGGTCAGTCGGGTCGAGGGTCCCGCGGACATCGTCGCCAAGGCCGGTACGAGTCGAGGTCGCGACCAGCACCTCGATCATGAGCCTGAGGGCGTAGCCTTTGGGAGCGCCGAAAGGGCTGATCGCCCCGTCCACCGCCGCGGCCGCGTCTGTGGCGCGCACACCGGCGGAGTCGACGGCGTCCCCGGGTGCCGGCGGATTCGTGCCGACCATGGCCCGGGTCCCGCCCCACGGGTGGAGGCCGGTCAGGTCATGTGTGCGCAGGGCGCGGTGATCCTCGGCGGGCACCCCGAGCAGCAGGCCGGTCACGGTAGGTCGATCGCCGCGTAGGTGACGTCGAGGTACTCAAGGATGCCCTCGTGCGACCCCTCCTTGCCGATCCCGGACTGCTTCACGCCTCCGAACGGAGCTGACGGGTCCGAGATCAGACCACGGTTGATGCCGACCATCCCCGTCTCCAGCCCCTCGGTGAACCGGAGCGCCCGCTGGAGGTCACGGGTGAAGACGTATCCGACCAGGCCGTGCTCGGTGTCGTTGGCCTTCGCGATCACCTCGTCGTCGGACGTGAACGAGATGATCGGCGCCACCGGGCCGAAGATTTCCTCCTCCAGTATCCGCGCGTCTTCGGGCACATCGACGAGGACCGTAGGCGGATAGAAGTGGCCCGGCCCATCCGGACGCTCGCCGCCCACCAGGACACGGGCGCCGCGATGGACCGCGTCGGCGACGAGCTCCTCGATCTTGGTGACCGAGGCCTCGTCGATCAACGCCCCGACGTCCACGCCGTCGTCGAGACCATGGCCCACCGAGAGCGCGCCCATACGCTTGGCGAAGCGCGCCGTGAACTCCTCGCGCACCGACTCCTCGACGTAGATTCGGTTGGCCGCGATGCAGGACTCCCCGATGTTGCGCATCTTGGCCACCATGGCACCGTCGAGCGCGACGTCCAGGTCCGCGTCGGCACACACGATCAAGGCCGCGTTGCCGCCCAGTTCCATGGAGGTGCGCAGCACGTTGTCCGCCGCCTGTCGTAGCAGCACGCGCCCGACCTCGGTCGACCCGGTGAACGAAAGCTTGCGGGTCCGACGGTCGGCCAGCAGTGCTGAGACCACCTCGCCGGAACGCTTGGTCGTCACGACGTTGACGACACCCGCGGGAACGCCGACTTCCTCCATGATGCGGGCCAGGAACAGCATGGTGAGTGGCGTCTGGGCGGCCGGCTTGGTGATCGTCGTACAACCCGCCGCGAGCGCAGGAGCGATCTTGCGGGCACCCATGGCCAACGGAAAGTTCCAGGGCGTCACGAAGACGCACGGTCCGACCGGCTTCGGCACGGTGAGGATGCGATATCCACCATTGGGAGCGGTGTTGTAGCGCCCCTCGACGCGCACCGCCTCCTCGGCGAACCAACGGAAGAACTCGGCGCCGTAGGCCACCTCTGCCCGAGCCTCGGCGAGCGGCTTGCCCATCTCGAGCGTTATCAGCCGGGCGACCTCCTCGGATCGCTCGGTCAGTGCCCGGTACGTCGCGGTCAACAACTCTGACCGTTTTCGCGGCGGGGTCGCCGCCCACTCCGCCATCGCCTTGCTCGCCGCGTCCAGAGCGGCGAGCCCGTCGACGACGCCGGCGTCCGCCACCTCGGCGATGGTCTTGCCGGTGGCCGGGTCCTCGACGGCAAACGTGGCTCCGCTGGCGGCGTCGCGCCAGGCGTCGCCGATCCGGAGCCGCCGGTGCTCGGGGGCCAGGACGTTCATCGGGTCACTCATTGCGTCGCCTCCTGCGATGTTTCTTGGTGATGTCCAGCGTGACCTCGGCGATCGCGCCACGCGCGTTGACGAACGGCTCACACGACCTCGTCGGGGTCGAGGTTGCCGAGCGGGTCGAACGTGGCCTTGGCCCCGGCTGCAGGGCGACGCTCCGCGCCACCGGTCGCCTTCTCGGACCATGGCTGCTTCAGCGTCGTCAGGCCGTGCCCACCGGTGATGGTCGCCGAGGCTCGATTGCCACGTGCGGGCGCATGTCGACGTCGCCGCCCTGTGCGGTTACCTCCCGGGCGGTTACCTCCCGGCCTCGGACAGCGCCAGCCCGGTGCCCGCGTCGAACAGGTGCGCACGGTCCAGGTCGACCGTGACATGCAGCCGCTCGCCCGGCGTAGCGGTGAAGGTGGGTCGTGCCTTGACCTTGAGCATCTCCGTCCCCACTTGGACGTCGACCACCGTTCGGTCACCGAGCGGCTCAAGGCCGTAGAGCTCACCCGGCAACGACGCGTCCCCACGCCGCTCGACGGACAGGTCCTCCGCGCGCAGGCCCAGCAGCAGCGGACGACCGTCCTCAGCCGTGGTCCAGCGGGGCCGCGGCAGCGTCCAGCCCTCCGCCCCGACCAGGCGATCTCCCTCGGCGTGGCAGGCGAGCAGGCTGATCGACGGGCTCCCGACGAAGCCCGCGACCCACTGGTTGGCTGGACGCTCGTACACCTCGGCCGGCGTTCCGACCTGTTGCACCTTCCCCTCCTTGAGGACCGCGACCTGGTCGGCCATGGACAGGGCCTCGACCTGGTCGTTGGTCACGTAGACGAAGGTCCCCCCGAGGCTCCGGTGGATACGGGTGAGCTCGGTGCGCATCTCGACGCGGAGCTTGAGGTCGAGGTTCGTCAGCGGCTCGTCCATGAGAAACGCGCGCGGGCGACGGACCAGCGCCCGGGCCAGGGCGACACGCTGCATCTCACCGCCCGACATCTGCGCGGGACGACGCTGCAGCAGACGTTCGATGTGCAGCAGGCTCGACATCTGCTCGACGGCAGCGGCGATCTCGCTCGAAGAACAGCGGCGGGCCCGCAGCGGCGAAGCGATGTTCTCGTACGCCGTGCGTCGCGGGTAGAGGGCGTAGCTCTGGAAGACCATGGCCAGGTCGCGTGCGGCCGGGGTGTCACCGGTCGCGTCCCTCCCGTCCAGATGCACCGACCCGGCGTCAAGCTTCTCAAGGCCGGCGATCGCTCGCAGGGTCGTCGTCTTGCCTGCCCCGGAGGGCCCGAGCACGACGAAGAACGAGCCGTCCGGCACGTCCAGCGTCACCCCGTCCAGGGCCTGGACTTTGCCGAAGGACTTGCGCAGCCCGTGTACTGCCACGGTTCCCATCAGGCCACCAGCTCTTCCGTGTCCACGTCGTAGACCGGCGGGGGCCCGCCGGTGTGCCGCAGCCCGACCGGTGCGTCAGCAGCGAAACGGACAGTCGGTGCCATCCGAACTCGTACCTCGCGCTGGCCGCCGTGGTCGACCACGTAGATGATTTCGTCGCCCAGCCACTCCGCCGAGACCACGCGGGCCGGGACCGAACCTTCCGCCCCCGGTTCTGTGACTTCCAGCGCCTCCGGACGGACGCCTGCGACCAGGCGACGGTCGCGCGGCAGGGCTGGCGGTGGCGTGAGGACCAGTCCGCCCTGACCGCGCAGCTTCCCGTCGGCCACCTCCACCTCGATCAGGTTCATCGGCGGGGAGCCGATGAACGCGGCGCAGAAAAGACTCGCCGGACGGTCGTAGACCTCCAGCGGCGTGCCGATCTGCTCGACGCGGCCCTTGTTGAGGATGGCGATTCTGTGACCGAGCGACATCGCCTCGACCTGGTCGTGGGTGACGTAGACCATCGTCGTCCCCAGCTCCCCCTGCAGGTGCTTGATCTCCGTGCGCATGTCCGCCCTCAGCTCCGCGTCCAGATTGGTGAGCGGTTCGTCCATGAGGAATGCGCGCGGTCGTCGCACCAGGGCGCGGGCAAGCGCGACGCGCTGCTGCTCCCCGCCGGACAGCCGGTGCGGTCGCCGGTCCAGGAGCGGACCAAGCCGCATCAGCCGGGCGGCCTCGTCGACCCGCTCCTGCACCTCCGCCTTGGGCAGTCCCTCGGCCCGCAGTGGGAACGCCAGGTTGTCGCGGGTTCTCAGATGCGGGTAGAGAGCGTAGAACTGGAACACCATGGCGATGTCGCGCTCAGCGGGCGGCAGGTCGTTGACCAGCGTGTCGCCGATGCGGATGTCGCCCGACGTCTGCCTCTCCAGGCCGGCTATGGCCCGCAGCGTGGTCGTCTTGCCGCAACCCGAAGGGCCGAGCATCACGAACAGCTCACCGTCGCCGATGGACAGGTCCACCTGTTCGACTGCGACCGTCCCGTCCGGGTAGCGCTTGTGCAGGGTGGTCACCTCGATGCCCGCCATCAGCGTCGCACCGCCCCGAGCGTCACACCGGCGACGAGGTGCTTGCGCACCAGGTAGGCGAAGACGAGCACCGGTAGGGCGAACACTACGGAGGCGGCGGCCACGAGACCCCAGTCCGTAGTGGTTCCACCGATGAGGCCGGCGATGGCGGGTGGAGCCGTCCGTACGCTGTCGCTGGAGGTAAGGAAGATGGCGAACACGAACTCGTTCCACGAGAAGATGAGTGCGAAGACCGCCGTCGCGGCGATGCCGGGCAGGAGCAGGGGAAGGGTGAATTTCCAGAACGCCTGCAGGCGGGTGTAGCCGTCGAGCATGGCGGCATCCTCGTACTCTGCGGGCACCTCGTCGACGAACCCCTTCATCATCCAGATCGTGAACGGGACGTTGAACGCGGTGTAGATGAGGATCAGGCCGAGCTTGTTGTCGATGAGTCCGAGTTGGCGGTACATGAGGAAGATCGGGATCACGACCACCACGGGCGGCATGAAGCGGGTGGACAGGATGAAGAACAGTTGGTCCTTCTTGGCCTTCACGGAGAAGCGTGAGTAGGCCCAGGCCGCCGGGACCCCCAGCACGGTGGCCAGCGCCGTGGAGACCCCGGCGACCACGACGGAGTTGAGGAACGAGACGGACAAGGCCGAGCGACCGCCGCCGGAGCCGGCGAACACGTCCTTGAAATGGTCCAGAGTGACCTTGAAGTCGAAGAACTTGGCCGGGATGGCGTAGACGTCCCGGTTCTCCTTGATGGACGTCTCGATCATCCACAGCACCGGAAAGAGCATCACGACGGCCAGCACGGTCAGCAGCGCGACCTCCAGCACGGAGCGGCCCCGGCCGCCACGGCGCCGCGTGGAGGGCGTGTGATCCCGGCCAGGACCTGTGGACACGGCCTCGTCGACGGAGACGGCCATCAGTCCTCCTTGAGCTTGTTCAAGTAGCGCAGGTAGAGCTGCGTGAGGACGAGGACGACGAGGACCATGAGGATCCCGTACGCCGAGGCGGTTCCGGTGTTGAAGCCCAGGAACGCGACCTTGTAGACGTGGAACGACAACGTCTCGGTGGAGACCCCCGGACCTCCGCTGGTGAGGATGTAGACGAGGTCGAACAGGCGGAAGGCCTCGATGGCCCTGAACAACACGGCGATGAGGAGCAGCGGCCACACCAGCGGAAGAGTGATGGTGCGGAACCGGAACCACTCGGACGCCCGGTCGATCGAGGCGGCCTCGTACAGGTACTTGGGGACCGCGGTAAGGCCCGCGAGTGCGATGAGCATGATGAACGGCGTCCATTGCCAGGTGTCGACCACGATCAGGGAAAGCAATGCCGTTCCCTGCCGGGTGAGCCACTCCACCTTCCCCAGGCCGAGCGAGCCGAGCATGCTGTTGACCACACCGAACTGCGCGTCGAGCATGAATCGCCAGAACAGCCCGACCACGACCGGCGACAGCATCATCGGAACCAGGAACAGAGTGGTCAGCAGTCCTCGCCCGTGCGTGCGCCGTGAGATCAGGTAGGCGATGGTGAAGCCGAGCACGGTCTGCAAGACGACCGCGCCGACCACGTAGATCAACGTCGTAAAGGCCCTCAGGTGGACCTGCGCCGACGTCAGGATGGCGGTGTAGTTCTCGAACCAAACGAAATGGGCGGGCCCCCCGCGGGTGGCCGAGTAGTCGGTGAAAGACAGGTACAACGCCCACAGCAACGGGAACACCGACATCGCGAGCAACAGCAGCAACGCGGGGGAGATGAAGGCCCCGGCGAGCCAGCGGTCGCTCAGGCGGCGGGACCGGCCCGGTGCAGGCGGCGTCGCGGACGCCACCTGCCCGGGCTGGTCGATCGTCAGAGGGACGGGGTCACTCACAGTCCGCCGCCGCCCTTGCGGCCGCTGGAGTCGAGCACGGCCTGCTGCTCCTTGGCGATGTCGTTGAGCGCGTCCTTCGGACTCTTCGCGCCGTTGAGAGCCGCGTTCACGTTGGTGTTCTCGATGTCGATGAGGCGCGCGTACTCGGGGACGTTCCACATGTCCCGCATCCGCGAAACCGAGTCGGTGTACACCTTGTTGAACGGCCCGGCGTTGAGGAACTCGGGCGACTCCAGGGCGTCCGTACGCGATGGCACGCCACCAGCCGCGGCCCACTTCTTCTGGATGTCAGCCTGCTCGAACCACTTCATGAAGTTCAGGGCCTCCGCCTGGTTCGCCTCCGGGGAGTAGGCCGACACGTGCATCCCCATGCCGCCGAGAGGCACCAGGTTCGTCTTCTGGCTCGGCAGGGGGGCGAAGCCCAGCTTGTCGAGAATCTGCTCCCGCGTGGTGCCGAGCGTCGACTGCTTCGGGTCGAGCAGGCCGCCGCTCGCGGCGATCCAGTTGAACGCGATACATGCCTTGCCCTGGGCGACCGCCGCGTTCACCTCGTCGATGAACCAGTTGCCGGAGCCTGCGGCGGTCAGCGGCTTCATCTTGTTGACCAGGACGTCCATCGCCTCCTGGCCCGCGGCGTCGTTGACGACGCCGTCGATCTTGCGCGCCTTGGCGTCCCAGAGGTTGCCGCCGTAGACGCCGTTGACCGTGTTGTAGGTGACGGCCGCGGCGTCGGAGCCGTTGGCCTGGTGGAAAGCCAGCCCGCTGACGCCGGGGTTGTCCGCCTGGCACTTCTCGGCGACTGAGATCATCTCGTCCCAGGTCTGCGGCGGCGTGTCGCCGATCAGGTCCTTGCGGTAGATCATCGTCCAGGTGTCGCCGAGCAGCGGCAGTCCGTACAGGCTGGCGTTCTCGTCGCGCTTCCCGGTCTCCGCCTGGGGGTACTGGCCGTAGGCCGCCAGGAGGTACGGGTTGTAGGCGTTGACTTCGATGTTCTGCTTGACGAAGTCGGTGATGTCGAGGATGTTGCCGTTCGTCACGGCCTCGCCGATGTGCTGCGAGTCCAGGATCGGGATGTCGAAGTCGGTCTTGTGCGCTGCGAACTGGGTGAACATCGCGTCGTGCCAGTTCGCGTTCGGCACGGTGTTGACCTTGATGGTCACGTTCGGCCGGTCCTTGGTGTACTCCGCGTTCGCGAAGTCTTCCAGCGCGTGGGCGGGGGGCCAGTCGAACCAGATGAAGCTGAGGGTCAGCGGGTCCTTGGTGAGCTCCGGGATGGTCGCCGGCGCCTTGGGGGCGCTCGACGTCGCGCCGTCGTCCTGGCCGCAAGCCGCCATGGCCGCGGCCACCAACATGGCCGCCGTCGCCAGCCGCGCCTTTCGACCGGGAACGGGCAGTCGTCCTATTCGCTTCGGATACCGCATCTTCTTGCCTGCTTTCTGGGGGGGACCTCTGGAGCCCTGCTGCGTGCTTCGCCGAGCAGTTGCTGGGGGGTGTTCAGGCGTGTTGCCGGCTGTCGCAGGGCTGACCCGCAGACCGGCGTCACGGGTACGCCGCGACGTAATGGCGCTTCAAGCAGTCGAGAAGTCCTTCGGTCCTTATCGGCCCGGGGGCGAACCGAGTAGGACGTCGAGCATGCTCATAGGGAGCTCCAACTGATCGAAGCGGAGCGATGACGGGGGGTTTCGCGAGGGTGAAGGATGGCTGGCATCCGCCACCTTTCCTATACGATCCGAGTGGGGGCGTCAACATCCCGCAGCGTTGCGACCGAAGTCAACAGGTTTCCGAAAACGTAAGAAAGGTCTCACGTCACGATGGACGACGAAGTGATGATCGCGCGGCGCCGTGGGGCCATGACGGGCGGAACGCCGCCGCGAAGATCTCGCGGCCGGCTTGCCGACGAGGTGTACGACACGCTGCTCGGACAGCTGATGTCGCTACGGATCGAGCCTGGCTCCCGCGTCACGATCGACGTCCTGGCGCGAGAGCTGGGGGTCTCGCAGACGCCGATCCGAGACGCTCTGAACCGCATGGAGGCCGAGGGCCTGGTCGTGCGTGTGCCCCATGCCGGCTATCGCATTCCCCCTCAAATCACCCGTCAGCGATTCGAGGACATGCTTGAGCTCCGCCTGCTCCTCGAGCCGGCAGCGGCGCGCAGATCCGCCGAACGCGCATCCTCGAAGCAGGTGGCCGGTCTGCGGCGAATGCTGGAGGAGATGGCGGAGCTGGAGGGGGGCAACGGGCTCGTGGCCTATGGCGCCTTCGGGCTACGCGACGCCGCTTTTCACGATCTCGTCGCCCTGAGCGCGGAGAACCAGGTCATCCGCGAAGCGCTCGCTCGCCTGCACACGCACGTGCACCTGTTCCGGCTTCTCCACGACACCCAGGTCACTCACCTGGCCATGGCCGAGCACGAAGAGGTTCTGGCCGCGATCGCCGCGCGTGACCCCGACGCCGCCGCCTACGCCATGCGCCGGCACATCCTGCTGTCCGGCGAGCGGTTCCGCCGATTGTTCGACGAGGTCAAGGACGCGGACGGAATGGCGTAAAGGCTTGACGGGCGGGCCGGGCCGAGGAATGCTGACTCAACCGGATCGGATCGGATCGGATCCACCTCACCCGCCCCATATGCGAGGAGAAGCAGGTGCCCAGAGCACTGCTCCTTACCGGCGATGCCGCCGAGGAGCTCGACACCATGTATCCCTACTATCGCGTGCAGGAGGGGGGCTGGGACGTCGACGTCTCGTCACGGACGATGCGTGACGTTCAGCTGGTCATCCACGAGTTCGACCCCAACTCCGACGCCTACGTGGAGAAGAACGGCCGAAAGCTGCCGGTCGACGTGCCCTGGGCCGAGGTCGACGTCGAGCGCTATGACGCCCTCATCATCCCTGGGGGACGTGCCCCCGAGTGGATCCGGGTCGACGCCGACGTCAGGCGCATCACCGAGCACTTCTTCGCGCGCAACCTCCCGATCGCGCTGGTGTGCCACGGCGCGCAGGTGCCGGCCGTGTACGGGCTGCTGAAGG